>NZ_KK073873.1:1841702-2564846 GCF_000585355.1 Xylanibacter oryzae DSM 17970 | reverse complement strand
TGCTATAGAGCATAGCGCCCGTACAGCAGCCAAAGAGGCTAGTGCAGATGGCATCAACTGGACATACAGTCCGATGGTGGATATAGCATTAGATTCACGTTGGGGCCGTGTATGCGAAGGCTCAGGCGAAGATCCATATCTGGGTTCACGTATAGCAGAAGCTATGGTACGTGGATATCAGGGCGATTATAGCAGTAAAGAGAATATAATGGCCTGTCTCAAGCATTTTGCTCTTTATGGAGCTGTTGAAGCAGGAAAAGAATATAACACGGTGGATATGAGCCGTATCAGGATGTACAATCAATATTTTCCACCATATAAGGCAGCTGTTGAAGCCGGAGTAGGCAGTGTAATGTCATCATTCAACCTTGTCGACGGTATACCTGCAACAGCCAACAAATGGCTGCTTAATGATGTTCTTCGTAATCAATGGCATTTCAATGGTTTTGTTGTTACCGATTATGGTTCTATCGGAGAGATGATCAATCATGGCTTGGGCAATTTACAGGACTGTTCGGCCATGACCCTAAAGGCAGGTACAGACATGGATATGTGTACACAAGGCTTTGTTGGTACATTAGAGAAATCATTATCAGAGGGTAAAGTTACTTTGGCAGATATTGATACAGCATGCAGACGTGTACTGGAAGCTAAATATAAGTTGGGCCTGTTCAAAGATCCTTATAAGTATCTTGATGCCAGCCGCCGTAAACGTGATATCTTTACAGCTCAAAACAGAGCGATAGCCCGTAGCCTGGCTACCGAGTCATTCGTCTTGCTTAAGAATGAAGGCAATGTCCTTCCTCTTCAGAAGAAAGGCAAGATAGCATTGATAGGACCTCTTGCCAATACAAGGGCAAATATGGCCGGTACATGGTGCGTTTCGTATACACCCGACAAATATTCAACCTTGAAAGAAGGACTTGAGCGTGCTGTAGCCGGAAAGGCAGATCTGCTATATGCCCAAGGCAGTAATCTTACTGCTGATGAGGCTTTGCAAAAGGCCGCTGAGTTTGGTAAGACTATTCCACGTGGTGATGATAAGAAACTTAAGGCCGAAGCTTTGCAGATAGCAAATCAGTCTGATGTGATAATAGCAGCTATGGGAGAATGTGCAGATATGTCGGGCGAGAGTTCAAGCCGTTCTAATCTGGAACTCCCTGATGTACAGATGTCATTGCTCCGCGATTTGGTAGCTACAGGCAAGCCTGTCGTACTTCTTAACTTCTCAGGCCGTGCTACAGTACTGAAGTGGGAGAGCGAACATGTTAATGCCATCATGAATGTATGGTTTGGTGGCAGTGAGACAGCTGATGCCATAAGTGATGTACTCTTTGGAGATGTCAATCCAAGTGGAAAACTTACAGTCAGCCTGCCTCAGTCTACAGGTCAGGAACCATTGTATTATAACCACCTTCCAACCGGCAGACCTGTTCCTGATGGAACCAAGGAATTCCGTAAATATGCAAGCAATTATCTTGATGTCCGTAATGATGCATTATATCCATTCGGTTACGGACTCAGTTATACAACCTTTGAGTATGGTGATATCCGTTTGAGCAGTGACAAGATGGCTTCTGATGGAAGTATAAAAGCTACCATAAACGTTAAGAATACCGGTAGCCGAGATGGAGATGAAATAGTACAGTTGTATATCCATGATCAAGTAGCAGGAATATCAAGACCTGTAAAAGAGTTAAAAGGATTTCAGCGTATTCACCTTTCTGCAGGTGAGAGTAAAGACGTGACATTCCAGATTACCCCCGAACTTCTTAAGTATTATAACTATAATCTTGAATACATATTAGACCCCGGCACCTTCGATCTTATGATAGGGCCGAATAGCAGTAATCTTAAGACAGTTTCTTTCACAGTGATGTGATAGAGTTCCTGCTTATCAAGTATAATGATGATTAAGTCATTTTGATAGGTTAATGTTGTTTGCCGTAGTCGTCCTGGTGACGACTATGGCATCAACTTATTTCGTAATCATATCACCGCTGAAACTGATGTATTGCCTTTGGTTGGATGAAACATCTATAGAGGTACTTCCATTATCGAATATTTCCAACGAATATTTATAGGTGTCCTCATCAGTCTTTACGTTTAACGTTATGCGCGTCATATTCTTCTTATTGCGTACGGCCGTGTAATTGTATATCTTTCCGGTAAAGTTCAGAGCTTTTCCTCCACCATAGGGAACGTTATACGCCCTGCCATAATAAGGCAGATACGAGATAATACTATCACCTGATATCCGTACAGAGTACATACTCGTGAGATTGATGGCACGGTGAGATTGTGGATATGCCATGTTTACATTAACAGTGAAATGCCTGTTGTTGACAGAGTCCTTGACTTGTTGAGCCAGCTTGTTGTATTTCTCAATCTTAGCTGTCTTTTTGTTCTGGGCATTACACGGTATGCTGTAACCGTTTACGAATAATATAACCACGAATAGAAAATAAAATACTTTTTTCATCTTTACCTCCTTTATTTATTGCGAATATACAATAAAAGAAATATAAATAGAGAAACATACATCCGAATTAAGCCTATTTTGTAAATATTTACATTCTATATATTCATGAATAACATAATAAAGTCTTCGTTTTTATTGAAAATCTTGTAAAAATGCTTTATATTTGCATTCATAATCAAAAACATGAGAAAAATAATATGAAAGTCTTTTTCCTTACCGTCATTTTACAATTTTCATTTGCTCAAATGTTTGCCCATAGTATAAACCTTGAGCAAATGTACAATAAATTAGATAATCTTATAGATCATTCTTCTCAGTATATTGATAATCATGAAAATAATATAAACAGATTACGTTTGTATTTGTCTAAGGCACAAGATCAGAGGGTAAGATATGAAGAGTCTTTTAAATTGTACAGCGAGTACAAGTCATATACCAATGATTCTGCTATTGTGTACCTTCAGAGGTGCATAAGCATAGCCCAGAAGATGCATCGCAAAGACTTGGTTGGCAAGTGCAGATCGCTTATGGCTTTCCAGTGCTCATCATCGGGTCTGTACACAGAGGCACTGCAGATACTCAGACAGGTATCTACACGTGATCTAACCCGTATGAATGGCCTGAGCGAGTATTATATTGCGTACAATCATGTATACCAGGAACTTGGCTATTACACCAGATTGAATGATCTTAAACGCAAGTACATTATCATGTCTGATATATATAGGGATTCTGTTTACAACGTATTAGACAAAAATACCGAAGAGTATCTCTTGTGTAAGGAGAGCTACTACTTCTCGCACAAGTTGTATGCCGACGCCATGAACATCAATAACAGGCGTCTTGCCAAGGTAACACCGGGCTCCAGAAACTATGCCATCGTGGCTTATTACAGGTCGCGACTGTATAATATTAACGGCAATATGCCGATGAAGAAATATTGGCTTATAGAGTCGGCTATGTCTGATATAAAGAATGGCGTTATGGACCAGGCCTCTCTATGGGAGCTATCTGATATTCTAAACAAAGAGGGAGACATAGACCGCTCACTTAAGTATATAAGATTCACCTGGGAGTGTAATAACAAGTTCGGTACCCGTATGCGAAGTTGGCAGATATCCCCTCTGTTGTCTATTATCGACAGCAACTATCAGAAACAGATTAACCGTAAGAACCAGACACTCACCGTCTTCATAACCATTGTCAGTCTGATGTCATTAATGCTCCTCAGCTCATTGTTCTTCGTATACAGACAGAAACGCAAGCTCTCTGACGCCCGTAACGAACTGAGACGTATAAACGAGAAATTGGTCATGCTCAACAGCAAACTGTCTAATGCCAATGATAATCTAGACATATCCAATCACGAACTGTCGGCAACCAACCAGAAACTGGCAATATCCAATCAGCGTCTTAATGAGTCTAACAGAGTAAAAGAAGAATACATAGGCCGATTCCTCAGCATATGCTCACAGTATGTAGACAAACTTGACGACTTCAGAAAGATGGTAAACAAGAAACTTAAGAACAAAGAACTGCAAGACCTCTTTACTATAAGCAAGTCTACAGAGTTTAAGGATAAGGAACTCGATGAACTTTATGCCAATTTCGATTCAGTGTTCCTGCATCTTTTCCCCAATTTCGTAAATGATTTCAATGCCATGCTTAAACCTGAATTCCAGATACATTCTAAAGATTCAGAACGCCTGTCAACAGATATTCGCATCTTTGCACTCATCCGCCTTGGTATCGACGACAGTTCCAAGATAGCCGAGTTCTTGCATTACTCAGTCAATACGATATACAATTATCGGGCAAGGATAAAAAATGGTGTATTAACAGACCGTGAAGATTTCGAACGCAGAGTCAAAGACCTCGGGCTAAATAGCTAGAATCACAATTCACGAAGTGGTCATCTACCGTACCATCATGTGTAGGAATTGAATTTTTTATAAGTTATTTTTCTTAGTTCATTAAATTATTATCCAAAGATACAACAATATGCGATACTAATCAAACATATTTTTTTATCTTTGTATCGATAAAATAGATGGACATGAACTAATACACTTATAATACCGGAATAATTTAGATATTCATTCAAACTTTTTTATTTTCCAGGTTAGGAAAATAAATATTCATTCGTTATATAGATAACGACAGCAAAATAAGTATGCAGAATAAAGAACAATTTGAAGAGCTTTTCAGAAATAATTATGGGCAGATGCTTAGATTGTCAATGCTTATAGTTAAGGATGAAGACGAATCCAAAGATATTGTGAGTGACATCTTCACGGAGATTTGGGATGGAGCCATCAATCCCTATGTAGACAAGCCCAAAAGTTATCTTATGATGTGTGTACGCAATCGTTGTCTTGACCTGCTTAATCACAAGCGCATCAAAGAGCGTGTCAGTCGTCTGCTTATTCTTGACTCGTCACTGCCGGCTATTAATAACGATACGCCCGACATGCAGAGACTCAGAGATATAGTAGACACTCTTCTAAGTGCAAGAGACAGGCAGGTGCTTATTATGAAGTATGAGCGTAAGATGAAGTATAGAGAAATATCCGACGAACTTAAAATAAGTCAGGTAGCTGTATACAAGCATCTTTCACAAGCGCTTAAAACACTTAAGGCCAATTTCAAATAGGAGGATGAATATGAAAACGAACGACAAAATAGAGCGGTTGCTTGATATGATAGAGCACCCTGAACATTATTCTGAAGAGGAAATCCAGAAAATACTTGAAGACGAAGAAACCCGCGAGTATTATAATCTTATTGTAAAGACAGATGAGGCCTATACCAAGACAGATGATGTAGATGTAGAAAAAGCCCTGCAAGAGTTTGAGGCCAAACATATCCATCATTTCTCATGGAGCAAGATAGCCGCTGTATTTATAGGAATACTATTGGTGTCGGGCATAACCTATGCCGCAATTGTGTTTAATCGTAGTTCATCAGAGAAACAAGTTAGTCAGAAGGCACAGACAGGCAGAGTGATTACATACACGCCTGCCAAGAGCACAGAGGCAGAAACGACAGATACCATAGCAACACAGAAAGAACAGTCGTTTGATAATGTAGAATTACAAACCATACTAAATGATATATCTTCATTTTACAAACTAGAGGTAGTTTACCATTCAGACAAGTCAAGACATCTGCGTCTGCATTTTCATTGGGATAAGACCAAGGATGCAGCATCCATAGTAGAGTCATTAAACCATTTTGAGAATGTGAACATTACATTAGTTGACAGTAAAATAGAAGTAAAATGAAAAGATATATATTACTATTGATTGTATCTTTCATTGCTGTATCAATCAATGCACAGAAAATCACACATAATTTCAGAGACGTCCCCCTGTCCAAGGCGCTTAAGATCATAGAGGCTTCTACCGGTAAATACAAGATAAACTTTATCTACAACGAACTCGAAGACTTTACCGTCACTACCGGCATCGACAAGAAGGATATTCCCGATGCCATCAGAGACGTGATAGGCTTCTATCCCATAAAGATGACCGTAGATGGAGAGAACATCTTTGTAGAGTGCGTACAGAAGGAAAACACAAAACTGATAGGAGAGGTTGTCGACAAGAGAGGGCAGCCCATAATTTACGCCAACATATCATTGCTGTCTGCCAAAGACTCCACATTCATTAATGGCGGAGTAAGCAATCTGGCAGGCAAGTTTGTCATCCCCTGTGGCGCCAAGCATGCTTTGGTCAAGGTGTCATGCATAGGATATATGACGAAGTATGTAGAATGGACATATGGAGAAGAGTGCGATATAAAAATGGTTGAGAACAGCAAGATTCTTAATGAAGTTGTTGTGAAGGGGCATCGTAATTTCATTAAGTCAACCAATACGGGACTTTCTATATCAATGGACCACAATCCTCTTTCCAAACTCAGTTCTGCTGTTGATGCTATCAGACAGATGCCGATGATTGATGGTTCTGGCAACGATATATCTGTTCTGGGTAAGGGTTCTCCGGAAATATATATCAACCAGCGTAAGATCAGAAATATGAATGAAGTATCCCAACTGTCACCTCAGGAAATCAAAAGCGTGGACATCATCACTAATCCCGGTGCGCAGTATGGTGCTGATGTGACATCTGTTATTGTAATTCATACAAAGCGACTAGACTCTGGACTTGCCGGTGTCGTGAAAGTATCTGGAAGTCAGTCTGAAGTTTTATCTGCATCTACTGACGCCGATATATCATGGATGGGAAACAATGGTTGGGGACTGTATGCCGGTGCCAATGTGGCTGATGACGGATTCAGACAGAAAAGAATATATACAGAGAAGTTCAACGAAAACAGATATGAAACTATAACTCACGGTGCATATAGAAACCGGTCTGAAAGCCTTAGACTTACCGCAGGCACAAGCTATGACTTCAAGGATAATTCTCTGGGCATAAGGTATGAATTCAGCAGAATTCCGGAAAGCAAATTCACTTCAACCGGTGACATCATGACAAATGTAAGTGCCGGACTTGACAGTATCTCATCTTCCAGTACGGATAACAGCCGTAGCTTCCGCCATTATGTAAATGCCTATACTCTGTTCAAGTTCGGTATCAGAAAGAACTACGAATTTACGTCAGATATGGACTATCTCTATGGAAATTCTCGTTCCTGCTCTGAAACAGAAGAGCAGGCTCAGTCTTATCAGCAGAATATTAATACAGGGAACAGTAGTATCTATCATCTTGTTGCGGCAAAAGCAAATTTAAAAGCCGTGTGGAACAGTGTCACCATGAATATTGGAGGGCAGTATTCATACACAAAGAACCTTCAGAACTTTGCAGGCAGCACTTCAGATGGCAGCAGTTTCTTCGAACCGTCACAGGATAACGAAAAACAGCATCTCTCGGCTGGTTACGCTTCTTTGAACTATAAATACAATAATTACTGGAATATTGATGCTGGACTGCGATTTGAAAGTACCGATTTCAATTATGAACAGAATGGAATCATTGTTCCTGCTCAGTCAAAGACATATACAGACTGGCTGCCTTCTCTTGGACTTAATTATAGTAATAACGGTTTTGGGATGGGAGTCTCATATAATACTAACATCAGTCGTCCTAGTTACAATATGCTTAATAATAATTACTTCTACGTATCACATACTTCATGGGAGACAGGCAATCCACTTCTGCAGTCATTCAAGGATCATAATATAGACTTTCGCCTTTCATATAAACACACATATATAACAGCCTCATTTACACGTAGAAAAAGAAATATCAGCACGACATATACATACCTTGAAAGTCAGAATGTGAATGTACGGCAAGAAATAAACCTTCCTGATTATAGCAGGTTTCAGATAGTGGCATCCCAGAGCTTTGATATTGGCAGATGGCATCCCACATTGCAGGGACTGCTCCAGTTCCAGAATCTGAAATACGGCAGTCCGGAGAAACGCTATGATAGCGTGTTGGGAAAGCTGGAAATGAACAACCGTTTTGATTTGCCATGGAACTTTTATGCGTATCTGTCGGGAATGTGGCTGACAAAAGGCAATGATGCTACAGTTTACAGCAATGGTGGAGCCATGCTTTATATGATGCTAAACAAGAGTATAGGCAAATGGTCATTCAATCTTCTGGCAAATGACTTCGTCTCTTCATGGAGACAGAAAAATCTTGTGGAAACCAATGGCGTTTATTATCTTGACAATAGGAAAGGGGCTTCATGTTTCGTTCGCCTAAGTGTTACATATTCGTTTAACCACAAGAACACATTCAAAGGCAAGGGTGCTTCTAAAGAAGAGCTTAACCGGCTATAGTTTATAGGTGACTGTAAGATTTTAGCTATCCATTCATACTTTTTTTTATTTTCGGGGTTAGGAAAATAAAGATTCATTCGTTATATAGATAACAACAGCAAAACAATTATGAAGAATAAAGAACGATTTGAAGAGCTTTTCAGAAGTAATTATAAGCAGATGATGAGACCATCCCACCACTTCTCCTTGAGCAAGATAGCAGCCATATTCATTGGTATACTATTGGTGCCGGGCACAACCTATGCCGCAATTGTGTTTAATCGTAGTTCGTCAGAGCAACAAGTTGGCCAGAAGGCACAGACAGGCAGAGTGATGGCATACACGCCCGCCAAGAGCACCGATACCCAACCTGTGGATACCGCAGCAACACAGAAAGAACAGTCGTTCGATAACGTAGAATTACAGATCATACTCGATGACATATCCTTGTACTACAAGCTAGAGGTAGTTTATCAGTCAGACAGGTCAAGACACCTGCGCCTCCACTTCCATTGGGATAAGACCAAGGATGCAGAAACCATAGTAGAGTCATTAAACCACTTTGAGAATGTGAACATTACATTAATTGACCGTAAAATAGAAGTAAAATGAAAAGATATATATTACTATTGATTGCTTCTTTTGTTGTCATATCAATCCATGCACAGAGAATCACACGCAATTTCAGAGAAGTCCCCATGTCTAAGGCACTTAAGATTATAGAGGCTTCTACCGGTAAATACAAGATAAACTTTATCTATAACGAACTCGAAGACTTTACTGTCACCACCAGCATTGATAAGAAGGACATTCCGGATGCTGTCAGAGACGTGATAGGCTTCTATCCCATAAAGATGACTGTAGATGGAGATAACATCTTTGTAGAGTGCGTACAGAAGGAAAACACGAAACTGATAGGAGAGGTTATAGACAAAACCGGACAACCTATAATTTACGCCAACATATCATTGCTGTCTGCCAAAGACTCCACATTCATTAATGGTGGAGTGAGCAACCAGGCGGGCAAGTTTGTTATCCCATGTGGCGCAAAGCGTGTACTGGCCAAAATGTCTTGCATAGGCTATAAGACCATCCTAAGGGCATTTGATGTCAGGGATATCGGCAAGATAACCATGACAGAAGATATGCAAGTCATCAAAGGTGTCCTTGTTAAAGGTTCTCGGCCTGCAACCCGCCTCACCACAGAAGGATATACCACACAGGTTAGTGGCACGCTTCTGGCCAATGTAGGCGACGCTCAAGATGTGCTCAAAGAGATACCACGCATCCACGAGAATAATGACGAGTATACTGTTTTTGGCAAGGGGACACCTATAATATACATCAATGGCAAGAAGGTAACCGACAATACAGACCTTAAACGTATCACCTCACAAGAGGTTAAGAGTGTAGATGTCATCACAAGTCCCGGTGCGCAATACGATGCTGAGGCCCGCTCCGTAATAAGGATAAAGACCATCCGCCAACAGGGCAACGGACTTAGTGGCAACTTCCTTACATCGGGCAATTTAGCCAAGAAAAGTTCGATAAATCAACTTATATCTCTCAACTGGAGACATGATGGACTTGATATTTTCGGAACATTCTATGCCATGAGTAGAGGATGGTGGATGGACCAAGTAGCGACGAGCCAGAAATATTTTACAAAAGACAAGGTAGATATGATCCAGGCTACTAATATGCGTGCACGCACAAATATGGTTGTAGGCACATGGGGCTTCAATTATCAGTTGGATGATAACAACTCCCTGGGTGTGACATACTCTGTAAACAAGAGGCTACCATCTTCCACAGGGTCTGGCAGTCAAAACTATACAGTATACACCAATGGCACATATACCGGCGCTGTGAAGTATTACGATGATGAGAGCGAATCTTCTGATGGCCCTAACCATGAACTCGATGCATACTATTCAGGTATTGTAGGCCCTTTGCATTTAGACTTTAATGGTACACTGTGTTGGAAAAAGAGCATCACTATCCAGGATGCCACCGAGCAGAGTGACGAGTTTGATAACAGAACCATCAATGCAGATGCCACAAATCATAACAAGATGGCAGCAGCAAAGATAGTAGCCACTTATCCGATAGGCAATAAAGTAAGCTTAAATGCAGGTACAGAGTATACCAACACTACTAGCAGGTCTCTTTACGTTAATCAACAAGACTTCATCACCTCGTCAGACGATAATATAAAAGAAAGTAATATCGCTGCGTTTGCAGGTGTGGATATCCAATGTGGCAATTATAAGTTTAATGGAGGTTTGAGATACGAGCACGTAAAGTCAGATTATTACTCATACAATGTTTTTCAAAACGATGCAAGCCGTAAGTACGACAATCTTTTTCCAAGTCTTAGTATAGCATATTCAGACAAAGGACTGAATGCAAGCCTTAATTTCACAGAGAAGACCCAACGCCCTGATTATTATCAACTCTCAGGTTTCATCCGATATGATGACAGATACACTTACGAGGGTGGCAATCCGTTACTCCGCCCAATGAAAATTTATAATATAGAATGGAATTTACAGTATAGTTGGCTAACTCTCTCGGCCGACTATACATACAACAAAGACCAGGTAGTGTATTCTACTTCGATTTACAAAAATTCAGATATTATTATTTCAAGTTATAGTAACATAAACCATCTGCAGAACTTGAATTTCTCAGCCACAGCATCACCTGTCTTTGGCCTTTGGCATCCGGTGATCGAGATGGATTTTCTCAAGCAGTTTCTTGATACCCGTCAGTATGGCATTGACTTGACTTTACAGAAACCACAATGGAATCTTTCTATCCACAACCGTTTCGTATTCAAGCACGACTGGATAGCAGAGTGCGATTATGAATACAGTACATCGTACGACGAACAATTTAATCGTAAAGGTAAGTACTCCGAATTGGATTTAGGTATAACCAAGTTATTTCTTAACAAGAAACTCATGACACGCCTAGAAGTTACAGACATCTTAAATACAAATAAGGATAGGGGTTTTAATTATTACAGTTCATGTTTTAACTTCCAGAAAAATGTACACCCCAATGACCGTGGCATACGTCTCACCATATCATATAGCTTCAATTATGCACGCAGTAAGTATAAGGGTACAGGAGCTGGTAATGAAGAGAAAAAGAGACTATAGGCATGAAAACAGATGGCATACCTTATGCCGATACAGATACTTATAACTGTACTCAGCGCCATAGCCGGATTGGTAACAGGAACTGCAGTGCCAGCCAACTGAGCTTAATGGAATGTCTGTAATGGCATCTGCGAATAATAGTAGCAGATGCCGTTATTGCTTTGTATAAAATATCTCTTGTATTATGCTTTAATGCATTACAAAAATGTCTTTTGTATTAAAACATAAGGTGGAATCCTTTATTTCTCGAAGATTCAAACGTTTTCTTGTTGTGTAAATAATATTAAAAGTAAATCCTCTTCTGCAATATTTATATACCTTTGCACATAATATATTTATTTCTAATAAAAAAGTACAGTATGCACAGAGTCTTTGTAAGTATTCATGACAAGAACTACCAATATTTAAGGATATTTTTAACCGTTTTATTGTTGTCGGTGATGCCTGTAATCAGTATGTATGGGCAGGTAATTATGCAACATCCACATGAAGAGATAGGCAACAGTGTTGATACAGTAGGTTTTAAGAAAGTATTTCTTGCGGGTACCATTGATATGGGTAATAGTGTAGACTGGCAGAAGAATCTGGTCACCTATTTAGAATCAAGAGGCGGTAAATGGCTACTTTTCAATCCAAGGCAAGACTCATGGAATGGTGAAAAGAAAGGCGAAATGGATTATCAGGTAAATTGGGAACTTTCACATCTGGAGCAATCTGATTTTATCATCATGAATATTCTTGAGACAAGCAAATCACCTATATCATTGTTAGAACTGGGGCTCTTTGCCCGTTCCGGAAAGATAGCGGTTGCCTGTGATACAAAATTTTACAGATACAATAATGTTAAGATTACATGTCAAAAATACGGTGTGCACTTGTATCCTAATCTGGAGGCATTGCTCCAGAGTGAATTCAAATAGGCAGATGCATGTACCAGAATGCCTCTATTGTACACTTGGATGATATACTTTCTTAGCCTTTATACGTGATTTCATCGACCTTATGGTAACATTGCTTACCGCCATGATCTTTTCAACAGTAGCCTCGTCCTTATTCATTGCGTTCACCATTATCAAGTATAGATATTGTTTTGGACTTAGCTTACGGTATTCGTCATCGAGCGATGATACGAATGGCAGGTCTTTGAACTTGTAATAATCTATGAAGTCATTAAGATCCTTAGCAGACCAATTCACTATTGTGTTATTAGCAAGAATACTCTCGTAGCATTGTTTTCCATTATAAAGAGCCTTCGACTCTTTATTCTCCAAAACATTGATCTTCTTTTCTAAATGTGAAATCTTAGAAACTGAATTATCTTTTGCGTTTTCCATTTTAGATATTCTCTTTTTGTATTCGTTTATCAGCAGGCGGTTTTGAATTATGTCATGTTGTGTTTTAGAGTTTCTGTATTTCTGTCTGAAGATTAGCAATACTATCAACAGAGATAGTAGCAATAATGCCCCAATCATATATATAATGTGGCTTTTAAAATTCTGTGCCATAATCTCACGATCGTATTTTGCCTGGATATCGTTAAGGTTGTCATGCTCTCTGGCGTTGTCTATTTTTTTGTTAAGTTCAATGATGGAGTCTGCTGTACCTAATGCCTTGACATAGTTCTTGGATTTTCTATTCAAGTTGTATAAGGTTGATAGCTTTTTCAACAGTTCAAAGTCATTGGTAGTTTTAGGTGCCTTTGCCATTATCTCTTCTGCCTTTACATATTTCCCTTTTTTAATATACATGTCTGCAACAACCGTATATACGTATGCTGTATGACTTTCTTTTAAGGCTTTAGTTAAGAACTCTTCGGCTTTTTGGGTGTTCCCTTTCTCAAAATAATATTCACCTATATTTCCCAATAATATAGTTTGGTTCAGTTTATCATAGTATTTAGAATATGAAAAGGCTTTTAGATAATATTCCATAGCCTTATTATCCATTTTTAGTTCAGAATAGGCATTTGAAATATACAACAAATCGTAAGCTACGCTAGCTGTATCTTTAATATTGTGAGCAACGCTAAGTGCCTTTAATCCATATTCAAGGGCTATATTATAATGATTGCTCCAAAAATTTACTGTACATATATTATCATAAATCTTATGTATTAGTTTTGCATCAGCTGTTTTTAGGGCAATAGTTTCTGCTTTTTTAAGGTATTCAATAGCTTGCTTCTTTTTTCCTCGGTCGAAATACAATGTCATTGCCTTATAATTATATGCTTCAGCCAGTCTCCTTTCAGGTCCATTCTGCTTATAATAGAATATGGCATAATCGATGGAATCGTTCTTTACGGGAATATATTTGATGTATTTTGTCTTAGTATTTAATAATGTATACAGGGCTATATTTGCATCTCCGTCTAGGTTATCAGGATTAATATGCTTTAGGATATTGTATGCTGAATCAACCTTGTTTCTGTCCAGGCATCCATCGGTCATTTCCAATTTCTTGTTTATATTATCATGGCATGATGCTAACATCATGATGATATATAAGGGAGCTAATATTTTTATGCCGATTTTCATTATGGATCAAATTTTAATTAGAATCATTAAAAGTGATGCAAAAATACTAATTTTATTTGAAAACATTAGATTAATATTGTAGAATTTAAACTCATAAAGTCATGATTCTAATCATTCTTGCCCTTTTTATCGGCATTTGTGAGTGACGATAGAGTGACTATTGTGCTCCGACTCAGGCAAAGAATAATGCACATGATGAAATATGCAATAAAGAACTCATAAACGACCAACTTTGGAAGTGAAAATGCGCCAAAATTGGAAATGAAAATGCGCCAAAATTGGAAATGAAAATAAGCCAATTATGGAAATGGTCCGTCTTTTTTGTTGCATTTGATCTGCAACGAAACAGCTGAAATATCCGCAAAATACTGATATTGTGTATTTTAACCTGCAACATTACCTGCAACACCAACTTTTAATTTGTTACAAAAAATTGGGAATATAAAAAAAACGTTCCTACTTTTGTTTTGTCTACAAGCAAAAAATAACAAATAAATAAAGATAAAAACATGAAAAAAGGACAAGGCGTAAATGTAATGAGATGCAGATTTAGAGCACTAAAAATGATATTATTAGTCACAGTTTTGCTTACATTTCCGAATGTAATATTCTCACAATCCATTACGGGCCGTGTAATAGATACTGATAACAGACCATTGTCATTTGTTGATATTGTGGTTAGCAATCAAAAGGATTCTAGTTTTATAGCAGGCGCGGTAACCGATTCTCTGGGATGCTTTAATGTAAAGAGCACAAAAGGTGGTGACAGACTTCTGAAGATTAGTTCTATAGGCTATAAAACAATATTGTTGCCAGTAAAGGCTGATGATATGGGAACAATTACATTGTATGAGGATGTAAAGACATTGAACGGTATAGTGGTAACGGGGAGATTGCCTAAATATAGAAACATATCCGGAGGTTATTCTACAAATATATCTGGTACGATATTGTCAAAAGCCGGTACGGCAAATGACGTGTTGTCAAATATGCCTCGTGTAAAGGGTGAAGATGGTTCATTCAGCGTATTTGGTAAAGGAAATGCCGTGATATATATAGATGGTCGTAAGGTTACAGATGGGAAGGAGCTGCAACAGTTGTCATCTCAGGATATTAAATCAGTGGATGTACTTACAAATCCCGGAGCGCAGTATGATGCAAGTACCAAGTCGGTAATAGTAATAAGGACATTGAAAAAGGCCGGTAATGGTTTGAGTGGTGATATGCTGGCAAACTATGACCAGTCTTCAAAGGCCGGTACTTTTGAAAATGTGCACTTGAATTACAGAGCTGGCAAACTTGATGCATTTGGAACTCTGACTTATGCCAATAACGGAGGAACTACAGACCAGAAACTTACGCACGAGATCACCGCTGCAGACAAGGTTCAGGAAAATGTACTTATGAATGAACGTGGCAGACATGAGACTGTACAGGGAGAAGCAGGAGTTAATATAACCCTTAACGACAGTAATTCAATAGGTGCAAAATATAAGTTGACAAAGACGACACCACGTGAATACGACCGTACGTCTGAAAACTCAACAGAAATGGTGAACGGTAAAAATGCCGGCAGTATTGACTATCTGCTGGACACAGACTATAGTCTTGGACCAAATCATGCCATAGACGCATATTATGACGGCAAGTTCGGGAAACTGGGAATTAATCTTAACACAACAATTCTTTTGCAAAAGACTGTAACGTCATCATTGAACAAAGAAACAAGCAAGGAACTTGGCGATAGAGTAGTGACGATGGATAATTGTGGCCATAGTAATCTGTTTGCTGCAAAACTAGTAATGTCGTATCCTTTCAATAATTATCTGAAAATTGATTTTGGTTCTGAATACACAAGCAGCAAAAACAAGCAGATCTATGATAACAAGGAAGAACTTATAACATCCTCGAATGACAAGGTGAAGGAATATAATATTGCCGGTTTTGCATCACTGGCACTGAACTGTGGCAAATGGTCTGTTAATACAGGACTGAGATATGAGCATGTGGATCAGAATTACTATAATCACGGAGTTAAAGTTGACAATCAGAGCAGGATATATAATCAACTGTTCCCCAATATATCGTTAGCTTATGGAACAAACAGTTCACAGTTTGAACTGAGTTACACTGCAAAGGCAAGCCGTCCTAATTACGACATGTTGTCAAATTATGTAAGTTACGACAGCCGTCATCTTTATGAAGGTGGAAATCCTTTGCTGAAGACAACTATAGAGCATACTTTGGAATTCAGCTATACCCACAGTTGGTTGAACTTTGCAATGGACTATGAATACAGAAAAAATCCAATTCTTAGTTGGGCGCGAATATATAATAGCACCAATAACATAGTATTGTTGACGACAGAAAACATAGATAAGATTCAGACCCTTTTTGCAACAGTATCTGCAACTCCGGTGATAAGTTTCTGGCATCCTTCTTTGCAGTTAAACTTCCAGCGTCAGTTTGTTGATGGCCGGAAGTATGGAATAGATGAGAATCTTAATCATCCATATTTTGAAATAGCCTTCGACAGTAAGTTCGCACTGAGAAACAACTGGATATTCGGGGCAAAGTATGACTACGTTTCCAATTTCCATGATGACTTCGCAAATGTTGGCCAACGCCAGATGTTGGGCGTGTATATTAACAAGACATTCCTAAATGATCGCTTGTCTGTAAGACTGAATGGCAGCAACTTGTTTAAAAGCCGTAAAAAAATAACGCTATACATGCCTAATTATATTCTGCATCAGGATGCGTGGGATAATAGCCGTAGAATCTCCTTGAGCGTAAGCTATCGCTTTAATTCAACGAAAAATAAATATAAGGGTCAAGGTGCTGGACTAGATGAACAGAAACGCTTATAAGGCATAAATTATCCATCTGTCTTTAGCAAGATTCAATGCAATGTGGTGTGGCTTGCTTGCAGATGTTTAGCTGATATTTCGGCAGGGAGTATTCTCTCCACTTCCTGTCGGATATTTGCTTTTCCACAAGTGAAGGTGTCTCTATGTTGGGAATCAGTGAGGCTGCCCTAATTTCCCCAATGGGTAATAATATAAAGCATTTTAATTTTCGGTTCTCTTGATAGTTCGCCTGGATTACTTCCTTGAACACCTTCTGGTACGGTCATGCCAGCTTTAGAGTAGTATTCTTTCCAAAAAACGGTGATTTCACCGCTTTTGTCATGGAAGCTCATAGGTATGGTGTGGAATATCAGTTGGCCTTTACGGTCTACGAATGATATCTGCACAAGTTCGCTGCAATAGATGGCGCTGTCGCCTGGCTCGAAATAGAAATCATAGGGTCTGCCGATATATTTAAGTGCATTGTGAATACTCTTTGGAATATCAATGGAACCGCGGTTTATTCTGCCTATGATGATCTGGCCGTTGTACTCGTCAACTATATTGCTTTTGATGAAACTGTCAATGGGATTAATGCATACACCCTTGTGGATGGCTTCGATAGCATAGGAACCGTTATTGTCCTTATGGAATATCGCCACGTGATTTATACCCATTCCATCGATACCATGTGAGACATCTGTTATGGCGTCTGGCTTTCCGCTTAAGCAAAACATCAGGTCGCCGTCTTGCAATAGAGATGTATTGGAGATGTGGCGTAACTTGGTCTGCGGAAATCCCTGCGTCACCATTAAGGTGAGAAGGGAAATTATAAGAAATCTTCTCATTATAGATTCATGTTGATGCTGGCTCCTGCCATAATACAGAAGCGACTTCCAGTCAGCGGAACTCTCGACCCAGAGACATTCAACTTGCTTCGTTGCAAGGCGAGTGCAAAGGTACTAAAAAAAAAGAATAAAGCTGATAACGAAGGTCAAAATAGGTTTATGACAACAACCGGTATTACTTTATGTTTGTCTGTCGGTCTCTGATAATTTTTTATCTGTCTAAGAATATCGTTGTAGTGTATTTTGTTTATTCCTGTAGCTTTTGCAGTCTGTGACCTAGCATAGTTATCTACATTATCAAGATTCTGTGAGCCAAAGAAATTGATAATATATGAAACGAATAACATTATTGGCGATCATGCTACTCTCTTTGAGTTGTGTATTTGTTCAGAATAAGGACATAGAAGCCCTAGCCAAAATCAAAGGTGTAAATTATCAATTTGTTGATAAATATATTGATTTTGTTGTTTTAAAAACAATAAAACGGTCAATTAATGTTCAAAGTGGGTCTGCAAAGACTAGCATATTGCAGAACTTGAATAATCTCTTTGTTGAAAATACTTTATAGTATTTGTTTTTTATTTCTTAATCACCTTTTATAATTAGCAGAAATATACTTAGTTCAACTGCCCAAAGCGGTTTCTCTTGCATCCGCCTGTTAGATGCATTACCTTTGCACTCGCAATCAAGAAACAAACCTCTTATTGCAGATGCCGTTATTCTTTTGTATTAAAATATAAGGTGGAAATCTTTATTCCTGGAAGATTCAGTTTCAAAATACATAAATATTTGAAAATATGACCTTATAATGAATATGATACTATAAAAAATCTATACCTTTGTAAAATGATCCAAGATAATTTTAAGTTTTACAGCCCCTGTAAGTTGCTACAATCTTATGTAAGGTATTATTGGGTATTCAAAAGCAACCAACCGATAAATACCTTTACATTTCCACTTGGTTGTCCTCAAATAATCTTTCACAAGAAATCACCGCTTTACATTCCAGAATTAAAAGCCACACAAGAAAAACTGACTGTCAGCGGTCAAGTCAATTTTTCGTCACACTTATATTCTGACGGAGATATAGAAATGATAGTGGTTGTATTTCAACCACACGCAATGAGCGCATTCCTCGATACCCCGACATCTCTATTTTACAATCAAGAAATATCTGGATACAATCTTGAAAACAAGAGTTTGAACGAATTGGCAGTACGAATATCAGAATGTAAGGATAATACATTTTGCGTAAATCTTATTGAGCAATGGTTGTTATCACAAATAACAGTCAATTTGTATGATGCTGCACATAAAAAACGTCTGGGTACAATAGAACAAAACTTTAAAAGAGTGGATGCCGCTATAAAAAGTATATGTGTAGTTCCTCAAACCTCAGTAACTGAGTTATCATCTATTGCTTGTCTAAGCAATAAACAGTTTGAACGATTATTCAACTACCTTGTAGGCATAAATCCCAAAGAGTATGCAAGAATTGTCCGTTTTCAAAAGGCATTGGGGCAAATACAGAACTATTCAGGTGAGAGGAGCCAGGCTCAAATAGCCCATTCAAGCGGTTATGCTGACCAGTCGCATTTTATAAGAGAATTTAAGAAGTTCAGTGGGCATACGCCTGTATCCTTACTGAAAGTATCTACTCCCTATTCGGATTTGTTTACCAATCCTATATAATGTCTCGTTTGTTCTATCATGGTCCGCAAACTTGCCATACTTTTGCAGACTGTTTGTTAAATATAAAAGATTATAAGAATGAAAGTAGTAAACCCCAAAGAAACCCCACGTGCATATGCATTTGAAATGTGGATGAACGCGCCCATGCCCATGGTAACATTCTTCAAAACATTGAATGTGTCACGCCTTGTCAAAATCAGTAGGAGGAAAAAAATGAAATTCAACATGCTGATGTGTTATTGCATAGGTAAGGCTGCAAGTGGTATTAAAGAATTTTACCTTTTGCCTGTAGGAAAGAAACTTATACAATATGATCGTATTGCTGTAAATACGATTGTTGCCAACAAAGAGGGCGAAGTAAGTTCGTGTGATATACCTTTTACAGATGATTTATCCTTATTCAAAAATAGTTATATGCAACTTACTAAACAAGTAAGTGAAAGTTGTATTAATCATGATCTGACGGAAAGTATGGTTATAGGAACTTCAGCATTGGCACAATACGAAATAGATGGTGCAGTAGGTATGTATAGTGGAATTTTTAATAACCCGTTCCTTATTTGGGGTAAATACAAACGCCATTTACTTAAAACTACACTTACTGTTTCTTTTCAATTTCATCATACACAAATGGATGGTGCGCATGCTTCACGTTTTTTGGACCAGGTACAGAAAGAAATTGATAATATGTCAATGTAAATCAGGAAAAGACAAGATGATATATAAAAACAAAAAATCTCAAGATCACTCTTGAGATTAATGCGCTTCAAGATGGGCTTGAACCAACGACCCCCTGATTAACAGTCAGGTGCTCTAACCAACTGAGCTATTGAAGCATTTAATGCGGAATCATTTCTGATTTGCGTGTGCAAAAGTACATCGTTTTTTTTATTCCACCAAACTTTTTCTAGAAAAATTTTATTTTTAGTGCTAAAATGCAAAATTTTTTATCCAAAAAGAGTGGAATAAGGGCATAAACTTGTATTTTTGCACTCAGTAATTAATTAAACTTGATATGAAGAGAATAATCTTTCAACTTGTCCTGTTGCTTCTACCGGTCGCAGCGTTGAACGCACAAGACGTGAAAAGGCATAACTTTGAGGTAACAAAAAACCTTGATGTGTTTAATACAATATATAAGGATCTTGATCTTATGTATGTGGATACGCTTAATGCCGATGAGGTGATAGGTACAGGAATAAAGGCTATGCTTAAGAGTTTGGACCCCTATACGGTGTATTATCCCGAAAGTGATGTAAAGGATCTTAAACTCATGATTACGGGATCTTATGCAGGTATCGGTGCTTTGGTTAGATATCATCAGAAACTGAAACGTGTGGTCATAGATGAACCTTATGAGGATACTCCTGCTGCACAGGCCGGACTGAAAAAGGGTGATATCATATTGGCTATAGATGATACCTCAATGGTAAATAAGAACGTTTCTGAAGTGAGTGACAAGTTGCGTGGTGATGCCGGTACAAGCTTCTTGATGAAAGTTAAAAGGCCGGGAGTAAATAAGGATCTGACATTCAAGATAACTCGCCGTGCCATACAGATGCCTTCTGTACCTTATTATGGGATGCGCGAGAATAATATAGGATATATCAATCTGTCTAGTTTTACTGAAGACTGCTCTAAAGATGTGCGCCGTGCATTCATAGACCTTAAGAAGAGGGGGGCTAAAAGTCTGGTGTTTGACTTAAGGAATAATGGCGGAGGTTCTCTCTCGGAAGCCATTCAGATAATAAATATGTTTGTACCCAAAAACCTGCTTATCGTAAAGACAATTGGTAAGCTGAAACGTGTAAACTCTGAATATCGTACGAAGGTGGAACCGCTGGATACGATTATGCCGGTTGTAGTACTGGTTAACGGTGAGACTGCAAGCGCAAGCGAAATAACAAGCGGTTCGCTACAGGATTTGGACAGGGCCGTTATAATAGGTACGCGCACGTATGGCAAGGGATTGGTTCAGGTGCCGCTCGATATTCCTTATAATGGAAATCTAAAACTTACTACCAGCAAATACTATATACCAAGTGGAAGATGTATACAGGCTATTAATTACAAACATAGCGAAGGCGGTTATAAGGAACATATACCCGACAGTCTTACGCACGTGTTCCATACCGTTGGAGGGCGTGAAGTACGTGATGGCGGAGGTATAAAACCGGATTTGGAAGTCAAGCCGGATTCACTGCCAAATATAGTATTTTATCTGTCAGGTCAAGGCCGTGACTCTACCGAAGTGATGTTCGATTATGAACTGGACTATCTGTCTAAACATCATACAATTGCCCCCGCAAAAGATTTTGAAATAACAGATGCTGATTATGAAGAATTTAAACAGCGGGTGATAAAGAGCGGTTTCACTTATGACCGTATAAGTGAAGCGGCATACAAAGAACTGGTAAAGGCTGCAAAGTTTGAAGGATATTATGATGACGCAAAACCTGAATTTGAAAATTTGGAAAAGAAACTTACACATAATACTGCAAAAGATCTTGACCGAAACAAAGAAATAATAAAACAGATGATGGCTTCTGACATCGTGGCTGCATATTATTATCAGAAAGGCTCTATTGAGAATGGACTAAATAAAGATAAGGCCCTCAAAGAGGCAATACGTGTACTTTCAAATCCTGCTGAATATAGTAAAATATTACATCCTGCAGTCAAAATAACGGTGAAAAAGTAGTACTTATCATATAAATACATCGATTTTTATCAAATATTTCTATAAATACTTGGTAAATATTGAAATTATTACTAATTTTGCATCGTTCAGTGGAATGAGGGGCTTTAATAAGTCCCTCATTTTCATTTTAATAATCATAATTTATGATAGATAAGAAGGTTGTAAAACAGTTAGTAGATGAATGGCTGCAAGATAACGATTATTTTCTTGTAGACATTGCAATTAGTCCGGATGACAAGATTGTTGTTGAAATAGATCATGCAGACGGTGTATGGATTGAAGACTGTGTGTCTTTGAGTAAATATATCGAAGATCACTTGAGCCGCGAAAAGGAAGACTATGAGCTTGAAGTAGGCAGTGCCGGAATAGGTCAGCCATTCAAGGTGCTCCAGCAATATCAAAACCATATAGGAAAAGATGTTGAGGTTCTTGACAATCAAGGCAATAAGTCGAAGGGCGTGCTGAAATCTGTTGATGGAGAGGACTTCGTCGTTACTGTAAGTGAAAAAGTTAAGAAAGAAGGCGTAAAACGTCCTGTACTTACAGATATTGACAAGACATTCAATATGAATAATATAAAATATACTAAATACTTATTAAGTTTCAAGTAAAGCTATGGCAGCAAGAAAAATTGAAGAAGATGCACCGAGCATGATCGACACCTTCAAGGAGTTTAAAGATACAAAGAATATTGACCGTACTACTCTGGTTAGCGTTTTGGAAGAAAGTTTCCGTAACGTTATAGCAAAGATATTCGGAAGCGATGAAAATTTCGATGTTATTGTAAACCCGGACAAGGGTGACTTTGAAATCCACCGTAACCGTATTGTCGTAGCTAATGGTGAAGTACAGGATGAGAATAAGGAGATATCTCTTACAGCAGCTCAGAAGATAGAACCTGACTATGAAGTAGGTGAGGAAGTATCTGAAGAAGTAAACTTCAGCAAGTTTGGCCGCCGTGCTATTCTTAACTTACGACAGACACTGGCTTCTAAGATTCTTGAACTGGAGCATGACAGCTTGTACAATAAGTACAAAGACCGTGTAGGCCAGATAGTAAGTGGCGAGGTGTATCAGATGTGGAAGCGTGAAATGCTTCTCGTGGATGATGAGAATAATGAGATGCATATGCCTAAGACAGAGCAGATACCGGCAGACCAGTTTCATAAAGGTGAAACGGTACGTGGGGTGGTGCTTCGTGTAGACAATGAAAACAATAACCCAAAAATTATATTGAGTCGTACAAGTCCTCTATTCCTGGAGCGCCTGCTTGAAGCAGAAGTACCTGAAATAGCTGACGGACTTATAACAATAAAAAAAGTTGCCCGTATGCCGGGAGAGAGAGCCAAGATAGCAGTAGAAAGCTATGATGAGCGCATCGACCCGGTAGGAGCCTGCGTAGGTGTAAAGGGCAGCCGCGTTCACGGCATAGTACGTGAACTGTGTAATGAAAATATTGATGTAATAAACTATACATCAAATATTAAACTATTTATCCAACGTTCGTTGAGCCCGGCAAAGGTTACTCGTATAGAACTGGACGAAGAAAGCCGTCATGCTGATGTATTCCTTAAACCGGAAGAAGTTTCATTGGCAATCGGCCGTAGTGGACTTAACATCAAACTGGCTAGTATGCTTACAGAGTATACTATCGACGTAATACGTGATGTACCTGAGAATGCAGGTATGGATGATGAAGACGTAATGTTAGATGAATTCTCTGATGAAATTGATCAATGGGTTATAGATGCGATCAAGTCTATCGGATTGGAGACTGCAAAGTCTGTAATCAACGCTCCTCGTGATATGCTTGTAGAGAAAGCAGACTTGGAAGAAGAAACCGTTGACAATGTTTTACGAGTATTAAATGAAGAATTCGAGAAATAAGAGAAAAAATAATAAATGAGCATCAGATTAAACGTAGCATTAAGAGAATTAAACGTAGGACTTCAGACGGCAGTTGATTTCCTACAGAGAAAAAACCTCGGAGAGGTTAAAGCTGACCGAAACGCCAAAGTTACAGATGAGCAATATAAAGCGCTCATTGATGAATTCAAGGGCGATAAGGATCTTCGTAATCAGGCTGAAAGACTCTTCCCTAAAAAGCAGAAGGAGAAAAAACAGTTTACTGATAAAAGAGAGAACGGTTCAGACAACATAACCACTCTTAACAAACCTAAGTTTGTCGGCAAGATAGACTTAGATAACTTGGGCAAAAAGCCGGCACCAAAACCGTCTGCTGCTCCTGAAATTACGCCTGTGTCTCAGCCGAAGGTTTCTGCCGTAAGCCCGACAACTGAAAAGAAACAGCAACCGGAAGAAATAACTCAGCAACATAAAGTGGAACCGATTGAAAAAGTTAGTGAAAACAATAATAGTGAGGTGCATAATATGAAACCGTCTGAACAACCAAAGCCAATACAGAAGCAGGAACAGCCGGTGGTAGCACCAAAACCCCAAGTAGTAGAGCAGCAACCTGCAAGTGTTCAACAGCCTAAAACAGTTGACCCACGGCCTGCTGTTGCTCAGAAGCCCAAACCGGTTCAGCAAAAGTTTCAGGGTTTTCAACCCAAAAAGGAAGAACCTAAAGCTCCGGAAGCAAAAGAGGAACCTAAAGATAGTAAACTATTTACTCTTAAGAGTGAGTCTAAACTAGCCCCGAAGGTAAATGTCCTTGGAAAGATAGATCTTTCAACCCTTAACCAGAGCACTCGCCCTAAGAAGAAAACTAAGGAAGAGCGCCGCAAAGAGCGTGAAGACAAAATACGTCAGAGCCCAAGTAGCAATGCTAATGGTGGAGAACGTAAAAAACGTCAGCGCATTAATAAAGAACGTGTAGATATTAATGCAGCTGTAAGTCAGAACAATAATTCTAATAACGGTAACCGTAACAATAACGGTCCCGGCAATAGAAATAATGGTGCTCCCGGCAGTAGGCCTAATAATGGACCCGGCAATAGAAATAATGGCACATCCGGCAATAGAAACAACAATAACAATAATAGCAGCAGCAATAATAACAATAGTAACCACAAACGCAGCAAAAGATATGTTCAGCGCAGCCTTGAGGTGAATAATGTGGATGTTGCAAAGCAGGTTAAAGAGACTCTGGCACGTCTTACAAATAAGAGTCAGAATAAGAAAGGCGCAAGATATCGTAAGGAGAAACGTGAAGCCGTTCAGGAAAAACTGAATGAGGAGAAGAAGGAAGAAAGAGCAGAAAGTAAGACACTTAAGCTCACTGAGTTCGTTACTGTCAGTGAACTTGCAACAATGATGAATGCTCAGCCAAATCAGGTTATTGCTACCTGTATGAACCTTGGTATTATGGTATCTATAAACCAGCGTTTGGATGCTGAAACAATTAATATTGTTGCAGATGAGTTTGGTTATAAGACAGAATATGTAAGTGCTGAGGTTTCTGAAGCTGTAAGTGAAGATATAGATGACGTAGAAGATTTGATGTCTCGTGCTCCTATTGTAACTGTTATGGGACATGTAGACCACGGTAAGACTTCTTTGCTCGACTATATACGTAAGTCAAATGTTATCGCTGGTGAGGCCGGTGGTATCACTCAGCATATTGGTGCCTATAATGTGAGACTTGAGGACGGTCGTCATATCACATTCCTTGATACTCCTGGACATGAGGCCTTTACGGCCATGCGTGCCCGTGGTGCTCAGGTTACTGATATCGCGATTATCATTATCGCGGCTGATGATAGTGTGATGCCTACAACCCGTGAGGCTATATCTCATGCTCAGGCAGCTAATGTGCCTATGGTATTTGCGATAAATAAGATTGATAAACCGGGAGCTAATCCTGATAAGATACGTGAAGACTTGGCTAATATGAATTTGCTTGTAGAAGACTGGGGTGGTAAATACCAATGTCAGGAGATCAGTGCAAAGAAAGGTGTCGGAGTTAAGGAACTTCTAGAGAAGGTTCTTCTTGAGGCCGAAATGCTTGATCTTAAGGCAAATCCTAATCGTAATGCTACAGGTTCTATTATAGAGTCTTCTCTTGACAAGGGTCGTGGATATGTTTCTACACTGCTTGTTTCTAATGGTACACTTAAAGTTGGTGATGTAGTAATAGCAGGAACATATTTCGGACGTGTAAAGGCTATGTTCAATGAACGTAACATACGTATGGATGAAGCCAAACCTGCAGAACCGGCTATAATCCTTGGTCTTAACGGAGCACCTCAGGCAGGTGATTCATTCCATGTTATGGAGACAGAGCAGGAAGCCAGGGATATAACTAACAAGCGTATGCAGTTGCAGCGTGAGCAAGGTCTACGTACACAGACTCGTCTTACTCTTGAGGAGATCGGTCATCGTATTGCTCTTGGTGAATTCAAGGAACTCAACCTTATTGTTAAGGGTGATACTGACGGTTCTATCGAGGCACTCAGTGATTCGTTCATCAAGTTGTCTACACAGAAGATACAGGTCAACGTAATACATAAGGCTGTAGGACAGATATCAGAAAGTGATGTATCTCTTGCTTCTGCATCAGATGCCATTATCGTAGGTTTCCAGGTTCGTCCTTCTGCTGCAGCCCGTAGGGTAGCAGATCAGGAAGGTGTGGAAATCACTACATACTCTGTAATCTACGATGCTATAGAAGATGTGAAAGCTGCTATGGAAGGTATGCTTGACAAGATTAAGAAAGAGGTTATCACCGGTCAGGTTGAGGTACGTGAAGTTTACAAGATATCAAAGGTCGGTACAGTTGCCGGAGCTTTTGTTACAGAGGGTAAAGTTCACCGTGCAGACAAGGCCCGTCTGGTACGTGATGGTATTGTTGTACACACAGGAGAAATCAATGCTCTTAAGCGTTTCAAAGACGATGTAAAAGAGGTTGGTGTCAACTTTGAGTGCGGTATCAGTCTTGTCAACTTCAATGACATTCAGTCAGGGGATATCATAGAGACATTCACTGAGATTGAAATCAAACAGAAACTGTAATGACAATGTGACTATGTGCACATATAAACAATAAAAATATGCTATTTTGCCATCTCTAGATGGCAGAATAGCATATTTGGCATAAATATTGTTGGAGAATTTGTATGGAGAATAATAATAAAAACGAATTTGTAAAACAGGTAGCAGAGCAGAAGTATGAGTTCGGCTTCACTACTGATGTACATACGGATATAATAGAAAAGGGTCTTAACGAACAGGTGGTGAGACTTATTTCTTCTAAGAAAGGGGAACCTGAGTGGCTTCTCGACTTCCGAATTAAGGCATATAATTATTGGGTTAGCCAGACTCAGCCTACATGGGGTCATGTTCATTTGCCTGAAATAGACTATCAGGCTATATCATACTATGCTGATCCGATGGCGAAGAAGAAAAATGATGATGGCAAGAAGAAAGGGATAGACCCTGAACTTGTTAAGACTTTCGATAAACTGGGCATTCCCCTTGAGGAGCGTCTGGCATTGAGTGGCACAGCCGTTGATGCTATTATGGACTCTGTATCAGTAAAGACGACCTTCAAAGAGAAACTTGCCGAGAAGGGAATAATATTCTGTTCGATAGGTGATGCGGTAAAGAACCATCCTGATTTGGTAAAAGAATATCTTGGTTCTGTAGTACCTTATCGTGACAACTATTTTGCTTCACTTAATAGTGCAGTGTTCAGTGACGGATCTTTTGTATATATACCGAAAGGTGTACGCTGCCCAATGGAGTTGAGCAGTTATTTCCGTATTAATGCCCGTAATACGGGTCAGTTTGAACGTACGCTTATCATTGCTGAAGATGATTCGTATGTATCATACCTTGAGGGTTGTACAGCCCCAATGAGAGATGAGAACCAGTTGCATGCAGCAATAGTCGAGATTATTGTTAAAGACAATGCAGAAGTAAAATACTCTACTGTACAGAACTGGTATCCCGGAGATAAGAATGGTAAGGGTGGTGTGCTCAATCTTGTAACAAAGCGTGGAGACCTACGCGGTGTAAACAGTAAATTGTCATGGACACAGGTAGAGACAGGTAGTGCCATAACATGGAAGTATCCATCTTGTATCTTACGTGGTGATAATTCACAGGCAGAGTTCTATTCTGTAGCTGTAACAAACAATTATCAGGAGGCTGATACCGGTACCAAGATGATACATATGGGTAAGAATACCAAGAGTACTATCATCAGCAAAGGTATTAGTGCCGGTCATAGCCAGAATTCGTATAGAGGTCTGGTACGTGCAACGGCCAATGCAGACAATGCCCGTAATTACAGTTCATGTGACAGTCTGTTGCTTGGAAGTGACTGCGGTGCACATACATTCCCCTATATGGATATACATAATGATTTGGCTATAGTAGAGCATGAGGCAACCACTAGTAAAATCAGTGAAGACCAGCTATTCTACTGCAATCAGCGTGGTATACCTACAGAGCAGGCCGTAGGTCTGATAGTAAACGGATATGCAAAGGAAGTATTAAACAAATTGCCAATGGAGTTCGCTGTTGAGGCTCAGAAATTATTGTCTGTATCACTCGAAGGAACAGTTGGATAATAATAAAAACGATATATATGTTAGAAGTTAGAAACCTTCACGCCAAGATAGGCGATAAAGAAATACTGCGAGGTATCAACCTCACGATAAATGATGGTGAAATACATGCTATTATGGGACCGAATGGTTCTGGTAAGAGTACCCTGAGTGCTGTACTTGTAGGCAATCCTCTGTATGAGGTAACCGAAGGTGAGGCGTTCTTCAATGGCAAGGATCTTCTTCAGATGAAACCGGAGGATCGTGCTCACGAAGGACTGTTCCTTTCTTTCCAATACCCGGTTGAGATACCAGGTGTATCGATGACAAACTTTATGCGTGCCGCTATCAATGAAAAACTTAAGTATCAGGGTAAAGAGCCACTCAATGCAGGTGAGTTCCTTAAACTGATGCGTGAGAGACGTAAAATAGTAGACCTGGATAGTAAACTGGCCAATCGTTCTGTGAACGAAGGATTTAGCGGTGGTGAGAAAAAACGCAATGAAATATTCCAGATGGCTATGCTTGAGCCGAAACTTTCTATTCTTGATGAGACAGATTCAGGACTTGATGTTGACGCATTACGTATTGTAGCAGAGGGTGTAAACAAACTGAAGACTCCTGAAACAAGTTGCATAGTCATTACCCATTATGAGCGTCTGCTTGAGATAATCAAACCGAATGTTATCCATGTGCTATACAAAGGCCGTATAGTAAAGACAGCAGGTCCTGAACTCTCACAAGAAATAGAGGCACGCGGTTACGACTGGATTAAGGAAGAAGTAGGAGAAGAATAATATGGGAAGTGAGAAACAATATATCGACTTATACGGAGAATGCCGTGATATGATCTTCAGCCATAGCGCTGCTCCGCTTAATACTGTGCGCGATAAGGCTTTTGAAGATTTCAAACGATTGGGCTTTCCGTCACGTAAGGTCGAAAGATACAAATATACAGATATGCAGGCACTGTTTGAGCCCAATTATGGTCTTAACATAAATCGCCTCGACATACCTGTAAATCCGTATGATGCGTTCAAGTGTGATGTTCCAAATCTTAGTACATCATTGTTCTTTGTCGTTAATGATGGATTTTATACCAAGTCATTACCCAAAAGCCTTTTGCCTGAGGGTGTTGTTATAGACTCATTGAGCAATGTAGCAGCTAAGAATCCAAACTTGATACAAAAGTATTATGCAGGGTTGGCTAAGACTGACGATGATGCCATTACAGCTCTTAATACAATGCTTGCACAAGACGGACTATTGGTTTATGTTCCTAAAAATGTGATAGTGGAACGTCCTGTACAGGTTATTAATATATTACGCTCTGATGTAGACCTGATGGCTAACCGTCGTGTTCTTATCATCGTAGAAGAAGGGGCTGAAATTAAACTCTTGTTTTGCGACCATGCAGCAGATGATTGCAATTTCCTTACTACACAGGTTATCGAAGCTTATGTTGGTGACAATGCAGGACTAGACTTGTATTGTCTGGAAGAGACTCATGCAAAGAATGTACGTGTAAGTAATCTGTATATTGATCAGCAGGCTAATAGTCGTGTTAATCATAATATAATAACTCTTCATAATGGCGTTACGCGCAACCGTACAGACCTTGTATTTAATGGAGAGGGTGCTGAATGTAACTTATGCGGATGTGTGATAGCAGATAAGGATCAACGTGTAGACAATAATACGCTGATAGATCATAAAGTAGGCCATTGCAGTAGTCATGAACTATATAAGTATGTACTTGGAGATAAATCTGTAGGTGCTTTTGCCGGTCGTGTACTGGTACGTCATGATGCTCAGAAGACAACTTCGCAGGAGACTAATCAGAATCTTTGTACTACTAAGAATGCAAGAATGTATACACAGCCAATGCTTGAGATATATGCTGATGACGTGAAATGTTCGCATGGTAGTACTGTAGGTCAGTTAAATGATGCTGCTATGTTCTATATGCGTCAGCGCGGAATAAGTATGGATGAAGCTAAACTATTGTTGGAGTTCGCATTTGTAAATCAAGTTATAGACAGCATCAAGCTGGAACCTTTACGTGATCGTCTGCACCATCTGGTAGAGAAACGATTCCGTGGAGAATTGAGCAAATGCGAAGGTTGTAAACTCTGTAAATAAGAAATATATGTACGATATAAATAAGGTTAGAGCTGATTTTCCGATACTTTCACGTACGGTTTATGGCAAGCCGCTGGTATATCTTGATAATGCTGCTACTACACAGAAACCACGTGAAGTAGTAGATGCCATTGTCAATGAATATTATTCTGTCAATGCCAATGTGCATCGTGGTGTACACTTCCTTTCACAGCAGGCTACCGACTTGCATGAAGAGGCCCGTGAGAAAGTACGCAGTTTTATCAATGCAAAATCTACCAATGAGATAATTTTCACCCGTGGTACTACAGAAGGGCTTAACCTTGTATGTTCTTCTTTCACAGAAGAGTTTATGGAGCCTGGAGATGAAGTTATCGTCTCTGTGATGGAACATCACTCTAATATCGTACCTTGGCAATTACAAGCTGCAAAGAAAGGTATTGCTATACGTGTAATACCTATGAATGATAAAGGAGAACTTCTCCTTGATGAATACAAAAAACTTTTTACTGAGAAGACAAAGATTGTCAGCGTAACACAGGTCAGCAATGTACTCGGCACTATAAATCCTGTAAAGGAAATGATACGTATAGCTCATCAACACGGAGTACCGGTTATGGTAGACGGAGCGCAGAGCACACCACATTTCAAAGTTGATATGCAAGATATGGATTGCGACTTCTTTGCTTTCAGTGGGCATAAGATGTATGGTCCTACAGGCGTTGGAGTTCTATATGGTAAGGAAAGCTGGTTGGACAAACTTCCTCCTTATCAAGGTGGAGGCGAGATGATCGAGAGCGTAAGTTTCGAGAAGACAGTCTTCGAAAAACTTCCGTTTAAGTTTGAAGCAGGTACACCTGATTATGTAGCAACCAATGGACTGGCTAAAGCAATAGATTACATTACACGTTTGGGTATGGATAATATAGCTGCACACGAGTCTGAACTGACAAAATATTGTATGCAGGAGATGCAGAAGATTGATGGAATGCGGATTTTTGGACAATCAGCCTATAAGGATGCTGTAGTATCTTTTCTGGTGGGAGATATTCACCATCTCGATATGGGAACATTACTAGACCGACTGGGTATTGCAGTGCGTACAGGCCATCATTGTGCACAACCACTGATGATTAGTCTCGGTATACAGGGAACAGTACGTGCATCTTTCGGTTTATATAATACCAAAGAAGAGATAGATGTCCTGATAGCAGGAATCAAAAGGGTAAGTAAAATGTTCTGACCATGCTGGAAAGTCATTTCTATGAAGGAAAAATTGAAGCTGGTTGCGATGAAGCCGGAAGAGGCTGTCTGGCCGGTAGCGTATATGCAGCAGCTGTAATTTTTCCTCCTGACTATAATAACCCCGAACTTAATGATTCAAAGAAACTGTCGGCGAAGAAACGTTACGAACTGCGTAAGACCGTAGAGCGTGATGCCATTGCGTGGGCTGTAGGGATAGTAACTGCCGAAGAAATTGATAAGATTAATATTCTTAATGCAAGTATATTGGCTATGCACAGGGCTCTCGACCAACTTAAAGTCAGGCCGGAGGCAGTGATAGTAGACGGTAACCGTTTTAAGAAATACAGAGATTTGCCTCATACTACTATTGTAAAAGGTGATGGCAAATATCTATCTATAGCAGCCGCGAGTATATTGGCAAAGACATTCAGGGATGATTATATGGATGAACTTGCCGAACAATATCCTCAGTATGACTGGAAATCAAATAAAGGATATCCTACAAAGAAACATCGGGCAGCTATAAAACAATATGGGATAACCCCATTACATCGTAAAAGTTATAACCTTTTAGGAGACGGACAACTAAGTTTTGAATTCAAATAATAATCAGGCTGGTTATCTATGCCTGCAATAATATATGATGATTATGAAAAAGACATTATTCCTGTTATCATTCATGGTAATAGTATTTTCGGTTTCAGCCCAAAATAGGTATCGACAACAAATAGATTTGCAAGGCAGGTGGCAGTTTGCACTTGATCCTGATTCTACAGGAATATCCCTGAATTATCCCATTTCAATATTTAATGAGGAAGTTATTCTTCCCGGAACTACCGATACTAATAAGAAAGGTATACCTTTAACTAATAAAGAAGAGACCACACATCTATCACGACTGTTTTCTTATTTTGGTAAGGCGTGGTATAAAAAGGATATAGTAATACCTGCTAGTTTCAAAGGCAAGGACATAATACTTTATCTTGAACGTACCAAACCTACTATAGTGTTTGTAGATGGCAAGAAAGTAGGGCATAATGATGATATCACAATAGCACAGACATATAATCTTACAAACTATATGAAGCCAGGCAAGCATACTCTTGCTGTGATGGTGGATAATGGTAACTCTGTGCCCAAACAGTTACTTAGCAACTCACATGCTTATACAGAAGACACCCAGACAAATTGGAACGGTATAATCGGTAAAATGTACGTCGAAGCTATAAGTAAACAGCATATCACAAATCTTGTAGTTATACCAAGTGCTTCTGATGGAAGTGTTGCTGTATCTTTCAACATTGATGGCAACATAAAGAAGAACAGACATATTAGCTTGAGTGTATTAGATCCTAATGGTAAATCTGCCATTAAACCAATTGAGGTCAAATGGCTTGCAAATAAAAATAGCGAGAATGAGTTTAAAACAAAGTTTACGGTTACCGATCCACAATTATGGAGCGAGTTCCATCCATCACTATATCAACTTAATGTTGAGATAGATGGAGCAGACAGTATATCGTCAACATTTGGATTCTGTGACTTTAAAGCCAATGGACACCATTTCTATGTAAATGGACATGAAACATTCCTGCGTGGCAAACATGATGCATGCGTATTTCCTCTTACGGCTCATACAGCTATGGATGTAGATTCATGGCGCAAGTATTTTCAGATAGCTAAACAGTATGGTATAAATCATTACCGCTTTCATTCATGGTGCCCACCAGAGGCGTGTTTCGAAGCGGCTGATATAGAAGGTGTGTATCTGCAGCCTGAATTGCCGTTCTGGGGAGATTTTAATAAGAGTGACAATTATCTTATGTCGTTTCTTAAGAAAGAAGGCATGAATATGATCAAGGCGTATCGCAATCATCCTTCGTTTGTAATGATGGCTTTAGGCAACGAACTCTGGGGTGACATACCTACTATGAAGAGTTTCGTAGATTCGTTTAGAACTATTGACAATAAAATACTATATACTTTTGGATCAAATTTCTATCTTGGATATCAGGGTTATAAAGAAGGTATGGACTATTTTACTACATGCCGGGTAGGCGGAGAAAAGTATGGTGAATACAATACACATGTGCGTGGCTCATTTGCTTTCTCGGATGTAGCAGATGGTGGACTCATAAATCATGAATATCCTAATACTGTAACTAACTTTGACAAGGCTATAGGCGCATGTCCTATGCCGGTGATAAGTCATGAGACAGCACAGTTTCAGACATATCCTGACTATAATGAAATAAAAAAATACACAGGTGTTCTATATCCTTATAATATGGAGGTGTTCCGTTCACGACTGGACAAGGCTGGCATGCTGTCGCAGGCTGCAGATTTCCATAAAGCATCAGGCTTGTGGAGTGTAGAACTGTACAAAGCAGACATCGAGATGGATCTTCGTACTCGCAACATGGGTGGATTCCATCTTCTCGACTTGCAAGATTATCCGGGTCAGGGTTCTGCTTATATAGGAATATTGGATGCTTTCATGCAAAGTAAGGGTCTTACCACTCCCGAAGAGTTCCGTCAGTGGTGTTCTCCGGTTGTTCCTTTGCTTAACGCGAAGGGTTATACTTATAATGATGGAGATGTCTTAGACTTCAATATACAGATTGCAAATTATACTGAACAATCATTACAGGATAAATCGATGTCATGGAGAATAACCGATACTAAAGGTAATACATATGATAAAGGTTCTTTTGCTATACCTAATGATAGTATAGGACTATTCAATGCCGGTAAAATATCGTCAAAAGTTTCTGTGAAACAGGCAGGTAGATATACACTGTCTTTAAACATAGATGGTACTCAGTACCGAAATACTTATCCTATATGGTTCTACCCAATGCAGACAGATGCAAAGCAACTTGAGAAAGGAATAATAATTACATCTAAGATTACAGACGAAATAGGCAAGAAACTAGAAAGAGGTGCAAAAGTGCTCTTAATGCCCGATTCTACACAGTTTGTAGGAAATACTGTTGGCGGGCTATTCCAGACCGACTATTGGAACTATCGTATGTTCAAGACAATCAGCAATAATAATAAAAGGCCTGTATCACCGGGTACACTTGGTATATTGACAGATCCTACACACCCTATATTCGTAGATTTCCCGACTGAGATGCATACTAACTGGCAATGGTTCCCTATCATAAAACAAAGTCACCCGCTTATTCTTGACGGACTAAAGACAGACTATAAACCTATCGTCCAGGTAATAGACAACATAGAGCGTAACCACCGTCTGGGACTTATCTTCGAGTTTTCTGTGGGTAAGGGCAAATTACTCGTGTGCATGTCAGAACTCAGCATGAAATCAGAATATAAAGAGACAAGACAATTATATGAAAGTATTTTAAAGTATATGCATTCAGATAAATTCAATCCTGGTTATAATGTCACTTTGCGTTCATTATTGAATAGTCTGACCAATAGAGCTAATTCGGAAAAGATCAATGAACTGAAGAATATATCTTACGAATAATCTTTCTTAGTTATAACCGGTAATATATTTAGGTGTAAGGTCACTTCAAGTATTTATGGTCTGCATTATTAATAGCTAAAACGATGAAACTTTCTGCAAAAAGTTTCATCGTTTTAGCTAATTTAATTTCTATTTTGCTTTCAACCGATAGCTAACACACTTACTATCAGTTCGTTTGGCTGAAGGCAACTTCTTAGTAGTCTCTTTACTCTATGTCTTGTTTTGCAGGCGTTTTCATCAGATGGCACCAGACTGTCACTCTGGAGCATAGCTTTTACCTTGTCTTAGCTATCTTTCTACTATGCAAAAGCATTGAGTTAGACCACTTGGAGCATAGCTTTTATATCAGTAAAGCTATGCTTCGGAGTAAAAGTAGCCCTAAAAATGAGTTAAAGGCATACGTTTTGCATCGCTAACAGTTCTATTTTAGAAATATCGCTGTGATTTTTAATAAAAAAAATACCACTATGTCACCATATTCATAAATCATTGAATATAAACACTATACAGAGCAGCTAGTAGAACGCGTTTACCACAAAATACCACTTATATACCACTATGAAAAAAAAGTGGTATATAAGTGGTATTTGAGTGTCATTTTGTGTCATTTTGATAATAGGTAAAAGCCTATAAACACAGGGTTAGTGGTATAGTGGTATTTTTTATAACAAACTTCTTTTCAGAATTGCTGAATAATCAAAAATACTAACGGAGCCCTTCCTTTCAACTAAATTGAATAAGAACCACCAATATTAGGGATAAGGTTTAAAAGAGTCAGGCAAAATTCTGTAAACACATTAGCCTGGAAGTTGCCTTCAGCCAAACGAACTGATAGTAAGTGTGTTAGATATCGGTTGAAAGCAAAACGAATTTTCTTTTGATATAATTGATATTGTGCCTTATTGGCGAGATATTTTATGGCAACTATCTTTCAATAAAATGGAATAAGAACAATAAATCTAATTAAAAGACAAATGATATAAAATGCTACTTTTTTATGTAGTTTTACAGCATTTAATAATATTTAGTTAATAACAATTTTTACAATTTTACGTTTGAGACGAGAAAATGAAACAATAATCTGTTATTATTCAATATATGCTATAAAATGAATATTATTATGCATTAAATATACAAATACACAACTACCAATTCGTAACTTAAAATCATTTTTAGTTATCAAAAAGTTGGTAATATACCAAGGATGTGGTATTTTTAACATAAAAATGAGGATAAAAATGCACTTTTTTCAAATTATCTTTGGTTGTAGAATAAAAATTATATAATTTTGCATCGAAAATAATTATTTAAGGTAAAATTTTTAAAAGAGAGAGAATTTATGAAGAAAAAAGTTTCACTTTTGTTATTGGCATGTCTCCTCGTCTTTGTAGGAAGTGCAATGGCACAAACTCGTACAGTTACGGGTACTGTCATTTCATCTGAAGATGGAGAACCAGTAATTGGAGCCTCTGTTGTCGTTGATGGCAGCAGAATGGGCACGGCAACAAATGTAGATGGAACATTCTCTATTACAGGAGTTCCAGCTAATGCAAAGAATTTAAGAGTGTCTTACCTAGGTTACAAGACCAAAGTTGTAGGAATTGCACCTAACGTTAAGATAGAGTTACAGTCTGATGCGAATCAGCTTAATGAAGTTGTAGTAACTGCAATGGGTATTACTCGACAGCAGAGAACCTTAGGTTATTCAGCAACAACATTGAAAAATGAGGAGTTGACCGAAGCACGTAATACAGACGTAACTAGTTCATTGGCAGGTAAGGTAGCAGGTGTACAGATTCAGTCTACATCTTCTCAGCCAGGTTCATCTAGTAATGTGATAATTCGTGGTTATGGTTCTATAAACGGAAGTAATCAGCCTCTATATGTTGTTGATGGTGTACCTATGCAGCAGACTACATTTGATGCTGAAAACGGAGGAAACGTACGCCAGGGCTACGATGCAGCTCTCGGTGGTATATCAAATGTATCAGCTGATGATATAGAATCAATGACTATCCTTAAAGGAGCTGCAGCTACTGCACTTTATGGTAGCCGTGCTTCTAATGGCGTAATTGTCATAACAACTAAATCTGGAAAGAAAGGCGATGGCCGTAATTTCACCATAACTTATAACGGTGGTGTTCAAGCTCGCGTTGTTTCTTATCTTCCTGATTTCCAAAATGAGTTTGGCCAGGGATGGAATGGAAAGCAGACTTTTACAGAAAATGGTTCTTGGGGACCAGCTCTAGACGGTTCTACACAAGTTTACGGACCTGTATGGAATAACCAACAGATGCTACATTCTTATTCTGCAAAAAAGAATAGCATAAAGAATTTCTTTGATACAGGATGGTCACAAAACCATGATATAGCATTAAGCGGTGTATCTAATGATAATAAGACTACATACTATTTGTCATACTCATATTCTGACGATAATGGTATCATGCCTGGAAATGTAGATACATACAAACGTAATACATTAGCATATCGTGGAAGTTATGAAGCTACAAATTGGATGAAACTTTCATCTTCTATTAACTTCGCTAAAACAAGTACAAATATGGTTGGTGCATTCCAAGGAACATCTGTTATTGATGGACTTTATGAATTCCCACGTGATATTGACACAAAATACCTAAAGGATACACAATCTGCTTTTGGAACTCCTGAGGCTTATTTTACTCCTTGGGGAATAACTAACCCTTATTGGTCATTGGAAAATAACTATAATCATAATGACGCTAAACAGGTGTATGGTAAAATACAGGCAGATTTTAAGCCAATAAAAGATTTGACTCTTACATACCGTTTCGGTTTCGACTACACAGATTATGATATGAAGATTGGTGTACCAAAGATAGATATTGATGGTTCTTTGTTGGGCCCAGACAAAATATCATCTAGCTACAAATCAAGTGCAATTGGTAGTATGAATCAGGAAGGTTACGTTTATACAGAGTATATGCGTAAGTATGAGCTTAATCATGATTTCCTTGCTAATTATGCAAAGAAGTTTTTTGGTGGTCGTTTAGATTTGAATGGTACTGCAGGTTTGAGTATTAATGAACGTTATAGCACGGTTAGCAGAAACCAAACAACAAATCTTACATTCCCTACAGGATTTTGGGATTTGAGCAATGGTGCAACAAAGAAGCTTATTGAAGAACAACAGTCAAAACGCCGTCTTGTAGGTCTTTTTGGAGATGTTACTTTCGGATGGAATGAGATGTTGTATTTAAACCTTACAGCACGTAACGACTGGTCTTCAACATTACCAATCAATGCTAACAGCTACTTCTATCCAGGAGCAACATTAAGTTGGATCTTTACAAAGGTATTACCAGAAAACAATGTCTTGACTTTTGGTAAAGTGCGTATGGCATATGGTAAAACTGGTAATGATGCAGATCCATACTATACATCTGTACGTTACGTACAAGCTTATTCTGATGGATACTATATCAACGATGTTTCAAAGTTCCCAATGAATGGTACTAACTCATTCCAGGCAGCTAGTACAGCAGCAAGTAATACATTGAAACCAGAGATGACATCTGAGACAGAACTTGGTCTTAATCTTCAGTTCTTTGGCGGCCGTATAGGTTTGGATGCAGCTTATTATAATAGAATAACTAAAGATCAGATCTTTAAGTTGCCGGTAGATCCTTCTTCAGGTTATTTATATAAGGTAGTTAACTTTGGTGAGGTTCGTAACCGTGGTGTCGAATTATTGTTGACAACTACTCCTATTAAGACTGCTAAATTTAAATGGGATTTGAATTTAAACTTTGCTGTCAATAAGAATAAAGTATTGTCAATGCCTTCAAGTCTTGAGGGCGGAAAGACAACAATTTATAGCTTCTCTGCCGGTAATCATGCAGTTTATATGTATGCAGAAGAAGGCAAACCTATGGGTGAGTACTATGCATATCTTCCGCAAAGGGTAACAGATCCGAAAAGTGCTGATTATGGAAAGATGATAGTTGATGCCAATGGACAACCTGTCTTAGGTACATCAGTAGAGGATACCGGTAAGAATATGAATAACAAGTGGACTGGTGGTGTAACGACTGCTCTTTCTGCTTATGGATTTACATTGAGCGCAGCTCTTGATATTCGTGCAGGTGGTTACATGTTCTCACGTACTAAAGATTTGATGCAGTTTACAGGTAACGGCACAATCTCGACATACAATGATCGCCGTCCATTCGTAATACCGAATTCTGTAGTTGCTAATGGTAATACATATTCAGAGAATACAACACCTATTTATTTGACAAATTCAAGTTACCAGTCATATTTTAATGATTATGGTAATGGACAAGGTGATTACTTCTATCTAGTTGATCGTTCTTATGTTAAATTGCGTAATATAACTTTGGCATATGCATTCCCAAGACATTTGGTTCGTTCTTTATCTTTATCAGATATCACAGTGTCTTTGTTCTGTAATAATGTATTTACATGGACAGCTAAAGATAACTATTATATTGATCCTGAGACAACAACAACAGGTACAGACCTTCAAGGACAGTTTGGTGAGCTTTATGCTAACCCTTCTTGCCGCACATTTGGTTGTAACCTCAGCGTTAAATTCTAAAAATGAAATGATATGAAAAAATTATTGATAATATCAACAATATTACTAGGACTTGTAACAACGTCTTGTAATAATTACTTGGATATTAACCAAGATCCAAATTCACCTTCAGAGGATAATGTGACATCTTCTATGTTGATGCCAGGCGCTGAGATGAATTTAGCTGGAAGCTATGGTTGTTTCTTAAGAATGGCAGGTGGATTCCATGCACAGCAATATACACAGCAATTTGGTAGCAGTAACTATTTGGATTTCTCGCAATTCCAAATGAATGCAACTCGTAGTAATGATGCTTATGATCAGTTGATGAGCCGTGCATTAAAGAATCTGGAGACAATAAGAACAAAATCTTCAGCCAAAAATGAATGGGGTACATACCTTGCAGCTACAACCTTACGTGCATTCGTTTTCGAGACATTGGTAGACTGCTATGGTGAAGTTCCATATACAGAAGCCTTGAATTCTGATAATGCTACACCAAAATTTGATGATGGCCAGACAATATATACTGGTATATTAAAAGAACTTGATGATGCATTAAGCAAAGCTTCTTCTTCAGATATTGTTTGCACAAATTTCTTATTCCCATCTGCCAAGGCCGACAGTTGGATTAAATTTGCTAAAGCTTTGAAGCTGAAAATATTGATGCGTGAATCAAATGTAGATGATGTAAAAAATCAGATATCTGCACTTATTACAGAAAATGATTTCCCTACATCAGATGTAGCATATTCTAGTTGTTGGGCAAACCAAAGCGGTAGCTATAACCCATATTTTGCAGAAGAATTTTCTACTTCAGGTAAAGCTACAAATAATACAATCGCTAACTTAGCAATTGTTGGAACAATGCAAGTAACTGATGCATCAGGTGATATAACTTATACAGACCCTCGTTTATCAAAATTCTTTGCAGTTAATGGAAGCTCAAAATATGCAGGAAGTGTTTCTGGTACAAGCCTTAGTACATCAAAGGCTTATAATGCGACTTCTTTTAGCCGCCCTGCAATAACATATAATTCTCCTGTTTATCTTTTGACTGTATCTGAAATTGAATTCTTTAAAGCTGAGTATTATGCTCGTTATGGAACAGCTGATGATGCAGAATCTCATTATGACGCAGCAGTGAAGGCATCTTTCCAATCTGCAGGTATTAGTAATCCAGACGAGAGTCTTGCAGATTATCTGAAGGTTTACCCTTACGATAATGTAAATTATAAAAAGTCTATTGGTATTGCCAAATGGGTTGCTCTTTCAGGTACAAATAATTTTGAGGCTTGGTGCGAGATGCGTCGTTTGAATTTCCCAACATTTGGAACTGTTAAAGGTGATGATCTCTATGATAGTGCTAAAGATGTGATCTATACTTCTAAATATGTACCTGGTACTTTATATACACCTATTTTGGTTTACGGACCAGTAGGAGAGGGTAAAATTTTGGAGCGTTACCCATACGCTGAGCATTCTTCTGCAAGAAATAGCAATGCTCCGAGTTTCCCAGGTTATACATCACCAGTATTTTGGGGTAAGTAATATAAGTTTCAATATTTAATTGGAAAAGAAAATGAAAAGAAAAATATTTTATTTAATGATATTCGCATTGACTGTCGTAGCTTTTAGCAGTTGCAGCAAAGACGAATATAATGATACCCGTATTACATATTATCCTACTTTGACAATGTCTGGTGATAATTATATGTCTTGGGCAAAGGGTGCACAATTTAAAGATCCCGGTTACAAATGTATCTTGAATGGAGAAGATGTAACAGGTCAGGTAACAATTAAATCAAATGTTGATGTTACTAAGTCTGGACTGTATACTGTAGTCTATTCTTTTACTAATGCAGATGGATTTTCTTCAAGTTTAACTCGTACTGTATTTGTAGCTGATGCAAGTGATGCAGTAGAGGGATTATATAAAGTTGATCCAAATAGTTATCGTATGAGTGCAGGTAAACAAACTCTTTATTCATCATTTGGAAAGGATATGTACATAGAGGTTCTTAAGAATGGTTCTAATTATAGTGTAACTGACTTCATAGGAGGTTACTATGATCAGGGTAAAGGATATGGAACGACTTATGCTCTTGCAGGGAATATGAAGGTGGCTAATGATGGAACAATTTCTATATTAGACAATAATTTACCTGGATTTGGAGGTTCTGCAACAAGTTTCACAGGAAATTTTGATTCAGCAAAAAGTACATTATCTTGGAGTGTTGTATGGTCTGGTATGACTTTCAATATTATATTGAACAAGAAATAAAAGAATAAATATGAAAAAAATTATATTTTCAGCTACATTGTTGATATGCCTAGTATTGGCATCATGTAGCAAAGACGAAATAGGTGGTACAGCTACTCAGTCTGTTGCAGGAGAGTGGTATGTGACAGTTGAAGGCGTGGATGCATCAAACAAAGTTGTACTATCTGATGGTGATTTGTATGGACTTGGACATCAACTTATGAAAACTTATAATACGGCAGCTAATACAACCGATGAGATTTTTGTAAATATGCCTTTCGATTTAAGTAATAGTGGCTTGCCTGACTATACTTTTGCGCAGAAAGTATCATGCGATATTAATAATCTGACATTCCAGTCTAAGACTGGAAGTACGGAGACTGCAAGTATTTCTGGTGGACAAATTCTTCCAGGACAGGGCATTCAACCTAATGGGTCAAAATCGGATTCGATTGTATTCTATGTAACATTTAAAGGTGATGCAATACCTTCTGGAAATGGTTTCGTAAAATATAAGATTAGTGGTCATCGCTATTCAGGCCTTGTCAATAATAACTAATTTTATTATTGCGAAGCATAATAAATGATAATATAAATTGGGCGCGTCAATTATTGGCGCGCCCAATTTTTTATGCGTATTATCTATTAAAAAATTTGCAAGAAGAGTTAAGCTATATTTAAAGTGGCAACAAATATAATATAAGTTGTACCACAGTGTAAGTAACTTTTAGTTGAGTTCAGACTTTTTAGTAGTAAATTTTGCCAGTTGGTATAAAATAATTCTAGATAATAGATATAATGTAGTATCTTTGTGCCTTAAATGAATAACTGATATTAGATATGAAAACATTGTTTATAGCAATAACGCTGTCGCTTTTCTCTGCAACGATTTCAGCGGCAGATAGGGACAGTACCGAAATGCTATCAATAGCTAATAAATTCTTTAGTAATACATCATCTTCTAAAAGCAGAAATAGTTCCGGATATGGAAAATCTGCAGTTGTTAGAAAACGACTTTCTATGGATAAACTTGATGTTTATCAGTCTGGAAATAATGGATTTGTGGTATTGGCAAGAGATGACAACTATAATGCAGTTATCGGTTATTCAGATAATACAGCATTTCCTGATACGCTGCCGGATGGTCTCAGATGGTGGCTGGCAAAGGCTGACTCTTCAATGAAAAGCAATATTACAAAAGGTATTGTGAAGATGTCTTCTTCTGAAATACTTAATAGTATGACAACCAGTAGCACTGTTGGTACGTCTGTGGCACCATTCGTAACTACTAAATGGGGACAGGATGGTGCTTATAACCTTTTGACTCCGAAAATAAATGATTCTCATACACCTACCGGTTGTGCTGCTACAGCTATGGCTCAATGCTTAAAGAATATCGGATATCCATCAACATCTAAGGGTACTGGTTCATATTCTGTGTCTGTTGTAGATGCCAAGAAGGATACTACGACTACAAAATACCAATATACTTTTGGACAATATGTATATAATTGGGCAGGAATGACTGATTCATATGATGGTACTTATGCTTTGACAACTTCTAAATTAGCTGCTGCAAATGCTGTAAGTCAGTTGATGGTGGATTGTGGGGCTGCAGCTAAGATGAATTATATGTCAGATAGTAGCGGTGCATTAATATATGATGTGACAAGAGGACTATTTGATAATATGCAGTGTGATAGCAATAGCATTAGATTTTATGATCGTGAATTCTATACAGATTCTGAATGGTCTGGTTTGATATATGAAGAATTGAATGCACATTACCCTATATTTTATTCTGGTCAGGATACAGACGATGGAGGGCACGCTTTTGTATTTGATGGTTATGATGCAAACGGTAATGTTCATGTAAATTGGGGATGGAACGGATTGGCTGATGGGTATTATGATATAACATTGCTAAATCCTAATATTACAGGTTATGATATAAAGTTTTCTGAATACCAGATGATGACTACCGGAATACGGGCAAAATCAGATCTTCGTAGTTATAAGTCTCAATGGTTGCTTTATAAAAATCTTAATATTACGTGTAGCGGGAATAATATAAATTATACTATAGGTGCTGCATGCAATTACGGTACAATGTATTTTAAAGGTCTTATAGCTTTGGTAGCAAAAAATGCTTCTGGTGGGTACACTGTCTTAAATGCTATAACCACCGGCAATAGTTATGCAGGTACGATGTATGGAATCTCTAATTATTCATCCTCAAAGGGTATAAGTCTAAGCTATTTGAGCGATGGTACATATACTATTACGCTTGCTACAGAAGGATATTCAGGCAGTGGAGAAATAGAGACTACTTGGCAGCCTATGTTAGCTTATCAAGGTATAACAAGTGCTTATACGCTAGTTAAAAATGGTAGTACAATAACTCTTACCCCTGTGAAAAGTATACAAACGGGGATTGAAGAACTAGAACCGGGTATTACTAAAAAAGGAGATGGAATAACACGGGTTTATAATACTCAGGGGCAAATTCTATATTCTGCACCGACATCAACTTTCTCTGAAAATAATATTCCATCAAGCAATGGTCTTGTTATTATAAAACAGGGTAAGGATGTGAAAAAAATAACTATAAAGTAGTAAAAAAGGTGGATTATAGTCCACCTTTTTTACATTGAATTACAGATGTGGCAAACCAAATGATGAATAATATTCGTAGTATAATAGAATAACTTAATGGGAAAATGGTGAAGACCGCTGCTACTTGGGCATTCAGTAATAGAAGGGTCTGGCGTGTGCTAATCTTTTCTCCCATAAGTTTTGTGTAATACTTACTTAATGTCACAATAGGGCGGAGTGCATGTTCTTTAATACTTGATATAATTTCACTGATATTTCGTGTACCAGAGTTGTTTGTGGTCAAAACTAATTCCTTTTTCATTGTAGTAATTATTAATTTATTATTGTTTATGCTGCAAAGAAACTGCCGTTTTGTGCAAGATTAGTTCAATTCTAAAGTTTTTTTGTTAAAAGTATGGTGTTTTTTAATTATATTTGCAGTAGAATAAAAAAATATGCGTTTAGACAAATTTGATAGACAATTACGGCTCATGATTCTTCTTACACAGAATCGTGAATACACGCTTGATCAATTATGCGAAAGACTGGAGATATCACGTCGTAACCTTTACTATTATATTGAGGGCTTTAAAGAAAATGGATTTATAGTTGAGAAGAAGGGGCAGATATATAGATTGGATAAAAGTTCTCCTTTCTTTAAAAGGATAACTGAATTGGTACATTTTACCGAGGATGAAGCGATAACGCTCAGGCATGTACTTGAATCGGCCAGTGATACTAGCATTCAGGTCCGTAATCTTAAAAACAAGTTGTATAAGCTTTATGATTTTGATATTCTTTCGAATGTAGAAGTAAGTAAACAAGTAGCAGAAAATATATCCACACTTTATGATGCAATAAAGGAGCATAGGCAGGTCATAATAAAAGGATATTCTTCACCGCATAGTAATACTACCTCAGATAGAGCGGTGGAACCGTTCCTTTTTATGAATGGCAATAATGAAATTCGCTGTTATGAACTTAAAAGTGGGATGAACAAGACATTTAAGATTTCACGTATGGGGGGCGTTAAACTTCTGGATTTGATTTGGTGTAACGAGAAAAAGCATAAAATTATTTATACTGATATATTTCAGTTCAGTAGTGAAGATAAAAAACCAATTAAGTTACGCTTAAACCGGCTGTCGTGTAATATTTTAAAAGAAGAATACCCTATAGCAGAGAAATATATATCACAAGAAGATGAACAACACTGGATATTTCAAACAGACGTATGCAGTTATAAGGGTGTAGGCCGATTTGTGTTAGGAATGTTCGAAGATATCCAAGTGCTTGAATCCGATGAATTCGCTACTTTCCTAAAAGATAAAATACAGAGTATGACTAATTCCTGTCTCTAATTTTTTAGATAAAACTATTTGTCGATTAATGTAGTAAGTTTTTCTTCTGCGAAAATATCTTGAGCAACCTGATGTATTATATCAGGTGTTAATGCATCAATATGATTAAATAGATTTGTTATATCACGTTCCCATCCATAATGCAGATAACTCTTACCGAAGTCAAGAGCAAAGTTTTCACGATTGTCGCATGCAACACCTATCTGACCCTTAATCTGTTTTTTTGCAGCATTCAACTGAGTTATGGTAAGTGGTTTTTCCATAAATCTGTTTAACTCTTTGCGAGTAAGTTTTAGGCATCTTTTTATATCTTTTGGATCGCATCCGAAATATGTGCACCAAATACCGGTATCAGAGTAGCTTATCATGCTGCTTTCTACTGTATAAACTAATCCGTTACGTTCACGCAGGGATAAATTAAGGCGTGCATTCATTCCAGGTCCACCAAGTATATTATTTAGCAGATAAAGAGCCATTCGTCGCTCATCGTGTACAGAATATGCCCTGTTACCAATCATTACGTGAGCTTGATGAGTGCCTTTGTCTTTTTCTATGTATTTAGGTTCATATATAGGTAAAGGACTGTTCGACTTAATATCCATAAGAGGCTTGCAATTGCCAAAATCTTTAGTAGATTTACTCAAAAAATTTACCATTTTGTTGAAGTCCAAATCACCATATGCAAAGAATATGACATTCTCCGGCTTATAGAATCTGGCTGTAAAACGTAATGCATCATCTGTAGTATAAGTACGTAGATGGTCGGCATTACCAAGAATATTATGACCTAAAGGGTGGTTGTTAAAGATGATGTTTTCGAACTCATCATATATAAGTTCAGAAGGAGAATCATTATAACTCTCGATTTCATCGCATATAACCTCTTTCTCTTTATCAAGTTCCTGCTGTGGGTAACGGCTGTTGAATACAATATCAGTAAGTATATCTGCTGCACGGTTGAAATGATCCTTAAGGATTGCTGCATAATATACGGTATCCTCTTTATTGGTGAAAGCATTAAGGTCTCCACCAACACTTTCAAGGCAGTTCAATATATGCCATGCCTTTCTGTGCTCTGTACCTTTAAAAGTAACATGCTCACAGAAATGTGCCAATCCCTCTTCATCGTGAAGTTCGTTTCTAGTACCGGCATTGATTTCATATCCGCAATATACTACCGGTGATGTGGCAGGAAGATGGATTATTCTTAATCCATTAGGGAGAGTATAAGTATTATATTTCATAATTGGATGCAAAAATACCATTTTTTAGTTTGTTTTTTGCCAAAAAATTCAGATATTTGCATAAAATTTTGGGACGATAAGATTATGAGAAAAGTAATAGGTATAGGAGAGACTGTTCTTGACATTATATTTAAGGACGACCAACCTGTAGGTGCTGTACCGGGAGGTTCGGTCTTTAATGGGATAATATCACTTGGGCGTGCAGGTATTAATGCAACATTTATTAGTGAAACAGGCAATGACAGAGTTGGAGAAAAAATTATAAAATTTCTAAAAGACAATAATGTCAATGCTGATAATATTAATGTTTATACTAATAGCAAATCACCTATATCCCTTGCGTTCTTAAATGAGCATAATGATGCGGAATATATATTCTATAAAGATCATCCTTGTGATCAACTAGATTTTACCTATCCAGATGTTCAGCGTGATGATGTGGTAATGTTCGGATCGTATTATGCTGTTAACCCTGTAATCCGTCCACAAGTATCTGCTTTTCTAGACTATGCACGGAATAGGGGTGCAATACTTTATTATGATGTCAATTATCGCCCATCTCATCAGAATGAAGTGATGAAACTCACTTCTAATATACTTGAAAATCTTGAGTATGCAGACATCGTAAGGGGTAGTTATGAAGACTTTGACGTAATGTTCAATATAAAAGACCCTGATAAAGTATATAATGCTGAGGTATCTTTTTATTGTAAGAAATTTATATATACCCATGGTAAAGAGCCTGTATCATTGCATGCAGAAAAGTTGCAGAAAAATTATAATGTAATTAAGACAGAAACAGTAAGTACGATAGGTGCCGGTGATAACTTTAATGCAGGTTTCGTATATGGATTGATAAAATATGGCATCACTAAAGATATGATTGATGAAGGAATTGACGAGGAAAATTGGGATAAGCTTATAGCTTGCGCTCAGTCTTTTTCAGGTGAATGTTGCAGAAGCATAAATAATTCTGTGGATAAAGCCTTCGGAGATAGAATGAAGAAAGAAATGATTGAATACAAACTTCAGCATACTGAAGAATAATATTTAGAAACTATGATAGAAATAAAAGACAAAATCTACTATGTAGGTGTTAATGACCGTAATAAATCTCGTTTTGAAGGTCTTTGGCCCTTGCCAAATGGCGTATCTTACAATTCGTATCTTATAGATGACGATAAAGTTTGTCTTATAGATACAGTAGAAGTTGACTTTTTTACCCAATTCATCGAGAATATACATGAGGTTATAGGTGACCGTCCAATAGATTATATAGTTATTAATCATATGGAACCAGACCATAGTGGCTCTTTGGGACTTATTAAAAAGTTTTATCCCAATGTAAAGTTCATTGGCAACAAAAAAACATTTGGAATGCTTTCCGGCTTCTATGGAATAAATGGAGATACAATAGAAATAAAGGAGGGTGATTCTATAAGCCTTGGAAAGCATAATATTAGTTTTACTATGATTCCAATGGTGCATTGGCCTGAAACTATGGCAACTCTGGAAACAACTACAAATATTCTATTTTCTGGTGATGCTTTCGGAAGTTTTGGAGCACTTAATGGTGGATTGATTGATTCTGACATATGTTGTGATCCTTTTTGGTTGGAAATGATACGCTATTATTCTAATATAGTTGGTAAGTATGGCGTACCTGTACAGAATGCCCTAAAAAAGTTGGTAGAGATGAAAATAGATTATATTTGTTCTACACATGGACCCGTATGGCATGAATATATCTATAAAGTAATGAGCCTTTATAATATGATGAGCAAGTATGAGACAGATGAAGGCATCGTTATATGCTATGGTACTATGTATGGTAATACTGAGCGTATGGCAGAAGTTATAGCCCGTGCTGCAAGCAACGCCGGAATAAAGAATATAGTGATGTACAATGTTTCAAAGACAGACCATTCATATATAATTAGGGATGTTTTCCGTTATCGTGGACTTATAGTTGGTGCACCTACATATAATACAGGATTATACCATGAAATGGATACTTTGCTTAACGAAATAGGCAATAGAGATGTGAAAAATCATTATATTGGTTGGTTTGGAAGTTATGGATGGGCAGGTAAGGCCGTTGCAAAGATAAAAGAATTGAATGAAACGCACTTGCACTTCGAGAAAGTGGGAATTCCGGTAGAGATGAAACAAAGTATGACACCTGAGGTTGCTGCTCAATGCGAGGCCCTTGGCAAAGCTATGGCAGAACGCCTTAAGGCAGACAGATGTGCTGATTAATATAATTGGAATCAGATGAGCAGAATCTTGGTTATTGTAGGCAGCATGCGAAAGCATGGAAATACCGAAGTTTTAGCTTCTGAATTTGAAAAGGGAGCAAGAGATGGTAACAACAATGTTACTGTTATATCTGTTCGAGATTATAATATAGTTCCATGTACAGGGTGTAATGCATGCCACAGACGTGAGAATAAAGATTGCGTGATAAATGACGATATGCAGAAAATATTCCCGATATTAAGGGATGCTGATATAATAGTCATTGCCTCACCAGTATATTTTTATGGAATTAGTGCCAGATTAAAGTCAATAATAGATAGGCTCCATCAACCTGCAAGATCTGCAATGAAGGTTAAGAAACTTGGACTTTTGCTTGTTGCAGCAGATACCATACCTTCTGTGTTTGATGCAATAAAGATGCAGTATAATCTCATTCTGGATTATTTTCATCTTGATAATATTGGCGAAGTATTGGCTTATGGTGTAGAGGCTGTTGGCGACATCGAAGGAAAACCAATTCTAGATGAAGCATATCAACTAGGCAAAAGATTGGAATAATATATGCATGTAATAAATAAAAATCATGATAACACAAGTAGTATCATATATCTGTAATGAAGACCAGAGAGGCAAATTCTGGAAAGATATAGTATCCGCGGGAATAGATATAGAAGGGGAAAAAGAGATTGGGAATATCCGTTATAATTTCTTTTTATCTCTTGAAAACAGCGATACTATTCTATTAGTGGAATCCTGGGAAGATGAGAAATCATTGGAATGCCATTATGGATCAGAAAATTTCAGGAAATTGGGGATACTCAAAAAAACATACGTCAAGCAAACAATAATAGAGAAGTATATAAGTAATAATTGTAATAACTAATAAACCAACTATTTGAAGTAGAATAAAATTATTGTTAAGTATTTCTCTTTTGTTAGAATATAAATAAAATGAATAATAAAATTATCAAATGGAAATAATAACAATAACAAAAGAAAACCTTGATAAAGAACATATTTGTTGTGCAATATCAAACAACAAGGATTTTAAGGTCTTATCTAAGAAAACTTGGCTTTCTGAAAGACTTCAAGACGGTCTAATATTCAAGAAGGGCAATGTTCGTGGCAAGTGCTTTATAGAATATATTCCTGCCGAAAAAGCTTGGGCGCCTATTGAGGCTAAAGAATATATGTATATAGACTGCTTTTGGGTAAGCGGACAGTATAAAGGACAAGGAAATTCGACTTTACTACTTGATGAATGTATTTGTGACAGTAAGGAAAAAGGGAAAAAGGGCTTGGTAGTATTGTCTTCAAGAAAGAAAATGCCGTTTCTTTCTGACCCGGATTATCTTCGTCATAAAGGTTTTATGGTTGCAGATACAGCTAATCCTTACTTTGAACTGCTTTATTTGCCTTTCATGAAAGATTCAGTTATTCCAAAGTTCAGGCATCAAGTGCGTGAACCGAAAATAGAAAGTAAAGGTTTTGTCCTTTATTATACAGCGCAATGTCCATTCACAGTTCAATATGTTCCTCTTATAGAGATTATTGCAAATGAGAATGATGTGCCGTTCAAATCAGTAAAAATAGATTCTGTTGTTGATGCCCAGAATTCACCGTCACCATTTACGACATATAGTCTTTTCTATAATGGCAAGTTCATCACACATGAGATATTATCAGAGAGTAAATTCAAAAAGATGATAAAAGAGATATTATAATATGTATGTTTAATTCTTAAAACCAAAATAGTGATATGACAGAAGAGGAAAAAATATTTGCCGGTAGGTTGTTTGATGCGCGTACTAAAGAATTACGTGATATCAAGCATAAAACTCATGAACTTTGCCGTAAATATAATCTTATGGATGAATACGACAATGAAAGACTGCCTATAATCAGAGAGTTTATAGGATGCATTGGTGATAAGTATTATCTTCAAGGGCCTATACAATTTAATTATGGCACCCATACATTCATAGGAGAGAACTTCTTTGCTAATTTTAATCTTATGGTTATGGACGATGCTCGTATATTTATCGGTGATAATGTTATGTTTGGTCCTAATGTATCTCTTATGGCGACTAACCATCCGTTGATAGCTAAAGAGCGAATATCTATGAAATATCCAGACGGTCATATTTCTGTATCGGAATATGCTGAAGAAATACATATTGGGAATAATGTATGGATTGCTGCTAATGTTGTTATATTGGGAGGCGTATCAATAGGCGATGGAACTGTAATTGGTGCAGGTAGTGTCGTAACTAAGAATATACCTGCAGGTTATGTCGCTTTTGGCAGTCCATGTAGACCGGTAAGGAAGATAACTGATGCAGATAGCAAGATAGACTTATTATGAAAATAAAATGATAAAATGGATATTAACGTTATATTTGTTGCATCTTTGCCAATAGTCTATATGTTGCATGATTTTGAAGAAATCATTGGAATGAAACCATGGGTTAAGTTGAATGAAATGCATTTATATAGTAGATTTCCTAAGATTGCTTCAAAATTAGTCCCGCATCTGCAGAGTACATCAACAGAGGGGTTTGCGCTTTGCGTTGCAATATTGTTTATGCTAATAGGCGTAATAACTATATCAGCATTGTTTACGGACTTTTATAAACTATGGATGGGAATTTTTATGGTTTTCTCAATCCATATTGTTGTGCATTTTATCCAGTGGATAGTATTTCGAAGATACATTCCAGCTATTATAACATCACTGTTATGTATTCCTTATTGTATATTTGGAATTATGTATATAAATCGAATATTCTCTTTGGGAGATATATTTGCTTACACTATTCTTGTTTTAGTTGTTAGCATTATATTATTATACGTTGGTCACCGCTATATTGCAAAATTAATATAATATGTACTGTACACGCTATGCGGGTTGTCTGATGAATGAATTATGTCGTTTACTGCATCTTAAACATAAAAGAATAGGCCCTATAGCATCACGGCAAGCTAAAGAACATGGTAAAGAATAAAGCATTATTTATAGGAGCAATGATTAATTTTATCATTGGCATAGGACATTTAGTATGCCTTGCATGCCTTAATAGGGTGTTTGAAATTTATGACATTACAGATATAATGACTAGATTTGCAGAAACCTATGGTGGCTACTTCCCGTATATACTTACCGTAATTATAGCATTATGCTTCTTTTCTTGCGGAATATATGGGTTGTCGGCTTGCGGGATTATTCGCAGATTCCCTCTTTTGAAATTAGGTATATTTGCTATTGCCTCTGTATTCATTTTTCGTGCCTTATGTGGAATATTTATGATGATAAGTGGTTTTACCTGTATTGAATTATCATCTACTTCTGTTTCTGCATTGGTAGGATTGCTATACTTGTTTGGAGGCATAAAGGCATTCTCAAAAAGTAATAATAGAAAATAATATAATAAAAGAACAATATTTAGATCAGACAAAAAACTATTAGTAAATGAATCCAAAACAAATATATCCTCGCAAGGGAAACAATGCTACAGAAAGTGTTTATTTGCAGTCTGTAGTTAAAGATCCGAATATAATTGTCGGTGACTATACAATATACAATGACTTTGTTAATGATCCTCGTGATTTCGAGAAGAACAACGTATTGTATCATTATCCTCTTTGCAACGAAGAAAAACTTGTAATAGGTAAATACTGTTCTATAGCCTGTGGGGTTAAATTTATGTTCACAGGAGGCAATCATACATTAAAGTCGCTTTCAACATATCCTTTCCCTGTATTCCCAGACGAATGGGGACTCGACGAATGGAAAGTAGCACGTGCATGGGATAATCATGGCGATATAATTATAGGTAATGATGTTTGGATCGGTTACGAGGCTGTAATAATGCAGGGAGTGACGATCGGTGACGGTGCTATAATAGGTACCAGAGCAGTTGTTAGCAAGGATGTAGCTCCTTATTCTATCGTTGGCGGAGTGCCTGCAAAGGAGATTCGCAAACGTTTTGATGATGAGACAATAAAAAAACTACAAGATAAACAATGGTGGAATTGGCCTGACGAAAAAGTAAAAGAGAATATTGAAAATATAATTAATGGCGTAATCTGATTAATATGACAAAAATAGAAACAGAGAGACTGATTCTTCGCAATATAACAGAAGATGATGCTTTTGATATTTTCGAATACGGAAGAGAGGCTAATGTAGGTCCTAATGCAGGATGGAAGCCTCATGAAAATATCGAAGAGACACGGGAAATAATGAAACAGGTCTTTCTTAATCAACAATATGTATTTGGCATCGTTCTTAAAGAGAATAATAAAATGATTGGATCTATCGGTTTAATAAAAGATCCTAAACGAGAGAATCCTTATGCTCTAATGCTTGGTTATGCGATATCTGAGAAATATTGGAGACGTGGAATAGTAACTGAGGCTTCAAAAGCTGTTATAGACTTTGGCTTTAAGGATCCTGAAGTGGATATTATAACCTGTTGCTGTTACAGCTTTAATCAACGTTCGCGTAGAGTGATTGAAAAATGTGGCTTTAAGTATGAAGGATGCCTACGTCAAGGCGAGAGGAGATATGATGGCGAGGTGTTTGACATTGAGAGTTTTTCATTATTAAAAGAAGAAGTATGAAGAAAAAAGTTTTGTTTGTTGTTCTCAACGAATATGCCGATTGGGAAGGAGCTTATCTTGCTACTGCAATTAACAAAGGTGTTATGCCCGGTAGAGAGTCATTATATGAGACAAAAGTTGTTGGCCCAACATTAAGTGAAGTTCATTCACTGGGGGGATTCCGAATAATGCCAGACTACAGTATAGACAACATCCCTGAAGATTATGCTGCGCTTATTCTTATTGGAGGGGACCAATGGAAATCAAAGGACGCGGAGCGTGTGGCACCTATTGTGAGTGATGCAATAAAGCAAGGCAAAGTTGTTGGCGGTATCTGTGCAGGAGCTTCATTTATGGCGGCACATGGCTTTCTCAATAATGTAAATCATACTGGTAATGGTGTGGATAATCTTAAGGAGTGGGGTGGTGATAACTATACAAATGAAGTTGGTTATATGAATTCTCAGGCTGTTAGTGATAATAATATTGTTACGGCTAATGGTACCGGTTGCCTTGAATTCACCCGCGAACTTTTACTTCTGCTAAAGGCTGATACTTCTGAGAAAATAAATCAATTTTACGATTTTCAGAAAAATGGATTTGTTAGATGAATGTATAACATCTCAAATGATTTCAATAGAAAAATGTAATTATAAAGTTTGAATTATGGCTTCTAAAAAAGAAACATTAGATTTTGTCCTCAACCAAATTAAAGGCATCGAAAATATATCTTCTCGTAAGATGATGGGCGAATATCTTATTTATTATAAAAGTAAGGTGATAGGTGGAATATATGATGATCGCTTTCTTGTCAAAAAGACCAACGGTAGTGCTATACTTTTGCCGGATGCAACAGAGGAGATACCCTATCAAGGAGGAAAACCAATGCTAGCTGTGTCGGATATCATATTCGATGAGCATTCGGATAATGCAATCTTAATAGAAAAAGTATTTGAAGCAATTTATAACGATATATAAAAATAACAGTATGAAATTAGATGGCTTTGGTATATTTGTTAAAGATATGCCGACAATGGTTAACTTTTATCGAGATGTCTTAGGATTTGAGATACAAGAAGATGAAAACACTACAAATGTTTATCTTGTTAAGGATGGAACACTGTTCCTCCTTTACAGAAGAACAGATTTTGAAACAATGACAGAGAGTAAATTTCAATATGCAAATGGAATAAATGGTCATTTTGAGATAGCTTTGAGTGTCGAAAATTATAATGCCGTAGATGATGCTTATAAAAAAGCATTATCAAAAGGTGCAACTTCTGTAATAAAACCTACCACAGAACCTTGGGGACAACGTACATGTTATATATCAGATCCTGAAGGAAATCTTATAGAGATAGGTTCTTTTTCAAAGTGATTTTTGTCTTGTCTTAATTATTGGAGGACCATGGAATGGATATAAAAGAAGAAATAAGGAGTATCGTGTTATCATCTGGAGCTGATATTTGTGGATTTGCAAATATTGATCGCTTTGACAATGCTCCAGTAGGTTTTGCACCGACCGACATTTATAAAGACTGTCGATCTGTACTCGTTTTGGGAGTCGCTTTGCCTAAAGGATTGTCTCAGGTAAATCCTCAGCTGATATACAATTATTTTAATGGTAATATTGTAACAATGGTTGATGATATACTATTTAGGGTGGCTAAAAAGATAGAGATAACCTTTGGTGGATTTGCTGTTCCGCTTCCAAGTGATATGGCTGGTTCATGGAATGAAGAGACAAAGACTGCTCATGGCATTTTGTCAATGAAACATCTGGCAGTTCAGGCCGGAATTGGATTTATGGGCAAGAATACAATATTATGTAACGAAAAATTTGGGAATTTAATGACAGTAGGGGCTGTCTTGCTTAACATCGATTTACAATCCGATGAGTTGTGCATAAACCATTGTCCTCCAAAATGTCATATATGTATAGATAACTGTCCTGCTCATGCCATATGTGAAGATGGAACAGTAAATCAGACCTTATGCCGACCTGTTGCATATGGCACAACATTTCGCGGCTATGGTACTGTGGAATGTAACAGATGCCGAATGGGATGTCCATTGAGGTTTGGAGTAAAGAAAAATAAGAAATGAACAATAATCCAAAGAAACTTGGAACTGAGAAAATCAGCCGGTTATTAATTAGCTACGCTTTGCCTTCAATAATAGCCTCGACAGTAATGTCTGTATTTAATATTGTAGATAGTATATTCATTGGGCATGGTGTAGGTACTTTAGGGTTATCCGGATTGGCTATATTAATGCCATTTATGAATATAATGGTAGCTTTTTCTTCACTAGTAGCTGTGGGAGGAGCAAATCTTATGTCTATCCGTTTAGGTCAGAAAGACTATTATAGCGCTAATATGATATTGGGCAATGTAGTTACTCTGAGCATAATTTATGCTACACTATTGAATATAGTCTGTTATATATTTCTTAATAAAATTCTTGTATTTTGTGGAGCATCAGCTGAGACTCTACCTTATGCACGTGATTTTATGCAGGTTTTTCTGGCAGGTAACATTTTTACACAACTATTTTTTAATCTCAATGCTATGTTGCGTTCATCAGTGGCACCTCAAAAAGCGATGATCGCTACTGTCGGAATGGTGATTATAGTCATAATATTGAACCCTATTTTTATATTCAAATTAAAGATGGGAATGAGAGGAAGTGCTCTGGCAACAGTTTTGTCACAGGCAATCATGTTATGTTACCAATTGCATCATTTCTTTAACAAGAAGAATTTCATTCATTTCCAAAAAGGTATATTTGGATTGAGACGATCTATCATTGTAAAGGTTATGTCTGTTGGCTTGTCTCCTTTTTTTATGAATTTTACAGCGTGTATAGTTGTTATACTGATTACTAACAGCCTCACTAGGTATGGAGGAGACCTGGCTGTAGGAGCTTATGGAATAATCAATCGTTTCTTATTTTTATTTGTAATGGTTGTGATAGGGCTTATGCAAGGTATGCAACCCATTGTCGGTTATAATTATGGCGCAAAATTATATACGAGGGCTTTTAAGACTTTAAAGATCTCACTCCTATTTGGCACATTAATATCTATTACCGGTTTCCTGATAGGTGAGATAATGCCAAATATAATAACTTCGATGTTTACGACTGATAGGGAACTCATGTCTATATCTATATCAGGTATGAGAATAATGATGCTTGCAGTACCATTACTTGGAATACAGGTAATATCAACAGGCTTCTTTCAAAGTATTGGCTATGTTAAGACAGCTGTGTTCTTATCTTTGCTCCGTCAGTTGATATTGATAGTACCGGCATTGATTTTCTTGCCTATGCTATTTGGACTTAAAGGTATATGGATGAGTATACCGATAAGTGATACATTGGCAACAGTCATATCTGTAACATTGTTAGGATATAATTGTATGAGACTCAGAAAAAGTAATTAATCGTATTTTATAATATAGTTCGAAGTCGCCCTTTTTGTCATATTTAACCTATTACGGATATTAGAGAATAAATCCGATAAATTTAAACAAATTTCCACTATTTATGCCTATTGGTAGAAATAGCACATGTGTTTGTTTATTAAATAGTTGAGTTGTAATTATAAACTTATAAAAAGATGAGACGTGGTAAAAACTATTTGACACATTTATAGTATTAACTTTAGATTAATACTGGTATTTTTGTGAATTCTTAAATCAATTATAATATGAATGCAAAAAGGATCTTATTATCATTTCTTGCCATTTGGTCGTTATGCTTATCGTATGCACAGAAATTAAACCTTAACGAACAAGGGTATTATGAAAAGAGAGGCGTAAATGTACTGGTATATAGTAACCAGTACAACGGGATGTTCTTCGATGAAAAGACTGCCGGAGTAGAGATTATTCATCACGGTGTAAGAACCGTTACAGGTGGAGCTGTGAGATTGCAGAATACGCCAGAACAATGGGATCTAGTTCCTGATGTTGTTTCGCGTACTATTAATAAAGATGGTAGCATAGATGTGGTACTTAACTATCCGGATTTCAATTTTACTTCGTCTATTAAAGTTTTTCCAAAGGGGAATGGGTTTGTAATTGATGTCATTCTTGACAAACCTTTACCGGAGAAACTTGTAGGAAAGGCTGGGTTTAATATGGAGTTCCTGCCATCAGCTTATTTTGAAAAGAGTTATATTGCGGATAATAAACCATATTATTTCCCACGTTATCCTAGTGGAAAGACAATGATGAAATCATCTGATGATAAAATTCATCAGATTTTCAATCATAACACATTTGATGACAGAGGCCGTAATGAGTATATAGTGCCACTGCCACTTGCTACAGGTAAAGATATCATTCTTGCACCAGAGGATATGCAAAGAACAATAAAGTTGCAGTCAGACAGTACAATATCTCTTTATGATGGGCGTAATTTAGCTCAGAATGGTTGGTTCGTTGCTCGTTCAATATTACCATCTAATAAAAAAGGTAAAGTTCTGGAGTGGTATGTTGAACCGTCATCTGTATCCGATTGGATAAGAGAGCCTAATATTGGCTTTTCTCAGATAGGCTATTGTCCAAACCAGAAAAAAGTTTCAGTCATTGAACTTGATCCTAATGATGATCCATTGCAGGATGCTACCCTTTATAAGGTTAATAGTAATGGTGAGTCGACTGTTAAATTGACTGCTGATTTAAAGAAATGGGGCAAATATTTGAGATATAATTACTTTACTTTCGATTTCTCCAGTATAAAGGATGAAGGTGTTTATTATATACAATATGGGAAAATAAAAACCAATACATTTGTTATAAGTAAGGATGTCTTTAAGGATATATGGCATCCAACACTTGATGTTTGGTTCCCTGTGCAGATGGATCATATGGAGGTAAATGAGGCATACCGTGTATGGCATGGCGTACCTTATCTTGATGACGCACTTCAGGCACCGGTAAATGAAAAGCATTTTGATGGTTACAGTATGGGACCTACTACCGATACAAAATACAAACCTTATGAACGCATACCCAGCTTGAATGTTGGTGGATGGTTTGATGCCGGTGATTTTGATATTCAGACTGGTTCACACGACAGTGCTTTGCTGAGTTTTACAGATGCATGGGAAAACTTTAAAGTAGATCGTGACGAAACCTTTATCGATCAGAAAACGCGTTATGTTGATATTCATAGACCTGATGGAAAGCCAGACCTTCTACAACAAATAGAGCATGGAGCACTCAATGTAGTAGCTCAGGTGAAGAATATTGGCCATCCTGTAAGAGGTATAGTAGTACCAAATCTGCATCAGTATCATCATCTTGGAGATGCTGCTGACATAACCGATAATCTGCCATATAATCCAAATCTTAAACCTTACGAAAGTGATGGCAAATCAAGTGGAACTATGGATGATCGTTGGGCGTTCACAAATCGCATGCCTATGCTAGATTTGCAGACTGCTGCTGCGTTGGCTGCTTCGTATCGTGCATTGAAAGACTACAATCCGTCATTAGCTGATGATTGTCTATCTTGTGCAAAAAAACTTTGGGAAGATTCTAAAGATGCGCAGATGTCATTCCCGAGATTTGAAGGAATGCCTTCGTTAAGGCATTTTAGAATGGATACTCAAGCTGCACTTGAGTTATATATAAGTACTCGTGAAAAGAAATATCTAAAACGATTCACAGACCATATTTGGGAATCCTTAGATTTTGCACCAAGCTTTTCAATATCTTATGCATTACAAGCATGCCCTTATATGGACAAAAATTATATAAAGAGACTGCGTAAGTATGTTATAAAATGTAAGGTTCAACAAGATAGTATATGTAATGAAAACCCTTATGGAGTTCCTCTTGGTAAAGGCATGTGGGCCGGTAACGAAAGTATTATAGATTGGGCAATAACTAATTATTATGCCAATAAATATTTTCCTGATATAATTAATGAAGACAATATTTATAGTGGAATTGATTATATAATGGGTTGCCATCCTTACTCAAACTTATCTTTTGTGGCATCTGTAGGGACAAAATCAAAGAAGATTACTTATGGCAATAATCGTGCTGATTTTAGCTTTATAGCAGGTGGCGTTGTTCCTGGAGTAATGCTTCTAAAGCCAGATTTCTTTGAGAATAAAGATGATTGGCCTTTCTTCTGGGGAGAAAACGAATGTACTGTTGGTGCATGCGCATCTTATATATTCCTAGGTAATGCATTAGAAAATATGAATAGATAATCAAATCTGTTTTTCGTGAATTAGTAAAATATCTAAATTCAAGGATAGAGATATCTTTGGATTTAGATATTATAGTATTTGCATTGTACCTTTATCTTCGAGGATTATAGTTTTATAATGTTTAAAAGTGGGATGAAATAAAGTTCATTTCACCGATATAATATTATATATTCACCGATAAAGTATTGTATGGCATCTGTATAATTAATATCTTTGCATCGTCAAGTCAATCAAGCAGTATGACTTGTGGTTATTTTATATGTTTATATTTTAATAAAAATAATATGGAAAGAAATGGTTTTAGAAGTGTCATCACTGGTGGCGTAATTGTATTAATAGGTATTGTATACTTATTATTTAATGTTGGAATATTGCCTGCAGATTGGAGAGGTATAATAATATCATGGCAGTCTCTGCTTATATTATTAGGCGTAGTCGGAATATGCAAGCGTAGTTATATTGGTGGTACGATACTCTTGGCTCTTGGCATTTGCTTTTTGCTACCAGACCTGTCTGCTGTAATGGGATTTACTTATTCATCAGCAACTCTGCACTCTGTAATGTGGCCAACGGCAATAATCATAATTGGAGTGATGATAATGTTGCATAGACATCATCACCATCATTTTAAACATTGTCATAGAGTAAAATATAGTAATGGGTCAAAAGAAGGCAAGGTCGATTATAATCTTGTGATGAATGGTATTGATGAGGTATTTCTAGATCCTGAATTTAAAGGCGGCGAGATTAATACCATAATGGGAGGAGCTAAATTAGATTTGCGCAGAACTTCGTTGCCAGAAGGTGATTCGGTATTGAAAATAAGTTCTATATTTGGAGGCGTTACGTTATTGTTGCCTTTAGATTGGAATGTAGAGGTACACAGCGATTCTATACTCGGAGGTTTCGCAGATCATAGGCGTATCAATGGAATGTATACAGATCGTCGTCTTATTATTGAGGCTAGTTTTATTTTTGGAGGAGGTAGTATAGAATAATGGAAAATCCAATACTACATGATACGTTAGTGCGCCAACACCATATAGTTTTATGTGTGTTAGTGGGTGCTGCTTATGCGGTAAGTTTTGGATTATCCTTTAATATAACGCCACAAGATTTTGCTGTTGATTCATTAGCGAGTATCTTACTCTTTTTTGGCGAAGCTGTAATGCTATGGACCATATTTACATATAGTCGTCTAGAGTTTATAGATTTTTATCAGTCTGTTGCCATACATATAGTTTATGCTATTGTGGCTGTTGCGTTAATGCTTGCATTAGAATATTTGATAGTCGATACAATAGTGCCTGGATATTCGGATTCATTTATAAAATCTTTTGCAGCTAGAGCATTTTGCCTGATAATAATTTATACTTCTTATCGTAAATATTATACTAGTAGCATATCGGATGATGTAAATTATGGACATTCTGATATTACTGATAATAAAACAGATACAGAATCGGTAGTTAAGGCTGATGTTATAGAGCGTATTACCGTAAAAGTAGGGACAAAGATAAAAGTGATACCGGTAGATGAAATAGTATGTCTTAAGGCGGAAGATGATTATGTATCAGTTATAACAGCTGAAGGACATTGGCTTAAAAGTGAACGTCTCAAAGATTATGAGATGTCATTACCAAGTGATAATTTTGCACGAGTTCATCGCTCTTATATAGTGAATATAAGTAAGATATCAAAGATAGAACGTTATGGTCAAAAACAAATGCTTTCGATGAGTGATGGTGAGCAAATAAGAATAAGTATGACTGGTTATAAAGTATTAAAGGATAAACTAAACTTATAATGAATAAAGTAATAAATACTCATAGCAATTACCAACTAAGTGGGTAATACTATATGGTAAATGTATTGTAGGTGCATTAGCATATAGCTTTTGTAAGTAATATAAAATAACATATAAATAGATAGCGTGAAATGGAAAATAAAATTTTAATATTCACAACATCAGCCAAAAAGAGAAGCGACGCAATACGAATAGAAAAGCTGCTTGATAAAAAATATAATATTTGCAGCTTTAGTTTAGATTTAGATGATTGGGAGAAAATTTTAAGAATTGAATGTAATAATGCGTCTGAATCTGAAATAATATCATTGCTTAAAACAATTAATATAAGTGCTGCTGTTCTTAATCATTAAAGGACTCAATTTCATAACTTTCCTTATTGTAAAATAAAGAAATACATCTAATTAGTTTTATTTAACGTAAAATATTTGACTGTTACCGTATAGTAACTTACCTTTGTTCCCGATTAGTAACATACGGTATGATAACAGAAAGAAATCGTGAAGCTACAGAGAAACGCTTACTGGATACAGTAAGCGATATGATTGCTGAAAATGGCTTTGAAACCATCGGAGTGAATGCGGTTGCAAATAAATCCGGAGTCTCTAAAATCTTGATTTATAGATATTTCGGTTCTGTAGAAGGGTTATTGGCAGCCTATTTGCATCAAAATGATTTTTGGATTAATTATCCAAAAACGATCTCACAAAAAGAGGATTTACCAGAGTTTGTAAAGACAATGTTTCATGGGCAGCTACGTAAACTTAGAGAAAATCCTGCACTAAGAAAACTTTATCGTTGGGAATTGTCAAGCAGTAATGCTATTATTATAAATCTTAGAAAACAGAGAGAGACAGCAGGGATTGACTTGATAAATGAAGTAAGTCGTGTTTCAGGAAGAAAGAAAGAAGATATTGCATCTGTTGCGACTATGATTAGTGCTTCTATTGCATATCTAATGATGTTTAGTGATGTATGCCCTGAATATAATGGATTACGCCTTGATGAGGATAAGGGATGGCAAAGTATTGAAAATGGTATGGATGAATTGATAGACAAATTCTTCAGTTAAAAAAATCTTTAGTGTATACTTTTACCTGTATATTTATTACAGGTATTTTTTTAAGGTAAGATGTTCCCGATTAGTAACATAATATAATATAAAAATGAGAAAAATGATAATTATGACATTGATTATCTTGAGTTTTATGGGATTTTTTTCTTGTCAGGATAATTTAGTAGACTACTCAAGTGGTGATGTAAAAGTTAGTATTGAACAGGGAGATGAGTGGCTTCATGATTTCCCCTTGTTTCTTGGTCTTAAAAAGAAAAATCCACCTCAGATAGCTATTTGGATTGAAGATACATCCGGTCATTATGTGTCTACTGTATATGCGACATATAAGATAGCTACTCAATCATGGCAAATGAATAATGGTAATAGAAGAAAAGAAGCTCTTCCGTATTGGTGTTATTCTCGTGGTGTGAAATATAGTGATGGACTTTACCTTCCAACAAAGGATCATCCTCTAGTAGACGGAATGACAGGGGCTACTCCTCATGGAAGTTTTAATGTAAAATTAAGACCTACTGATAAATTGAAAAAGTTCGTTGTCAAAATTGAAATAAACCATTCCACCGATTTTAATGATTATTATCCAAAGTCAGCAAAGGAGGGTGATGCAAACTATTCAGGTGGTAAAGATGGCAGTGGTCAGCCTGCTGTTGTATATTCCGCAGATGTGGATTTGTCTTCAGGTAAGAAAACATTTGAGGCTAAACTGATAGGGCATAGCAGTCCTGATGGAACATCTGGGAATTTATATACTGATATGTCGGGATTAACAACGGCATTGCATATAGTCAAAAACATAACAATAAGCATACAATGAAAAGATCTTTTTTAATAATAATACTATTTTTTACTTTGCTGTCGATTAATGCACAGCAAAGTAATAGATTTTCTTTAACAAGTGATATCTCTTTATCAAAATCTATAAGTGTTCCATCATATACTCCATTTGAATGGCATGCTGCAGGCCTGTACAATATTAATAGTCATTTGGCAGTAGGAGCTGGTACGGGGTTGTCTTTTTATGAAAAAACGCTTATGCCAGTTTATGGAGATGTAAAATATGTTTTTTCAAGAAAGCATTCCCTAATTCCCTATATTGAATATCAGATAGGATATGGATTTGATTTTGCTAGAAAATCAAATGGTGGACTTTATATGAATCCGTCTTTCGGAATTCAACATTCGCTGAATCGTAATCTGGCACTTACGTTTTCTATTGGATATGAAATACAAAATTTAGAGAGATTAAAGACATACGAGAATGAGTATTATGAATCGGAATTTGCAGAAAAATTGAATCATAATTCTATTTCATTCAGAATAGGATTAGTTTTTAATTGATGAATAGAATTTTTTACTATATTTGTAGCGTAAATAATCTTAAAAGTACAAATGAGAGTATTGGTAATTAATGGGAGCCCCCGTAAGAATGGTAATGTGGCTAAAATGCTTCATTCCGTATCAGATAATATAGAAGGTGCTGAAATTCATTGGTTTGATGTTAATGATCTTAAGGTTCATCCTTGTACAGGCTGTATGTGTTGTCGTAAAACCGGCAAATGTGTTCTGCCACAGGATGATGGCCATATAATTGCAAATGAAGTTGACAATTGTGATGCTATGATTTTAGGTACACCTGTCTATTGGGGTAATATGAGTGGACAGATGAAACTTGTATTCGACCGCATTGTACCATCAATGATGGATGAACCTAAAACTGGATTTCCAATACCTCTTCATAAGGGTAAAAAAGCAGTAATAGTAACAGCATGCACAACCATATGGCCGTTTAGTTTTATATGTCGTGAGACAACAAATACATTGCATGCAATGAAAGAGATCCTTGGTTATTCCGGATTTAAAACAATCGGTAAATTAGTATTATCCGGAACGAGAAAGAAAACTTCTGTTCCTGTTGGCCTTCTGAATAAGGGGAAACGACTGGCAGGTAAATTCTAATGTAATTTATTATGAGAAAAACAAGTATCCTAGCTGTCCTGATCACATTAATAACACTAAATGTTAGTGCTCAGAACTTCCTGCCGATGAAATGGAACATTTCTTTTAAGAATAATTCTTGTTTCACATCACGCATGGCTAAACAAAACTCATCGATAAGTACCTTGCTATCTTGGGAAAGGCAAGGATATTTTGCCGGTGACGGTGATTGTCAATTGTCTAGTAGTTTTGATATACCCAATTTAAAATCTGGATATGTGTTGTACGTTAGGATGGTTTGTGATATAAATAGTATAATAATAAATGGGCATACCATTGCCAAAAGCATAAAGAATCGACATCTACAGAATAATACTCTTGTTGAAAGTTTCAATATAGGTAAGAATATTTTGCTTAAAGGTAAAAACAAAATTGTATTAAATTGTTCATCTTTAGGATATACTGGTGGAGTAAGCAATACTACTATTGCTATTAAGCCAATAGCAGATCATAATGTAGAGTATTTAAAAATATCGTTACCTACAGAAGATCATGTATGTCTCAAAAATAATAGATACATTAACTTGCATTATCTTACGACAAAGAATACTTGCATAAAAATTAATATAGAGAATGATTTTCATAAATTAATACTAGACAGTACTATTACCGTGAATAGTAAGGATTCTGTTATTAATCTAAATCTAAATGGAATATGTAGCAAGGCTGGTTTTTATCAGATAGTAGCAATGATGCATGGCAAGGGTTATAGTGGAGATGCACAATGGATGGCTGTTAAGCCTGAAGAGATTAATTGTAGCAATACTGTTGCTGATGGATTCGATGATTATTGGAATAGAGCTAAATCAGAATTGTCGGCAATAGCACCTGATTATAAAATGTATAAAGTTGACTCACTTTGTCGCAAAAGTAAGAGAGATGTTTATATCGTTGAAATGAAGTCTTTAGGTAATATTACCATTCGTGGTTATTATTTTGTTCCACGTACCTCTGGAAAACATCATGCAGTGTTGCAGGTGCCTGGTTACGGATGGGGATTTGAAAATATAGATGGTATGCTCAATGATGACACTAACAGAATTGAGTTGGCTCTATGCGTTAGAGGTCATGGTATAAGTGCCGATGTATTTAATCCCGGATTTGGATTGCCTGGTATATGGGGATATAAGTTGTACGATAAAGATAGCTTATCTTATCGCGGTATATATATGGACTGTGTCAGAGCTGTAGATTTTCTTTGTAATCGTGAAGAAGTGGACAGCAATCGTATAGCTGTAAAAGGTGGTAGTCAGGGTGGTGGACTTACACTCGCTACAGCTGCTTTATGTTCTGGACGAATAGCTGCTTGCGCATATTTTGATCCTTTCCCATGTGATATGCGCCATCAGATAAAAATACGCACAACATGTCAAACAGAACTCAAAAACGATTTGGCTTACTATCATAATCCATGTTCTTTTGATAAAGTACTGGATATTCAAGACCTTATTGATACACGTTCGTTTGCTCCGAAGATAACGTGTCCTGTATTATTTACTACGGCATTGTTTGATGATGATTGCCCTGCACATGTCGGTTTTTCTGCATTCAATCTTATTAAGTCTGAGAAACAGTATAAGGTATATCCTAATGATGGTCACATGCAGGGATTTACACATGATGGCTTCATCTTAGGATGGTTAGATGAAAAACTTAGTTTGAACTTAAAATAAAGAATTATGATTTTATCAACAACTCCAACCTTAGAAGGTAAAAGAATCACAAACTATTATGGTGTTGTGACAGGCGAGACAATAATTGGTGCTAACATATTCCGTGACTTTTTTGCCGGTATACGTGATATAGTAGGTGGACGCTCTTCATCTTATGAAAATGTACTTCGCGAGGCAAAGGATGTAGCTTTGAAGGAAATGAGTGAACGTGCTTCTGCATTGGGTGCTAATGCTATTGTTGGCATAGATCTTGACTACGAAACTGTAGGTAGTAATGGCAGCATGCTTATGGTCACAGCAAGTGGTACAGCTGTTAGTGTAGAGTCTTTATAATAGAGCGATGCAGATTCTGATATCTTGCGCTAAGATAATGACGGGAAAGGCTCCAAAGGAGATTCCTTATATTACAAAACCGTCATTTCAGTTGCAGGCAAATGACAATGCCATGCAGATGGTTGCTTATTCAGTGGATGAATTGCAGGATATGCTACATGTAAATCATGAAATAGCAGCAGAAAATTGGCATAGGTTTCAGACATTTCATACAAAAGAGAATAGAGAGCCTGCTGTATTCTGTTATGATGGTATGGTATTTCAAAAACTTGCACCTGAAACTTTTTCGGATGATGAACTGAGATATGCCAACGATCATCTGCTAATAAGTTCTTTTCTTTATGGACTTCTTCGTCCGCTTGATATTGTCAATAAATACAGACTGGAAGGAAATATTGTGCTACCTGAAAATGATGGTAAGTCAATGTTCGACTTTTGGAAACCTATTCTTACAGATTGGTTCATCAGAAAGATTAAGGCAGATGATGGTATACTTGTTAATTTGGCAAGTGACGAAATGCGTAATCTATTTGACTGGAAGAGGGTTAAGAAGGAGGTTACTATCGTTACGCCTGAATTTAAGATAGAGAGGAACGGAAAACTTAAGACGATAGTCATTTATACCAAAATGTGTAGAGGAGCTATGACACGATATATTCTTAAGGAACGGATTACAAATATTCAACTTCTTAAACTATTTGAATATGATGGATTCAAAATAGATGAGTCAGAAGGTGATTGGATGTTTACTTTAAAATAAAAACAGCAAGGAAATTTGATATAATCAATGTAAATTTGTATCTTTGCCACCGGATGTTAAAAACAAATTTGGATATTGTAAAGTAAATAACCTTATGACCATTTGGTTATAGGTTATCCCTAAGGTTTCTCAGGTACATACAAGTGTCTGAGAATAATTACATTATATATTTACAATAAAATTTTAACGTCATGAATAATGATAAAGAACAAACAATCTATGATTTTGATTTCAGTTTACTATGTGAATATTTCTCAAGTATAGAACGCCAGGGCCCCGGAAGTGAGGAGATGACGAAGCTGGCTCTCAGCTTTATCGATGGGCTTACTGAAGATAGTAAAATAGCTGACCTAGGTTGCGGTACAGGTGGGCAGACTGCTACCTTGGCACAGAATATAAAGGGCCGTATTACTGCCTTGGATCTATTTCCCACATTTATTGATAAACTCAGAAATCGTTTCGCTAATCTTAAGTTATCCGACAGAGTTAACGGTATTGTAGGCTCTATGGACGAACTACCTTTTTCAGAAAGCGAGTTTGATGTAATATGGTGCGAGGGCGCTATCTATAACATTGGCTTTAAACACGGTCTGGAATATTGGCGTAAGTTTATCAAGACCGGAGGTTATGTTGCTGTGACAGAAGCATCATGGTTTACAGAGAACCGCCCTGAAGAGATAGATAAGTTCTGGAATGAGGCGTATTCTGAAATAGACACGATACCTAATAAGGTGAAGCAAATGCAGGCAGCAGGATATATTCCAGTGGCCACGTTTATACTTCCAGAAGAATGTTGGACAGATAATTTCTATACTCCACAAAAGGGTGCACAGGAGATCTTTCTAAGAAATTATCCAGGCAACCCTACTGCCGAGAACTTGATTAAGTATCAACGCCATGAAGCGGAATTATATTCCAAGTACAAACAGTATTATGGGTATGTGTTCTATATAGGAAAGAAAATATCTATATAGAAAGAATATCTAAGTTGATTCAATTAAGGCGTGCCATCTATAGCACGCCTTAAAAATTTATACTTTTTTTGCCGGAGCACCAATATATCTGTTGTCTGCAGACAGTGTTTCATTCTTCATAAGTACAGACAATGGGTCAAGTATGGCATTTTTCTCCATCTTCGAATCGTAAAGCACAACAGACATACCACCAACAGAGCAGTTCTCTTCCATAGTGACATACGACATCTTCATGACGCGGTCTTCAAATAGGTGGGTCTGCATTGTACAATTGTCATTAAGGGCAGTATAATCATCCACATGTATGAGGTCGAATTCTGTTATCTGTGTCGTAAATATACATGTGCGTTTACCTATTTTACAACCTAGCAGTCTAAGTGGATATTTTATAAATGGTGTACCTGTAAGGATATTGATGCAAAATAGCACTAAGAAATTCTCATACAGACCGGTTATAAGTTCACTACGCCATACAAATCCACTCCATAAAGGTTTGTTTTGTGGTACATACTTTCCAACAATTATCCATTTTAGCAGTGCTGTTACAAATATACCGATTATTGATGCGCCTATATAGAGAAGAGGGAACCATAATAATAGTTCACTAAGATCTCTCTCAATCTGCATACGAGAAGTTACGTCGGTGATGATACCTGCCATGAAAATAAAGAAGGTTGATGGTAGAATAACACGGAAAAATTCAATAAAATAGCGGTAGAAAAATAATTTTTTTGAAGGCTTGTAAGTGCGTTCTGACGAAAAGTCGTGGTTTATGTCTCTTCGTGGAAGGAACACTGCAGGTGATCCAAACCAATTTGTCCCGTCTTTTACAGGTAGGTCTTCTTCCTTCATCTTTGAAAGAACGCCAACGAGGACATCGTCTCCTATTTTGGTTCCAGGGCTCAGTACGGCACTGTTGCCTACGAATGTACGGTTTCCTATATATGTTTTTGCTATCTCTATATAACCGTTACGTACATACGATGCACCCACCGATACAGAGTCGGCTAGGAAACATTCGTCTCCAGTAACCAGTAAGTCTGGAGAGATAAACTCCACGGTTGATATCTCCACGCGTTTACCCATCTTTACACCCAACATCTTGAACCATTTTTGTAGATATAGCGTCGTGTAAAGAGTGCCAATAACCTGCAAACTTAGTTTCATCAGTTGGTCAAAAAACCATTTCTTATAATAGAAGAGACTGTTTACTTTGTAGCGTCCCTCTTTTATATTGCCAAGAAGCAACCATTTAAATAATGCGATAATTACTGTTAGTAGCACCACGAATGATAAGCCGATTAATAGTGTTATCCATGCGAAACTCCATATGCTTGATACATAGTTGATGTGGGCTACTGCCAACATACCAGGGAAGAATGCCACCATAGTGACAAGTGGTATGATGAATACACATGCCAATGACAGTAAAGTGAATTTAGGAGACCAAAGCTTAATGGTATCTTTCTTTTCGTTTATCCCGATTTTGGTAGGAGGCGAACCACCCCAATTTTCGTTCTCAGGTATAGTAGTGCCTTCTGGTACCAGAGTAAGGTCTTCTATCGAACTGTTTTTACTCATCTTTGAATTATGAGCTAGGCAGCAACGAGTACCTACAAAAGCATTGTCTTCAAGTTCTATAGTGCCTATTTTGAGCCAACCGTCTTCTATGGTATATCCTCTTAGGTGCGTATCGGTGCAAATGCTCACATTGTCACCTATCTTTACTAAATCGAATGTGTCGATGGCAGATGTATTGATATAGCAGTTGTTTCCTACCTTTGCACCCATAAACCTCAGGAACCAGTTCATTATGGATGTGCCCGTGAAGTATATTACAGGGCAGATAGCTGTAACTTTGCCTACAATCCAGAAACGGAAGTAATAACTACCCCAAAGCTTGTATTTCCCCGGACGGATCCTACCGAGTACTATCCATTTGAATATTATAGAAAAGACAGTGAGGCAAGGTAGTATAAGGAAGTAGGAGAATAGACTCACATATATTGAGTATAATACACCGTAATCGGCTGAATAGAAATATGAATAGATGAAGAATGGTCCCAACCATTCTAGTCCAAATAGTAAAGTTAGGAATACAAGTGATATACCCTGACATAGTGAACAAAGATAATAGTTCAATGTAGTAACTTTGTATATATCACGTTCCTCTTTTTTCTCGTCTTTTGTAGGACGTTTTTTCTCTAGTTCTTTCGCAAGATCTGAAAGTATCGGATATTTGTATACATCTACCACTGACATGTTTTCAAACATCTTCTGTTCTCTCATTTCAGAAACTACAATGGCAGCGAGTAGTGAATGTCCTCCCAAATCATTGAAGAAATGGTCGTCCATGGATATGTCATCACGGTTTATGTTTTTGGCTATTACTTTAACCATAGCCTTCTCTAGAGGTGTTGAAGGCTGTATAATGTTTCTGTCTCTAGAAAAGCTCAGAGGTATCTTTGGCGACGGTAGACGTTTGCGGTCTATCTTCTGACTAGATGTCATCGGAAGTTTGTCTATTACGTCAAGTGTAGATGGAATCATGTAATATGGTAGCAATAATCTGAATTGCTTTGCAATCACAGCACGATCTATTGTTTTTCCTGCGCGTAGCACCACGAAGGCTGCTAATTGCTGAGTATCTTTGTCAAGTGTTACTGCTGCAGTTTGTACGGCCTCGTCCTGCATGAGCAGTCCTTCTATCTCAGCGAGTTCTACACGGAATCCGCGTACTTTCACTTGAGCGTCGGCACGACCGATGAAAAGGAATTCCTTGTCTTTGTTATATTTAGCCAAATCGCCTGTGCGATAATATCGCTTCATTTTGCCGCAGTAGCGTTCGGTGGTGATGAATTTCTTTGCAGTGAGGTCGTCTCGATTTAGGTAACCCCTGGCTATGCTGTCACCACCAATTAGTATTTCACCTTCTTTGTCTATCTCGTCGATAACATTCATGTCGTCATCTACCAAGAGTACGTCATATCCGTCTAGTGCTTTACCAATCGTTACTTCTTCGCATGGTTTGAGAATGGAGTAGGTGGCGATGACAGTAGCTTCTGTAGGACCGTAAGTGTTGTACACCATACGGCCCTCTTTACACCATCGATTGGCTATGTCGCGAGAGCATACCTCACCACCGAATATCAAAATTCTGAGATTTGGGATATCATCTTTTACCATTGACAACAGCGTAGGTGCGCATGATAGGAATGTGATGCCAAGACCTTGAAGTATTGATGAGAACCTGTCGCCGGAGCGCATAATGTCGAATGTTCCAATCACAAGTGTGGCTCCTGCTGATAATGGCACCCATATTTCTTCAACTGACGCGTCGAAAGATACAGAAAATCCCTGTAGGGCTCTATCAGTTTCGTTTATGGGGTATATTTTCCGTGCTCCGTTTACGTATGTCACGGCGTTTTTGTGCATCAATAACACACCTTTAGGTTTACCGGTGGTTCCAGATGTGTATATCATATAGCACAAATTGTCTTCACTACGTCCTTCTACAATTGGTTTTGTGTCGGGGTAGTTATCAAGTTCTGCTGTTTGTTTGTCTATGTTAAATATAGGAAATGACGATAGTTGCCCTCCTATTCTATCTAGTATTTCATCGGATGTGATTAGTAGTTTGGCGTCAGCATCCTCCATTATAAAGTTAACTCTGTCGGCAGGAATTTCCGGATCTAGTGGAATATACGCTGCGCCGGCCTTTAGTATTCCAAGCATTGAGATTGTTACCTCTGCACAACGTGGCAATAATATCGTAACTTTATCTTCAGGACCTATTGAAAGTCCCTTAAGATAGTTGGCCAGTTTGTTTGCTTTCTTTTCAGCCTCAAGATAGGTATACTGTTTTTCACCTTCTTCAATTGCCTTATTATTAGGGAAAGTCTTTACTGAGCCTTCAAAAAATTTTTCTAAAAACATAAAGTAAGATTCTTATCAATTATTTCGATTGTATGTAACCATATTAAGATAGTCACGACACAGATTTGTATTATCTATTTACTATAAATCTCAATGATGAAATTTGAATTGTCGCAAAGATAAGAATAAATATTAGAAAGCATGATGCATAATATATATTTTTGAGTTAATTTATCTTATGTATTAAAAATACTTTTTTAGAGGCTGTGATATATTAAAGATCCCCCTTTGTAGATTATTATTCAATTAGTTGGTACTTTGAGCGTTTATACTAGGCATTTTTCAATGTCATCAACAGTAGATCGTTTGATTTTTTTATAAATAATACCACTATACCACTACCTCTGTGTTTATGGGCTTTTACATTGTATTGAAATGCCACAAAATGCCACTCATATACCACTCTACCTTCAGAGTGGTATATGAGTGGTATTTTGTGGTAAAAACGTTATGTTGGTTGCTTTGTATATCTTTTGTATTCAGTGACTTATGAAGATAGTGGTATTGTGGTATTTATTTCGTTAATAGATCACCTGGATATCACTAAAATAGTGTAATTAGAGATGTGAAAAGTAATGCCTTTAACTCATTTTTAGGTCTGTTTTTACTGCGAAAAGCATTGAGTTTGACTACTCGGAGCATAGCTTTTACATCATTAAAGTTATGCTCCGAGTAGTCAAACTCAATGCTTTTGGATAATAAAAAGATAGCTAAACATTTACTTTTGTATTATCTTTGCATCGAATAATATGAAGTTAGCAAGATTGGACAAGTGTATAAATACGACTCTAGCTATCTTTGCACTCGTGATATAAAAGAAAAATTATGCAACAAAGACTATCAACAAGAGAGGACTATTCGAGGAGGATAAACATTATCGTCGAGTACATAAACAATCATTTGGCCGATGATATCGATTTGGAAGTGTTGGCCGGCATTTCCAACTTCTCGCCTTATCATTTCCATCGCATCTTAAAGGCATTCCTTGGCGAACCTATCGGGGCATTTATTACAAGAGTGAGAGTCGAGACTGCAGCCCGACTATTACGGTATACCGATATGTCTGTTCAAGAAATAGCTTATAGCGTAGGATATGATGTGCCTTCTTCTCTGTCAAAAGCCTTCAAGCAGTTCTATGACATCACACCTACAGATTATAAAAACAATAAAACGTACACAATTATGAAACCGTTAAAAATCAATCCCGGTCTGGAGTTAAGTGAAAGAATCATTAATTTGGAGCCTAGACAGGCAATATATATCTGCCTTATAGGTGACTACAAGAAAAATGATTATGGTATGGCATGGCGAAAGTTATGGCAGTATGTAAGTACATCAGGAAAGTTCAAAGATGAAATGGAAAGAATATGTGGCTCTACTGATAAGTCTAATATAATACATCAGATGCTTATAGAAGGTAAAATTGCCCATATTGGTATATATCATGATGACCCTAAAGTCACGGAAAGTGATAAACAGAGAGCAGATATATGTTTGGCATTACCTTTCAAAATGGAACCAAAAGGTGAAATAGGAGTTAAGGAAATAGCCGGTGGCAAGTATGCCGCATATAAATATCAAGGATCTTATGACAAACTTGATGAAGTATATGATACTATATATGGTAAGTATATACCAGATGGAGGGTATCAGATAGATGCCCGCCCCGGTTTTGAAATTTATCTCAATGATCCTGAATGTACAGATCCTAATAAGCTGGAAAGTGAAATATATGTTCCTATAGTATAATTAGTAATAGGCTGTGGTGATATTTTCACAGCCTATTTTTTGACTTAATATTTGGAAACTAATTTTATTAATATTATATTTGCATAATAATATGGAGAATAAAGAAATAAAAGTTGATAAAGATTTGATAGCCTATTGTGGGCTGTATTGTGGCTCATGTCGTAAGTATATTAGTGGTAAGTGTCTTGGCTGCAGAAAAAATGAGAAGGCTGCGTGGTGTAAAGTTCGTGCATGTTGTATGTCGAATGGTAATAACTCGTGTGCAGCATGCAGTATGAATCCACATGACTGTAAGAAGTTTAATAACTTTTTCACTAAAGTGTTCTCATTTGTATTCAGATCAGATCGTGAGGCTTGCATCAGAAGAATAAAAGAAGTAGGAGAGGACGAGTATGCTAATGAGATGGCTGAGAAAAAGATTGTGGTCATAAAAAAATAGTATGCGGAGCTTTATATTTATGGACTTATTAATATGAACAGATTATGAAATTATCAAGAAAGGTCTTTATTATAATCGCTGCTATGGGTGTCTTCATAGGTACCGCGTATGCACAAAAGAAGTCGAAGCGCAAGGTTGAAGTTGTCCCGGCTCAGGAGTTCAACTCACGTTTACATCTTGATAAAGATGCATATCTCTTAGATGTACGCACTAATGCTGAATTTGTTGCCGGACACCTAAAAGGATCTCATCAGTTAGATTGGCTAGACAGTACATCGTTTAATAATGGAGCAAACCAACTTGATAAAACCAAAACTATTTATGTTTACTGTCGTAGTGGTCATCGTAGCAATCTGGCTGCGCATAATCTTGCCGCTAAAGGGTTTAATGTAGTAGATTTGCAAGGCGGATATATATCATGGATAGCAAATAAACTTGAAATTGAAAAATAAAACCTATTGTATTGGGCTGGTATTGTCGGACAGAGGAAACTGATAGCCGGAGAATAATAGGCTGAATCTCTGACTGTGAATTACTCTTCGTTATAACTCTAAATAGGTATACACATTAATTGTTATAAATATGTATACCTATTCAGAAAAAATATCTACGAATTCTCAATCAAATTGCATAATTCTTCAAATGTCTTCGCATTCACGATATGTTCAGATACAGGTTCGCGCATAAATTTGCTTTTTTCCATACCTTCCAGCATAACTAAAAGATCATCCCAAAATCCATTTATGTTATAAAGAATAACCTTTTTGTTGGTATATCCTATAGTAGCTGATGCGGCAACAGTGAAAATTTCATCCAGAGTACCTAAGCCTCCAGGCAAAGCAATTATAATATCACTCTGAACAATCATAAGTTGTTTGCGGTCAGAGAGATCTTCGCATGGAATCTCAACATCTAAGAATTTGCTTATATGACCATTTTTCTCTATTTTTGATGGCACAACACCAATAACCCGTCCACCATTTTCGTGAACAGCCTGTGCGGTACTCTCCATAAGGCCCAGGTCGCATCCGCCATTTACCAATGTATAGCTATTTTTACCAATCCATTCACCCAATTCCTTAGTCTTTTCAGCAAATATAGGGTCGATATTATTATTAGCTGAACAAAATACTGCAATCTTTTTCATGCCGCGAAGTTACCTATTTTTGCTAAAAACACAAAATATATTGCGCATAATTTTGATATGTGCATAATTATATGTACCTTTGCACCCCAAATCAGGAATAAATGCCGGGCAGCGAGAACCATTGTATGGTTGGGAAGGTTTTCAAATTGCCCGCTTTATGCTACCTCCATGGTGGAGGGAAAGCAATATTTACATAAAAAAGTTAATTTGAAAACATTTGAAGAATTAGGCGTAAGCGAAGAGATTCGTCACGCTATTAGTGAAATGGGTTATGAGAACCCAATGCCCGTACAAGAAGAAGTAATCCCTTATTTATTAGGAAATGGTAATGATGTAATAGCTTTGGCTCAGACCGGCACAGGTAAAACTGCTGCTTATGGATTGCCTCTGCTACAGAAAGTCGACTCTACACGTAGAGAAACTCAAGCTATTGTTTTGAGTCCTACACGTGAATTATGCCTCCAGATTGCAGATGATCTTAATGATTATTCTAAGTATATGAATGGAATGCATGTACTTGCCGTTTACGGCGGTGCTTCTATTGATACACAGATTCATGCCCTAAGACATGGAGTACAAATCATAGTAGCAACTCCTGGACGTCTTATAGACCTTATGAAGCGTGGCGAAGCTAAGTTGGGCGCTGTTAATAATGTAGTGCTAGATGAGGCTGATGAGATGCTTAATATGGGATTTTCTGAAAGTATCGATGAGATACTAAAGGGTGTTCCAAGAGATAGAAACACATTGCTGTTTTCTGCAACTATGAGTAAGGAAATAGAGAAGATAGCACACAACTATCTGAATGATCCTAAAGAGATAGTAGTAGGTAGCCGTAATGAGGGCGCTGAGAGCGTAAATCATGTATATTATATGGTTAATGCTAAAGATAAATATCTAGCTCTAAAACGTATAGTAGATTTTAATCCACGTATTTTTGCAATCGTATTCTGCCGTACAAAACGTGATACACAGGAGATAGCAGATAAACTTATACGTGATGGATATAACGCAGAAGCCTTGCATGGTGACTTATCTCAGCAACAGCGTGATACCACTATGCAGAAGTTCCGTGAACATGTAGTTCAGATACTTGTGGCTACAGATGTTGCCGCACGTGGACTGGATGTAAATGACCTTACGCATGTCATCAACTATGGATTGCCTGACGATATAGAAAGTTACACTCACCGTAGTGGTCGAACAGGCCGTGCAGGTAAGAAGGGTACAAGTATCGCAATTATCCATACACGTGAGAAGGGTAAGATGCGTGCAATTGAACGCGAGATAGGTAAGGACTTCGTTGAAGGAACAATACCTACATCTAAGGAAATCTGTTCTAAACAGCTGTATAAGGTGATGGATCAGATAGAGAAAGCTGATGTAAATGAAGAAGAAATCGCTCCATTTATGGACGAAATAACTCGCCATTTCGAGTTTATGGACAAAGAAGACATTCTCAAAAAAATTGTAAGTCTTGAATTTGGCCGTTTCCTTTCTTATTATGCTAATGCTCCTGAGATAGAGAAAGCCTCTGGCAAGGGAGACCGTTTTGGTTCTGAGCGTGGTGACAGAAGACGTGGTGATCGTAATGACAGAGGTGATAGAGGTGATAGAGGTGATCGTGGCGGAAGTAGAGGCCCCCGTGGTGGTGGCAGTCATAAGGCTGAAGCAGGATACAAGCGATTGTTTCTTAGTGTAGGTAAAGCTGATGGATTCTATCCCGGAGAAGTGATGCAGTTCATTAATAAGAATGTTAATGGTCATCAGGATATCGGTCATATAGACTTATTGAATAAGATATCATATATAGAAGTACCTGAAAAGGATGCTGACAAGGTTATGAATGCGCTTAATGGCTCAGATTTTAAGGGCCGTGATGTACGTTGTAACGATGCTGAAGATTCAAGCAGATCTAATATGGGTAGAGGCCGTCGTGGAGATCGTGCAGGAGATAGTGCTCGCAATGGTGACCGTAGAGGCCGTCGTGGAGATCGCAGAGATGGCGGTAACAAGCCAGATGCTACTAGCAAGGACGAAAATAAAGGAGATTGGCGTCAGTTCTTCAAGGGTAATGATAATGTCAAATTCAAGGACGAAGAACCTGATTTCTCTGAAGAAGGTTGGGCTAGAAGAAAACCAAGAAAGAAATAATGTAGATAAGTAGACTTATATAGTAAGTCTTTGACATAAAAAATGTCCCAGCCTTTTTGGTTGGGACATTTTCTTATTAGTGTATTCTTTATTTCTTTATTTCATTTATAAGTCTGTCGGCATGTCCCCATTTGTCCATCATATACAGGACATAACGGATATCTACACATATAGTACGTGCCAACTTTTTGTCAAAGTGGATGTCACTGCTCAGCGCATCCCAGTTTCCGTCAAAGGCCAAACCAATAAGTTCTCCTTTGCCATTGAATACAGGACTACCACTGTTGCCACCTGTAATATCATTATTAGTGAGGAAGCATAGCTGCATTTTGTTGCTTGTTTTATCTTTATAATCCCCAAAGTCATTTGACTTTAGCATTGATTGTATTTGCTGTTCTGCAAAATAGTCTGGATTATCAGAACCTTTTTCCATCTTTTTAAGCACACTCTCTGCATCTGTGTAATATCCGGAGTTGTGGTTGCCCATATTATATCCACCTACCTGTCCGTAAGTTAAACGCATAGTGAAGTTCGCATCGCTGTAGTGAGGTAAATCCTGTTCCATACGTAATATTGCAGCGCATAGGTATCGTTCTTGATTGTCTATAGAATCATTGATACTAGCAATCTTGTTCTTTTCTGCACTTATATAATCATTAAGTTGGCAACCCATAATATATCCTGGGTCTTTCTTTGTACTTTTCTTATTGATATATATCTTTATGTTTTTCTTCATAATATTAGATTTGCTATAAAGAAAATCAACATATTTTGCATAGTCGCCTTTGAACTCATCCTTAATGGTATTGTATAGCTCAGGAAGATATTCCGGTCTGACCTGCTTGTCATAGTTCTGCAGTGTGGCTAAAAGCATCTCTTTATCAACATTTTCATCATAAGTATCTGTTATATCAGGATATACTATGAATTTCCTGTTGTCTTTGTTATTTAAAGCCTTTCTTTGACTCTGACTTACCTCATATGCTCTTGAAGCGAAATCTGCACCACGACGGAATGTTTCGACCCAAAATGTGAGAGCACGTTCGTGTTCGAATCGCTGAGAATACCAATTAGACATCTTGTCGAAATTAAGTATACCCTTAAGATAGCCAGTAGAGTCTACATATGCCTTTATTTTCTTCTCATAAGCTTGTTTCTGTGGAATAATCTCAAGACTGTCTATGCATTTGTTCATCCCGATGCTATTCTTCCAGTAGTTTGCACTATGGGCAAATTTTGAATCATATTTAATGCGTATAGCTTCATCAGCAACCATATATTTCTTCATAATGGCTTGCTTTATATCTCTGACCTGCACGCGAGGGGTATTATCTGCATCACGCATCTCTTTTATTCCATAAGAAGAAAGGTAACGCTCGGTACCTCCTGGATATCCCATAATCATGGCATAGTCGCCATCTTTGTATCCTTGTGTGGAAACGGGGGCCCAAACAGCGGGATGATAAGGAACATTGTCTTTACTATAAGCAGCAGGACCATTTGTTTTAGGGTCTGCATAGATACGGAACACGCTGAAATCGCAAGTTTGGCGTGGCCACATCCAGTTGTCTGTCTCGCCACCAAATTTGCCCATAGACTTAGTTGGTGCAAATACTAGGCGTAAGTCATGGAATGTCTGATATACTGTCATATAGTATTTGTTTCCTTCATAGAAAGGTTTTACCTCTGCATACATCGTAGAATCAGCCTTGCTCACAGAATCACTTAATACATTCTCAATAGAGTCTATAGCCTTTTCCTTCTCCATATTGCTCATCTTCTGAAAAGCCGGAGTGTTGATGCGGTCTGTAACATCCTTCTGCGAGATCATAAAACTTACGAACATTCCATCGTTTGGTAGTTCATCAGTCTGTGTCTTGGCACAAAATCCATTCAACATATAATCATTCTGTACTGTAGAATGACTGCGTATTGCTTCGAAACCACAGTGGTGGTTAGTAAAGACAAGTCCGTCGGGAGATACAACAACACCTGTGCAATATCCACTGAAATTAACTACAGCGTTTTTTAATGCATTATTGTTGTTGTATAATTGATCGTAAGGCATCTGGAGCCCTTCTGCTTTCATTTGCTCATACACAGCCTGTGGAAGGTTATAGAGGGTCCACATTCCCTCATCAGCCTTAGCCATAATTACAGCCATAAAGGCTAGAATTATAATTGATAATCTTTTCATATATATTAAAATAACCTTTAGTGTTTAAAGTATTTACCTACTACTGGAATTCCTGATAAAGGAAAGTCTTTCTTTACAATGTAGGTCGCGAAGATAAAAATAAGTACGGTATTTATACCAATAGCTCCTAAAGGAGCAAGGTACTTGTTAGAGAAATACATGCCAACATTTAATAGTATAGATAGTACTACATATTTCATCATTTCTGCAATAGGGTAGTTTATGCGATACATTTTCTGCCCAACAAAATATGATATTAGCATAGATGTTCCATAACCTGTTATTCCAGACCATGCACAAGCCATATATCCAAAACGTGGTACAAATATAATATTGCTTATTATCAGTACTGTACATCCTATTCCCGAGAAATAAGCTCCCCATATGGTTTTATCTATTAGCTTATACCAGAAAGAAAGGTTAAAGTATATGCCATACATTATTGTCCCAATCATTACAATAGGTACAACACGTAGACCTTCCCAATAGTCACGTCCTACAATATATTTAAGAATATGCATGTATCCTATTACCACAAGATAAGCAAAAAGGGTGAATATAACGAAATATTTCATTACTTTGGCATACGTTTCACGGTTGTCATTTTCATTAGCTTTGCCAAATACAAAAGGCTCGTAAGCATATCTGAATGCTTGGGTAATAAGGGCCATTATCATGGCTATCTTACTTGCAGCACCGTATATACCAAGTTGCATCTTCATGTCAGAACCCTTGTATATATATGGGAATAAAATTCTATCTGCAGTCTGGTTTAATATGCCAGCAATGCCAAGTATAAGTATAGGCCAGCTATAAGACATCATTCTCTTCATAAGAGCCTTGTCGAAAACGTATTTGAACCCCTTAAATTCTTTGTAGAAACAGAAAGTAATTGAACCTGTACAAACTAGATTTATGTAAAAGGCATATCCTGCACCTACTGTGGGATCGTAAATTTTGCCTATCAAATCGGGGTTAGACTTGTACAAGTCAGGTAAAATGATGAAGTACAATATATTTAGCAAGAGACTCATGAAAATGAAAAGCAATTTTAGTGTGGCAAACTTGATAGGACGTTTTTTGTATCTAAGATATACAAAGGGGACACATTGGAATGAATCCAAAGCGACAGTTATTGCCATTACCCAAATATATGAAGGATGGTCTGAGTACCCCATGAAACTTGCTATCTGTGGTAAGAAAAGGAATACCAGAGCTACAAAGAGTAATGAGGTAAAACCAACCGAAATTAATATTGTAGAGTAAACCCTTTCTGGATTCTCCTTAGATTTATTGGCATAGCGGAAGAAAGTGGTCTCCATACCATATGTAAGTATTACGAGAAGCAGTGCCGTGTAGGCATATAGGTTCGTTATAACACCGTAGCCGCCGCTAGCTGCTGATAGTTTCGCCGTGTGTATCGGCACAAGAAGATAACTAAGAAAACGTCCTACAATGCTCGACATACCATATATAGCGGTATCTTTAGCAAGTGACTTTAAGTTTGCCATATTTTTATTTTAATTATTTCAATACTAATATCTATTAACGTCCAAAAAACATATATGCGATGGATATAGCGGCAATGACTCCGGCAAGATCGGTTAATAGTCCACACGCAACAGCATGACGCGTGTAACGTACGTTGACACTTCCGAAATATACTGCTAAAATGTAAAACGTTGTATCTGTTGAACCCTGAAATATACAACTAAGTCGGCCTACAAAAGAGTCTGCTCCATAAGTTTTCATTGCATCTACCATCATGCCGCGCGCACCGCTTCCTGATAGAGGTTTCATTAGAGCTGTTGGTATTGCACCAACGAAATCTGTGTTTCCACCACATGCTTGTACACACCATTTTATACCGCCTGTAAGCATATCCATTGCTCCTGATGCACGGAATACTCCTATTCCTACAAGTATTGCAATAAGATAAGGTATTATTCTTACAGCTGTCGAAAATCCGTCTTTAGCACCTTCAATAAAAGCATCGTATACATTTATCTTTTTGCGTACACCTGCCAGAATGAAGGATACTATAATTGTCATAAGCAGTATGTTCGCTATCGTGGTACTCACAATGTTCATCTGGTCTTTATCCAATTGCCCGAATCCCCATATTATGCCGGCAACTAATAGGCATAGCCCTCCAAGAGTGCACAGCATAACCTTGTTAAAGAGATTGATACGCTGATAGATACTTGTAACTATGATGCCAGTAAGTGTTGAAAAAAATGTAGCAAGCAGAACAGGTATGAATATATCTGTAGGTTGAGCTGCACCCATCTGAGCACGGTATACCATTATACTTACAGGTATTATGGTAAGGCCTGATGTGTTGAGAACGAGGAACATAATCATAGGATTAGTCGCCGTATCTTTCTTTGGATTTAGCTCTTGTAACTGTTCCATAGCTTTCAGACCTAATGGAGTCGCTGCATTGTCAAGCCCTAGCATGTTGGCTGCGATGTTCATAAAAATTGAACCTGTAACAGGGTGACCTTTAGGAATGTCAGGGAATAGTTTGCAAAATACAGGACTTAAAATCCTTGCAAGCACATTTATTACGCCTCCCTTTTCACCTATCTTCATTATACCAAGCCACAGAGACAATACACCTGTAAGTCCTAAGGATATCTCGAATGCAGTCTTTGCTGAATCGAATGTCGAATTCATAATATCCGGGAAGACAGAAAAATCTCCCATAAAAATCAGTTTGACAAGCGCTATAACGAAAGCGATGACAAAAAAAGCGATCCAAATATAATTCAGTACCATATAACGTGCAAAGTTACAGCAAAGCTAGAAATAACCAAAAGAAAATGCATTATTTTTTCTTTTTTCATACAAAAAGAGGATATGCAAATGCATACCCTCTAGTGTTTTATAAGTTTATGAATTACTGAATACATTTTGAGACATCGTGTTGTGTAACCCAGTCTACTGTTTTATCTTTTACCCAATTAAGGAATTTTGGATAGGCGTTATCTATTGGTACTCGTTCTAGAGGCCAATCCCATTTACCGGCTATAACTATAGCCTGAGGAGCCATACCTGTTACTTTGTTAGTACTTATGTCATATGTAGAACTGGCACCATTCACTTTAATGCTGAATAAAGATGCATAGTCGCTATTAGTTAATGTAAAACCACTTGGTAATGGTATATCAGACTGGGATGCGATAACATTACCTCTTGTCGTAGTGTTAGTTATCTTGCCATCATTCTTTGTGAATAGCTTAGTAGTACCAAAGTATATGTCAATAGGCATTATACCTCCAGCTGCAACAAGGTCTACTTTCATCTTTTGTGACTGTGTATAAGGATATACGTATAATACAATATCATTAAAGTCGAAATCGTCTGTTGAACCTAAATCTTCAAAAGCTATAGTATATGCTGGGTCTGTTTTAGGTATATCTCCACCGTTGTTATTCGGGTTGTATCCTGACCCAGTGCAATCTCCTTTAGGAATGCTTATAGCGGATGTACTTTCAGAAGTAGTGTATTTTATATAATTGATTGTAGGATGATACCATGGATCCTTATTAAGTATACCTCTAACTTGTATCTGAGTTTCATCAAAAGTTCCATCGTAATAAAGATATCCTAAAGTTGAAAAAGCTCCAGCATTATTTTCTAAAATAGAACCTGTAAATTTAAAGACGGCTGCATTGCTAATTTCATTTGGGCCGTAGAATGATCCTCCGTTATCTATCCAGTCTCCTGCAGATATTACAGAGTGATCTCCTTCTATTATTATTCCGCCATTTCCTCCTCCTGTATAAATTCCTGTTGGACAATCAAGACGAGAATTATTGCATAAAATCAAATCGTATATGCCGGCAGCACTTATATTAGCATAACAGCAATTTATAAAATTGAAATTAGAAGCAGCAGTACCTTGCCCCGATGTATTATAGTATAACATAGATGTAGATAAAGCGGTGATATTTCCAAAATTTGTAAATGTACAATTCCCTCTAGCATCAAGGTACTTCATAGTCATTGTACCTTTGTTATATAATTGTGAGTTATTTCCGGCAACAGATAGTCCACCGTTATTTAAGGTCATAGTTCCTGAGTTGTAACAATCTGCTTCATCACCAGACCAATTCTCAATGTATATTGTTCCTGTCTTAGTTTCAATAGAACCTTTGTTCATGAAGTGAGCACCGCTATTGAAATGAGCATCTCCATCGAATATTATTTTTCCGCCTTCAGCTACTAGTATAATTTGATTATTTGAGAAGTTAATAGAATATGGCACTTCCCATGTACCATTTACAAGTATTACGCAGTTGCCATCTTTCGACTGGCTATAGTCTAGATTGGCTTTAACTGTTGCCCCGGCCGGAATTACATAATGTTTGCCGTCACCATAATAATAACTAAAAGGATAAGTATTATAATTGATTTTATCCATACTGAGCAAATTATAAGAAGGAATATTCGTCACGTCATAATAATTATTATTATAAATGGACGATGGTATAAATTTTGATTCACTTATCTGATAGGCTGTAGGATCTGTTGAAACACCACTGAAGTTAGATCGTGTAGCAGCTTTACTTTTAGATGAAAGGGTCTCACCTATTACACTATTTAGAATTCCATCTTTTATAGTATCTGATTTTACTATTTCTCTACCTTTTGAATCATATACACCAATATAATACATCTTAGAATTAGATCCCTCAAAAGCTGTAGAGAAGGTACTCCCTTCCGCAACATTTCCAGTTACTATTGTACTGTAGTTTTTGCTATACAAAGGATTCTTATCAAAGATACCAACAGTATAATTTGCATCGATTCCAAGCTTAACGGTTATGTTTGCAGTGTATTTGTTGATATTAATCCAATTTTGATCAGGTGCGATGTCACCGAATTTTGAAACAAAGTTGGCTTCAGATGCTTTTTTGTTGGCATTAGCATCATAAACATCTCCCATTGAGCAGCTAGTAACTAGTAATCCTAGAAATAGAAAAGGTAATATATATAAATTTCTCTTCTTCATTTACAATTATTTTATATAATTAATGGTTGTCACCTTATTAGTAAGGTATTCACAATTTATTTATAGTTAATCAATCCTTTTTGCAAATATATGAAAGAAAATATACTATTTGTGTTTAATTTAAGTTAATTACGATTAACAGTTCTAATTTATTCCAAAATACACGCTAATTTCTGACAAACGACAGCTCTATCTTGCATTTATGGAATTAAATTTATATATTTGCTGCAATATTATAATTAATATCAGCATGTGGCATAAATTTAGATTGTATATCTGTATTGCTTTTCTAACATTATTCTGTATTACATCTTGTACTAGAGAATATTTTGACGAGGACGCTTATAATAATATAGTTAAAGAGGCTTTCCCTGTAACAAATGTGGATGTTAATCATGACTGGCAGACAATAGAAACGTCTGATTTGAACGTTAATATTAATCAAACACCGGGTGCTACTTATACGATAAGAGTGTATGAACAGAATCCTGAAATCAATACTTCTGTTACGGTAATGGCTGAAGGCATTGCAAAGGATGGAAAAACATTTTCTACATCATTGATCCACCCTACAGTGGATAGCACTTTTTATGTAGCAAGAATAGATTCGGGTGGATATAGGGAAGTGAAAGCAGAGAAAGTAATTAATGGAAAAGTCTCTGCAAACTTTACGACATCTGATACATATAAATATAAGGAGTTTAATGATATATCTTATTTCAGTTGGCGCTATGTATTTGAAGATGCTTTCCCTCAACCTGGAGATTATGACTTTAATGATATGGTTATGACTGTAACGAGACAGGCAGACAGCAGAGATCCAACAATATTATACCTAACAGTAAGCCTTGATGCTCTTGGCAGTATGATGCCTATGGCAGCTGCAATACATATCAGTGGACTTAATCCGGCTTCTGTGGAATCGATAAGCTCATTTCAGAAGTTTCTGTTTTATAAATATTCAGGTGTAGACAAAGTTAAGGACGATGTTGACTACACTACAGGATTTAATGGGGATGTGGTTATACCTCTTTTCAATGATGCCCATTATGCCTTGAGTCGAGGTAATGATATAGTAAATGGCAGTCCTTCCTATTATTATTATAATACTGTGAAAGATGCATCAAGTCCTTATTATGCTTATAGTAAAACAGCAAATCCTGCAAGGGTTATTTACACAATAAAATGCAAATCTGCCGAAGCGGTCAATAATATAACTTCAAATACTATTGACGCATTCATAATAACCCAATATAATGGTTCATATTGGGAAACTCATGCGGCTCCTTATAAAAAATATGAAGTGTTGTATCGCTATTTGAATAGTAATTATCAGACAGCTTATACAGATAATTTCCCATGGGCATTAAAGGTTCCTGGCAACTTTAAGTATCCTACAGAGGGTACGCCTATTAGTAAAAATAGGAACGCGGTAAATTCTGGAGCATATTCTACGCCAAATCATTCTTTTGGAGAGTGGGCTACTAACGAGAATACGGCACAAGACTGGTATAGTTATCCCAATTCAAGTTATGTCTACGAATGAAAACATAAATAAAAGAAAAATGCTAAGCAGATTAATATCTTCTTAACATTTTCTTTTGCAAGTGGGCCATTAATGGTTTGAACGTGAGCAGCAATACACTGAAGATAAGTTTTTTATATTTCAGAAATCACGTACGAAAACCACTTGGACAAAGAAAAACTTTGCATTGATATTTATCATTACATGTTCTGATTACTTGTAATGCCCAAAAAGTTGGGAAACCTTGAGAATCTATATATTAGAGAGGCAATTTTGATTGCTAAATAATGACATAAAGAAAAATAACGATGGACCATATAAAGAAACTTTTCAATATAAAAGACCCATATCTATATGATGACAAGCTCTTTGTGCAAGCAATGAGGGAAAATGTTTGCTGGCATTACAACCAGAATAAAGATTACAGGAGAATTCTCGATTCCTTTTCATTTAAGCCGAATGATATAAAAAAAATCACTGATCTGGAAAATATTCCTTTTATTCCGACGCTTTATTTCAAACATCATTATCTTTTGTCGGGCAAGAAGAGGATCATTCAGATTAATGCTACATCCTCTGGAACTTCAGGTAGGAACAAGTCAATGATCTCGTTTGATTTTTATACTCTGAAACGTCTGTTTCGTATGGTGATCAGACTTTTCAAATACCATAAGATTCTTTCCTTCCGTTTTCAGAGATTTGTTATTTTCGGTTATGAACATACATTCCGTAATAATAAGGCTGTTGCTAAGAGTGCATGGGCATTTACGTTTACGTCGCCGGCAAAATCAAAGGATTATGCTATCAGGTATGTTGATGGTGAATACAAAGTTGATCTACCAAATATTGAGAGAAAACTCGTGAAATATGCTAAAGGCAGTACGCCTGTGAGGACACTCGGATTTCCTGCATATACCTATTTTCTTCTTGAACAGATGGATGAACATGGAATAAATGTGAAACTGCCTAAAGGTTCACTCATGACACTTGGGGGAGGGTGGAAACAGTTCACTGCCGAAAAGGTTTCGAAAGAAGATTTTTACAAACTAGCAAAAAAAGTGCTTGGGCTTGATAGCGAGAGTATCATAGAGTTCTTCGGGGCTGTGGAACATCCTATAATGTGGACGCAATGCGAGTGTCACCACTTTCATGTCCCAGCTTATGCAAGGGTGATTATCAGAGATGCAGATACTCTGGTTCCGCTTCCACATGGTCAGAAGGGATTGATAAATCTTCTTACTCCGGCATCAAAAAGTTGCCCTCTATCTTCAATCATGACGGATGATATAGGAATCATTCATGATGAAGAATGTCCGTGTGGAATCAAGACTCCATATCTTGAAATACTTGGACGTGTTGGCATTGACGATATAAAAACATGTGCCGAGGGCGCAACTGAACTACTAAAAAGTGATAAGAAATGATACTTTACCGTGGTGAAATAAAAAACAATAGCGAGCAGGAACAGCTCATTGCTGATTTATATCCACATCTCATCGAAACACTGGAAACTCAGAGGATAGATGTAGAGAAACTGATGAAAGCCTGCGACAGTCTCATGAGAAAAGCATTTAATCATGAGTATGATGAATATGCACTTCCGTTGCTTGAATTTGCCGGAGTATCGTATGAAAAATTCATCGAATATGCTGGAATGTTCTCGTATGAATCATTGAAGAAAAGAGTGGAAAGTGAGCTTGGAACTGATTTTAACAGGGAAAAAAATGTAAATGATAGTATCAGAAGATGCACTGCTCCATTGGGAACTCTTCTTCATATTGCGGCAGGAAATGCAGATATACTTCCTGCGTATTCGGTGATCGAAGGTCTGCTTGCTGGCAATATCAACCTTTTGAAACTTCCCACTGGAGATAGTGGACTTTCAATCAAACTTTTATCAGAAATAATAAAGGAATATCCTGAAATCAGAGATTTCGTCTATGTATTTGATGTGCCTTCGGTAGAGATCGGAACAATCAAGACTTTGGGAAGTTATGCTGATGGCATAGTTATTTGGGGTGGCGATGTAGCAGTGAAGGCTGTAAGAGAATTTGCTGCACCCAATCAGAAAATAATCATCTATGGCCATAAACTATCCTTCGCTTATGCAAATGGTGAAACGACCGACCAGATGCTTGGGGAACTAGCGAAAGACATATGTATTACTAATCAGCTCTTATGCTCATCATGTCAGGTGCTTTACTACGATACTGACGATATGGATGAACTTGTATCGTTTGCACGTCGTTTTCATGAAATTTTGCGTAAAACGAATAAAGCCTTAGGCAAGGCCCCGTTGTCAATGAGAGGAAAGAACAGAATAGAAATATATAATGATTTTCTTGAGGGAAAGAAAAATATCTTTACTGAGGATGGAGTATCGGTAATCGTGAAAGATGACTCAAAGCTTGAATTGTCAAAGCTTTTCCGCTCGGTTAATATAAAGAGGCTTCCGCACGAAATAATCATTTCAACTTTAAAACGTGAAAAATGTCATCTCCAGACTGTAGGGCTTCTGGTCCCAGACTCAGATGAAAGAAGAAACCTGGAAGATCTCTTTATTCGTGCAGGTATCACACGAATAACATACGGAAGCATGAGGGAACTAATTCCTGATGAAGCGCACGACGGCATGTTTCCACTGAGAGAATATACAAAAATAGTAGATGTCCTACGATAGGTGTTGGTAAAGTAAATCAGTTTTGCGTAAACATAGATATAAGCCTTCTGTTTTTTCCTGCTATTAGATAAGTCTTTGATAATAGACACAAAAAAGCAGCATCTCTGCTGCTTTCTTGTGGGCCATCAAGGGCTTGAACCTTGGACCTCCAGATTATGAGTCTGTTGCTCTAACCAACTGAGCTAAAAGCCCGGCTTAACCATCATCGATTAAGTTTGCGGGTGCAAAGATAAGGCGTTTTAATCAAATCTCCAAATAATTCTTGCAAAAAGAATCTAAAAATTTAATATAAACTTGTAATATATGGGTAATTTGCATAACTTTGCAGATAATTATGAGTAAAGAATACAACAAGAATTTTGTCAATTCCAAAGGTCTTGACTATCAACAGGTGAAGCAAAATAGGGCTGAATATGGCGAGAATGTATTGACTCCTCCCAAGAAAGCTTCGCTTTGGCTACTGTATATAGAAAAATACAAAGATCCGATAATAAAAATTCTTTTGGTTGCTGCTTTTATTTCATTGGTTCTTGCTTTTTTTGAGAAAGATTTCATAGAAACTATAGGTATATTTTTAGCTATATTTTTAGCTACTACTATTGGATTTTACTTTGAAAGGGATGCCGCCCGCAAGTTTGATGTGCTAACTGCTCTGGGCGAAGAACAGCCGGTAAAGGTAATGCGTAATGGTAAAGTACTACTTATTCCTAGAAAAGAAGTAGTAGTAGGGGATCTCGTTCTTATAGAGGCTGGTGATGAGATACCGGCAGATGGCGAACTCATAGAATCAACAGATCTACAGATAGATGAGTCATCGCTTACCGGTGAACCGATGATAAATAAACACGCCGACAAAGAACAAAATGAAGTAGAAGCGACTTATCCTTCAAGTAAAGTGCTTCGTAGTTCTATGGTTATGAATGGAGGTGGTACTGCTATAGTTACCGCTGTAGGTGATAAGACCGAAATCGGGAAAGTGGCACATAGTTCTATGGAAGAAACTGAAGTGAGAACCCCCCTTGATATGCAATTGGAGCGTTTGGCTAAAATGATTAATAAGATAGGCTTTTCTATATCTATAGCTGCATTCCTTATATTCCTTATTCATGATGTGCTTACAAATGATGTATGGCATGGCACTGAATATTTTAAGATGGCCGAAATAGTGCTCAATTATTTTATGATGTCTGTCACTCTTATTGTGATGGCTGTGCCTGAAGGATTGCCAATGGCAGTAACATTAAGTTTAGCACTTAATATGCGTCGTATGCTCAAAAGCAACAATCTAGTAAGAAAATTGCATGCTTGTGAAACAATGGGAGCTGTAACAGTTATCTGCACGGATAAGACCGGAACGCTTACACAAAACCGTATGCAGGTGGCTGATATGCTTATAGCCGAAGGAGATGATGGCATGTTTGCAAATGCTATTGCTCTTAATACCACTGCATATCTGGATGATGAAGATAATGGTATAGGTAATCCAACAGAGATAGCATTACTGCTATGGCTTAAAAGTAAAGGTTTTGACTACAAAGACATACGTGATGATGTCAAAATAGAAAACCGTATTCCATTTTCTACCGAACGGAAATATATGGCAACAGTTGTTGTTATGGATGGCAAACGCTGGCTCTTTGTTAAGGGCGCTCCTGAAGTTGTAATCGGGCATTGTGATATTACTCCAGAAATACGTGCGCATATAAATGAGGCTTTGATTGGTTATCAGCGTAAAGCTATGAGGACTTTGGCTTTTGCATGTAAACAATTGGCAGACAATACAGAAATAGTATCTATTGTAGGCAATCTTAATTATCAGGGAATTGTAGCTATTAGTGATCCATTACGCTATGATGTGCCTGATGCTGTAAGCGAATGTTGTTCTGCTGGAATTCAAGTTAAGATAGTTACAGGTGATACCTCTGCTACTGCTATTGAGATAGCACGCCAGATAGGTATATGGAATAAGGATACGCCAGCTAGTGCTCAGATTACAGGTGCTGATTTTGCTGCTATGAACGATGAGGAAGCCTACAGGTGTGTACATGGACTTCTTTTGATGAGTAGGGCCAGACCTACAGATAAACAAAGACTTGTACAGTTGCTTCAGAAAAGTGGTGAAGTTGTAGCTGTAACAGGTGACGGCACTAATGATGCACCTGCGCTTAATTATGCACATGTCGGATTGTCATTAGGTTCAGGTACTAGTGTCGCGAAGAATGCAAGTGATATAACTCTAATGGATGATTCTTTCCACAGTATAGTAAAGGCTGTAATGTGGGGACGCTCATTATACAAAAATATTCAAAGGTTCCTGTTTTTTCAGTTGGTGGTGAATGTTACTGCTTTGCTATTAGTTCTTGGAGGTTCTATAATAGGTACAGAACTTCCCTTAACGGTAACGCAAATTCTTTGGGTTAACCTAATAATGGATACTTTCGCAGCAATGGCTTTGTCCTCACTTCCTCCTTCGCGTGAGGTTATGAAAGAAAAACCAAGAAAGCAGGGCGATTTTATATTATCTCATGGCATGCTTAAAGGCATATTTTTTATAGGTCTTTCTTTTTTCATTATAATGTTTGTAATGTTGATATACTTTGAAAGATTCGCAGGCGTTTCAATCTATGAACTAACTATATTCTTTACAGTTTTTGTTATGTTGCAGTGCTGGAATCTTCTGAATGTAAAATGTATTGGGTCAAACCATTCTGCTTTTCATCATTTCTTCCGTGACAGGGGATTACTTGCTGTATTGGCTATGATAGTTGCCGGACAATGGTTTATAGTACAGTTTGGTGGTAAAATGTTCCGTACGACACCATTGCATGCCCAAGAATGGTTTTGGATAATATTAGGTACATCTCCTGTTCTAATGATAGGGGAGATATGGCGTTTTATAAAGAGAATCATATGCAGAAGAAATTAAAAAATATAGTATTTGATTTGGGAGGAGTGTTAGTAGGCCTTGACAAACAGAGGTGTGTCGATGCTTTCTACAAGTCAGGACTTGATGATATTGCATATTATGTGGATGAGTTCAGAACGGAAGATATGTTTCATGAATTGGAAATAGGCAACATTGATACACATGAATTTTGCAATGAGGTTAGAAAAATTACCAAAAGGGATATTGGAGATGATATTATATGTTGGGCATGGAACCAGCTCCTGACAGATATCAAACAAAATAAAATAAAAAAAATGATTGAACTTAGTGAACATTATAGATTATTTCTTTTAAGCAATACAAATCCTATACATTGGAAAAAATGTTTAGAGGATTTATTTCCTTATGATGGATATGGGGTATGTGATTATTTCGAACATACATTCCTTTCTTATCAAATGCATGTCGTTAAACCTTGTGATGAAATATTTGAGGTGATGATGGAACGTGGTGGAATGAATCCGGAAGAAACTTTGTTTCTTGATGATTCAAAAGCAAACTGTGATGCTGCAGCCCAGCTTAAAATTAAAACATATAATGTAGTTGCTAACAGTGATTGGACTGCATATATAGATAAAATACTAGATAGGTATGAATAAGATTTTTTTAGGAGAGGAAACAAAATTAAAACCTTGTGTTGCTACTGTTGGATTCTTTGATGGAGTTCATAAGGGACATCAGTTTCTTATTAAAAATATAATAGATGAGGCTAAACGCAATAATATTGAATCTACTATAATTACATTCGATAAGCATCCAAGAGAAGTGTTGCATAGTGATTATCAGCCTAATATGTTGAGTACATATGATGAGAAATTAGTAATGCTTTCTCTAACAGGTATTGATAATTGTGTGACTATCCCATTTGACTTGGAGATGGCTAATCTTTCAGCTCGCGATTTTATGGGGGAAATATTACGCGACCGTTTAAATGTAAAGACCTTTATCATAGGATACGACAATCGTTTCGGCCATTATAATGATAATGAAGGATTTGATGACTATGTAAATTACGGTAAAGAACTTTGTATAAATGTAATAAAGGCACAGCCATATATAATGCATGGGGTGAGTGTAAGTTCATCAGTTATACGAACATTTGTATCTGAAGGAGAAGTCGAGATGGCGGCTCAATGCCTTGGTCGTCCATATAATATTTTTGGGCGTGTAACAAGTGGTTTTGGAGAAGGGCATAAATTGGGGTTTCCTACGGCCAATATTGATACTATGGGTATAAGTAAAATCATACCTGCCGGAGGAGTGTATGCTGTAAAGATAAGGATAGAAGGTAGTATTGAGATGAAACATGCCATGATGAATATCGGTACGCGTCCGACATTCAATGGTGATAAAACAACATTGGAGGTTAATATATTTAATTTTGATGAGGATATATATGGTAAGAAGGTTTCAGTGTCATTCTTTCATCGCTTAAGGTCTGAAAAGAAATTCAATAATATAGACGAACTGGTAAAACAGTTAAAAGAGGATGAAATATCAGTTAAAGAACAATTTAAAAAAGATATAGAAGGATGAAAAAAGCGATAATTTATTTAGTGACTTTCGTTGCATTGCAATTATTTGTTGCTTTGCTTGTCAAACTTGGGTTTATGCTTTTCGGTAATTCGAAGGCAGCTATGGATACAACCACCCTTATTATTACTCAGGCATCGGTAAGTGTATTAACTATCGTAGTGTTTTTGTGGACAAAATGGGGTGTCGTTTCAAGAGATTATCTTCTTAGTAAGCCATACTTCACACTCTTCTGGTGTGTATTGGCCTCTTTAGGTGCAATAATACCTTCTACATGGATTCAAGAGCAAATGCCTGCATTGCCTAATATCTTAGAACAGCAGTTTGACATGATTCTGAAAGACCGTATGGGGTATTTAGTAATAGGATTGCTGGCACCTTTCGCCGAGGAACTCGTATTTCGTGGTGCTATACTGAAGGCACTCTTAGGCTGGTCAAAGAACCACTGGTATGCAATTGCAATTTCAGCATTAGTGTTTGCTTTGGTTCATGGTAATCCTGCCCAGATGCCACATGCATTTGTAATAGGACTGCTGCTTGGATGGATGTATTATCGTACAGATAGCATAGTACCAAGTGTGGCATTCCATTGGGTTAATAATACAGTCGCTTATATACTGTATAATATAATGCCAAATCCTAATGCCAAATTGATAGAGGTATTTAATGGTAACAGTAAGACTGTGTTGCTTAGTATTGTGTTCTCATTGTTTATATTGGTACCTTCAATATATCAGTTGAATATGAGATTGAAAAAGGCAAAATAACCTCATTATATAGCAATAATTAAGGGCCGCAATTCATATATGAGTTGCGACCCTTTTTCTACGTTAGTATGTTATGAAAAATTTGAGAGATTAGAAACTTCACAGTTTCATTTTTGTTTTAACTAAACATGATTTTATAGAGAAAGCATAGAAATATATCTTTTGAATTCATCGTCAATTTTGCCCGTGAGGTTTATAAGTATGAACTTCTTTGCCTTTACATTGGCATGCAATAGAATAAGTTCCACTGTCTGTCCTTTTACTTTTCTTACAAAGAAAGAACCATATGAATGACTATTACGATAGTTCCCGTCGTTCTTGAAACGACTTGAGTTTTTCTTTAGCAATTCATCAGCTATTTGAAAATATCCTTCACCATGTTGACTTGTCGTTATAATTCGCGCACTCTTTAATTTCTTTATAAGAGGTTTTAAATCCTCTTTGTGGTGCGTGCCACTTTTAAGCATCTGGGCCATCATCTTAGGACTCACTGTTATACAGTGTACCGCGGTGTCTCCCTTACAAATCTGCATATATTTAGATGCAAAATCCTGATTGCCTGTTGCAGTAGCGAAAATTGTTACACAAGTTAGTAACAGTAAACAAAGAGCGCGTTTCATTCTGTTCTTGTAGTATCGTTATTAATAACAGAACTAACTGAATTTACCGAATCACTTTTTTGAGCTTGGTTAATACCTTCAGATACTAACTCAAGAGCATTTTGCACTTTACTATAAGCCTCCGAAGGGTCTGAATAAGTGTCTTTGTAGCTAGAGTAATTTATATCGTCAGATTTATCTTTATTACTCTTAAATGAAAACTGTGCGGCATTGCCCAACGTCAGAATTATAGCAACTATAGCAGCAGCTCTGAAAAGCGGCATTAGTCTACGTCTGATAGTTATAGTACGTGCCTTAACAGGTATCGGCTCATCAATTATAGATAATATCTTTGAATCAAAGTCTTCTCCCAGCACAGTCTCCTTCTTATCGTTCTGTTCGTATGTGAATAGAACTTTATATTTATGGAGATTAGCTGGAACGTCTTCCTGACTGAAGAAAGCTTTTAGGATTTCTTCTTCCGCTAGTGTTGTCTCACAAGCGAAGTAGCGTTCCACTAACTGTTCGATATACTTATAATCCATAGTTTTCTGTTTCTATATATTTTTGTTTGATTGCTTGGCGTGCTCTGAATATGTTTACTTTAACCTGTTCTTCACTTATTCCAAGTATTTCTGCAATTTCTTTATAACTTTTGTCCTCAAAATCCCTGAGTTGCATTACACTTTTTTGTTTTTCTGGCAGATCGTTTATTAAATCTCTTACTAATTTTACTCTGTCACGTTGTTCTGCCCGCTCTTCTGGGTTTGAGGCGTATGAGTCGTCTGGTGAATCTCCCCCGGTATCTTCGAGTGAAGAATTCTTATTATCCATCCTCTTGTTCTTGTCAAGGGCAAGATTTCGACATATTGTGAGACAGAATGCTTCTATCGAATCTATGGTGTCCCAACTGTCGCGTTTATTCCAGACTTTTATCATTGTCTCCTGTACAATGTCTTCAGCTTCCGCATTATTAAGAGTAATACGGAGAGCAAGCCTATAAAGTTCATCTTTTAAAGGCAATACATCGTTCCGAAAACTGATATTTTTCATCCTCTCTAAGTATATGACGATTGTAAAAAGAAAAAGTTACAATAATATGGAAAAATATTTCATTCAATTATTGTTCCATGATTTCCGTCTATTGCTGTTGCAAGTGTTATATTGACTTTTTTAACTCCTGAATCAATTGCAGCAAAGGCATTTTCAAGCTTGGGTATCATTCCTCCGGCAACAGTTCCGTCGCTTACATATGTTTTGAAATCACTTCGTGTTATTTTTGATATGATGCTTTCATCATCATCAGGATTTCTCAAAACACCTTTTTTTTCAAAACTGTAAATAAGAGTGACATCATAATACTTTGCTAGAGCTTTTGCTGTTTCGCTGGCTATTGTGTCTGCGTTTGTGTTAAGTATATTGCCTTTACCATCGTGTGTTAGTGGTGCCATAACAGGTGTTATACCTGCTTCAATTAGTGAGCGCAAGGCTGCACCGTCTACACTGTCAACATCACCTACAAAACCGTAGTCTACTTCCTTTACAGGGCGTTTATGAGAGTGTATGACATTCATATCTGCTCCTGTAAGCCCTATTGCGTTTACTCCCTCTGCTTGTAATTTAGCTATCAGGTTTTTATTGACAAGTCCCCCGTATACCATTGTTACTACTTCAAGCATAGCCGAGTCTGTTATTCTGCGCCCATTAACCATCTTGCTTTCTATACCAAGGCTGGATGCAATCTTTGTAGCGCGTCTTCCTCCTCCATGTACTAGTACTTTTTTTCCATTGATTGCGCTGAAGTCTTTAAGAAGTTGATCTAATTGGTCATTGTTTTCAACAACAGCACCGCCAACTTTCACTATTGTTAGTTTTTCTGCCATGATGTTTAGTTTTAAACAAAAGGACGGTTATCAATAGATACCGTCCCTTTGTGTGTTTTATTGTTCTAAATAAGTATATCCGTATAGTCCGGAACGGTAATTACTTAAGAATTCCTTTCCCTCTTCTAGCGATATTTTACCTTGTTTTACGCTTTTCGTAACCCATATTTCTAATTGTCTAACCAATTTCTTAGGGTCGTATTGTACGTAATCAAGTACTTCTGCAACAGTTTCTCCATCAATAACCTGATCAATACTATATCCACCGTCCTTGACACTTATATGTACTGCTGTGGTGTCGCCAAACAAGTTGTGCATATCTCCAAGTATTTCTTGATAGGCACCAACCAAAAAGACTCCTAAATAATATGGTTCATTTTTGCGTAGTGAATGTATAGGCAGGATATGTGATATATTACGGTTAGTAACAAAATTTGTTATTTTGCCATCGCTGTCACAAGTGATATCCTGTAATGTGGCACTACGGTTGGGGCGTTCATCAAGACGCTGTATTGGCATTATAGGGAATAACTGGTCAATAGCCCACGAATCGGGTAGGGACTGGAACAATGAGAAGTTGCAAAAATATTTATCAGCCAGAAGCTTATCCATATTTGCAAGTTCCTCGGGTGAGTGCTTCATTTGTTTAGCAAGTGAGTTAATCTCACGGCATACACTCCAGTACATCCTTTCTATTTCTGCACGAGTCTTAAGGTCTACAATACCATGACTGAACAAGTCAAGTGCTTCTTCACGTATTTGTTCTGCGTCATGGAAATCTTCCATCATTGTTCGTGGGTTAAGATTATCCCATATTTCGTACAGATCCTTAACCAGTTGATGACTATTTTCATCTGGCTCATATTCTTCATCCATCTCAGGCAATGATGCTGTTTCCAGAACATCTATTATTAGCACGGAGTGATGTGCGGCAAGAGATCTTCCGCTCTCTGTGATAATGTTAGGGTGTGGTATATCATTATGATCGGATGCTTCTACAAAAGTATAAATACAGTCGTTTACATATTCTTGAATAGAGTAGTTTACAGAGCTCTCACTGCTTGATGATCTGGTTCCGTCGTAATCTACGCCAAGTCCGCCTCCGCAATCCACGAAATCAACGTTACAACCCATTTTATGTAGTTGGATATAGAATTGTGAAGCTTCTCTCAAAGCTGTCTGTATGCGGCGTATCTTTGTTATCTGACTACCAATATGGAAATGTATAAGTCGCAGGCAATCTTTCATGCCTTTATTCTCAAGAATATCAAGAGCCTCTAGCAGTTCACTGCTTGTAAGTCCGAATTTGCTAGCGTCTCCTCCGCTCTCTTCCCATTTTCCGCTACCGGCAGATGCCAGTTTAATGCGTATTCCGAGGTTTGGTCTCACGTTAAGCTTTTTAGCCTCGCGTGCAATTATTTCAAGTTCATTAAGTTTCTCTACTACAATAAAAATTCTTTTACCCATTTTTTGAGCAAGAAGAGCGAGCTCAATATAACTCTGGTCTTTATAACCATTACATATAATAAGGGCGTCGCTTTGACATTGCACTGCAATTACAGCATGCAATTCAGGTTTTGAACCAGCCTCCAGTCCTAGGTTAAATTTACGACCGTGCGTTATTATCTCCTCAACTACAGGTTGCATTTGATTAACCTTGATGGGATAGATTATAAAATTTTCACCCTTATAATGATATTCCTCCGCTGCTCTTTTAAAGCAACTACTAGTTCTCTCGATACGATTATCAAGAATGTCAGGAAAACGCAGAAGAACAGGAGCTGTGACATCACGCAGAGACAGATCATCCATTACATCGCGCAAGTCTATCTGTGCATTATCCTTGCACGGTGAAACATAGACATCTCCCTTTTCGTTGATGCCAAAATAAGAAGTACCCCAACCGTTTATGTTGTAGAGCTCTTTCGAATCTTCAATGGTCCATTTTTTCATTAATCGAAATTAGTTGCTTATTCTTAAATATTAATTAGTTTACGTATTCTTTCTACCGAGATTTTAATCTTTTCGTAGTTGTCAAGCAAGTTTACATCAAGTGTGTACTTTGCCTTGTTATAAAAAGGTTCTCTTTTTGTCAACTGCTCATTTATAAATGTTTGCATTTCCTCGGCAGACTTATTCTTTAGTAGAGGACGCTCGGTCTTTCCCATCTTTAGATGTCCATAAAGCACTTCTGTTGTTGCTTTTAGAAATATTGTATCCCCCTGTCTATTCATATATTCCATATTGTCAAAGAAACAAGGTGTACCTCCACCACAACTGATTATTACATCTTCGAATTCAGCAACTTCATGTAGCATGTTATGTTCAATCATCCTGAAGCCTTCTTCGCCTTTTTCGGCAAAGATCTGACTTACCGTTTTATGCATTCTGTTTTCTATGTACCAGTCCAGATCATAGAAAGTAATGTTCATGTCTTGCGCAAGAGCTTTTCCTACAGTAGTTTTCCCGGACCCCATATATCCGACAATAATGATTCTAACCATTTAGGTATATTATTTCTTCTTAACAGGAGTGTTTTTAATAATTTCCATACATTCGTCAATAGTGAGTTCTGCAGCCTTGTCGTGCAAATTTTTTGGAAGGCGATAATTCTTTCCTGCATATGCAATATATGGTCCGTATCTTCCGTTCATTACTTCAAGTTTAGGATCTTCATCAAAAGACTTAATGTGCCTTTTCTTATCAGCCTCTCTTCTTTCTTCGATCAGAGAAATTGCGGTCTCCAGACCTACTGTCATAGGGTCCTCTGTCTTAGGCAGAGAAACATATTTTTTATTATGTAAGATATAAGGGCCGAAACGTCCGGCTCCTATTATGACATCAGAACCTTCAAATTCACCTACTGTACGAGGTAATTTAAATAGCTCTAGAGCTTCTTCCAATGTAATTGTCTCCATGCTTTTGTCAGAAGGCAATTGTGCAAACTTTGGTTTCTCTTCATCTTCTGCAGTGCCTATTTGTACTACAGGTCCAAACTTACCGATTTTTACGAATACAGGTTTGTTGCTTTTAGGATCAATACCCAGTTCACGTTCACCAACTTTATGTTCTGAACGAATATTCATGGTCTTATCTACTACCGGCTCAAACTTTTTATCAAACTCTTTGATCATTTTCCCCCATCCGGCTTTCCCTTCTGCTATCTTATCGAATTTGCCTTCCACATTAGCTGTGAAGTTGTAATCCATTATTTCAGGGAAATACTGTAATAAGAAATCATTTACAACAATACCAATATCTGTAGGCAGAAGCTTTCCTTTTTCACTTCCGGCTATTTCAGTATTTTCTTTTTGTGTTATTTTAAGACCCTTAAGCAAGTATATACTATATTTTCGCTCTTCGCCTTTCTTATCTCCTTTTTGCACATATTCACGCTGCTGTATAGTGCTGATTGTCGGTGCGTATGTAGAAGGACGACCAATACCAAGTTCTTCAAGTTTATGCACAAGGCTAGCCTCTGTATATCTTGAAGGTCCCTGACTGAAACGCTCTATTGCTGATATTTCCCTGCGTTGTAGTTCATCACCCTTCTTCATTATAGGCAGTTGATGTGAAAATTCGTCTTGGTTAGTATCATCATCATCCAAAGATTCTCTATATACTTTAAGGAAACCGTCGAAAGTTATAACTTCGCCATTCGACATGAACTGTTCATTAGCTTCACTTATCTTGATGTTTACAATAGTCTTTTCTATTTGTGCATCAGACATCTGACTAGCTGCAGTACGTTTCCATATCAGTTCATAAAGACGCTTTTCTTGTGATGTTCCTTCTATCGTAGCATCGCTCATATAGGTAGGACGAATTGCCTCATGGGCTTCTTGTGCTCCTTTAGAATGGGTTTGATATTGACGAGGATTGCTATATCCTTTACCCCATAACTTATTTATTTCTTCTTTACATGCATTTATACAAAGTGAAGACAGATTGACAGAGTCGGTACGCATATATGTAATTCGTCCGTTTTCGTATAAGTGCTGTGCAACCATCATCGTTTGAGAAACAGTAAACCCTAGTTTGCGTGCTGCTTCTTGTTGCATGGTACTAGTAGTAAATGGAGGTGCAGGAGTTCGCTTAAGAGGTTTCTTGCTTATGCACAGAACCGTGAACTTAGAGATCTTGCATTTTTCAAGAAATGTCTCAACTTCTTCTTGAGTATTGAATCTTTTATTTAGTTCTGATTTTACCTCTGTAGCAGAACCATCTTCAGCCATTATCGCGAATATTGCATTCAGTCGGTAGTATCTCTCTGTCTTGAATTCTTGTATTTCGCGTTCACGCTCAACGAGAAGTCTAACAGCGACACTCTGAACTCTACCTGCTGAAAGAGATGGTTTTACTTTACGCCAAAGTATAGGAGAAAGCTTGAAACCAACAAGTCTGTCAAGTATACGTCGTGCCTGTTGTGCATTAACCAAATTCATATCCAGATGTCTTGGGTTCTTTATTGCCTCAAGAATAGCAGGCTTAGTAATTTCATGGAAAACAATACGATTAGTCTTAGCTTCATCTAGTCCAAGCACTTCACATAAATGCCAGGATATAGCCTCTCCCTCGCGGTCCTCATCGGATGCTAACCAGATCTTTTCGGCCTTTTTGGCATTACTCTTAAGTTCCTTAACTACTTTTTCCTTCTCTTCAGGAATTTCGTAATCAGGTTCCATAGAGTCAAGATCAATGCTGAGCTCTTTTTTCTTAAGGTCTCTGATATGTCCGTAACTGGACATTACTTTATAATCTTCACCTAAGAATTTTTCGATAGTTTTGGCCTTCGCGGGCGACTCGACAATAACAAGATTTTTTTGCATAATCTAATACGTACTTTTATTTTGGGCGCAAAAGTAAGCAAAACTTTTACTTATACCTTATTAATATGGTATTTTTTCTATTTTTTTAAGTTATTTAGTCTTGTTTGATATATTTAAGTAGTCCGGCACGTATTGATCTGAGTCCGAATTGTTCTGTATGAATGTCTTTTATTGCTATCCATTGATATTCGGCTGCATCATCCATTGCTTTAATTTCAGAGACATCATTCACCTGACATTCAAAAAACATGTCAAGGGTATGTATCTCTATCCCGGAATAAAGATATATGTTCGGTATACTGAAAATATATTTAGCTTGAGCCACAATAAGTCCTGTTTCTTCTTTGACCTCTCTAATGATGCCTTCTTCTCCTGTCTCATGCATATCAACAAAGCCTCCGGGAAGATCTAACGTACCTTTTGCGGGTTCTTTGCCACGCCTTACAACGAGAAGTTCTTTCTTGTCGTTAAATATTAATGCTACTGTGGCAGAACTGGGATTCATATAATATGAGAATCCGCAGTTGCTACACAATTTGCTTTTTTCGTTTTTTATTTCGAAATGAGAACTGCCACATATTGGGCAGTATTTAAATTTTTCTAATGGATGCATTTAATCAATTTTTACCAATTGTCTGTACGGAAAGGGAATAATGGCAAGCCACCCATATTGGATAAATTGCCAATCTCAAAGTTCCTGAAACAATAACGTACAGCTACTGGCTTTTTTACTTCCGGACATGTTATTATCAATCCCTTAGTCCAGAGATAGTAAGTGTTTGCTTTGTGGAATACCTTGTCTGTTCCAGCCAATTCAAATCCTTTAATATCTTCGTAACGGCTTACTCCTCCAGCCAGATTCTCCAACTGTACGTAAACTGTGTCATTGCTTATCTTCATGCTTTTGTAAGTAGGTGCATCAGTTATCAGTTGTTTCATTCCATATTGTTTGTTTAGAGCCAAAAAACCAAGACGCTCTCCGACTTTCTTTTTTTGACATGGATGAATCTGCTGAGTCTCATAAGGATATACAGCATCATTAGTACCTACTATAGCACTATTGGATATTATGCCGGCAGCCTTTAATTGTTGCTCGCGCAATCTAGCACCTTGATCACCGTTTACATTGTTTTCATAATAATAAGGGGCAATCTGTACAAAATAGAATGGAATTTCACCTAGTCCGAAACTTTCACGCCACTGTTTTACTAACAATGCAAGACGCTGTGAGTATTGATCACCGGGATCACCTACGTTAGAGCAACCTTGGTAGAACAGTATACCCTTAACGGTATAGTTTAGAATCGGATTAAATGTACCGTTACCCCAGAGCAGAGGGTATAGATAATCTCCTTGGAAATTAGCCTTTATATGGTTTATGTTAAGATCTTCTTTAGTGTATTTCTTCAGATTTTCACGGTTTAACCAACTTTCCACGCGCGTACCGCCTTTATTAGCTTCTACCAATCCAATAGGGATGTTGAGTGTACGACTAACTAGTCTTGCGAAAAAATAACCTGTGGCACTGGCATCACCTACAGTATTGCTGTCGCAAATTTTCCATTCGCATTTGGCATCATCAAGAGGCGTTTCGCTCATCACACTAGGAATCTTTACAAAATGCACTCCTTTTGAGTTTGCTGCATCTAGCACGACGCTATTATAATCTTCAAGTGGACAATTAAAGAATCCCTTTACCGGCATTTCCATATTACTTTGTCCGGCACATACCCATACCTCGCCAGACAAGACATTATTAACTACAGTCTTCTCGCCATCATCGAAAGTAATAGAGTAGGGCGTAAATCCTGCTGCGGGAGTTTTTACCTTAACTAACCATTTACCGTCTTTGCCGGTAGTGGTATTATAAGTATCGTTAGACCAAGATACAGAAACATTTACAATTTTATCAGGCTCATCGGTACCCCATAGTCGGGCATCGCTATTTTGCTGTAAAATCATGTTATCACTAATTAGATGAGGTAAGGTTACCTTTGCTTGAGCACTTAAGGCAATTGCGGCAAAAGCTGAAATAATTAAAAACTGTTTATGCATAATATCTTTGATTAATAACGACTGCAATATTACAAAAAAATACCTATCTTTGCAACTGATTATCAAAATATTTACATAAAAAGTTATCAAATTATACTATTAATAAAAACAATGAAACAAATTAAATCATTATTGCTATTAGCTTTAGTTGCAGTTTCAATGTCGGCTACAGCTCAGAAACCTTTAGACATGAATCTTTGGCAGGGAGGAGCTCCCAATAATAATGGAGATGTAAACGATACAGCAAAGGTTCGGGTATACCTTCCAAATCCTCAGAAAGCTACTGGCCGTGCTGTCGTAATTTGTCCTGGAGGCGCATATGCTCATCTTGCAATTGACCATGAAGGCTACGACTGGGCTCCTTTTTTCAATAAGATGGGTATAGCTGCAATAGTACTGAAATACCGTATGCCACGTGGAAACTATTTAGTGCCTATATCTGATGCGGAAGAAGCAATCAAACTTGTTCGCCGTAATGCAGTGGCGTGGCATATTGATCCAAATAATGTTGGTATAATGGGTTCTTCTGCCGGCGGTCATTTGGCTTCAACAATAGCAACTCATTCTGAAAAAGACGCATATCCTAACTTCCAGATACTTTTCTATCCTGTTATTACTATGCAACCCGGTTATACGCATCAGGGTTCGCACGATAATTTCTTCGGTAAAGACGTAAAGAAAAAACTGGAGGATGAATATAGCAATGATATGAAGGTAACAAGAAATACACCTAGAGCTTTCATTACTTTAAGCGATGATGATAATGCTGTACAACCGGCTAATGGCGTAAATTATTATTTCGAACTTTATCGTCACGATGTTCCTGCGTCTCTTCATGTTTATCCTTCAGGAGGTCATGGATGGGGATTCCGTGAAAACTTTATGTACCATATCGAAATGGAATTAGAACTTAAGGCTTGGTTGCAGAGCTTCTAGTGCTATTCGAATATAACATTAAACAGACTAATTTTCCTGTTAAAAATAATGTCCCAACCTGCTTTCAAGGTTGGAACATTATTTTTATTATCTGTCGATTAATTACGACTAAATAATTCTTTTTAAAGAATTCCGAACATTACAGCAATTTCTTTATTTCCTCGTCAAGATTCTTGATTTGAGAATCGCGTTTAACAAGAGAGTTGTTTTTGTCTATTAAGAAAAATGCAGGTAGGTTCTGTATGTTATAAGTAGTTAGATAACGTGAATCCATACCATCGGCATCTCTTACTGATATCCATGGCAGTTCGGCAGTATTAACTTTCCAGAAATGCTCGTCTTGATCAAGAGAAACTTGATAGATCTCAAATCCCTTATTATGATACTTATTATATATACTGCGCAGAGCCATTATCCTCTGTGTCGATTCTTTTGTTGCAAATACATGGAAATCCAACATGACCACTTTGCCTTTCAGATCTGTGAGATGACGCAAATGACCATTGTTGTCATATAGTGGGATATCAATAACACCTGATACAGTGACTTTGCTGGCGTCTATCTTCTGATTGTTTTGGGCTTCAACAATGCGTGTGTTCTTCATTCCCTCTATTGCTATGTTATGCAGATTTTTTCCTCTCATAGCTTTAGGGTAATAAGTATCCCAACTAGTTGCTACAGCAGCAAAAACCTTTATATCATCCTTGTTGTTGCGTGGATTGAAAATTAGCGAGTTGCCTAAAGTCTGGAATAAAGCATAATAAGCATATGCCTTATTTGGCTCCTTGAATATATAGTCATGTTTTACTTTGCTCTTATATGCTTCGACCAATTTCGCTATACTGTCTTGTGCAAGGCCTCCAAGTTGTGAGTTATTATTCAAAGCTGTAGCCTTGTTGGTTAGATCTATTTGCATAAGAGCCAGCTCTTTTATTTTAGAACAGTTGTAAGAGCCGCTTACTGTGTATTTTGTAGGCATAGTAGGATAAGAAGCCTTTACAGTTACAGTCTCTGTTGAGTCGATGGATAAATTTATGCATTGTCCTGCAATTCTCAGGCGGTAGAATTCAGGAGCATTTGTCTTATTTCCACTGAAAGAGAATGATCCATCCTCAGCCAATTTTACAGAATCAAGTACTACCGGACCGTTAAGTCCTACATTCTCGAAATATAGAGTAGAATCTTTAGCATCTGTGATATTACCCTCTATATGGAATTTCTGTCTACCACATGAAGATACTCCAATTGTAGTGACGACTATCACGCAAACGTAAAATAATTTTAAGATTGTCTTTTTCATATTATAGTTATATTTGTTTTATCAACTGACTGCCTAAAAATACAGCAAGAAGCCCAAGGAATACACTGCCACCGGCATAAAGAGCACCATAAAGAATATTGTCAGATCTGAAAAGTTGCAGACTCTCGTTCATAAATGTGCTGAAAGTAGTGAAACCACCGCAGAAACCTACCGTGAGCAGTAACCTGAGATTAGGATTAAGTAGCGAACCTCTGTCAAACAAACCATAGAAGATACCGATGAGCAAACATCCAAGAAGATTCACTACTAAAGTACCAATAGGGAACGAAGTAAGTATCGATCCCTGTATCACTTTAGACAGCAAGTAGCGTACTACTCCTCCGATACCGCTGCCGATAGCCACTATAATTATATTTTTCAACATCGCTGCAAAGTTATAAATTTTAATCGAGAATTGAGAAATAAAATCAAATGAAAGTCAACAGTGAAATGATAAATTGTTGGATAAGGCAGGAAAAAACATAAAAAAACCGAATTAAATATAGATTTAAGAATAAAAAATCTTTTGTTATTACATTTTTGATTATCTTTGCCCGGTAAAAACAAAAATAGGAGAGTCCTATCTTTGTAAGATATTTAGATGTAATCAAAACAATAAAGTTTTAATTTAGATGAACGTAATTACGAAAACAGTTTCATTGCCTGACGGAAGAACCATCAGCATTGAAACCGGGAAAGTGGCAAAACAGTGCGACGGTTCATGTGTCCTCCGTATGGGCAATACCGTTCTTTTGGCCACAGTTTGTGCCGCAAAAGATGCAGTTCCCGGAACAGATTTTATGCCTTTGCAGGTAGAGTACAGAGAACAGTATGCCGCAGCCGGTCGTTTCCCGGGCGGTTTTACCAAACGCGAAGGTAAAGCAACAGACAATGAAATTCTTACTTGTCGTCTTGTAGACCGCGCATTGCGCCCTCTCTTTCCTTCTAATTTCCATGCAGAAGTATTCGTTAATGTTATTGTATTCTCAGCCGATGGTGTAGATATGCCGGATGCATTAGCAGGATTTGCCGCTTCAGCCGCTTTGGCTTGTTCAGATATTCCACTAGAATGCCCTATATCAGAAGTTCGTGTAGCCCGTATTAAGGGTGAATACGTAATCAACCCGACAATCGCACAGATGAAAGAGGCTGATATGGATGTCATGGTAGGTGCTTCTAAAGACAATATTATGATGGTTGAGGGTGAAATGCAGGAAGTATCAGAGCAGGATTTGCTCGGAGCACTTAAGGCAGCACAGCAAGCTATTGCACCTATGTGTGAAATTCAGCTCGAACTATCTAAAGAACTTGGCACAGATGTTAAGCGCGAATATTGTCATGAGAATAATGACGAAGAACTTCGTGAACAGCTCCGTAAGGAAACATATGATAAATGCTATGCTATAGCAGAAGCCGGAAATAAAGACAAAAAAGAGCGTGAAGACTCTTTCGATAAGATTAAGGCTGATTTTGAGGAATCTTATGCCGCAGCTCATACAGAGTTGAGCGAAGACGAAATTGCTGCAAAATATGCACTTATTGACCGCTACTATGCAGATGTAATGCGTGACTCTATGCGTCGTTGCCTTCTAGACGAAGGTAAGCGCCTTGATGGTCGTAAGACAGACGAAATTCGCCCTATCTGGTGCGAGGTTTCTCCACTGCCAATGCCTCATGGATCTTCTTTGTTCCAGCGTGGCGAGACAATGTCTCTTACTACATGTACACTTGGTACAAAATTGGATGAAAAGATGGTAGATGATGTTCTTAACAAGAGCTACCAGCGTTTTATCCTACATTATAATTTCCCTCCTTTCTGTACAGGCGAGGCTAAATCACAGCGTGGTGTAGGTCGTCGTGAGATTGGTCATGGTCATTTGGCATGGCGTGCACTTAAGAATCAGATTCCAGCAGACTATCCTTATACAGTACGTCTTGTTTCTGAGATTCTAGAGAGCAACGGTTCTTCATCTATGGCTACAGTATGTGCAGGTACACTTGCACTTATGGATGCCGGTGTTCCAATGAAGAAACCTGTAAGCGGTATAGCTATGGGACTTATCAAGAACCCTGGCGAAGATAAATATGCAGTATTGAGTGATATCCTTGGTGATGAAGATCACCTTGGAGATATGGACTTCAAGACAACAGGTACAAAAGATGGTCTTACTGCAACACAGATGGATATCAAGTGTGACGGACTGAGTTTCGATATTCTTGAGAAAGCTCTTCTACAGGCTAAAGCAGGTCGTGAGTATATCTTAGGTAAACTTACTGATACTATATCTGAACCACGTGCCGAACTTAAACCACAGGTTCCACGTATTGTAGCTATTGAGATACCTAAAGAATTCATTGGCGCTATAATAGGTCCTGGTGGAAAGATTATACAGCAGATGCAGGAAGAAACAGGTGCAACAATTACTATTGACGAAGTAGAGGGTAAGGGTAAGGTTCAGGTTAGCGGTGCTAACAAGGATGTTATCGATGCAGCTCTTGCTAAGATTAAGGGAATTGTAGCTGTTCCTGATGTAGGTGAAGTTTACGAAGGAACAGTACGTTCGATAATGCCTTATGGCTGTTTCGTAGAGATCATGCCTGGAAAAGACGGATTGCTTCATATCTCAGAGATAGACTGGAAACGTCTTGAAACAGTAGAAGAGGCTGGTATTAAAGAGGGTGATAAGATTCAGGTTAAACTGATGGAGATAGATCCTAAGACTGGCAAATACAAACTTTCTCGTCGTGCACTTCTTCCTAAACCGGAAGGATATGTAGAGCGTGAGCGTCGTCCTCGTCCAGAGCGTGGCGAACGTCGTCCTCGTCCTGATAGAGGTGAGCGTCGTCCTCGTCCAGAATTCAATGATGGCGAGCCACGTCATTTCGAACATAAAGATTTTCATGATCCTATGGAAAACAAAGAGCCAAAGGATTTTAATGATTCATTAGACAAACAGGATTTCTAATTAATAATTAGATAATAACATTAATCCCCGCAAACGATAATTTGCGGGGATTTTTTTGTTTCGTAAAATACTGTATGTCTGTATTACGTTATAAATAGGTGTATGTTTTTTATAAATGTTAATTAAGTCTTGCTTTCAGTTAAGGGTTAAGTATCTGATTTTCAGATTGTTCGGCTGAAGGCAACTTCAAAATTTGGATCATGCCCCTCTATTTTTTGTTTCTCGAATTAGGGTTGACCCTTTTAAGCCTTATCCTTAGTATTGGTTGATTGAAACCACCTTAATATAGGCATTTTAGTCTTATATACACTTATTTCATGCAAAACCTTCTCTGTCATATTTAAAATACATAGATAATAAGTTGTAAAAGCTATGCTCCGAGAAGTTTCGACCTAGGTCGAATGATCGTGCGACCTTCGTCAAACGGTTGTGCGACCTAGGTCGAACAGTCGTAAATAATTATTACGGCAACAAAAAAGCATTGCTTTTGTGGGTAGAATAGCCTTATTTTGTCTTTAGCAAGCACCCTTTTTTAGTAAAATACATAATGAAATATTTAGTAAAAAGAAATGGCATATTATATAGTACATCTAAAGTTGCCTTCAGCCGAACAATCTGAAAATCAGATACTTAACCCTTAACTGAAAGCAAAACTGATTTATAAATATGATACTTCCGTGTATAAAGAATATATTATTAAATGGTTATATGATATTGTCGTACAGTGATATATTGTACCCAACAAATATCATATAACCATAATTTTATTCAAATAATATATTTACTGTCTCAGCAAATTTAAAACCTGCTGAGGTTTCATAACATCGTTAACCTTTTCAGTAGCCCCTGATATTCCGACTGTTGCTGATGCCTTTATATCGCGGCTAGAAGCTCCAATTCTGAATGTATATGTTCCTTTATCTACGACCCATTCACTCTGAGTGTCATCGAACGAAGCCAAATCCATCTTTTTAATAGACATCTTTAGAGTTTCACTTTCACCAGGTTTCAAATCTCTAGTCTTGCCAAAAGCTTTAAGTTCTTTAGTAGGCTTTTGTAGTTTCCCCTTTGGTGCTGATACATATACCTCGGCAACTTCTTTACCGGATTTGCTGCCGGTATTTTTGATATTTATAGATACTTCAACATTATCACCATTAACTTTCACAGAAGGATGACTATAACTGAATGTAGTATAAGACAAACCATAGCCAAAAGGATATGAAACATTCTTGTTGAATGTATCGAAGTACCGATATCCTACATAAATGTCCTCCTCATGATTGGTAAAGTCAGAGCATTTGATAGGTGCTCCCCAATCTTTCATTGATTTATAATCATAAAGAGACATATCTTGAGGGAAGTTTTTTGTAGAAAAATGATCTGTCGCAGATATAGGCCATGTCATGGTAAGCTTTCCCGAAGGATTAGCCTTGCCTGTTAATACATCTGCAACAGCATTTCCTCCCTCCTCACCAGGTTGCCATGCAACAAGTATAGCATCAGCCATGTCTCTCCAGGAAGCAGTTTCTATTACAGATCCTGAATTTATTATTACAATTAAAGGTTTGCCATGTTGATGGAAAGCATTACTTACGTCACTTAATATTTTACGTTCAGATTCGCTTATATTAAAGTCTGTGTTGATATCCCGATCAAGTCCTTCGCCAGCCTGTCTTCCGATAGTAAATATAGCTGCATCAGCATTATCAATTTCAGAGTCTATGCAACGCTTAGTTACATCCATCTCAGGTAACTTAGGTTGACCTTGACTCAGAAACCACATTGTTGGGTCTTTGTCTGCCTGAAACTTTATTCTTTCATATTCCACATATTTCTGGTATATGTCTGTAAGAGTCTTCGTAGTTGATATGCCTGCATTATTAAGACCCGCTACCATATCAATAACATAGGGGGCGTGAACACAGCCTGAACCTAGTCCGCATGAAAGAAAATCATATGAGTTTACTCCAAAAAGAGCAACTTTTCTGATATTCTGCAAGGGTAGGGTGTTTTTCTCATTTTTAAGTAGAACCATTCCTTCTGTAGAACTTTGACGCGTTATCATTGCATGAGCTTTAAGGTCGGGAGTATCGCTATACTTATAACCTTTAAATTTAGGAGATTTTACAACAATATCCAGTATATGCTTTACATCATTATTGACGTCATTAATGTCCAGACTCCCATCTTTTGCACTTTGTATGATCTCTTTTGCTTGTGCAGGATATCCCGGCATCATCAAGTCATTTCCGGCATGTACCTGTGCCGGCGTATTACGTTTACCTATCCAATCTGTCATGACAGCACCCTTGAATCCCCACTCATTACGTAATATTGTAGTTAGCAGGTCGTGGCTTTCTTGAGAGAAAGTTCCATTTATCTTATTGTAAGAAGCCATCATGGTCCATGGCTGACTCTCTTTTACCATTATTTCGAAACCTTTAAGATAAAGTTCACGCAGAGCACGTTGTGAAAGTCTTTCGTCAACCTTTGTGCGATCACTCTCTTGAGAGTTTACTGCGAAATGTTTTGCACTAGTACCAACACCTTGGCTCTGTATGCCCTGTACCATTGCAGCACCGATTTTTCCTGTAACCAAAGGATCTTCAGAGTAATATTCAAAGTTACGTCCACAAAGAGGATTACGGTGAAGATTCATCCCCGGACCTAGTATTACATCACATCCATACTCTAGCACCTCATTGCCGATAGCCTTACCTACAGACCTTATGAGATCAGTATTCCATGTACACGCCAAGGCCGTACCGATAGGAAACCCTGTGGCATAAAATGTCTGTGAAGTACCTTCGCGAGTAGCGTCTATATGCACTCCTGCAGGTCCGTCTGTCAATACGATAGAAGGTATGCCAAGACGTGGTATAGCCACAGTTATACCGGCAGCACCTGCTACCAACTTTTTCTGTGCACCCATCATTGCACCGCTACCGGCAAATCCATCATTTCCTCCACCTACAAGCAAAGATGCTTTTTCTTCGAGAGTCATTGCCTTAATCACTTCGTCAATATTATTGGCGTTTAGTTTAGGAGCATTGACCTGTGCTGAAAGTTCTGCGCTACAGATTATAGCTGCTAAAAAAATAGTAGTCCTTTTTATAATTTTCATGATAATAAGTTAATAAATTTTAGGTTGCAAATATAGTGAAATTAAGCAACAAACCAAAATAAAAAAGATATTTTATTAGCACAACTAATCTGTATAAGAATAACACGATAGTGCAATAAAATAAATAAAATGGCTAGTATAATTAATTATGCCAACGGTTTAATTATATAAAACCTTGCGTATTTTATATGCTTTTAGAGTTAAAATAGAATAATGTTTATAGGTGACAATAAAGAATGTTTAATGTGACATACATTTAGTAATAAAATAAAACTTATTTTATTTTGTATTCCACCCGAATTAAAGTAACTTTGCGGTCAAATTCTAGAATTATAATTATTACAATTATGGCAAAAAAAGCATTATTAATGATCCTCGATGGTTGGGGAATCGGAAAACATGGTAAAGGTGATGTTATTTATAATACACCAACTCCTTATATAGACCTCCTTTTCGCAACAAGTGCACACTCTCAGTTGCAGGCTAGTGGTGAAGATGTTGGTTTGCCTGAAGGACAGATGGGCAACTCTGAGGTAGGACACCTTAATATTGGAGCTGGTCGTGTGGTCTATCAGGACCTGGTAAAGATAAATCGTGCTTGCAAGGATGGTTCTATCATGAAGAATCCTGAGATAGTATCAGCTTTCACATATGCTAAAGAGACTGGCAAAAAAGTACATTTTATGGGTCTTACATCTAATGGTGGAGTGCATTCTTCATTAGATCATCTTTTTAAGTTGTGTGAGGTATCTAAAGAATATGGATTAAAAAACACATTCATTCACTGTTTTATGGATGGACGTGATACGGATCCTAAAAGTGGTGCCGGATTTATCAAAGAATTAGAGGATGTCTGTGGTAAAACAGATTGCCATATAGCAAGTATCATTGGTCGTTTCTACGCAATGGACCGCGATAAACGTTGGAACCGTGTAAAAGAGGCTTATGATTTATTGGTAGATGCTAAAGGAAAGAAAGCTACTGATATGGTTAAGGCAATGGAAGAAAGCTATGCCGAGGATGTCACTGATGAATTTATCAAACCTATAACAAACTCAACTGTTGATGGTTCTATCAAAGAAGGTGATGTAGTTATTTTCATAAACTTCCGTAATGACCGTGCAAAAGAGCTTACTCAGGTACTTACTCAGAAGGATATGCCAGAGGAAGGTATGAAGACTGTACCAAATCTTCAATATTATTGTATGACTCCTTATGATGCTTCTTTCAAGGGCGTTCATATCCTATTCCCAAAAGAGAATGTTATGGATACTTTAGGAGAATTCTTGAGTAAAAATGGTAAAAAACAATTGCATACTGCTGAAACCGAGAAATATGCTCATGTAACATTCTTCTTTAATGGTGGTCGCGAAGCTCCTTACGAGGGAGAGGATAGAATATTAGTGCCTTCTCCTAAGGTTGCTACTTATGATCTGAAACCTGAAATGAGTGCTTTTGAGGTTAAGGACAAACTTGTAGCTGCCATAAAGGAGGATAAGTATGATTTTATCGTAGTAAACTTCGCTAATGGTGATATGGTAGGTCATACAGGTATATACAATGCCATAGCAAAAGCTGTATGGGCTGTAGACAACTGTGTTAAAGAGGTAATTAAAGCTGTCAAGGAAACCGGTTACGAGGCTATAATAATAGCAGACCATGGTAATGCCGATAATGCAATAAATTCTGATGGAACACCAAATACTGCACATTCTCTTAACCCTGTACCATTTGTATATGTAACAGATAACAATAGTGCAAAAGTAAAAGATGGTCGTCTTGCTGATGTTGCGCCTTCTATTCTTCATATTATGGGATTGGGGCAACCTTCAGATATGACAGGTGAAAATCTGATTTCAGATAAATAAAATAAGCTTATGGACGTTAAGATTGAAGATAGCTGGAAAACTCATATTGGTGCCGAATTCGAGAAACAATATTTTCTGGATTTGACTAAGTTTGTGCGTGAGGAATATATGCATAATACATGTTATCCTCCGGGTAAAATGATTTTTAATGCTTTCAATCTATGTCCATTTGATAAAGTTAAAGTGGTGATTATAGGACAGGATCCGTATCATGAACCAGGTCAGGCGCATGGATTGTGCTTCTCTGTAAATGATGGGATACAGTTTCCTCCGTCACTAGTCAACATTTTTAAAGAGATACAGAATGATTTTGGTACCCCTGCTCCTTTGAGCGGAAATCTTTCTCGTTGGGCGGAGCAGGGAGTACTTCTTCTTAACGCTACACTTACTGTCAGAGCACATCAGGCAGGAAGCCATCAACGTAGGGGTTGGGAAGAGTTTACAGATGCAGCAATAAAGGCTTTGGCAAAAGATAGGGAACATTTAGTATTTATACTGTGGGGTAGTTATGCTCAAGGTAAGGCGGCATATATTGACCCTTCCAGGCATCTTGTATTAAAGTCAGCCCATCCGTCTCCTTTGTCTGCTTATCGTGGCTTTTTTGGAAATAAACATTTCAGTAGGGCAAATGATTATCTGATACAAAATGGAGAAGAACCTATTAAATGGTAATTATATATGGATACGCCACCAATTATAGAAGTAGATAATGTATTGATTTCTCTTGATTGTCTTACAGAGAAGTTTTGTTGTGACCTTGAAAAATGCAATGGTGAATGTTGCGTTGAGGGTGATGCCGGTGCACCTGTCACCTTAGATGAAATCGGAGGGATAGAGGATTCGCTAGATACTGTTTGGGATGATTTGTCGGCTTCGGCGCAGGCTGTGATAGACAAACAAGGGGTAGCGTATATTGACCAAGAAGGATGTATGGTCACTAGCATTGTTAATGGGAAGGACTGTGTCTTTACATGTCATGATAAAGGTTGTTGCTATTGTACACTCGAAAAAGCTTATCGTTCAGGGAAAACGAGATTCTGTAAACCGATAAGCTGTTATCTTTATCCTATAAGAGAGGTTAAGATTGGAGAAGATATGGTAGGACTTAACTACCATGTATGGGATGTATGCAAGTGTGCTAGGGAAAAAGGTAAAGAACTTGATGTTCCTGTCTATAAATTCTTGAAGCAACCACTTATACAGAGATTCGGAGAAAAGTGGTACGAATCACTTGAAGAGGTTGTAAAAGAACTTAAAGCTAATGGCTATATTAAATAGACATTAAATAGTTATCTTATATATTTTACATAATCGCTTTTGCGAGGTTTTGCTGTTGGCGCATCTTTAAGTGCATATCCAATTACACAATGAGCAATACCTTCGTAATCTCCTTCAATTCCCCATTCTTTAAGCATGGCTTTACCTTCTGCAGAATCGAAAACTTCTTTCGCACGGTGAATCCAACAACTTCCTAATCCTACAGAATGAGCGGCATTCATGAGGTTTCCCATAACCAGACTACCGTCATAAATATATGTCGGACGTTCTCTACTTGCCAGTACTATAAGGACTACCGGAGCACCATAAAAAGGGTCTGATTTTGTACCAAGAATATCTCCATTCATCTTAGATAGTTTGTCGCGCACTGCCTTATTGGTTACTGCTATAATTATTGGCGATTGCATTCCCATACTAGTTGGTGCGTATGTACCAGCCTCTATAACTTGTTTTATTAATTCATACGCAGGCATCTTGTCTGGCTCATATCCTCTTATGCTACGGCGTGACTTCATGTTTTCTAATGTCTCGTTCATAATTATTTATATTTTAGTGATGAAAATTTAGTAATAGATTATGTGAAATCAAATAAGTTCTATTTACTCATATAATATTGTCTTTCGGATTCTGGAAATTTCTCGATGGAGTATCTAAGCATTGTTCTTGGCATCTCTTTACAATGTATGTCAAGAAAGTCCATAAGCAAAGGTTTATCGCGTTTACCTGCTTCTCTGAGCATCCATCCGATAGCTTTGTGCATTAGATCATGCTTGTGATGTATAAGAATCTCTGCCAATGAGTAGATTTCTTTAAAATCATTTTCACGTATAAATGCATAAGTAGATACTACAGCAATGCGCTGATCCCATAAAAGCGGGCTCTTAGCTAATTTGTAAAGGATGTCTCTGTCCTTGTCCTTAAGGTAGTTACCTACTATTGTAGGTGCTGTAAGGTCAACGAGATCCCAATTGTTGATCCTATCCGTATGTTTAAGATACAATTGGAAAAGTTTTTTACGAAGGTCCTCTCCTTGTTTTTCAGAATGTAATTTAATCCATTTGCTCTTTCTTGTGAGTTTACAATTTTCTACCATAATCATAAGTGCGCACATTCGTATCTCATGCCATTGAGAATGCAATAATTCCTCAATTTCATTATTGTTTGTGTCGAGATGTAACATGGCAACACTTCTGATATTCGGTACTGTCACGCCTATGAATTTATCTCCTTCTCCATACTCCCCTTTGCCTGTCTTGAAAAATCGAGGCAGTATCTGGCGCTTTTCATTGTCTGAAAGAAATTCAAGCTCTGATTGTATGGTTTCTGTTTTTATCATATCGTTTTATTGTACTTAATATATTAATGATTAGTAGCTTATGATTTTCTATATTCTGAAGGTGACATTCCTGAGTGTTCCTTGAAATATTTACCAAGAAAAGACTGATTAGGGAAGTGCATGTCTTCTGCTATTTCTTTAATGCTTTTGGCAGTATTTTTAAGTTGAACACGAACTTCTAATGTTACGTATTTATCAATCCACTCATTCGGGGTACGTTTGCTAATCTGTTTTACAGTTTCTGAAAGATATTTCGGAGTTATGCACATTTGCTCACCATACCAACTAACTCTGCGTTCCTTCCTAAAATTGCTCTCAACTAGGCGTATAAACTCTGTAAAGATAGTGTCTGCACGACTTCTCTTCTTATCGGATATCTTCATCAGACTATATATGATATTACTTACATCGTATATCATAGTATTGAATAATGAACGGACGATATCCTTACGAAAATGGTTATTGCACTCGTTTACTTTCGTTTTTAGCATATTATAGTACCAAATTACAAGTTGTGCCTGATCTTCGTCCAGCTTGAACACTGGATGATTGCGCGTAAATATGAATAATGATGAAATATCGTTAACACCCTTAACGGCATCGTTGAAGAAATTATTCGATATTATCATTGCAACACCCTGAAAATCAGGACTTATCATGTAGTTGTCAGTAACTTGGTTATCATTTATTATAATAACGTCATTCTTGGTAATCATGCGTTCTTCTGTCTCAACAGTGTACTGCGCTTTGCCGTGAAGACACAGCCCGATTATCAAACCTTTTATCCTACTTGGTTCATTAGGAATTGGCAAGTTTTGAAAATTGTCGAACATGGCTATGTCATTCTCTATGTATCCATCATTTGAGAATGATTCCACAGAGTTTACATTAATGTCTCTAATTGCAGAATTGGTCATTTTTTCATATTTTTATACTGCAAATATATGAAAAATGTTCCAAAAATAGAAATTAAAAGGTAAAAAGGAACAATATTGTTTTAATATTGATAAGTTATATTGAAATATGGGGTAATTTCTATACCTTCTATTTTCATTATTTTATCTATAGAAAAGTCAGCCGGACCTATTACTAATGCTCTTCCAGATTCAGAATCGGTGAATTTTCGGCATGCCTGCTCATCCATTTCACCTGAGCAGATATATGTAAGCCCGTTTATTTCTATTCTCTGGCCTTTTCTCATGCCTCTTAATGTTACTCTAGTCCAACCAATGAAAGAGTGCCCAAAATCATATAAAACTTTGTTGCCATCATTGTCAAAAGATCTGTATGGATATATATGATTTATATGATTTGATACGCTAATGGGTGATTCTAAATTATATCGTACTTTTGAAGAGTTGCATATTTTGCTTTCTTTCCAATCGTATATTGGGCAATATTTGTCTTTCCATTCATATTGGTATTCTGGTGCTATTATTATTTCATTATTGTTTGCTGTCGTACAGGCGTTAGATTTTTTGCATAACCATGTCGAATCTGTGTTGTATGAAAATGATTCACCTGCTGCTGTTTCTCCATAGAAATCTACTGCAATTTGTCTGCAGCTTTTGTTGCCATGTAATGTTGGAGAGTACCAGATTGCAATAGTGTTGTTTCCTTTATGCAAGAAACGTGATACTTCAAAAGTAATTATACTAGTGGTATTTGAGTTTCCTTGAGCGTGTGGCATCAATACGTCCACACTTACATTACGACCGTTTAAATATAGAATATATCTACCCGAAGAGGCTATTGACACAGAGGCCCTGGTTGTAATATCTGGTAAATTATATTGCTTGCGAAACCATATTTGTGCTGTGCTGTCTACATCTGGGTATCTAATCCACTGCATGTTCCACCATGAGGCATATACATTATAACTAGAAAGAATAATAAAAAATACAACAGACAATCTTTTTATCATGATTTGTCTAAATAAAAGAGTCGATTTCCGAAAATATTTCGGAAACCGACCATATTATATTTAATTAATTTTATGCGTCTATATTTGCATATGTAGCGTTCTTCTCTATGAATTCACGACGTGGCTCTACATCATCACCCATGAGCATGGAGAAAATCTCATCTGCATCAGCTGCATTTTCAATTGTTACTTGCTTAAGAAGACGTGTTTGTGGGTTCATTGTGGTTTCCCAAAGTTGTTCCGGATTCATTTCACCCAAACCTTTGTAACGTTGTGTGTGAATCTTTTTGCCATCTTCTATACCATTTCCATATTTGTCCAGAAATGTTTGGCGCTGTTGGTCTGTGTAGCAATATTCTTTAACTCTATTGTTGAATGTGCAAAGATAGAGTGGAGGAGTGGCTATATATAAATGTCCTTCCTGAATTATCTCTGGCATGAAACGATAGAAAAGTGTCATTATAAGTGTGTCGATATGTGAACCATCGACATCGGCATCGGTCATTATAATAATCTTGTCGTAGCGAAGTTTATCTATATTGGCATCTTTACTGTCAGAACCATCTACGCCAAAACGAACGCCAATGCTCTGGATAATATTTGTTATAGATTCACTTTCAAAGACTTTGTGCCACATTACCTTTTCAACGTTAAGAATCTTACCACGTAGTGGAAGTATAGCTTGTGTATATCTGTCTCTACCTTGTTTAGCTGAACCACCGGCCGAATCTCCCTCGACTAGGAATATCTCACATTCTTTAGGATCTTTGTTAGAACAGTCGGCCAATTTACCAGGTAGACCACCGCCTGACATTGGATTCTTGCGCTGTACGCTTTCTCTTGCTTTGCGAGCGGCAATACGCGCTGTAGCTGCTAAAATGACTTTATCGCATATCATTTTTGCTTCTTTTGGATGCTCTTCCAAGTAATCAGATAGAGCTTCTCCAACGGCCTGTTGCACTGCGCCTGCTATTTCACTATTGCCTAACTTTGTCTTGGTCTGTCCTTCAAATTGAGGTTCGGCAACTTTTATAGATATAACAGCTGTTAATCCTTCACGGAAATCTTCACCGGCGATCTCAATCTTTGCTTTTTCTATTTGCTTTGAAATCTGTGGATCTGAATCTGCATATTTCTTTAACGTTCTGGTTAATGCCATACGGAAACCTACTAAATGGGTTCCTCCCTCTATCGTATTGATGTTATTAACATACGAGTGGATATTTTCACTGTAATCTGTGTTATACATGATGGCAACCTCAATAGGTGTCCCTTGCTTTTCTGTCTTAAGATATATAACATCATCAAAAAGATTTGTGCGGTGACGGTCTACATAACGTACAAATTCTTTTAGGCCTTCTTTAGCATGAAAAACTTCCTGATGTGTATTGCCTTCTTCGTCAGGACGTAGATCCGTCAGTGTTATATTTATACCTGCATTTAGATATGCTAATTCTCGCATGCGAGATGCTATTATATCGTATTTGTAAGTTGTAGTAGTAAATATTGAGGCATCTGGCCAAAATTGTTGCCGTGTTCCCTGTTGGTCCGTAGTACCGACAACTTTTACGGGATATAAAGGTTTCCCCTTTTCATATTCCTGTTGATAGATTTTACCATCTCTAAATACTTGAGACGTCATATGTGATGATAGTGCATTAACACATGATACACCAACACCATGTAAACCTCCAGAAACTTTATAAGATCCTTTGTCGAATTTACCACCGGCGTGAAGTACTGTCATTACAACCTCAAGTGCTGATTTATGCAGCTTTTTGTGTTCGTCTACAGGAATTCCTCGACCGTTATCTTGTACTGTTATTGAATTATCTTGGTTTATAATAACCTCAATGTGTGTACAGAAACCAGCCATAGCTTCGTCGATAGAGTTATCGACTGTCTCGTTAACCAAATGATGAAGACCTTTCTCGCTGATGTCACCAATGTACATTGCCGGACGCTTACGAACAGCTTCCAAACCCTCTAGTACTTGAATGTTACTTGCGGAATAGTTGCTTTCTTTTTTTTGTTCTTCTGTCATATTTAAGATATATATATTTAATTTGCAAATATACAAAAAATCTTTTATATACGAAAATTTTGAGCACTAAAAAAGGCTGCGATCAAAGAGATCACAGCCTTTATATTTTGATGATTGAACAATCTGAATTTATCCCAGTTTGTTTATGTGAAGAGCGAGGCTTGATTTAATGTTCGCAGCCTTATTCTTATGGATAATATTAGTCTTTGCCAATTTATCCAATATCTTCTGGATACTTGGGTACATCTTAACTGCCTCTTCTTTGTCTGTTACAGCACGAAGTTTGCGTACTGCATTACGCATAGTCTTTGCATAGTATTTATTATGCAAAGCCTTTTTCTTGTCCTGACGGATTCTCTTAACTGATGATTTGTGATTTGCCATCTGTCTTATTCTTTATATTTTTATTATTGGTAGTCCCTAGCAGAATCGAACTGCTCTTTAGAGAATGAAAATCTCTCGTCCTAACCGATAGACGAAGGGACCGATTGCTTTTTGCGGGTGCAAAGTTATGCGTTTTATTTCAACAAACCAAATTTTATTGGATAAATTTTCTATTTTTGGCGAAAAAAGTGTAATTTTGTGCTCATGTTAGTCAAAACCAGCGCCATAGTACTGCATTCTTTCAAATTTGGAGAATCCTCGTTAATTATCGATATGTTTACCGAAAGTGACGGGCGTATGTCTTTTATTGCACATGTAGGCAGTAGAAAAGTGTCGAAAATTAAGAAACAATTCTTTCAACCGATGTCAATCTTAGAAATTGAGTGTGATACTAGGCGTGCTCATGGACTGCAGCATATTAAAGATGTAAGATGGTTATATATATATTCTTCTGTGTCTTTTGATCCTAAAAAAATATCCATCTCGCTTTTTATTTCCGAATTTTTATATTATGCTTTGCGTAATGAGCAATCTAACATTAAACTTTTCGAGTATATAATGAATGGTATGAAATGGCTTGACCAGTGCGATAAGGCTTACTCTAATTTTCATTTGGTATTCTTAATGCGTTTATCTAAATTTCTAGGTTTCTATCCAAATTTGGAAAATTATAGAGCTAATTGTTGTTTTGATCTTCGAAATGGTTGCTTTTCTGAATTTGCCCCATTGCATTCTGATTTTCTTAATCCAGATGAATCTGAAAAGATACGGCTGATTATTAGAATGGATTATGAAACAATGCACCTCTATACAATGTCACGCATAGATCGTAATCGTTGTATAGAGGTGATATTAAATTATTATCGTATTCATATTCCAGATTTTCCTGATATAAAATCTTTAGATATACTAACAGAAGTATTTTCTTAAGAAAGTAGATCCTTTACGATAGTTGATATAATTCTGCCATCAGCTTTGCCTGCCATACTTTTACTAGCGATGCCCATTACCTTACCCATATCTTTCATGCTTGTTGCTCCTGTCTGAGCAATAATATCTTTGATTTGAGCTTCAATATCTGATTCGCTCATTTGTTTGGGCAGATATTCTTCGATAACATTTACTTGAGCTATTTCTTCGTCAGCAAGATCTTGTCTTTTCTGTTCTGTGAATACATGTGCAGATTCTTTACCCTGTTTAGCTAACTTTGCAAGTATTTTTAGTGCTTCGCTATCTTCTAGAGTGTCGTTTGCTCCTGGAGCTGTTTTTGCTTCAAGAAATACTTTCTTAATGTTGCGCAATGTTTCCAGGCGAACTTTATCTCTGGCTTTCATCGCATCTTTAATGTCGTTACTAATTTTTTCAAAAAGTGCCATAATTATATATTTTTATGCAAATTTTATTGTACCTTGTATAGGACCCCTTTTAGGCTCTTCATCGCTATTTACTTCTTCTCCATTACCGCTTGCCTGACTCCGTATGCTGTCTAAAACATCTCGCGTACGCTTGTAAGTAGGTGTGGATTCGACAGCAGAAATAACATCGTCATTGTCAAGATCTTCGTTACGGAATATAAATATATGTGGACGACGTTTGTATACCCTGTTATCAGCTTCTTTTCCATAGTAGCGGTGACGGCGATCTTGGCGTTCTGCAGCTTTTTCTTCTTCTTCTGCTCTCCTGTTTGCCTCTTCTTGTGAATGTTTCTTGAGGTGAGAATCCATTCCTGAAACGTCCTTTATCCCAAATCCGGTAGCTAAAATGGTTACTTTTACTTTAGCTCCTAGGTCAGGGTCGGTTGCAAGTCCCCATTTTATTTCAAATCCGGTTCCGAATTTTTTCATGAAATCATCCACGTCATTCATTTCTTCCATCATCAGACTGCTTTGTCCTTGTTTTTCACTGCAGAATGATATAGATAAAAGAATCTTCTTTGAGTTGAATATATCATTGTCATTTAGCAAAGGAGAATTCAATGCGTCTTCAATGGCTCTCTTTACTCTACCTTCACCTTCACCGTAGCCTGTACTCATTATAGCGACACCACCATCTTTCAATACAGTCTTAACATCGTTGAAGTCTAGGTTAATTAAACCGTGTACAGTTATAATTTCGGCAATACTCTTCGCTGCTACACTTAGGGTGTCGTCTGCCTTTCCAAATGCATCAAGTACTGTAAGATCAGGATAAATCTCTCGTAGCCTCTCATTATTTATAACTAGTAGTGCATCAACGTGCTTAGACATTTCTTCAACACCATCTAATGCTTGATCTATTTTTTTATCTCCTTCAAAGCGAAATGGTATTGTGACAATACCTACAGTAAGTATGCCGAGCTCTTTAGATACGCTTGCTATTACAGGAGCTGCGCCAGTACCTGTGCCACCCCCCATTCCTGCTGTAATAAATGCCATCTTTGTTCCGTCACCAAGCATTTCGCGTACATCTTCGATGCTTTCTTCAGCTGCCTGACGGGCTTTTTCTGGTTTATTTCCTGCACCAAGTCCTTCCTTTCCCAGTTGAACATGGACAGGAACAGGCGAGTCGTTGAGTGCTTGATTGTCTGTATTACACAACACGAAAGAAACATCATGTATCCCTTCGCGGTACATGTGGTTTACAGCATTACCGCCTCCACCACCTACACCGATAACTTTTATTATGCTATGCTCTTTTTCAGGCTCACCGAAATCCAATACATCTGCTTTGTTATTTTCTTCCATTTTAGTAAGTTTTCAATATTAAACAATATATAAATTTACTCGTCTTCTTTTATAATACTTTCGAAGAAGTTTTTGAGCTTTTTCCCAGCTTTGTTTATTATGCTGTTTTTCTTTTTGACTTCTGCAATTTTTCTTCTTTCTTCTTCTGCAGCAATTCTATTAGCTTCATCTTCAGCTTCCTTCTTTTTTAGAGCTTCTTCTTCCGCCTTTTGTTTTTCAGCTTCTGTGCGTACTACTCCAGGAGCTGTTTCTGTAGCCTGCCGTGCCTTTATATGGATATCGGTCTGTATCGTAGTAGGATGTTGAGCAGAAAAAAGGTCTCCATTTGCATTTATTTCATCTCCAGCACAGTTAATATCCCCTTTTGAAAGTAAGGCTAGTACTGTGTTCATCATGCCATTATGCTCGTTTATAATAGGATTAGTGGAGTCAATTGTTTGTGATACGAATTTTGCAATACGAATTTTGTCTACATGTGAGTGATTCATGAATGCTTTATCTATATCCTTTAGGTTTGAACCCCCACCGGTCAATATGATACCTCCTAAAAGTTTATCATCATATTCAGATGATTGTATTTGGAACCAAACGTTTTCGATTATTTCTTCAAGTCTGCCTTCTGTTATTTCTATGAATTTTCTGCTTTCGACAGATCTATCTTGATCAATAGGAAGCATAAGAGTGCTGTCTATCTCACTATTGTCTGTGAATGCGCATGCATATTTTAGCTTCATCTTTTCAGCTTCCTCCTCTTCCATTTGCAGGGATGCTATATCCTTTGTGATATTGTTGCTTCCTAAAGGTATAACTGCCAGATGACGTAATATATTTTTGAAGTAAACTGAAACTGTTGTTGTGTCAGCACCAATATCAACAAGCGCACATCCAGAACGTCTTTCAGCTTCTGTTAGTACACTATCTGCTAACGCATAAGGAGCAAGAAACATTTCTGCAACATTTATACCTGCAGCGTCGAAACATTTATTCAAGTTACGATAGAACGTCTTGCGCGACATAATATTGAGGAAGTTCCCTTCTAGGTGGCTGCATTCAATACCTACAGGATCTAACTGTAGTTGAGAATCTACCATATATTCTTGCTCGGCAGCATCCAGAATTTCTTGTTCAGGATATTTCATGTTTCGGTTAGCATCCATCAACTCGATAACCATTTCTTTGGTGACTTTTGTCTCAGCAGGTAACTCTTTTGAGATAGTATTCTTTATGCTACGTATCGATTGACCCCCAACACCAACATATACTTGACTAATGCTGATCTTAAGAGTATTCGTCAGTCTTTTAACTATATTGGTAAGACATTGTGCTGTCTTATCTATATTGTAAACCACGCCTTTGCGTATAAAAGAGGAAGATTCCTCTGTGGCAACAGCAAGCACGGTTATGCTGCCGTCAAGATTTTTCCTTCCGGCTATTCCTGTCATCTTTGATGAACCTAATTCAATAGCTACGATAAATTCCTTTGCTGCCATACTAGTTTATATATTTTGTTTTTTCTTGCATATTATTTGGTTGCTAAACTCAAGGTCGATATAAGAATATTTATTCCATCCTACTTGATTCAAACCATATTTATAAAACTTTTCCAGTCGTGATAATTTGTCTTGTATATATGTGGGTCTGCCTAGATATACTATATGATCGCCTACGCGTGGTACAATTTCAACACTTAGATCCTGTAGAATATTAATTTGCATTATCTGGTTTTTCCAAAAGTTATCGTGGTTGATATGATTTGCCACATGCTTTAATATCTTACAAGCATACCATCTTGGTATGTATCCTGTTGCGATGATTAAGTTTGAAACGTATCTAGTATTCGGCATTATACCACCTTGGTCGTCCAAATAATAATCGTCTCCATTTATACTTTTAATTCTTATTACAGGTGTCCTTTGTTTGATGTTTATACATACATGTCCATCTTCTGTTTTATAGCATTGTGCAGATTTGACGAAAGGACTGTGTCTTAAAACATCTTCAATAGTTCTTATATCTAAATTCTGCATTTGACGGTTTAGTGGATATAAATTCTTTTTTATAAGTATATTCCTTATTTCCGCTGCACTTAGGAAACCATCAGTTACATCATCGCAGATATTGATACCAACCTTGGTACACAATCTATTTTTATCGCTCGGTTTATTAAACGACGTAATAGCGAATACTAAGTATATTGCAATTACAATATCAAGTACGATTATAATTGATTTTTTCCAGTTTAGAGTCATTTAGTTATATTTCTCTTTCAAAATTTTCGTCATTTGTGGAACGTAATTATCCAAATCACCTGCTCCAAGTACTAAAAGGACTTCGAAGTCATGGTTTTTTATATAATCCAGAACATCCTCTTTATGTATCATTTCTTTTTTAACACCTTCTTTTAGATTGTCATATATAAGCTTTGATGTTACACCTTCAATAGGTTTTTCTCGTGCTGGATATATATCGCAAAGTATAACTTCATCTAAGATACTTAGACTTGATGCAAAATCTTTATAGAAGTCTCTTGTACGTGTATATAGATGAGGCTGGAATATAGCAGTAATTTTCTTGTCTTTATATAGTTCGCGTATGCTTTTCGCACTTTGGTATATCTCTTTTGGATGATGTGCATAGTCGCTTAAAAATACTATATTGTCGTTTTTAATCTTAAAGTCAAAGCGGCGATCTACACCTGCGTATGTCTTCATTCCATATTTTATCTCTTCAGCAGTGCATCCGTTCAATTGCGCTAATGCCATTGCTGCTATAGCGTTTTCAATATTAATAGGTACTGGTTGTCCAAGACTTATATTTTTGATAGATTCAATAGGAGAAATGAAGTCAAACGTGATCTCTCCATTTTCGATTAAAATGTTTTCAGCATGAAAATCACCTTCATCTAGGCTATAATCGTATTTTTTAACACCTTTAGAGATGTCATCTTTCATTTCGAGTCCTTTGTGTATAATCAGAACACCACCATCTTGTATGAGTGTCGTATAATGACGGAAACTTTCAAGATAAGCTTCTTTTGTTCCGTAAATGTCCAGATGGTCTGGGTCTGTAGCTGTTATTACGGTCATATAAGGGCGAAGCCAGTGGAAAGATCTATCAAATTCGTCTGCTTCAATAACGACATAATCGCTTGTATCACTTAAAATGTAGTTTGTCCCGTAATTTTTAGATATACCACCTAAGAACGCATTGCAATCTACATGGCTTTGGTGCAATATATGTGCAGCCATTGTAGATGTAGTTGTCTTTCCATGTGTTCCAGCAACACACAATCCTTTATGGGTGCGTGTAAGAGTTCCTAAAACTTGTGCTCTTTTCTCAATTTCAAAATTTCCTTTTTTGAAAAATTCTAGTTCTTTGTGTTTTGCAGGGATGGCCGGCGTGTAAATTACTAGTGTCGATTTTACATCTTTGCATGCATGAGGAATTGCATTTATATCTTCTTCGTAATGAATTAACATTCCTTCTTTTTCTAACTGTTTAGTTAGTTCTGATTCGGTCTTGTCATATCCGGCAACAACCATTCCTCTATTGATGAAATAGCGTGCTATAGCACTCATTCCAATGCCACCAGCACCTACAAAATAGACTGATTTAATATCTTTAATTTCCATAATTTTATTTTTGCAAAGCCATTTTTATTACTTCATTGGCTATGATATCTGCAGAATTAGGTAATCCTAATTTTAATATATTGTTACTAAGTTGATTAAGTTTTTCGTTTTCTTTCACCGTATCTATTGCTATTCCAAGTAGTGATTTGGATGCTTCAGAGTCTTTTACATATAATGCAGCGTCCTTCATGACTAATGCTAATGCATTCTTAGTCTGATGATCTTCTGCAACATTAGGCGAAGGAACTAAAATTACGGGTTTGCCGATCAGGCAGAACTCAGATATGCTACTTGCTCCAGCTCTGCTTATAACTAAATCCGCAGCTTTATATGCTGTTCCCATGTCTGATATAAAATCAGTGACATGTAGCATTTCTAATTCTTTATGTTTTTTCAATTCTTCCATTATACTGGCATTGTAATATTTACCAGTTTGCCATATAAATTGAACCCCTGAATTTTCAACCATCTCAATGTGATTTAAGATGCTCTCGTTAATTGTACGTGCACCAAGGCTTCCTCCAACGAGTAATATGGTCTTCTTTTCGGGATCTAATCCAAAACTTTTTATAGCATCCTCTTTGCTGATAGTAGTTGTTAATATAGCTTGTCTAACTGGATTACCAGTTTTTATTATTTTGTCAGCGGGGAAGAATCTATCCATCCCATCATAAGCTACACATATCTTATTAGCTTTTTTTGCGAGTATCTTATTAGTTACACCCGCATAGGAGTTCTGTTCCTGTATAAGACATGGAATCTTCATCTTAGCTGCTTGATTTAGAGTAGGCCCACTAGCGTATCCACCAACTCCGACAGCAGCCATAGGCTTGAAATCCTTAATAATGTTCTTTGCCATGCGTTGACTCTTCCATAGTTTGTAAATTACTATGATGTTTTTTAGCAGATTTTTTCTATCAAATCCGCATACAGGCAGTCCCTTAATTTCATATCCAGCTGCTGGAACACGCTGCATTTCCATACGTCCAAGTGCTCCAACGAATAGAATCTTAGCATTAGGGCGCTTTGCTTTTATTGCATTAGCAATTGATATAGCCGGGAAAATGTGTCCGCCTGTGCCACCGCCACTAATTATGATTCTTAATTCTTCGTTCATATTTTTCTCTTTTATTTCGCAAAAGTAACTATTTTTTTTCTCTTTTTATAATTTCAGTGAGATTTTATTCGCATATTTGTGAGTTTCGCTTCACTTCTGTTTGGGTATCGTCAGAAATTTCTTTATCATCCTCTCTTTTTACAGAAGAACGGCTTATACTTAGTATTACGCCAATGTATGCGCAATTGATTATTGTCGATGTTCCTCCTTTACTCACTAAGGGCAATGGCTGACCTGTTACAGGTGCTAGTCCAACGGCAACAAGCATGTTAAATATAGCTTGTGTCACAAGCATAAGGGCAAGTCCCATTGCGAGGAATGCAGGAAAGTTGTTTTCGCATCTATTTGCTATTCTTCCTGTTCTAAATAGCAATACAACATATAGAAATGCAACAATTATAGCACCTTCAATACCCATCTCTTCAATAATTATTGCGTAAATAAAATCTGAAAATGCCTGCGACAGAAAGTCTCTCTCAACAGAGTTTCCAGGGCCTTTTCCTACAATATTAGATGATGCGATGGCTATATTTGAGTGGGCAACTTGTGCATCTTTGTCCAAATCGTAATCTTCTGGAGCTACTTCTTTGTCGCTCATGAATTTATTAATTCGTGATTTCCATGTGTCTGCTCTATGAAATATTTTCTCAATAGTAGAAGACTTTTTGTTTTGCGCTACTTGTTCTTCAAGATTGGTCTTTGAAGTTTCTTTCGATTTGTCGGTACCGAAAATCATAATTATCGCAAAAGCCAAGGCTACCATTATCATTATAATACCCATCAGTTTACCAATCTGCAATTTAGGAACTCTCCCTATGATCATCATCATTATTATGACCATGCAGAGTAACACAGCTGTAGATAAGTTTTCTACAGCTATGGGTAATACCATGAAACCGGCAACAATCAGTATATATTTGAATGCCCTTTTATCAGCTCCATTATCTGTTTGCATGGCACTTAATATTTGTGCTTCGGCTAGAATCATCGCACCTTTCGCAATTTCAGAAGGTTGGAATTGCATTCCAAAAACACTTATCCATCTTTGTGCACCATTGGTAGAGTGTCCTGTCAGAAACACTATAATGAGTGTAGTTAATGCCAAGAATAGAAGAAACGGTGTGAATAACTTGAAGTATTTGCATTTTATGTTAAGGGTTATTACCATTACAAATAATCCTGCAGCCAGTATGGCGCAATGGTAAATTATCGGTGATAGATAATTACCTTTTTTGTAAGTCAGTTCGCTAGATGCACTATATACCTCAACTATACTAATCATACAAAGGAAAAAGAATACCATCCATATTACTTTATCACCCTTGAATATGTTATTTAATGCTTTGTTCAACTTTGTAAATTTTATAAGTTGTTTACTATAGATTCTTAACTAATGTTTTGAATTGTTCGCCACGGTCTTCCATATTATGGAATAGATCGAAGCTGGCACAACATGGACTAAGTAAGACTGTATCGCCCGATTTAGCCATTTCATAGCATGCAGTCACACAATCTTTCATGCTGTGAGTATCTTTTATAGGTATTTCCATTTGGTCAAAGAATTTGTGAAGTTTTGTGTTGTCTGCACCAAGATAGACGAGTCCAACACATTTTTCTTTTACAAGTTCTTTGATAGCATTATAATCATTACCTTTATCTTTACCTCCAAGAATAAGTATAACAGGCGTTTTCATACTCTCTAGTGCATACCAGCATGCGTCAACATTCGTTGCTTTTGAATCGTTGATATATTGTACCCCACGTACTTTAGTTACTTTTTCCAAGCGGTGCTCTACTCCGGGAAAATCACTAAGACTTTTTCTGATGATGTCCTTCTTAATTCCTGATATGTTAGATGCTATCCCAGCTGCAAGCGAGTTGTATATATTATGTTTGCCAGTCAAACTTAACTCTTCTTGTTCCATATTGAATGGGGTAGGCTTTTCTATCTTATATTTTCCTTCTTCTATGTATCCGATAGCTCCTTTTTCTTTTAGTTCAGCAAATGGACATTTAACAGCTTTAATGTCATATCTGCTTAATTCTTTCTTGATTATAGGATCATCGTTCCAATATATAAAAGAATCATCCTCCGTCTGGTTCTGAATAATTTTCATTTTTGCATCCACATAATTTTGCATGCAGTTATTATATCTGTCCAGATGGTCTGGAGTTATATTGAGCAAAATAGCTATATTTGCGCGGAAATTGTACATGTTGTCCAACTGGAATGAACTAAGCTCAATGATATAGTATTTGTGAGGTGATTCGGCTACTTGTAGTGCAAGACTTATGCCAATGTTGCCTGCAAGACCAACATCATATCCAGCTGATTTAAATATATGATAAATAAGAGATGTAGTAGTCGTTTTACCGTTGCTGCCTGTAATACAAATCATTTTAGAATCTGTATATCTGCCTGCAAATTCTATTTCACTTATTATATGTATACCTTTCTCGATGACCTTCTGTATCATAGGAGCACTGAATGGTATGCCCGGACTCTTTATTATTTCGTCGGCATTTAGTATTTTATCTTTTGTGTGATGCTCTTCCTCCCACTCAATGTCATGATCATTCATTAGTTTCTTATATTTGTCGCTGATTTTAGACATGTCAGAAACAAATACATCAAGACCTTCTTTTTTTGCTAGTACAGCAGCTCCTGCGCCGCTTTCACCAGCTCCTAGTATAACAATTCTTTTCATATATAAATCTGTTTACTATTGTTTATTCTATTACCGCATTTTTAGCGTTATTATGGTCAGCGCTGCTAGTATTATAGTCATAATCCAGAAGCGTATTGTGATTTTTGACTCATGTATTGCGCCTTTAGGCTTTTTAACCAGATATTTGCATTCAGGATCCAATTGTGATTGCTGTGTACGGAAATTATCATGTATTGGCGTACGTTTGAATATACGTTGTTTCACCCCATGCTTTTTTCCTAATTTATAGTAGTACACCTGCATTATCACACTGAGACTTTCTATAAAGAATATACCACATAAAATCGGTAGCATTAATTCTTTGTGAATGATAATTGCGCATACAGCGATAATTCCGCCAATTGTGAGTGAACCTGTATCTCCCATGAAAATCTGTGCTGGGTAGGCATTGTACCATAGAAATCCAATAAGTGCACCAACGAATGCGCATATAAACACAACAAGTTCCTGTGATCCAGGTATATACATAATGTTAAGATAGGCCGCATATTCAATATGGCTACTTACATATGCGAATATTCCAAGTGCAACTCCTATTATTGCTGAATTTCCAGCACACATCCCGTCCATTCCGTCATTAAGATTAGCTCCATTGGATACAGCTGTAACGACAATAATTGTCATTATAACAAATAAAATCCAACCTGCTGCGGTTTTGTATTTTCCACAAAATCCCATTAACTTTGAATAGTCTAGATTGTGCCCTTTAACAAAAGGTATTGTCGTTTTTAATGATTTTACTGGTTTACTTCTATGCTTGACAACCATTTCTTGTCCTTGCTTTTGTATTGTAAGATTCTCACGTACAACAGCATCGGGACTTAAATATAAAACCATGCCAACAATAAGTCCAAGTCCTATTTGTCCTACAATTTTAAACTTTCCCTGAAGTCCTTCTTTATTTTTTCTGAATATCTTTATATAATCATCCAAACCACCGAGTAACCCTAGCCATAAAGTGGTTATTATCATTAATATTAGATATATATTTCGCATTCTTCCTAGTAAGATTACAGGAACCAATATAGCTACAATGATGATAATACCTCCCATAGATGGTACACCTATTTTTTTTACTCCGAAAGGGTCAATGCTTGCATCACGCTGCGTCTCTGTTATTTGCTTACTTTTTAAGAACTTGATAAATTTTTCACCGAACCAAGCTGATATAATAAGTGATAGAATCAAAGCTAATAATGCCCTGAATGATATATATGCCCACATGTGAGATCCAGGTATACCGAATTGGTCTAGAAATCTGAATAGATAATATAGCATTTTTTAATTTCTTATTTTCAGTTTTTGAATATTTCGTGTAAAATCTCTTTATCATCAAAATGATGCTTTACACCTTTGATGTCCTGATAGTCTTCATGCCCTTTACCTGCAACAAGGATAACATCACCTTTTTTGGCCAGCATGCATGCAGTGCGTATAGCTTCTTTTCTATCTACTATACTTATTACTTTTTTCATTTGCAGTGAGTTAAGACCGGCAAGCATATCATTTATTATATCTTGTGGCTCTTCAAGTCTTGGATTATCACTTGTTATAATAACTTTATCGCTTTGTTTTACTGCCTCTTGTGCCATTAGTGGACGTTTGCCTTTATCTCTGTTACCACCAGCTCCACAAACTGTAATCACATTTCCGTTACCATTTAGTACTTCATGTATTGCATTTAATACATTCTCCAAAGCATCAGGAGTATGAGCGTAATCTACAATTGCTGTAAATCCATTTGGAGAACTTATTGGTTCCAGACGGCCGCTAACACTCTTAAGTGTACTTAGTACTAATAGTATGTCTTCTGGATTTTTGCCTAGCATTACAGCTGTTCCATATACGGCCAAAAGATTACTTACATTGAATTTGCCAATAAACTGTACGCCTACTTCCTTTCCGTTGATATCTAAATACATTCCTTCAAAATGGCACTCAAGCAGTTTTGCTTTAAAATCTGCTATTGTACGTGTAGAGTATGTCTTTATTGTTGCTTTTGTATTCTGTACCATTACCATACCATTCTTATCGTCAGCATTAGTAATCGCAAATGCATTTTTAGGCAGTCCGTCGAAAAATGCTTTTTTCGCGTCACGGTAGTTTTCAAATGTCTTGTGATAATCAAGATGGTCCCTGGTGAGGTTCGTAAATATTCCGCCAACAAATTTTAATCCGCCAATTCGTTTCTGGGCAATGGCGTGACTGCTACATTCCATGAAGGCATATTCACAACCTTTTTCTACCATCTTACTGAGAAGTTGGTTTAGTTCAATAGGGTCTGGCGTAGTATGGTCTGCTGGTATAGCTTCTCCATCTATATAATTGCATACGGTAGATAATAATCCACACTTATATCCAAATTTTCTGAACATATTATATAATAAGGTGGCAATGGTCGTCTTCCCATTTGTGCCTGTTACGCCAACTAGTTTTAATTTAGAAGATGGATCTCCGTAAAATAAAGTCGCAACTCTGCCAACTGAATCTTCTGTAGATTCTACCTTTATATATGTTACATTGTCGGTCTTCTCATTAGGCATATCTTCACATAAGATTGCCTTTGCACCAAGTGTTATAGCTTTACTTATGAATTTATGACCGTCAACTTGCGTACCCTTTATAGCAACAAAGAGATGCCCTGACTCAATGCGCCTTGAGTCAATGTTTACTCCAGTGATTTCCACCTCTGTATCGCCATCGATATCAATCGGTTTAATGTTTTTGAGTAAATCTTTTAATTTCATATCTATTCTTGTTTAAATTTTTATTCCATCTTTATTGTGCAAACAGCACCTTTTGTTATTAATTTACCTGCAGGGTAACTTTGCGACACAACCTTTCCGCGTCCTTGTATTTTTACTTTTATACCTCTGCTTTCAAGCATATATACAGCATCACTTGCGCCCATTCCCATTACGTTAGGTGTTATGTTGTGCCTGTACATGGCCTGTCTTGATAAATTTACTGTTTTGCTATTACTACTTGCTGTTCCCCATATCGGGTTTCCGTTTGCGTACGAGCCACCCCAACCTGTGTTAGTATTTATACCTAGATGGTTAAGGACATAGTCTGCAGCAAGGATATTTCCATTCTTTACATTTGGAATTAATATTGAAGTAGAGTCACGGGCATCAGAAACATCAAGCTTCAGGCTTCTTGCCATAATACCTTCTGCAATGTGATGAAACACAAGACCACTCATACCACCACCGGATGCCGGTGTGCCTGTCTTTTGTATGCAGACTATGCAACTATATCTTGGTTCATCAGCAGGGAAATAACCTGCAAAACTCAGAAGATAGTTAGTTCCACCTTCCTTATATCCTCCGATACCTTTTGAAATTTGTGCTGTACCTGTTTTACCGGCAACTAAAAAAGACTTTGAGCCTGCTTTTTTACCAAGTCCTTGACTTACCACATGCTCTAATATAGTTTGTAGTTCATGTAGCGTCTTCTCTTTGCAGATGTGTGCTTTAATCATCTCTGGTTGAAATTCCGCAATAACTTGATCACCCTTTAATATCTTCTTTACGAATCTGGGCCGCATCATTCTTCCTCCATTAGCAATGGCGTTATAGAATGTCAAAGTAGATATTGGCGGAACCTGACTCTCATAACCGATACTCATCCAAGGCAAGGCTGTCTTACTCCAGTTGACATATTCGCCACGCCTGTTTTTCTTTGGCATACGTATTTTTGGAGGAGTAGCTCCAACAAGCGGAATATGTAGGTCTGTTGCAATTCCTGTACGGTATAAACCTCTTACAAATCTCTCAGGGTCATTGCCATAATGGTCATCAATAATTCTACTGACACCTATATTAGAACTGTACATAAGTGTCTGTGGCAGAGTTAGTACTTGATATCCACCTTTTCGCCAGTTGTGGTCTTTCATATCCCTTCCATGCATATTCCATACACCACACCCTGTGTCTACTGTATATGTTGTGTCTACAACACCATCATCTAGAGCCACCATCATTGATGCTGTCTTAAATACTGATCCAGGTTCCATTAGGTCGGAAACAGCATTGTTTTTAATTTCTCGGTATTCTCCATCGTCACATTTTGACATATTAACGATAGCCTTTACGTCTCCGGTTCCTACTTCCATAACAATAGCGACCCCGACATTCCCATTTATATCTTTTAATTCATTAATTAAAGAACGTTCTGCAAGATCTTGAATGTTTACATCTATTGTCGTTATAATATCAGCACCATCAATCGGTGGCGTATCTGTAATACTTAGGAATTTATTCATTACCTTTCGGCGGTGTGTTATACCATTCGTACCCCTAAGAATAGAGTCGTAAGATAATTCCAGACCGCAACGCGCCATGTCTTTAGCTCCATATAAATCTCCAACGGTCCTTTGAGCAAGAGATCCGAATGGTCTACGTCTTGAATCAAAAACTTCTTTATGGAATCCTCCAGAATACCCGGACATACAGAATATTGGAAGCTTTTTAACCTCTGTATATGTGTTATAATCAATACGTTTATCCCAAATAGGCCAGTTCTGATTCATATCCTTACGTCCTTCTTCTAAGTCTCTCTTGAAAGCGGCTATTGATTTTGAAGGGAAAATTCTATGTAGGCCTTCACATATTTTATCTACATTGGCAAGCCACATTGAATCCTTTTTGTGTCCTCCGGCCTTGAAGTCCATATATATTTTGAATTCAGGTATAGAAGAAGCCATTAGTTGTCCGTCGCAACTAAGAATGTTACCTCTAACAGGTTTCACGCTTACGCTATCTTTCTTCTGCCTAGAAGCAACTTTCATCCAGTAGTCATGCTTTGCTGTCATAATATAAAAAGCCTTACCTACAATAAAAATGGATATTAGTGTCATTACAATAGCAATGACAGAATAGCGTGGCATTATCTTTTTATTTTCAAACTTACTCATCAGGCACTTCTATTTTGTATGGTGGTTGATTTGCAATGTGCAGTATGCTGTCTTTATTGTTTTGCAAAATTTCCAGCACATGACTTTCTCTGCATCTTTCGGTTAACTTACTAGAGCTCGAGAGAGCTTTGTATTTAGCATCTTTCAATTCACCTTCAAGCTTGTCTATTTCTATTAAGTCTTGCTGGCAACTATATCTGCTAGATATATAAAATATAGTGAATCCTACTATTAAAACGATTAACCATATTTGGCTACGAATCATTTTCGCAGTAAGGAAATCACCGCCAATGATTTTGCGGAGAGAAAAATTTGTAGAGGATACAGGATCTTCTTCCCGAGCCTGTTCCTTTATCGCTGCTTTTACATAGTCTTCAGATTCCTCAGCTTCTTTTTCTTTAGGGGATACCTGTTCCGTTTCTTCTTTACTTTCTATCATTTCTTTTCTGCAATTCTAAGTTTTGCACTACGGCTGCGAGAATTTTGTTTCTGTTCATCTTCAGTAGGAACAATAACTTTGTTGTTTATCATGTTAAAAGGTGTCTCTATTCTACCGAAGAAGTCTTTTGATATCTTACCTTCTACATTTCCGGATTTCATCATGTTCTTTACAATTCTGTCTTCCAGACTATGATAAGTTATTACTACCAGTCTGCCTCCGGGACATAAAAGATCTTTTGAAGAATACAACATCTCTTTGAGTGCACTCATTTCGTGGTTAACTTCGATGCGTAAAGCCTGAAATAGTCTGGCCATCTCTTTCTTTTCTCTTTCACGAGTAAATAGCTTTTCTGTTACATCAAGAAAGTCTTGTGTTGTCAGTATTGACTTCTCCTGACGTGCTTTGACAATTGTAGCTGCTATCTTTCTTGAATTTCTAAATTCCCCATAAAGATAGAATACATCAGCTAATTGCTCTTCTTCGTATGTGTTTAGTATATCTGCAGCAGTCTTTCCTGCACGTTTGTTCATGCGCATGTCTAATTGAGACTCGAACCTGAAAGAGAATCCGCGTGTCTCATCATCAAAGTGATGGCTTGAAACACCTAGATCCGCGATAAGTCCGTCAATATGTTCTATACCATAGTAACGCATCCAATTTTTTAAATATCTGAAGTTGCTTCTTACAAACGTAAAACGCTCATCGTTTACAATATTCCTTTCAGCATCAGCATCCTGGTCGAAACCATATAAATGCCCTTTCGCATCTAGTTTATTAAGGATGCACCTACTATGGCCACCTCCGCCGAATGTGACGTCTACATAAACGCCATTCGGCTTTACTATCAATCCGCTTACGCTATCATTAAGCAAAACTGGTACATGATATGTTTGTACTTCTTCTAAAGGCTGCATACGTACATCTTATAAAAGTGATTTTGGGTTCAAAGGTACATAAAAATCCTTATATACATTCACAAAATCGTCAATTTTTCAATTTTTCTTTAGTTCGTATTACAAACCATGTCATTTTTATTAAATATGTATATTTGACAAATATGCTACAATTATGTTGAGATAGTATCAAAATATAGTTTTTTGAACATTTTTTCGACAAAATAGTATTTAATTTAAAAGATTTCTGCTATTTTTGCAAATTGTTAGTGTAAATAGAAATATGACTGAGATTACAGAGAAGACAATAGACATCCGTAAAATACTGGAATCTAAGATTGGTACAAAAATAAAATTTGTTCCACGTTTTTTTGTCTCTTGGCTTAAACATATCGTGCATCAAGATGAAGTTAACGCCTTCTTATGGAAAAGTCGTAATGAGGTAGGTACCGAGTGGCTTGAAGAGTGTGTGCGCTATCTTGATATGGATATAACTATTGAGGGTAAAGAGAATCTCCCGGATAAAAATGATGGCAAATTATATACTTTTGTAAGTAATCACCCCCTTGGAGGCGCTGATGGAGTAGCATTGGGCGCAATTATAGGCCATCATTACGATGGCCGTTTTCGTTATCTAATTAATGACTTGTTAATGAATCTTCCCGGTTTGAAGCCTGTAAGTATTCCAATAAATAAAACAGGTAATCATGGACGCAATTTCCCTGCAATGGTTGAGGCCGGATTTATGAGTGATAATAATATTCTGATGTTTCCGGCTGGGATATGTTCTCGCCGAATTAACGGTAAAATTCATGATTTGACATGGAAGAAGACTTTTATTAGTAAAAGTGTAGAGACGCATCGCGATGTTGTACCTATACATTTTAGTGGACATAACTCAAATTTCTTCTATAACTTGGCAAATCTATGTTCGGCATTACATATAAAGTTTAATGTCGCAATGTTATTTCTTGTAGATGAAATGTATAAAAATACGCATAAGAAATTTAGAATTGCTATAGGAAAACCTATTTCTTGGCAGACATTCGACGACAGTAAAACACCGGTGGAATGGGCTAAATTTGTCCAAAATAAAGTATATGAACTCTAACTAATCGAACTTAATACAATTGATATGGAAGAAGACATAATCCAACCTATTGATAGGGAAGTTATAAAAAGTGAATTAACTCCGGAGCGCCAGCTTCGTATGACTAACAAAAGCCATAACGAAATTTATGTGATAACAGCTCACAATGCTCCTAATGTATTAAAAGAGATTGGTCGTCTTCGTGAGATTGCTTTTCGTACAGCTGGTGGCGGTACAGGTAAATCTATGGATTTGGATGAATTTGATACTATGGAAAATTGTTATAAACAATTGGTGGTATGGAATCCTGAAGCTGAAGAGATAATAGGTGGGTACAGATATATATTAGGTACAGATGTTGATATAGATGAAACGGGACAGCCTATATTGGCAACCAGTCATATGTTCCATTTTTCCGAGAAATTTATGAAAGACTATATGCCGCAGACTATAGAGCTCGGTCGTTCTTTTGTTTCTCTTGAGTATCAAAGTACTCGAAGAGGTTCTAAGAGTCTTTTTGCTCTTGATAACCTTTGGGATGGGTTAGGGGCTCTCACTGTTGTGATGCCTAACGTCAAATACTTTTTCGGAAAGATGACAATGTATCCTTCTTATGTACGTAGGGGTAGAGATATGATTCTCTATTTTCTAAAAAAACATTTTAATGATAAGGACAATCTTATCATACCGATGAAACCGTTGGTAATTGAAACCGATGAAAAGGAACTGCAGAGACTCTTTAAGGAAAAATCTTTCAAAGATGACTATAAAATATTAAACCATGAAGTTCGTAAACTAGGATATAATATTCCTCCATTAGTCAATGCATACATGGGGCTAAGCCCTACTATGAGAATGTTTGGCACTGCTATAAACTATGGTTTTGGAGATGTCGAAGAAACCGGCATACTTATAGCCGTTGATGAGATTCTGGAAGAGAAACGTATACGTCATATTGATTCCTTCATAAAGGCTCATCCTGATGCACTTCATATTACTTCAGGTGCCAATAATGTTATTTACAAAGAAGATGATTGATAATCCCACTATACTATAGGCAGACTTATTCCGTTTATTTTCTGATAAACATCCAGAGCATAGATGTCAGTCATTCCACTTATGTAGTCTAATACAGCCATGATACGAGTCTCAATATTGTCAGATTCAATATCATATTGGCTACTCACTCTGTTTATCAGTTGTTTAGAATAGAATCTTTTAGGGTATGTAACCGCTTCTACCATTTGATCCATAAGCGTACCCATAATTTTAAAACCGGACAATTCCACATCAAGTACAGGCTTGCTTTTATATATTTTCTTGAAAGAAATATCAGAGCAATGTTTGTATGCCTCGCGAGGAATCTCTGAAATGTTTTCTATGAGGCATCCTTCAAAAGTTCCTTTTAATATCTGTTCTTCATTTTCAACAAAGACATTCACACATTCATTCTCCAGTTTTCCTATCGTACATGCACGCAGGTATACCACCTTTTCGTTTTCGTCAGAAAGTCCTTCGTCCTCCATTCGTTTTAAAATCCGCTGTCTATTCTCACTATCAAAGAAATTCAGCATCAGATCTTCTGTGTCCTTGTACGACAATATTTTAAGTTTGAAAGCATCTTCAATATCCATTATTTCATAACAAATATCATCAGCAGCTTCTACTAAATATACTAGAGGGTGGCGAGCATATTTCATTGGTTCATTATCTTTAGATTTGCAAATAATGCCCAATTCATCGGCTATTTTCTTATATATGTCCGCTTCAGATTTGAAAAAGCCAAACTTACCGTGGCTACCCGCAAGAGCTGAAGCAAAAGGATATTTTACGATAGAAGCCAGAGTGGCATATGTCATTACAAAACCACCTTCTCTTCTCCCATTAAATCTGTGTGTAAGTATTCTGAACGCATTAGCATTTCCTTCAAAGTGCGTGATATCATCCCAGAATTGCTCGCTTATTTTTGACTTTAGTGAAGCGCCATTGCCCTCTGTAAAGAAAGTTTGAATTGCTTTCTCCCCCGAATGACCGAAAGGAGGATTCCCAAGATCGTGAGCAAGACATGCAGCAGAAACAATAGAGCCGATCTCACCTATATGCGAAGACTGAAGTTCCGGATGCATAGCTAATATTTTTTGTGATGCGTCAGTACCTAGTGACATTCCAACGCTTGCCACCTCAAGACTATGAGTTAATCTGTTATGTACGAAGACACTCCCAGGCAGAGGGAAAACTTGTGTCTTGTTCTGAAGTCGTCTGAATGGAGCAGAGAAAATCAGCCTGTCGTAATCGCGACGAAACTCCGTGCGATCGTCATGTCTTTCCATATGTCGGTGTTCTTGCCCCAACCTTTTATTCGAAATTAATCTTTCCCAATTCATCATAATGGTACAAATATAATGCAAATTTTGGTATTTTCTTACTTTTTAAACTGAAAAATTCAAATATGTGAATATTATTACTTATTTTTGCATCTAAAATATATAAAAGAAATCAGATGATTAAAATAAGAGTTGTAAATAAAGGTCATCAACCACTACCGATTTATGCCACCCAACAGAGTGCCGGTATGGATTTGCGTGCTAATTTGGATTCCTCAGTTGTATTGAAACCTTTGGAACGTAAATTGATACCAACAGGCTTACATATAGCATTACCTGTAGGATACGAAGCTCAAATCAGACCAAGAAGTGGCCTGGCATTAAAACATGGGATAACAGTTTTGAATACTCCCGGTACTGTAGATGCTGATTATCGTGGAGAGATAATGGTTCTCCTTATTAATTTCTCATCTGATGAATTTATTATAAATGATGGTGAGCGAATAGCTCAAATGATTATAGCCAGACACGAAAATGCTGAATTCATCGCAGTTGAAGAGTTGGACGAAACAGAGCGTGGTGAAGGCGGTTATGGTCATACCGGGGTAAAATAAAAATCTAATGAAAAATATCTGCAAATATTTATTGTTAAGTGCTACTGCTTTTACATTACTTACAGTGGTATCTGCCTGTTCTGTGCAGAAAATGCAGTCAGCAAAGACTGTTGTGGGTAATGTGAAATCACCTGTTGCAGATAATTTATCCCATAATTCCAGATTACGTTTTGATTATTTCCTCTTTGAGTCAGAAAATCAAGAACAGAAAGACAACCTTGCCGGGGCGTTTGATTTGTTAGACCATTGTAAGGATATAGATTCCACATCAGCAAACGTCTATTACAAGAAAGCCGAGCTTTATGCTCAGCTTAAACAAGATTCACTAGCTTTGTTGAATTTTGAAAAAGCAGCTACGTACGATCCTTCAAATAGTTATTATGAAGAGATTTTGGCACAATTTTATACCCATGCAGCAAAATACGATAAGGCAATAGCTGCATACGAAAAATTGTATAATACCAACAAAGACAGACCTGATGTTCTTGAGATACTATTACAATTGTATAACCAGAAGACTGATTATGACAATGTGATTAATACAATTGAACGTTTGGAGAATGTTGCAGGCGCTAATGAGAAACTTTTGATGGCTAAAGTTCAGATATACTCATTGCAAGGAAAGAAGAAAGAAGCTATTAATGTTATACGTCAGTTGGCCGAATCTCATCCCAATGATTTGAATTACCGCGTGATTGAGGGTGATTGGCAGATGGAAAATGGTCTTCCCGAAGAAGCTTTGGCTACATACGGGCGTGTATTAAAACAAGAACCTGACAATACTATGGCGCAGATGTCAATGCTGTCATATTATAAAAATAACAATCAAGACTCATTAGCCAATACTTTATTAAAGAAACTATTAGTCAACAATAATACAGATGATAGTGAGAAGTTGGATTTGATGAAACAGGCTGTAACCGATAATGAACAAAAAGGTGGCGATAGTACCCAAATATTGAATCTCTTCAAGGATGTATTCAAAGAAAAACAGACTGATCCCAACATGTATATACTATGTAGTGTATATATGAATGCAAAGAAAATGCCTAAAGACAGCATAGCAGTTATGCTCAATAAAGTTCTTGAAATAGCTCCTGATAATGCAGCAAGCAGGCTACAATTGATACAATATGCTTGGGAAAAGAAAGACTATAATCAGGCTATCGAACTATGTAAACCCGCATTGGAATATAACCCCGATGAAATGGCATTCTTTTATTATTTGGGAATGGCCTATTATTTCAATAACGACCTGGATAATGCTTTAGAGATATTCAGGAAGGGAACAAGCATGATAAATAATCAGAGCGATGCCTCGCTGGCTTCAGATTATTATGGACTTATGGGAGATATCTTACATGCTAAAGGAGAGCATAAAGCTGCATTTGCTGCATACGATTCATGTCTTCAGTGGAAAGATGATAACGTTCCATGCTTGAACAATTATGCTTATTATTTAAGCGAAAAAGGATTGAATTTGGAAAAGGCAGAACAGATGAGTTATAAGACCGTTAAGGCAGAACCTAAGAATAGCACCTATCTTGATACATATGCATGGATATTATTCATGCAGAAACGCTATGCGGAATCAAAGATATATATCGATCAAGCCGTTCAGAATGATAGTACCAAGAGCAATGTTATCCTTGAACATGCAGGTGATATATATATAAAGAATGGCGATGTCAAGCAAGCACTGAACTATTGGAACCGATCTGCAAAGACAGCAGATAAATCAAATATATTATTATTCAAAAAAATCAAACTAAAAAAATATTTGGAAAAATGAAACCTTTATCTTTTCTTAAAATAGCCCTGTTGATTTTTCCTTTGCTGCTCACATCCTGTGCAGCCAAGAAGACTTTGGTCAATGTCGAAAAACCTGTTAAAATAGAAAATATAGAACAACAGAAGGTTTTGCAGAAAGTCTCTGATAATGCCATGTATTCTAAGTTTATTACTTCTAAGGTTAAATTCCAAATCGAAGTAGGATCCCAGAATATGACCTTGACGGGAAATCTCAAAATGAAGCGTGACGATGTAATTCGTCTACAGTTGATGATGTTTGGTTTTGTTGAAGCCGGACGTCTTGAATTTACAAAAGATTATGTACTTATTGTTGACCGTATAAATAAACAGTACATCAAAGCTACTTACGATCAGTTGGATTTCTTACGCAATAGCGGATTGAATTTCTATTCCCTTCAGGCATTGTTCTGGAACGAACTTTTTGAACCGGGCCAGACAAAGGTAACAGATGAAATGCTGAAAGATTTCGCAACAGCGATAGACGGCGGGAACACAATAATAACACTCTCAAGGGATAAAATGAACTATAAATGGCTTGCCGATAACAACAGTGGACAGCTTAATATGGCTAACATTCTGTATAAGGATAAGTTACATGGCCAGACCCAACTTAACTGGGATTATCGTGAATTTAAATCTGTAGAGAATAAGACATTTCCGACAGATATGAAGATAGATTTTACTACAGCAAATAAAGAAGTGAAAATAAATCTCATTCTGAATAATGTTGGTCACGATAGTGAATGGGAACCACGTACCACTGTGTCAAGTAAATATACAGAAGTTACAGTTAATGATATTCTTAGGAGGTTTATGGCATTATAATGAAAAGATTTTATATACTTCTAGTCTTACTATTTACTATTATAATTAGTCCTTACGCACAAAATAAAAAAACTGTAAGGAAGAAAGCCCGTGTTACCAATACTACAAGAAAAACCAGTAGGAAAGGTAAAACGGCAAATTATAGTAACCTTACTATAAAAGGTTTGCAAACTCAGCGCCAGAAGATTCAGCGTGAGATACGTTTACAGGAACAACGCCTCAATTCTAATCAGCGTGATGTTAAGGAGCGTCTTCAAAATCTTATGTTGATTAATAGTGAGATAGAGCAGCGCCGCCGTTCTATTGATACCATTCAGAGTGATATTAATCATATAAATGGCAATATTGACAATCTTAATAATCAATTGAAAATTCTTCAGGCTGAGCTTAACGATCGTAAGCAGAAGTATGTTAAATCCATGCGTTATCTATATAATAACCGTTCTATACAAGATCAGATTATGTTCATCTTCAGTGCAAAAAACTTTGCACAGATGTATCGCCGTCTGAGGTTTGTACGCGAATACGCTTCTTATCAGCGGGCACAGGGCGAGATGGTTAAATGCAAACAGCAGCAGGTAGACGCAAAACAAGCTCAACTCTTTCAGGTTAAAGGAGTAAAGAAAGTAGTGCTGCGTAAAGGACTAGTAGAACATCGTAAGTTGCAAGGTAAGAAAGATGAGCAGCAACAAGTTGTAAGCACCCTTCAAAACCAGCAGAAGACCATACAGACTATTATATCAGAACAGCGTAAGAAAGATGCTGCGTTAAACTCTCAGATAGACAGACTCATTGCGCAAGAGGTAGCAAAGGCAAGAGCCCGTGCTGCTGCAGAATCTAAAGCCCGCGCAGATGTCCAGGCAAGACGCAAGCGAGCTGCCGAATTGGCTAAGAAGAAAGCTGAAGCAGAGATGGCTGCCCGTGAGAATCATCGTAAGATTTTAGCAGCCAAGGCTGCTGAAGAAAGAGCAAAAGCAGCTGCACGTGCTGCTGCTCAGAAGAGTGCTGCCGAGAAAGCAGCTGCAGATGCAGCTGAACGTCAGGCTGTTGCTGAGCGTAAGGATGCTGAACGGCAGGCCGAAAATGATAGAAGAACTTCTGCTAGAGAAGTTGCTGCTGCGCAGAAATCAGTAGACGTACCTATGCTTAATAGCGTAGACCGTCGTCTTAGTGGTGGCTTTGAGAGCAATAGAGGCAGGTTGCCTATGCCTATTACCGGTTCATATCGTATTGTAAGTCATTTTGGACAATATAATGTAGAGGGCCTTAAGAATGTTACCCTCGATAATAAAGGTATAAACATATTGGGACAGTCGGGTGCACATGCACGTTCCATATACAATGGAGAGGTTAGTGCAGTATTCAGTTTTGGAGGAACGATGGTAGTAATGGTACGTCATGGTGATTACATATCTGTATATTGTAATCTGTCATCTGTATGCGTCCATCGCGGTCAGAGTGTAGGTACACGCCAGGTTCTTGGTTCTATAGGCGCAGACAATATACTGCAATTCCAATTGCGTAAAGAAACGTCAAAGATAAACCCTGAGTCTTGGTTGGGAAGATAAATAAAAAAGGAGGACTGTGATTTATATCACAGCCCCGTCTAATAAATCAGAATAAGTCTTTATAGCTTCATCTATCTCGCTGATTTTAATGAATTCATTGGCAGAATGTGATCTGGATGATTCACCTGGACCAAGTTTAAAAGATGGGAATGGCATAAGCGCCTGGTCTGACAGCGTAGGTGAACCAAAAGGTTTCATACCCATTTTTATAGCACGCTGAATGAGCGGATTATTTATGTCTATATGAGACGGGTTCAATCTGAAAGACCTTGCTTTTACTTCGCTTTTTATATTTTCACAAATGAAGTTGTAAACAGATTCATTGTCATAAAATTCATTAGTTCTTACGTCAACGGTAAAATAACATTTGTCAGGTACTACGTTATGCTGTGTTCCTGCATTTATTACAGTAACGTTCATTTGAGTAGAACCAAGAAAATCACTGATTTTATCGAACTTGTAGTCTTTGAACCATATCAGGTCATCAAGTGATTCATATATTGCGTTAATACCTTCGTTTCTTGCCGCATGCCCCGATTTTCCTCTTGCGATAACATCAAGTACCATTAGCCCTTTCTCTGCAATAGCAGGTTGCATTCCTGTTGGTTCACCAACAATCGCGATATCAATATCAGGTAATAGTGGAATCACACTAGTTATACCATTCTCTCCTGAAATTTCCTCCTCAGCAGATGCCAGAAATATAGTGTTATATTTTTGTTCTTTTGATGTAATGATACGGAAAACCTGTAGCAAAGATACCAATCCACCCCCACAGTCATTACTTCCCAGACCGTAAAGGATGTCAAAGTACATGTCAGGTACAAATGGAGACCTTGTCCATGAATCCACAGGCCTTACCGTGTCAATGTGGGCATTCAATAGCAAAGTAGGCTTATTATTGTCAAAATCATTAGAGAAGATCCAGACATTATTAGCTTCCCTTTTATATTTGAAACCCCATTCCACAATAAATTTGGTAAAGACATTAGCCGCTTTCTCCTCGTCCTTGCTTATTGAGGGCGTGGAAATCAATGCTTTTAGCATTTCTACCGCATCATTAGTATATTCTTTATAATCCATAACGGTAGCAAAGATACCAAATTAAATGAAAACATCATACATTAAGTTGCAAAAGATTAAGAAACTTCGTTTTTTATTTTGTATTACGCCCAACTTGTACTATCTTTGCATTAATAAATATTAATGCATATGCAGACTAACAGCCATCTTTCGGTACTTATTCACGATCAGGCTAAAAAATATGGCGAGCGTGAAGCCTTGATTTATAAAGACTTCGGCGGATCGCAGTGGAAGTCAGTAAGTTGGAATACATTTTCCAAAACAGTAAAACAAGTTTCCAATTCATTACTGAATCTAGGGGTAAAGGTACAAGAGAATATAGGTATATTCTCACAAAATACAGTTCAATACGTTTATACAGATTTTGGTGCATGGGGCATACGTGCCGTAACTGTTCCTCTATATGCTACTACTAGCGAGGATCAGATACAATACATGGTCAATGATGCTCAGATTCGATTTATTTTTGTAGGAGAGCAGGAACAATATGATAAGGCCCACCGTATATTCGCATTGTGTCCACAACTGGAACGTATAATCATTTATGACCGCAGTGTACGTATAAGTACACACGATCCCAATGCGCTGTATTTTGATGACTTCTTGAAACTTGGTGAGAATCTTTTACGTCAGTCAGAGGTAGAAACCCTTTATAAGCAAGCAAGTTTTGATGATATAGCTAACATTCTCTATACAAGTGGAACCACAGGCGTAAGCAAAGGTGTCATGTTAACGTATGGTCAGTATTATGCAGCTCTAGTGGCTAATAATAAGTGTGTGCCTATAACAGAGAAGGATAGAATAATGAATTTCCTTCCATACACACATGTATTCGAGAAAGGCTGGACCGCTCTTTGTCTTAGTGAAGGAGCAACACTCATTGTTAATACTAATCCTAAAGATGTTCAGAAATCAATGCGTGAGACACATCCTACAAGTATGTGTTCTGTTCCTCGTTTCTGGGAGAAAGTATATGTCGGTGTAAAAGATCAGATAGACAGGGCAAATCCTATACAGCGAAAGATATTCGTAAACTCGCTTAAAATAGGTCGTAAGCATAATATAGAATGTCTTAGCAAAGGAAAGCGTCCTTCTCTGGCGTTAAGTCTAAAATATAAGTTAATAAACAACACCGTATTCAGTCTTATCCGTAAGGAAATGGGATTGGAAAATGCTAATCTCTTCCCTACAGCAGGTGCAACAGTATCCTCTGAAGTCGAAGAATTCGTTCATTCCATCGGCCTGAATATGATCGTAGGATATGGTTTGACAGAAAGTCTTGCTACTGTTTCCTGTGATCATCTTGGTGAAACCTATACAGTAGGTTCTGTGGGTCGTCCTATAGAGGGCATTGATATAAAGATATCAAAAGAAGGCGAAATACTCCTTAAAGGACCTACTATTACTCCCGGATATTATAAGAAAGAAGACCTTACAAAGATGGCTTTCGATGAAGAGGGCTATTTTCGTACAGGCGACTCCGGTTATCTGCTTGATGGCGAATTGTATCTTAAAGAGCGCATTAAAGATTTGTTTAAGACTTCCAATGGTAAGTATATTGCTCCTCAGATGATAGAATCTAAGATGCTTGTAGACAAGTTTGTTGACCAGATATCAGTAGTTGCCGATCAGCGTAAGTTTGTCTCAGCTCTTATAATACCTGAATATCGTTTGCTCGAAGAATGGGCAAGAGAGAATGGAATAGAGTTTATAAGTAGAGAAGATCTTTGTTCTAATCCAAAAGTTTGTAATATGATGATGGAACGACTTGAAACATTGCAACAGTCATTGTCTCATTACGAACAGATAAAGCGTTTCACCTTATTACCTCATCATTTCAGTATGGAGAAGGACGAACTCACCAATACACTTAAGTTGAAGCGTGGCGTTATCAATAAGAATTACGCCGATGAGATCGATAAAATGTACAAAGAATGATAACGAGTGACCAGCTGAAAGATGTGATCGAACGCGCTGATGCGCTAAATCATTATCTTGATATAGATAAGAAACAAGTAGAATACGAAGAAGAAAGTCTTCGTACTCAAGCCCCTGATTTCTGGGATGACCCCAAGGCTGCCGAAGAGCAGATGAAGAAAGTCAAAAGCATAAAGAAGTGGGTAGACGGTTATGCAGACGTCCGTCGTATGACTGATGAATTGCAACTTGCTTTTGATTTCTTTCACGATGAAATGGTCACAGAAGAAGAAGTTGATGCAGATTACGCCAAAGCGATAAAGGCCATTGAAGACCTTGAACTGATGAATATGCTCCGCCAGAAAGAAGATCCGATGGACTGCGTTATGAAGATAAACAGTGGTGCCGGTGGAACAGAAAGTCAGGATTGGGCACAGATGCTTATGCGTATGTATATGCGATGGGCTGAGGCGCATGGTCATAAAGTTATTATAAGTAACCTTCAAGAAGGCGATGAAGCCGGAATTAAGAGCGTAACCATGGAGATTGAAGGTGGAGATTACGCTTACGGATACCTTAAGAGTGAAAATGGAGTCCACCGTCTTGTACGTGTATCGCCATATAACGCACAAGGTAAACGTATGACGAGTTTCGCCAGTGTGTTTGTCACTCCTTTGGTTGATGATACCATTGAGGTCTATGTAGATCCCGCCAAGGTAAGCTGGGACTTGTTCCGTTCGGGAGGCGCAGGTGGTCAGAATGTAAATAAGGTAGAAACAGGTGTGCGTATACGATACCAGTATACAGATCCTGATACAGGCGAGGAAGAAGAAATACTTATTGAAAATACAGAAAGTCGTAAACAGTTGGAAAACCGAAATAACGCAATGCGATTATTGAAGTCACAGCTTTACGACCGTGCTATGAAGAAGCGCCTTGATGCGATGGCTAAAATAGAAGCCGGAAAGAAAAAGATAGAATGGGGAAGTCAGATACGTAGTTATGTCTTTGATGACCGTCGTGTGAAAGATCACCGTACCAACTATCAGACAACAGATGTAGACGGTGTTATGAACGGTAAAATCGATGATTTCATCAAGGCTTATCTTATGGAGTTCCCTGTGAACGATGAAGAATAACCTTTTAAAATTATAATACGATTATGAGCGAAAAAAGTAAATTACACCGTGCTCAGAAAGAGGCACGCCAAGAGAAACAAGCAAAGAAATTAATTAATTGGATTTTTGGAGGATTAATTATTCTTGCAGTAGTATATCTGATATACTATATTACTAAGTGTATGTAATGAAGGGTCTTGAGATAGAACGCAAATTTCTTGTAAAGAGCGGTGACTTCAAAAAAGAAGCTTTCTCAAGCAGTCGTATCAAACAGGGCTATATTTGTAGCACTTCCGGTCGTACCGTCCGTGTAAGAATTCGCGATGAAAAGGGGTATCTTACCATAAAAGGTCCTTCAGACGCCAACGGATTGTCCAGATACGAGTTTGAGAAAGAGATAACACTTGACGAGGCCGAACATCTTATGCAATTGTGTGAGCCCGGTATGATAGACAAGACTCGTTATCTTGTGAAAAGCGGTAAGCACACATTCGAAGTTGATGAGTTTTACGGGGATAATGAAGGACTCGTTATGGCCGAAGTAGAACTTGAATACGAAGACGAACCATACGAAAAACCCTATTTTATCGGACGAGAAGTCACAGGAGATAAACGTTTCTATAATTCTAATCTACAGAAAGAACCCTTTACCGTCTGGCGCGCCACTTTGCCACCAGAAGACCTATTGCTGTTGCCAAAATCACGCCAACAGAATTAGCAGCAAAGTCCAGCCAGTCTCCATCACGTCTGCCGTTTGTGCAGTATTCTTGAAGAATTTCGATCAATCCGCTCATCAGGATTGGTGCTACAATAGCAAGAGATATCAATTTCTTGCTATTTATTTTTTTATGCCAATGCAGATATTCCAACCACAATACGCTACACGTCCCTCCGTACATGGTGATGTGCACCCATTTGTCAATGAACGATATATTATCCAATGGCGTCTTCGGCGGTGTGAAGAAGCACAAATACCATATTACCATAAAAAGTATCACAGATATAGGGTATCTTCTTAATAAATGAAATATGTAATTCATTTTTTCTTATATTTTGATACAAAAGTAGGATATTTTTTATAAATTTGCATCAATTTTACAGACAAAATATAAAAACGATCTATAAAATAATATGTCTCAGAGTAACAGAGTAAATTTCGGAAGTAAATTAGGAGTGATTTTAGCTACTGCAGGTTCTGCGGTAGGTCTTGGTAATATATGGCGTTTCCCCTATATGGCAGGCCATAATGGTGGAGCTGCATTCATGTTGATATACATAGGCTGCGTTATCTTTTTAGGCATACCGGGTATGGTATGCGAATTTATAATTGGCCGTCATGTTTCAGCTAATGCCGCTAGGTCTTATCTCACAATGGGTAAGGGCACACCTTTCTCTATAGTAGGATACGTAGGTATACTGACATCCATCATAATTCTAGGTTTTTACTCTGTAGTAGCAGGTTGGTGTCTCCAATATCTTATGGCTTCCATTTTGGGCCATCTCAACGGAGACTCTACTTATATAGTCAATTACTTCCAGACTTTTTCTACCAACCCTCTCAAACCCGCTTTGTGGGCAGTGCTATTTGTATTACTTACACATATTATTGTTGCCCATGGCGTAGACAAAGGCATAGAGAAAGCCTCAAAACTGATGATGCCGGCTCTTTTTATTCTTTTGATAGTAATCATAATCGCATCATGCTCACTGCCAAATGCCATGAAAGGTATCGACTTTCTTTTCAATCCAGACTTTTCCAAAGTAGACCATAACGTAATATTAGGAGCATTGGGTCAGGCGTTCTTTTCTCTCAGTCTTGGTACCGGATGTCTTTGTACATATGCGTCATACTTCAATAAACATATCGACCTGCTCAAGTCAGCTACACAGATAGCATTGATAGATACACTTGTAGCCATCTTTGCGGGACTGATGATTTTCCCTGCTGCTTTCTCTATCGGCGTGAGTCCGGATTCAGGTCCATCACTTATCTTCATCACCCTGCCACGTGTTTTTCTCCAGGCATTCCATGCCATTCCTATCATAGGGTATGTTATTTCAATATTATTCTATTCACTGTTAGCCTTGGCAGCACTTACATCCACTATCTCAATACATGAGATCGGTACAGCCTTTATTCATGAAGAGATGCACCTGTCTCGTAAAGGTGCCGCCTGGATTGTTACAATAGCCTGCTGTATAGTAGCTGTTTTGTGTTCTCTGTCCGTATCATCCTCAAGTGGATTGATGATACATGGCAAGTCGCTGCTTGACTGCTGCGATTATATCACAGCTCAGGTATTGCTTCCGTTAGGCGGATTCTGTACGTGTTTAATGATAGGATGGTATGTACCCCGTAAAGTAGTAAAAGATGAGTTTACTAATTGGGGCACATTACGTGGTAAACTCTTTCATGTGTTTGTGTTCTGCGCAAGATACGTGTGCCCAATATTAATATTGATGATATTCTTAAATCAGTTCGGCTTTATCTGATATATCTATGTTTCTTAAAGAATTCTTTTATTTACAGAAGTCCGACCGTAAGGTGGTGCTGGTATTCTTATCAGTAGTAGTCATTTTTTTATTAATAATATTCGTAGTAGGGGGCAGAAACGATAAAACCGCTGATAATTTGTCCGACTCGTCATCATATGACCGAAACATAAGGTCGTCGGCTGATAGCAAAGGTTCTTATTATATAGACGGAAAGCGTGCCGAATTGTTTACATTCGATCCCAATACAGCAGATAGCACGGCACTTCTCAAGTTGGGTCTCCAACCATGGCAGGTGCGTAATATCTATAAGTATAGAGCCGCCGGTGGTATCTATAGAAGTCCCGAAGATTTCGCCCGTCTTTATGGACTAACTGTAAAACAGTATCGTGAGATGCGACCATATATAAGGATATCACCCGATTACTCACCGGCTGCCAATATATATTCGGATAACAGTCATTTGGCTGATGATTATAAAAAAGAACCATTCCAACGTGATACCGTCAAGTATCCTCTTAAGTTGAAAGCTCATGAATGCATATCATTAAACTTATCGGACACTACAGCACTTAAGCGAGTTCCAGGTATCGGCAGCGGCTATGCCAGGGCTATCGTGAGATATAGAGAACAGTTGGGAGGCTTTTATAGAGTAGAGCAACTTAGAGAAATAGAAGGATTCCCCGAAGAGGCCATGAAGCATTTTACTATAGTCAGTGGCAGCATACAGAAAATCAATATTAACAAACTTACGCTGAGTCAACTTCGCCGGCATCCATATATCAATTTTTTTCAGGCGAAAGACATACTAGACTATAGACGCTTGCGTGGATCGATACACAGTCTGCAAGATCTTCGCTTGCTTAAAGACTTTCCACCTTCCGAAATAGAACGCCTGCAACCATACGTAGAGTTCTGAAGTCAAAATCATGCAAATTGTTTAACCCGCAATAATATAATACAAAATGGATAAGAGTAATGTTTATTTAGCTTCTAAGCCTCGTTATGAAATTTTAGATGGACTACGAGGCGTGGCTGCAATGCTGGTTGTAGCCTTTCACCTTTTCGAGATCTACTCTCATGGTCCTGCCACCCAAATAATAAATCATGGTTATTTGGCTGTAGATTTTTTCTTTGCGCTTTCAGGTTTTGTTATAGGTTACGCTTATGATGACCGATGGAATCGCATGTCTACATGGAATTTTTTCAAGCGCAGACTTATTCGTCTTCACCCGATGGTCATCTTTGGAACCTTCCTTGGTCTATGTCTGTTCTATTTCAGTAGTAGTAGCACCGGATTCCCATCGGTCGAAAAGACATCCGGCACGATGTTAGTACTGTACTTCCTGTGGTGCTGTACAATAATTCCAATGCCCAATTCTCTGGACTTCCGTGGATGGGGAGAGACTAACCCGTTTAACGGTCCTGTATGGTCACTCCAATGGGAGTATCTGGCAAATATACTTTATGCCCTTTTCATACGCAGGTTCTCTAAATTAGGACTCTCATTATGTGTAGTCATCTTTGCCTTCCTTACCATTAACCTGACTTTAAATATAGATATCTTCAATTTATTTTCAGTTCGCGATTATGCCAAATATACTGTAATCGGCGGTTGGAGTCTTACGCCCGATCAACTCCTTATAGGTCTTACCCGTCTGCTTTATCCTTTCTTTGCAGGTCTGCTTATTTCCCGTGTTGGCAAGTTGATCACCGTCCGTGGTGGATTTTGGTGGTGCTCCATTTTCATCGTCATACTGATGATTATGCCACGTATCGGATCCGGTTCTGCCGACTGGTTGAATGGTCTCTATGAGTGTGTAGCCATTCTGGTGCTCTTCCCCTTGATAGTATCTATGGGAGCCGGCAGTCGTGTTACAGACAAACGTACAACGTCGGTATGCAAGTTCTTCGGCGAGATATCATATCCTCTTTATATCACCCATTATCCTCTTGTGTATATGCAGGTAGCATGGGTACGCAATCATCCTAATGCTACGCTCAGTCAGCACATAGTAGTTTGTACCGGAGTGTATTTAATGTCAATAATGGCCGCTTATGCCGCCTACAAACTCTACGATGTTCCTGTAAGAGAAATTCTACGTACCAAACTATTCACTAAAGTCAATAAAAGATGAAAATAGACCATGTCGCAATATATGCCCAAAACTTAAAAGGAATGAAAAATTTCTTTGTTACCTTCTTTGATGGCAAGGCATCTAGAATATATAAGAATAGTAAGACAGGCTTCAGTTCTTATTTTATACAATTCGAAGACCATACTCGTCTTGAATTGATGCATCGGTATAATGTAGTGCAAACAATGAAAGCATTTGAATATCCCTCAGGTCTGCACCATGTATGTTTCTCGGTAGGGAGCATTGAACAAGTGGATAAAATCACCGCATTATTAAATGATAAAGGGTATGAAATCCTCTCCGCTCCACGAACCACCGGCGACGGTTATTATGAATCGTGCATAAGTGGTCCCGAAAGAATAATCATAGAGATAACAGCATGATATTTAAACAAAGATGCCAAGTTGCTGAAATTCAGAAACCTGGCATCTCGTAAAGTCATTACACGAGACAACTTCTCAAATTTTAAATGAGACTCAATCTAATATTATAAATGAATAAAACTATTTTTTTTTGTTTGCTATTGACTTTTAATGCATTAAGTGTGGTAGCTCAACAGACCATTAATCTTAATGGTAAGAATACTGGCAAGCGCTTTGACGGTATAGGTGTAGTAAATGGTGGCGGAGCTACATCTGTATTACTAAAAGATTATCCTGAAAAGCAGTGCAGCGAGATTCTTGATATGGTTTACAAACCAATGTTTGGCGCATCTGTGAGTGCGCTATTGGTAGAAATTCCCGGAGACGGCAACTCCACACAAGGTTCAATGCCAAGCCACAGTCATTATCGGGGCGATTTTATCTATCAGCGCGGATACACATGGTGGATACTTCGTGAGGCAAAACAGCGCAATCAAAAACTATCTCTTGATGGAACAGCGTGGAGCGCACCACATTGGGTTGGAAATGGTGACTTCTGGTCACAAGATGCAGCTGATTATTATGTATCATGGCTAAATGGACTTCGTCAAGTATATGGACTGGAAATGGATGCTATAGGTTGTCGAAACGAAAAAGGTTGGAATCGTGACTTTGCTATTATGTTCCGTAAGACGATGAATGAAAAAGGATTCAGCAATGTAAAACTCCATGCATTCGACAATTGGGGAAAGTCTAAACTTGACTTCATAAAAGAAATGATAAATGACAAACCATTCGCTGATGCAGTTGATGTGATTAGTGCTCATACATTTAGTGAAATAGAAGTTACTCCAGAACAGAAAGCTTTGGTTGCAAAATTGGGTAAACCTATATGGAACACAGAAGAACATGTTTATCGTAAAGGATACGATTGTCTTATAAATATTGTTTCCGACTTCAATAAAAATTATATAATCAGTGGCGCCACAAAAGTCATTAATTGGTATGATATAGCTAGTGTTTATCCCTTGGAACCATACAGTCTTGACCCGGCAATGCTACTCGCTCGTGAACCATGGAGTGGTAACTATGAAGTACGTGAAGCATTGTGGGGATATGCACATTATGGACAGTTTACTGAAGTGGGTTGGCAATATCTTGACGAAGGATGTAAAATGCTTCATGATGGAGGAACAATGATTACTATGAAGAATCCTGCAACACAAGACTATAGTATTATCATAGAAACTAAAGATGCAAAAGCTAATCAACTTGTGAATGTGAAAATCACAAAAGGACTGTCAAAGAAAAACTTATGTGTGTGGAGAAGTAATGAAAAAGAGCAGTTTGTGCAACTTGCCGACATTACTCCAAAAGGCGGAAAATATACATTGACACTTCAACCGAACAGTGTTTACTCTATATCTACAGTTAGAGGTCAACGGAAAGGTTCTTTTGCTGATATTCCGAAGACTGAGCCATTTCCAATACCATATTTCGATAATTTCGACGAATATACCCATCCTGAACAATGGGGATACTTACCTCATTACACTGCAGACATAATTGGTGCTTTTGAACTTGCAGAACGGCCCGACCATAAAGGACAGTGCCTAAGGCAGGTCGTAGGTGAACATACCAATAGTTGGGCACCGGAATGGAATTATTACACTATAATAGGTGATTCAGCTTGGAGTGACTACCAGATAAGTGCTGATATATACCTCAATCCACAAGACGAAGCCGCACTGATGGGGCGTCTGTGCAATGTTGGATCTGGCTATGGTATCACACCAAAAGGATATTATGTGAAACTTGACGATAAAGGCAACTGTAGTCTTGTAATCAGCAGAGGAAAACTAGATAAAAAAGAACTTGTAGGAGATGCAGAACAGCAGGCTCTTATAGCGTCTAATAGTGATAAAGAAGTTGGTGGTGAACGAATTATGGCGAGTAAAAAAGTTGATGGTATAGCTGCATGTCAATGGCACAATTTAAAACTTCGTTTTGAAGGTAATAATATTATCGGATATGTAGACGGTAAAGAGGTCGTATCGTGCACCAACACTCAGTACCCACGTGGTATGGCTGGACTAATGGCACCAATGCAACAGAACCGAATAAGTACACCTTATTTCGATAATTTGGAAATTATCCCTATTGGTAAAACACCATCATGTACTGCAAAAACTCTTGATATTCACCCTATGTATCCTGCACATTAAAGAGTATTCTGCTTTGTCAGAATAAAAGATCTGAATAAACCTGATTCTTTATTTGTTGCATTGGATATAAATTGTGCAAATAATTTTTAAGGCACCCTGATAAGATATATCGAAAGCATGCAAATTTACAAAACAGAAATGCCAAGTTGCTGAAATTCAGAAACCTGGCATCTTGTAAAGTCGGGATGAGGCGATTCGAACGCCCGACCCCTACGTCCCGAACGTAGTACGCTACCAACTGCGCTACATCCCGCTCTATTTGGTGTTGCAAAGGTACGGCAAATTTCGGAAACACGTGCATTTTTTAGAATAAAATTGCCTAAAAATTTGCTAGAATGATAAAAAAGGTATATCTTTGCACCCGCAAACAACAAAGGTGCCATAGCTCAGTTGGTAGAGCAAAGGACTGAAAATCCTTGTGTCCCCGGTTCGATTCCTGGTGGTACCACAAAAAAGCCGCTTCCATTACGAAGCGGCTTTTTTGTGGTCAGTTCATAAGTTTGGGTATTTAATAATGGCTCACATATCTATTCAGCGGTTGTTAAGTATTCCTGTTTCACTGTCGCAGAACCTTATCATCATTTTATCTGTGAATTGAACAGATTGGTACATTTTAAATAGATTGATTTCGAGGAAGAATACATATTACAGATTATTGTATACATATTACTGTTATTCTTCATAACTTATTGTATATTAAGTAGAAAAGAGTATTTTTGCATAAAATAAAAGATGAAAGGTATATGGATAATATTAGAATTTATAAAACAATAGATGAATATAATAAGGCAATGGGTATTGAAACACTACACCCATTGGTTTCATTTATAGATTTTTCAAAGACCACATATAATGAAGAACTTCCTTCTGCTCAAAGTTTTGGATTTTATACCGTTTTTTTGAAAGATATGAAATGTGGCGATTTGAAATATGGAAGAAATTATTATGACTATCAAGAAGGCACTCTAGTCTTTCTTGCTCCAAATCAGGTCCTTTCTATTGAAAATAGACAACCTCATCAACCTAAAGGATGGGCACTGATGTTTCATCCTGATTTGTTGAAAGGCTCTTCATTAGGACGTTCAATTCAAAATTACACCTTTTTTTTATATGAAGTTTATGAAGCTCTACATCTTTCAGAACAGGAACGTAAGATTGTACTGGAGTGCTTTAATAATATTCAATTGGAACTAAACCATAATATTGATAATCACAGTCAAAAGTTGATTATATCTAATATAGAATTGTTTTTAAATTATTGTACACGCTTTTATGAACGTCAATTCATAACTCGTAAACATACAAATAGTGATATATTAAGCAGATTTGAAAAATTACTTAATATCTATTTTAGGTCTGATTTGCCCCAATCATCAGGTTTGCCAACTGTAAAATATTGTGCCGACAAGCTTAATTTGTCTCCTAACTATTTTGGGGATTTAGTTAAGAAAGAAACTGGCAAAAGTCCGCGAGAGCACATTCAATTACAATTGATAGAAGTGGCGAAAGAAAAGATATGTGATAAAAGTAAATCTGTGAGTCAAATTGCTTATGAATTAGGATTTGAATATCCTCAGCATTTTAGTCGGTTTTTTAAAAGATGTGTTGGCGTAACTCCAAATGAATATAAGGAGAGCGTTTGAATATTATACTCAAATATTAATAAGTCAATTAATTCGAAATAAGTAAAATTATATGTATATTGAAAGAATAGAAAGTCCGAGTGACGTAAAAAAATTATCTGTCAGTGAACTTGAGGTATTAAAGGATGAAGTTCGTGCGACATTGTTGAAGAAATTAAGTGAACACGGAGGACACATCGGTCCCAATCTGGGTATGGTTGAAGCAACCATTGCTCTTCATTATGTATTTAATTCTCCGATCGACAAAATAGTATATGATGTTTCTCACCAAAGCTATGTTCATAAAATGATTACGGGACGAAAAGAAGCTTTTCTAGACCCGGAAAAATATGATGACACATCAGGTTACTCTGAGCCGAGCGAAAGTGAACACGATTTTTTTGTAATCGGGCATACCTCAACATCGGTTAGTCTTGCTACCGGTCTGGCAAAAGCACGTGACTTGAAGGAAAATAAAGAAAATATCATAGCTGTAATAGGTGACGGATCACTCAGTGGTGGCGAAGCTTATGAAGGATTGAACAATGCTGCCGAACTCGGTTCGAATATTATAATTCTCGTAAATGACAACCAAATGTCGATTGCTGAAAATCACGGAGGAATGTATCAAAATCTGCAGTTGCTTCGTGATACAGAAGGCAAAGCCGAATGTAATTTCTTCAAAACTTTTGGATTTGATTATTTGTATGTAAAGGAGGGCAATAATGTAGAATCTTTGATTGAAGCATTTCAAAAAGTAAAAGACATTGACCACCCTGTAGTTGTGCATATTAACACCGTAAAGGGCAAAGGTTACAAATTTGCTGAAGAAAACAAAGAACGTTTTCACGCTGGAGGTCCGTTTGATTTGGAAACAGGAAAACCGAATTCTAGCAATAATAGCGAAAACTATAGTGACTTAACGGCTAAATACCTTTTGAAAAAGATGAAAGAAGACAAAACTATTGTCGTTATTTCATCAGCCACTCCTACTGTTCTCGGATTCAATCAAGAAAGAAGGAAACAAGCCGGCAAGCAGTTTCTGGATGTCGGTATCGCTGAAGAACACGCAGTCGCAATGGCTTCAGGTTTAGCTGCTAATGGTGCTAAACCTGTGTATGGAGTAATTAGCACATTTATACAACGCGCATATGATCAACTGTCGCAGGATTTATGCATCAATAATAATTCAGCATTGATTTTAGTCTATTGGGCTTCTATTTCTTCCATGAATGATGTAACTCATCTTGGAATTTTTGATATTCCATTGCTTAGCAATATTCCCAATATGGTTTATTTAGCACCAACAAATAAAGAAGAATATTTTGCAATGATGGAATGGGGTATCAAGCAAACCTCACATCCTGTAGCAATTCGTGTACCGTATTATGGTGGCGTCATTTCAACCGGTGAGAAAATAAATGAAAATTTTGACCAATTGAATCGTTATAGAATAACTAAAAAAGGCTCTAAAGTCGCTATTCTTGGTTTAGGATCATTCTATCAATTGGGTGAATCTGTAATTGAAATACTAAAAAAAGAAGCAGGTATTAGTGCTACTCTTATCAACCCACGTTATATTACAGGCATGGATGTGGATCTTTTGAATAACCTGAAGAAAGACCACAGTTTAGTAGTCACATTAGAAGATGGTGCTTTGGACGGTGGCTTCGGTGAAAAAATAGCCCGTTATTATGGTGCGGACGATATGAAAGTGTTAAACTTCGGAATAAAAAAAGAATTTATCGATCGTTATTCCGTAGATAAAATACTCAAAGAAAACCATTTGACTGCGCCTCAGATTGTAGCTGATATATTAAATTCTTTCAGGTAAATTATTAATGTAAAATTAATCAGAAAAGCCTACGGGTTAGGGGCCAAAAAAGCCGCTTTCATTACGAAGCGGCTTTTTTGTGTCCTTACTATAGCAGTTCCGGCAACTGGAACAGTTTTATACCGTTGCTGCCCTTTATCAGTATATAATACCCTTCAGGCTGTTTCTCTTTGATAGCTGCTTTCACATCATCCACATTCTTGAATTTACGGAATTCACAGTTCGTTTTTCCGAATTCATCGCCGACCAACCATACATTATCAATGCCGTTGTCTTTGAGGAAGTCTACAACTTTCTGATGCTCCTCAGCACTTACATCACCCAGTTCGCGCATGTCACCCAGAATAGCCATCTTATGGTCAACATCCATGTCACGGAAGTTCTTCAGCGCAGCGTTCATACTCGTAGGGTTAGCATTATATGTGTCCACAATCAGTTTGTTATGAGCAGTTACAGTCAACTGAGAGCGGTTGTTGCTTGGCACATAGTTGGCAAGCGCATGGTCTATTTGTTCGGGCGTCACATCACAGTAAAGACCGATGCATGCAGCAGCTAGCATATTGTATATGTTATAACTTCCTATAAGATGCGTCTGCACCTTGTGCCATTCGCCTGCACCATGCCTCCATTCAAAGTTGAGGAACGGCGCACACGATACCACCTTACCGTTGGCACACAGACTGTCATTATCAGCGGTACCATATTTTATCAGGTTTAGGTCGTGTGATATCTTAGCCAGATGCTCATTCTCATTATCGATGAATACTACACTTTCTGCCTTAGTACGCAGAAAGTCGTACAGTTCGCCCTTAGTCTTTATCACACCCTCGAAAGATCCGAAACCCTCAAGATGAGCTTTGCCTACATTCGTTATTATACCATAGTCCGGCTCCACAATGTTCACCAGCGTTTTTATCTCACCGGGATGATTTGCCCCCATTTCAACGACGGCGATATCATTCTCTTTAGTGAGACGCAACAGAGTCTTTGGCACACCTATATGATTGTTGAAATTACCCAGAGTGTACAGCACATTATATTTCTCGCCGAGCACAGTAGATATCAGTTCCTTGGTCGTAGTCTTGCCATTAGTGCCCGTAACACCGATAATTTTAGTACCCAACTGTCGTCTGTGGTAGTTAGCCAACTTCTGCAGAGTGGTCAGACAGTCATCTACCAGAATATAGCGGTTGTCATTCTCCTTGGCAAACTGCTTCTCGTCAATCACTGCATAAGCACATCCCAGGTTGAGAGCCTTATCAGCGAACGCGTTACCATCAAAAGATTCTCCTTTTAAGGCGAAGAACATAGACCCCTTAGGGCAATCACGACTGTCAGTAGTTATCTGAGTGTGTTGCAGAAAAATACGATAAAGTTCAGATATTTCCATTATTCGAATATTTATGACTGCAAAGTTACTTATTTTTATTCAATTCCCGATTTCAAATCACATTATTTTTTGTGTCTTTGCAGCCCTTGATATTAAAATAAAAATAGAAATTTACCCTGAAGAATTTAATAACAAGAGGTGTTAATAAAAGAAATGTTTTACAAAAAAGGTCGCCTTTTTGTTTTATTTTTTATAATTTTGCATACCTGTGATTATGTTTGCCTTCTAATTAATAATCTAAAATATAGAAGTATATTCTTAGATAAGGAATAAATGGCATGTAATATTTTTATGATGAATATATATATAAATAATTCTTTGAGACGCTTATCTTTAATATTAATAGAGCTTTTTGTAGTAAATAGTTTCGTAAGTGCGCAAGCCCAACAGTGTGTTTTTGGAGAGTTTTTGGGTGCATCTACCGGTTTTGGTGTTCACTACGATACCCGTTTTAATGAAAATACAAATTGGGGATTTCGTTTAGGTCTGGCTTTTACAGATTCTCATTCTGAAGATTTTTTCGATAGCAATCCTAGCCATACCACAGGATGGACAATCCCTATAGGTTTAAATTATTTGTTTTTTAAAAATAAAAGTCACTTAGAGTTAGGAGGTGGATTTAGTTTTGGACGATACCATTGTGTATACAAAAATAATCCACATGAATATGAAAATGATAAATCAGAAATTTCTTGTTTCTTGATATCGGCTATAGATATCAAACAGAGAAAGGATTCATGTTTCGGGCTGGTTTTAATCCCGGTATAGCATTAAGCAGAAATGATGATCTTGGTAGACGCGAACATGGTGTAGATCGCGCTGCTTTAATTTATCCTTATGTAAGTTTTGGCTATTCATTTTAAATCAATAATATTGAAATCACAGAAATTGGCGGCTATTATTTTTGAAACCTTATTTGTTACTTGTAACTTTGGCATTATTATTTATAATGCAAGTGTAAACCGTATTAATAAAAGTATAAGTGATAACCTTGTGCATAATTTTACTTTATAAACCTATAAAAATATGGGAATAATAAACTACTCAATTAATAAAAATCCTCTTAAGGAAGGCGATGATCAGGAATATCATGTCAGAGCTGTAACGGCCGGTGGTAATATGAGCCATGAAGAACTTCGTGAATATCTGGTAAGAAATACCGGACTGCAGGCAGCACATTTCGAAGAGACTATCACGGCACTCGCCGAGCGGCTCCCTTTTCTTCTACTTCAGAACTGTAGTATTAACATTAAAGGGATAGGACGATTGTCTCTTAAACTGGGATTGAAGAAAAAACGTAATTCAGATGGGAAACTCGTTCCATATCATTTTACCGATCCAAAAGATATAACTGCCCATTATATTGAAGTGAAAGGCGTGAATATTACACCCGATGTTAAGTTTAAGAATGCTGTACGCACTGTAAAGGCTTCATTTAATGAGTCGAATGCAGTGGGGCGATCTGATACTGTTACCCGTGCACAACTGCTACTTGCTGTCGATCAACTTTTCAAGGAGCATCCTTTCATTACCTATAAGACTCTTCGTGAGAAGTTGGACATCACCGTATACAAAGCGCGCAAACTTCTTAACAATCTGGCCGCAGAAGAATATCCAAAGATTCACAGAGAAAAATTAGGTACTCAGTACGTATATCTCAAGACAGGTGATAAGATTTAATTGAATTATTAAAATCAAGAATGCCTTCAGCCGTGACTTAAATCATTGATAATTAATAGTTTCGGCTGAAGGCAAATTTTTATAGGGGTATTACGCAGTATTCGTTTTGCGTGGCAGAGTGGTGCATAGGTATCTGTAGCAGTCGCAGGTGTCTGCCCAACTGTGACGGTGACATGCCACGTGTAATTTTAGTGTCGTGTTTGCTCAGATGTTTCAGTATTGTCTCTGCCGTCATCCGCATTCCCTTCTCACCATCCTTAGCCTTGCGGAAGAAATTCGAAAACAGATTTTCAATAGGCGCATGCACATAATACGTCTTGTTATGCTCTTGCATCACCTTTTCTTCTTTAGCGCCGAAGTAATATTGTTCACCGTGCTCCACCTCATATATAAGTTGCGCGTATAGTTGGTCGTATTCTATACCTTCGGTATTGATATTACCATCAGGTTCCAGAATAAGGAATCTACGACTACCTGTACGGTCGGTCAGTAATTCACGTTTATTGCTGGTGCCTGTAAAAGAAGCGATGCGTGGCAGGCGGTTGAAATTTTTCTTATAAGCACCAATAAAGCTCGGTTTCATCGTCTGCATCAAAGTTTTCAACGCCGGCATCTTCTTAGGATCCTCTTTATCAAATTCATCTACATTTATTATTGCAAATTCCACCATCTTACGTTGTGCGTTGCCTTTCATGTTCAGCGAGAAGTCGTCTGTATAATAATCCTGAAGAGCCGGCGGTAGCAGTTTACGCAGAAAAGTACTCTTATTCTTGCCCTGAGCAGTAGACACCAACATGAGCATCACACTGTTGGCATGACTCTTATCTATTCCCAGATATTGAGCAACGATAGCACGCAACCATATGCGTCCCATATTCAAAGCATAATCCGACATATTTATACGTTGCAGCAGTGAAGCTGTACGGTCTTTGCCGTCCCATATACCCCTTACGCTGTTAAGATAAGTAGTAACCGGATGATACTTGTAAGCAAAGTTTGACTTAAACAGACGTTTCACGAAACGGTCGAGCGTGAATATGCCTGCATGCTGTACCTCAATAGCCACAGAGTTAAGTTCATTTTCGTCCACCACTTTAAAAAATGCCCCCTTGCCATCTGCTTTAGATCGGTATTCGTACACGTCCGTCACAACATTATGCCTTACCTCATAATGCTCTTTTACGAAAGCATCCATATCATTTACCGGTCGCAGATAGTTTTTAGATCTCTTTATATATTTGCTCTCCTCGTCATCCTCCTTTTGGGTTTCGACAAGATTGAGTTTATCTCGAAGCAGAACGTTTTGATCTTCGAGTGCAGCCACGAATCTGGTTCGATGCAGCATCTTGTACGCCAATCTGATAATATTTTTCATTTCGGCTGCAAAGGTAAGGTCATATTAAGCCAATAAAAAGCAAAAAACCGTCTAATGCAGGCCTTATAGATAAAGTTTCAAAAGCTATGCAAACGACACATGAAAGGGTAGCAATAAAGTTTCAAAAGCTATGCTCTGCGAACTTTCGACCAAGGTCAAACGATCTTTTCACCTAGGTCGCACGATCGTTTGACCTTGGTCGCACGCTTGTAAAGAAATGAGAAAGTAAGTTGTTACCAATGCTTTTGGTAGTTATTTTGGTAAGTATTGGAAGTTGATAAGATAATTTTGCCTTCAGCCGAATCCACTCAGTATAAGTTAGTTGAATGTTGACTGAAGGCAAAACTGAAATAAGGAAATCAAAGTTTACAAAAACAATTTTAAGCTGAAAGCTTCAGTATATGGAATTATTTTATTCTCATTATGGTAGTTTATCCAAGCATCCTCCTTATGACTATGATTTACTATCTCCTCTGTAGTCATAGGTTGTATAACTTTGATAACTTCATTCAATGTATTAATTTCACTTTCTGATAAAGCTTCTATATTAAAATTATCGCATGTCAAACAGGAACTTTCATTATTATGCGACATTACTATATTCTTGTTGATGCCTTCAATATTATCATATATGGTATCATAATGTACTGGCACCGGTCCATATTGAATAGCTTTGTAGTTGAGCCCGCTTATAGAAATCCCATGCAGTTGGTAATGTCTAAAATCAGCATAAAATAACTCCTTATTAAGTTTAGTAGGGAACAAACACTCTTCTTTACTTATGAAGAACTTTATCATTTCAGTTAGCTTATTAATATTCATTGCTCCAAATCCATTATAAATAGAGCGTTTGGTATTCCTATAAATAATGTTTTGCAGTTCATCTACTTCATTAGCCTCTTTACTTTTTTCTATTATGCTTACTATTTTATTATATTCCTGTACAGCGAATTCGCATTTGCTCTCTTTCAGGATATTGAGCATAATATTTCTGTTTTGAATGGCTGAGATCATTTTTCCATTAGACTCAGAAGGTATTTGTCCTTTTTCATATTGCGCATACTGGTTAGCACCAAATCCCAATATTTTAGTAATCTGCTGATAATTCAATCCATAACGTAGCCTTATGTTTTTTATATCCTCTTGAAAAGGTATGCCATGTTTTACTCTGTATTGAGAGTACAAATCATTGAAAAGGAACTCATCCTGTTCAGTCGTGGTAAACTTTTCTCCGGTATCCTCACATACATAATAACGAACATGTACATCATATGTTTCCTTTCGAAACTCATGAGTCTCGATAGTACTTATCTCTTTGACCTTACCTCCGGTAAAAGGACTTTTTATATCTACATATTTTTCCATATTACTTAATTATATTTTGAAGTTACTAGTGTCTCGATTTTAACGGGACACTAGTATACAAATATATGTAATAAATATAAAACAACTTGTTTATTACACTTTAAAATTTTATATATTAATAAAATATAACCTTATAATTGATTAAATTGAGTTTGTTACGATTATTGTAGTATCATAATGATGCCAACGATATTAACTAACTAAAAAATAGTTAGGTCGAATTTCCCTCCCCCCTCTTGAAAATAAATATATAGAAAGCCGATAATTATAATAAGAAAATTGTTAGATACAGATTGAAGAAAAGCATCTATTTTTTTAGACCCTGTTATGATGGTACTTGTCGCTCAAAGTACAATAATTAATGTTTTTATAGGCAAGCAAAACTTTTTTTTATTTCCTACTTGCTTTTTTCATTTAAAAGGTGTAACTTTGCGAATTGAGATAAAATAATAATAAATTAAATCATGATTATGTATCAAAGTTATGCATTTGACCTGCTTGGTGATGATGAGTTTGAACATCTTGTAGTCGATATTTGCAGGAAAATTCTTGGACCTGGTACTCATGAATTTACTAAGGGAAGAGATGGTGCACGCGATAGCTCATTTGAAGGAACAGCACAATGCTATCCATCAACTGTAAAGCCATGGAAAGGTAAAATAATCATTCAGGCTAAGCATATCTCTACTGTTAATAGCAGTTGTTCAGATAAAAATTTTTTCGAAAATAGCTCAAGTATAGTGAACCGTGAGATTAAACGAATTAATAATATAAAAGCTGATACAGGAGAGAGTTTTGATTGCTACTTGATGTTTACCAATCGAAAACTTACGGGCGGTATTCATCCCCAAATAAAGAAACGACTGAAGGAAGGTTTAGGTATCCAATATGCTGATATTATAGGTATTGAGGACTTAACAGCTTACGTGAATGAGTATAATGATTTAATCCGTAAATACAGACTGTTGCGGAATTTCCTTCCTGATAGATTCTTTGAAGAAGATATCCAAAAAGTTATATTACTATTTAGTAACAATAAGGATTGGGCTCAGATATCTCCCATTAAGGAGGATAATTTTGATTATATTAATAAGAAAGAAAAGAATAAGTTGAATAATGTAAGTGAAGATTATTTTGCTGACATTCGCGATAATTCTCTGAAGTCTTTCGATATTATAGATGACTTTCTAAAGGATCCAAGAAATGTAAAATTGCTTCAATATTATATCAATACAGTGTCAGATTTGCGAGGATATATTTTCCAAAATAAAGATTCTTATACATTTGAGGATATATTGGAATCAATTATACGAAATATTGCCGGTGAAAAGCCAGACGATGATATTTTCCGTGTAAGGGCACTAGTAAGGGTATTTGTTCACTATATGTATTGGAATTGTGATATAGGTCGTAAAAAGTAAAGTCATGCTTAAACCTGATAAATATATGAATTTGGATATGTCTGTCATTAATGTTGGCGGGCTAATCATTAAGTCTCTTCTCTCTTGCCCTGTGCAAAAGTATGTAGAGGTGGAAAATTATGTCTTAACTGCTCTTGGTAATGCAGTAAAGCCTGTAATTATATATGCTCTTGATTTTCTTTATATGTTGGGTAAGATACTCTATATTACGAATTCGGATATAATAAAACTTGTCAGATCATGAAACTCCATAGATTATATTGTAATGATAGTCGTTTTCATGATATTACATTCAATGATGGGTTGAATGTAGTATTGGGCCATGTCACACATTATTATGATATGGATAAAGACTCCCATAATTTGGGCAAGTCTACTTTGATTGATGTGATTGACTTCATGCTTCTTAAGGAAATCGACAAGAATTTTTTTTTAAAGCGATACCCGGAGCAGTTTGTTAATCATATCTTCTATTTGGAGTTACTATTGAATTCTAAAATGTATCTTACAATAAGAAGATCCGTTGCTGCTGCGACAAAAATATCATTCAAGGAACATGAGGCAAGTGAGGATTGTGGTCTGGCTACCAACTGGGATAAGAAGGATTTGAGCCTGAAAGTGGCCAAGAAATATCTTAACGATAAGTTAGGCTTTGATGTACTGACAAATTGGGACTATCGCAAGACGGTATCTTTTTTCCTTCGTACGCAGATGGATTATTATAATGAGTTCCAACTTGGAAAGTTTATGAAAAGCAAGCATGAGCAGTGGAAGCCTATTGTTTTTGAACTCTTAGGATATGATAGCTCGGCTTTGTTAAAAAAATATGATTTGGATGATAAGCAGAAAGAACTAAAGACAGAGATTAAGGCAATCAGGGAAGGCAAGACTATCTCTGCTGATGATTATGATAAGGTGAAGAGCGCGCTTGATTTGCGTAAATCTGAGCGCGACGAGATGCAGAAGAAAATAGACACCTTCAGTTTCTATTCTGAAGAACGAATAATCGGTAAAGATTTAGTAGTTGAAACTGAGCGGAAAATATCAGAACTGAATACTAAAGAGTATGCTTTGTCATACGATTTGGAAAAGATGAAGTCATCGATTAAGAATATCCCTACTTTCGACATAGAACAACTGAAGAAACTCTATGAGGAGGTCAAAGTTATTATGCCTCATAGTTTAGCCCATAATTATCAGGAACTGTTAGATTTTAATGTAAAGGTTACTAAAGAGCGTAATAAGTATCTTCGTGAGCAGATAGTGAATAATGAAGCTCAACTTGATTTAATACGTAATGAGTTGAAAAAATTGGATAATCAGCGCAACATGCAACTTTCTGTTCTGCAAGATAAAGACACATTTCGTAAGTTTAAGATTTTTGAAAAAAAATTGGCATCACTGGAAGGCGATATATCTCGTCTTGAGGTTCAACTTCAGTCGATTGACACGATGTCTTCTATGGATGAAAAAATAGAAGAAGTTAGTCAACAGATTATTTTAACATCTAAGGATATAAAATCAGAAGTTTCTAAATCTGGAGATATTCCTTCTGTTGTAAAGACTAATTTTAATGATATCTTTTATTCCATCTTCGGCATGAGTGCTTTACTTTATGTAAAGCCTAATTCTAGTGGAAATGTTGATTTTAAAGTGGAAGTAGCTCCAGATGAGAATTCGGATGCAACTGCAGAAGGTCTTGGCAATAGTTATAGGAAGATGCTTTGTGTAGCTTTTGACCTAGCTGTGCTTTCGGTTTATAGTAATAAGTCGTTCTTCCGGTTCGTTTATCATGATGGAGTATTCGAAGGTCTCGACAATCGCAAGAAAAAATTGTTTATCGAGACTGCCCGCAGATATTGTCAACAGTATCACCTCCAATATATTTTCTCTTCTATTGAAGATGATATACCTGCCGATATTCTTCATTCTTTTAAGGAAGAGGAGAAGTGTTTGGTACTTAATGATGAGGACGATGGTGGAAAGTTGTTCGGATTTAGCTATTAGGCAATCGATTGGTAAACATAGAAAAGATTCATTTTATAAAATGTTGAGAAATTTTTGAGCAGATTTAATTGCCCCACATAGTTTAAGTTTTATGATTATGTGGAATGAAACAAAAAGTGGAAATATAGTATGATGGATGCGGTTTGGGCTAGTAGACATAAAAAATGTATTAGGTCAAATAAAGAAGCAAAGGTAAAGAATATATCAACAATGGAAGATTTATCTAACTTTCTTATTACAATATGATAAATGGATTAATCTTTATATCAAAATTTAAAGTGCACTTGAAAGCTAGATGCTCTAATATTGCACTATAAAAGAAGCTGTTAAAAAACTGTCTATATGGCAGTCCTTTTTGTGTATAGTTTACTAGTTAAATAATCTGGATAACTCAGCAAAAGTAATGGATATTACTGTTTGTAGTATGAGAATATAAATCTTTTTCATTCAATTTTTGGCAAGCGCAATAACTAGATATTCCAGAGTATTGCGGTCCATCGTCAATTTTGGTGCAGCGAATTAGCCCGTACAAGCGTGGAACATTTTAATTTTCAGTAACTTATTACTGGCCCTCCCATACATGCTAAGCTTGACAACTTTAATCTTATTGTTTATTCCCTCAACCAATCCATTGCTAAAAGGTCTAAAAATAGCATTCTTTATGGCATCATAATCAGAAACCAAACCTCTACAAAAAAAATAGTTCTTGATATGTTGACTCCTTATATGTATCGATCCATTCATCTAATTCTTTTACATTGTCACTCCCGACAGCATTTCTAAATGCCAAACAGGCATCTCTTAAAGATGATAGAATTGAGGATGATTCTATTAGTTTATCAAACTTTATACGCTCTTTGCCAATTTCTCCAGTTTTTGTATTAATGCCATAATTGGGATTGCAAATATATATATTCAACTTCATATATGTTATTGACTTAAACATTTTTACGAAGGGTGATTGGATTAAATTATCTTTATTTGTAAGTTCCGTTTGTTGCATCTGTTTTGTATAGTTCTTGTATCTTGTTGCAAACCACACATAAAAAGAACTTAGCGCTACTTTAAACCCTGAATTCAGTACTGTTTTATGTATTTCCTTAATACATAAGCCTTTGTTACCATATTCAATTATGTTTATACGACTATTGTAATCAACTTTATAGATCTTATGCTTTCTTGGTGGCTCATTTAGCAGTACATATTTATTAATGGTAGATTTATCAAGTCCAACAATCTTGGCGGTTCTCCTGTTTGATATACCTAAGCCATACAAACGTTGTACCTCATTATAAACAGTTTCTATTTTGGTTGACAAATCTGATGTGTATGGATGTTAATTAGGATCAGGTTTAATCTTATGTATTATGGATTCTAGGGTGTGGTTATTAGATGTTGTATCTATGTCATTTGTTTCGGACGCTTTTGATAACTCTTGAATAATAGACTTATACATAGACTTGATTTGAACTTCAATACGTTCGCTGCAATTTTTGACTAAATGAAAACGATCTGCTATTTGTTGCGCATTTGATATGGCTTCGTTAATTGCTGCCGAATAGGAAGAAGAGCGATCTCTTACAACTATTTCGGCATGACGATATTCTTTTAGATAGTCAACAACGTCTGCTTTGTTTCTACCTTCAATCATATCAAGAACCTGATGTGTATCTGCATCAACGGCAACGGTACCATAAGATATTCCTTTTTTATAAGCAAAGTCGTCAACACATATATGTTTAATATCAGCTTTGTTGATAGGCTTTTCAGTAATGCCATTTACTATTCGTAAGCAAGTTGATGAACTTTGAGGTATACCTAATAAGGGTGTAATTAAAGCAGCTTTATTTGAAGACATCTCTATAAGCATATTTTGCAATGAGTATAAAGCGGGTAAGATTTTCCTTCCATATCTACGAGTTATACCATACGGCTGCTTTGAGAAGATAGACTGAGGATATTTAGAATTTGTACAACGAAATTTTCTTGTGGTCAATTTAATGGATAGCTTTTTACCACAAATAGGCCGGTCCAATAAAACTCTGGTATATTTTGAGTGGACAGAATAGCTTTTCTTCGCACAATTAGGACATACGTCATAATAATGTTTAGCACAAGATTCTATTACTACGTAGTCTTGATTAACACACGCATTGTGAAATTTCAAACCAACGTAGCCTATGATATGTGTTAATACTAAGTTTGAAAACCCTAAATTATAGTTGTATTGATCTGCTTTTTGTTTCATATAAAGTGCTCTAAATCAGAGTACTAAGATACAAAAGATTGACTTACGCAACATAATCAGGTGATAATAAACGAGTTAATGGATGTTTTTTTTGGAAGAATTTGGCAGTAGCAAATTCGCACCAAAATTGACGATGAACCGGTATACTCTGGAATATCTAAAATGTGGGCGATTAATATACATTGGTCCTGTTTTGTTCAATTCAAAATTTGTCATTATCTGTATCTGTTAATAACTTCAATGCTATACTTATATGATTATTTATGGTCTTTTTATATAAACTGGCATTTATTACATTACTGCAATTTTATGCTTTTTATTATTCTCGACAAAAAGAGTGAAAAAAAGGTTTATGACAAGTTTTAATAGTATTATTTGATGTTTTAAATAGCACTTCCGTATTTATGTTTTAAATGTTACTACACTACATTACATAATATTAAAATATTCACAGTTATAAACAAATACTATTGCTATATCATATTTTAGCTTATGCTTTCTTTTCATATCTAATTCAGTATAATCTAGAAAGAAATCTCAATTTTCTTTTCGTATCTCTACCTATATAGAAAGATTCTTATCATATTCTTTCTGTTAATTCTATAGATGAATATCTATGTCCGGATCAAGAAACAATATATTATTGTAGTAGCGTTCAGGAAACTCCTGAGCCATGGTGAGCTTCTCAAGATACCGGAGGACTTCAGCTTGTCATAGACATCCCGCTGATTCATCTTCAATTTAGAAGATAATAAGCCTATGCAATATGTCGCAAAGTCAAGTTGATCGTATGTCATAACTAGATATTTTAATGGCAAAGATAACACAATATTTAAATTTTACCAAGTTTTTGAAAGAAAATCATGTTGAACCGACAATCGAATGTTAAAATGCAGATTGTTCAGGTATGGCGATCTCAAACTCATTATTGACCATGGTAACTTAATAGAATCCGAATGATCTAAATAACAAACAACCATAAATATTTTTATAATCGTCTTCATGCAATAACAATAAATTTAGTTATCTTTGCATCACAAATGAACCGCTTAACATTAAACTTTATTTTATGCAGGAATCATGATGAAACTTGGTAAACCCATCCTATTTATATTATCCGGATTGCCCGCCTCGGGAAAATCGACGCTGGCAAAACTCATATCAAAAGAGTATAATGCTTTCTATTTGAGAATTGACACAATAGAACAATCTTTACGAGATTTATGCGACCTAGATGTACAAGGAGAAGGATACCGTCTGGCATATCGAATAGCAAATGACAATTTAGACCTGAAGCATCATGTTGTTGCGGACTCATGCAATCCCATAAATCTTACCCGCCAAGAATGGGAAAAAGTCGCCATCCAAAACAAATGTCTGTACATCAATATTGAAGTAATTTGCTCCAACAAGAGAGAACACGAGAAACGGTGTGAAACAAGAGATAATGAAGTAGCAGGACTACGACTCCCTACATGGGACGAAATTCAGAATAGGGAATATGACGTATGGGAAAGTGATTACATTAAAATAGATACCGCAAATAGATCGGTTGAAGATAGTTTTTCTGAATTAAAGAAAAAGATTGTCAGATATTTAGAAGACAACAAATAGAGAAACCTGGCGGCATATGCTACAAAGATAATCGCATTTGCATTTTTATTATTGCCATGTTAATATCGTTGCAATTAACTGTTAAATGTATCTTGGGAAAACGCAATAAGCATGATCATTAACAAGATTTTTTTCATTCTATTCTTTTATTTATGGAAGTGAAAATGTTTTTTGTACTTGACACAATAAGTATGGCTAAAACAAATGGCATTGTATATTGCATCTATTAGGACAGACTAGGGTCGATAATTCGGATCTGGCATGTACCACTCCATCGCTTCAAAGAATTTTTGCAGACTCTGATCCTTGAATATATATCCTCTTCGAGCAAATGGGATATTCCTTAATACTCTGGCACTATATTCATCCTTTGCCTTCATTTTTGGTTTTACGTCTGTAAATGGAATATGACAGAAAAACTCATCTTTATATTTTCGGGCATCAAACAGATCATTATTTATATTCTCTGTTGTTATTGTGCATATACCATCCAGACAGAATATATTCAGATTACTCATGGGTACAAAGTCTGTCTTGTGAAAAACGATCATTCCCTGACGGATATAACATTTCATCAGACTATCCGGAGAATAATCTTCTTTGTCCTTCATACTCTTCTTAAAATCAATTATTTTGCCGTTACCCACCATCGTCCAATCGGATATGTTATCAAAGAAGGTCTCAGGAATGCCTAAAGAGGCAAAGTCTCCCATATCAACAATCAGCGTGAAGTCACCAATCTTACCTCCGGCCCATCGTTTGGCAGCATCGAGCACATAACTAAATTCATAAAAGGAACTTACGTTCTCAGAGAAGTCGCAGATATAAGAATGCCGGATTATATTTTTACCGGTAACGAAATCTGCATTAAACAGATAGACATACATCTTTGTAGAGCCGTACTTCTGGTTATATTCCACTTTGTTTGTAAATGGCAGTATCTTACCGTTCATACTTACAGTGAAATTATGCATAAATGGGTGTGGCGCATTTGCCGGTACCTTCTTGAAAGTATCGTCAGCAAGGGGCTCTTCGTCTTCCTGTGGCGGCCTGGCCTCGAAACCTACATTTATGAGTTGTCCTTCACCTGGATTGTCAAATTCATAATAGACAGACACCGCTACTTGTTTTTCTGAAATTTTCTTGATACTCAGGATCTCTTTCGACACCTTTATATCTGTATTGTGGATAGGTACCAACTCATTACCGTTGATACGAAACACTCCGTCGTTAGCTTTTGCATAACCCAGAGCTATTAAATTTGCTATGATTATAAATAATATTCTTGTCATTCTTCCTTTAATTACATTTAGGTTAAAATCAACCTCTAGTATTGGTCTTTTACAAATCATTCTCATGAGTGACTTTGAGGTTAAACTAGACTTTCATACCTGTCAACTTTATTTAACACAACAAATTAATAGCTTTTTTAGTTCTACAACAAATATTCTTTGTTAAGAAAACTAAAACATATTATTTTTGATAATGTCCTATTCCTTTGTAATATTTTATTTTGATTCTACAAAAGCATATGTTGGTGAGAAAGAAAGTGTGAAAGCTAAAGCCGGTGGTACTCCATCTGAGAATAATAGTAGTAGATGCCGTTATTCTTTTGTTAATGATTTTGATTTTAAGGGTATAACGTTATTACTTTGTATATAATTTAATGTCATTTACTTTATCTCTATAAGATATTTACTATCTTTGCGCTATTACAAATAAAAATTGATTTTAACAAGATATGAAATATAAACATATATTATTTGATATCGACGGCACCTTGGTTGACAATGAAAGTGCTGTCATAAATACATGGCAACAAACTATACAAGAACTTTTTGGTAAACATTTTGAGAAAGATGAACTAAACTTCGTATTAGGAATACCCGGCGTCACCACCATGCAGAAACTAGGAGCAGAAAATCCGGAAGAAGCTTTTAAGCTGTGGGGTAAGAATTTTCAGGAGCATAGAAACGAAATAACCTTGTTTGATGGAATTGATGAAGTAGTTAGAAATCTCAAGCAAAAGCATTATAAATTAGGATTGATTACTTCACGAACACGGGATGAGTTAAATAACGATGATGCTTTATGCAAGATCTTTCACCTTTTTGATGTCGCTATTTGTGTTACTGACACGGTAAACCCTAAACCGTCGGCAGACCCGATACTTGCATACTTTGATAGAACAGGAGCTACACCATCAGATACTCTGTATATCGGGGATGCTGCTTATGATAGCCAATGTGCTGCAAACTCACATGTTGATTTTGCACTAGCTACTTGGAGCAGTGGAAAAAAGAAAATACCGTGTAAATATGAACTTGAAAAGCCTTCTGATATTTTGAACTGTTCGGAATTTCCGAACAGTTCAAAATAAATATCTAGCTCAATGTTTCTTTTCTGTTTGGGTCTTTGCTAACCACGTAGCTGTTAGCCTGGTGTGTAGCAAGAACAAGTACTTCTGCTATCTGTACATGCTCAGGGGCACTTGCTGCATAGAATGCTACATCGGCAATGTCATTACCGCTTAATGGATGGATGCCGTTATAGACATTGTCTGCTTTGTCCTTATTGCCATAGAATCTGGTCACACTGAAGTTGGTCTCTACCAATCCGGGTTTGACATTAGTTACTCTTATGCATGTGTCGGCTAAGTCGATGCGTAAACCATCGCTGATGGCTTTAACGGCTGACTTGGTGGCGCAATATACATTACCGCCCGGATAGGCTGCTTCGCCGGCAAGACTGCCCATATTGATTATGTGGCCACGATTACGTTCTACCATATGCGGTACTATAAGGTGGGTCATCGTAAGCATTCCCTTGATGTTGGTGTCTATCATCGTCTCCCATTTCTCAGGGTCTAACTCGTATTCTTTTTCTAAGCCTAACGCCAGTCCGGCATTGTTGATAAGTACGTCTATATCACACCACTTGCCGGTAAGAGAATTTACTGCCTCGGTAGCGGCTTTACGATCGCGTACATCGAAGGTAAGCAACTTTACATCTGTGCCGTCGGCATTAAGTTCGCTCTGTAATGAATCTAATTTGTCCTGCTTGCGACCTGTAAGTATCAAGTCGTATCCACCTGCTGAGAAACGACGGGCACATGCCTCGCCGATGCCACTCGTTGCTCCTGTTATTAATGCAATCTTTTTCATATTATGGTCTTGTTATGTATTAATTTATTTTGTGCAAAGGTACAATAATAAAAATATATAGTTAACAAAACAGATAAAAATATTGAAAATAGGAAAATCTAAATGTTTTTAGACTGTTTTTCGGAATTTTATTCCTATTTTTGCATCTATAAGAAACTTAATTACTGAATGAAAGGCCTCATAAACTATACAATAAATGCAAAAGGACGCTTGCTTGATCTCTCTGAACCTCAAGTGATGGGTATCCTTAATGTTACACCAGATTCGTTTTACGCAGGGAGCCGTAAGCAGACTGAAAAGGAAATAGCGCTGCGTGCTGACCAGATAATAAAGGAAGGCGGATCTATTATAGATGTAGGCGCTTTCTCTACACGGCCCGGTGCTGCTGTGGTTTCTTCTGAGGAGGAGATGGCACGCATGAGGCACGCTCTTGAGATAATAAGGAAGCAGCAGCCTGATGCTATCCTGTCTATTGATACATATAGGCCGGAGGTGGCTGAGATGGCTGTAGAAGAATTTGGAGCGGATATCATCAATGATGTTTCGGAAGGTGGAATAACGGGTATCGCAAATGTTCCTCTTGCTAATAATGGGGTGGAGGAGTATCCTGCAATGTTCAGAATGGTGGCTAAGTTGAAGGTGCCGTATATACTGATGTCTGTACAGAAGGATATTCATGATATGATGATCGGTTTCTCTAAAGAGGTACAGCAGCTGCGCGACCTTGGTGTGAAAGATATCATATTAGACCCCGGCTTCGGATTCGGCAAGACGATAAGGCAGAATTATAAGTTGATGAGCGAAATGGAGAAGTTACGTGAAATGGAACTGCCTATACTCGTAGGCATATCAAGAAAGTCAATGATATCCAAATTGCTCGGTTTCACTGCGGACGAATCTCTGAATGGTACGTCAATACTTAATACCATAGCTTTGCAGAAAGGCGCGTCAATATTGCGCGTGCATGATGTGAAGGAGTGTGTGGAAGTTATAAAAATAGTAAGCGAAATGCTCAAATAATAAAAGAATGTTCTTCGATTTCGGCATAAAAGACATAATAGATATCTGCCTGGTAGCGTTGATGTTGTACTACATATACAGGCTGATGAAAGAATCACGCTCTCTCAATGTGTTTATTGGCATATTGATATTTGTGGTAATATGGCTGTTCGTGTCGCAAGTGCTTGAGATGCGCCTGCTTGGTGCCATAATGGACAAGCTGGTGAGCGTTGGTGTTATTGCTCTTATAATCTTATTTCAGGAGGAGATACGTAAATTCTTATATACGCTTGGTGCTCATCAGAGAATGAAGACGTTTATTAACTTTTTCTCTTCCAGTTCAAACCGCGAGAAGGATGTGGACAAGACGGCCATCATACCTATCGTACTGGCATGTATGAGTATGAGCAAGGATAAAGTGGGCGCGCTGATTGTGGTAGAGCGTTCTGCTCCGCTGGATGATATCGTGGATACCGGTGATACTATAGATGCTAACATCAATCAGCTGTTGATAGAGAATATATTCTTTAAGAACTCACCGCTTCATGACGGGGCTATGGTGATAGCCAACAAGCGTATAAGGGCTGCTGGATGTATTCTCCCTGTATCGCATAATCTGGATATACCAAAGGATCTGGGATTGCGCCATAGGGCTGCAATGGGTATATCTCAGGAGTCGGACGCGATAGCTATTGTGGTATCTGAGGAGACCGGTAATATATCTGTGGCTATAAAAGGAACATTCCAGTTGCGCCTTTCGGCTGAGCAACTGGAAAGTATACTTACTCAAGAGATGGCTTGATGTTGTGCGTTAATTCAACATTAAGTTCATTTCGACATTCTCATCCCTAAATATAAATTCGGCAAGATCGTTTATACTCATCTTTATGGCCGACTCGCTTGGTTCGTCGGTCTGTCTTACCTTACCATTCTTGATAACATAATATGCATTGTTCATAGGTATATTCTTGTCGTATACTCTGATAATGCAACTGACGTCTAAGTGTGTGGATGCGTATATCTTAAGGGCCTTGGTAGCGTTAACCACACGAATCATCCCCTTTATAGGTTTTTCTTCGGGTTCGTAGTCTTCGCCGGCCAGACGTATGTCTTCTTTTATAATATCAAAGCCTTCTTTGTCGTGTAGTAATATGCATTGTTTTCCTCTCTGGATCTTATCAAAATCTTCGAAGCTCATGTCTTTGATATTCGTGGGGTCGGGCAGGCATGTTATACACTTTGAATACCCACATCTCTCATACCATCCATACAACCATTCTTCTGCAGGAATAAGGGTGGAGAAAATAACATCGTGGAAATAAACATGGAAGTGTGCCTGGCGCATAAGATTGTTGCCGATATCTTGTTTGCGGTAGTCGGGATGTGTACTTACACCACTGACATATACTGTCTTGACTAACTGACCATGATAGTACATGGTATAGGGTAGGGTCTGGAGAGCAGCTACTACCTTATGGTCGATCTGGCAACAGATATTATATTCGCTTTTGTATACTTTTGAGAAGTAGAGATCCATGAATTGTTCGGAATCTTCGAATACAAGTTTCCATATATCACGTGTCTCTTGCTTTATCCGTTCTTGATCTTCGAAATCGGCTAGAGGGTGCTTCTCCATAATGGTGTTCTTCTCTAAAAGGATATCGGGCTTGTAAGAGAGTTTGGCTTTACGCAGTCCTTCGTTGCCCATGTCTTCTTCTCGATTGATGTATACATACTTCTCGGGAAGGTGCTTTACAAATTCCTGGTTGATAATAGTGAATGCGCCTTCGTAATTGACATCGGCTTTCTCTACACAGACATCAAAGGTGGTCTGGTTGATGGGACATCCGAAGGTGAAGGCTATGAGTTTGGTGTCTATCCATATTGTGCCTCCGATAAGTCCGAGTCTTTCCCATCTGTGAAATGCTCTTGTCATAGAACGGAGCTCTTCTGACAGGCCTTCGTCCAGATCGTCTTCTTTATCGTCTTCTTTGGAAATTTTTCTCCACTGTTTTTCCAATTTCAGACATTGCGGTATCATATCGGGTGTAAGATCTTTATAGGTATAGTCGGGATAAAGACTCTTAAACTTGTTGATGTGGTTGCGCTTGCTCTGAAGTTTCTTTCCTGCAAGGTTAGTCAACTTTTCACGGGTATAAATATAATCACTGTAGTTCATGTCAGGATTTATATTGAATGTATCCGGGAAAGCCTTCTCTATCACACCTCTCATATAATTGCATACGCCAAGCATAAGGAACGGATGGCCCATGGCGATGGAATCATCGCGTATGGCACGTATAACATTCACCGAACACTCGTCGCAGGGGATAACCTTGTAGGTGCCGTCTTCCTGTAATTTGGGCAGGGGCAGTGGCATCATATATGCAAGATGATGATTAGCGTAAAAACGGAATATCAAGTAATCTTCAAGAATGGCATATTGTGTATTATAAATGAACCTCCAACTGATTAGATTAGAGAAAGACAGATCACAATTCATACGTTCTCCAAAAAGAGTGAAACGCTGTATTATATCTTTGTCATCTGTCGTAATATCTTTAAATTTTATCATAAAAATAGATGATAGTAGGTAATGTCTGCAAAAGTAGAAAAAAATAATAGAAAAGCCATTATGTTTACGAATATTTTTCTTACTTTTGCATCCGAAATGCAATGTCGAAATTACAAAATAGATATAATTAGTAACAAACTATGGATTTAGTAGAAAAAATCATCGAGCGCGCAAAAAGTGACAAACAGCGCATTGTACTCCCCGAAGCCACTGAGGAGCGCACATTAAAAGCTGCCGATAAAGTATTGGCTGACGGTGTGGCAGACCTTATCCTGATCGGCAACCCTGGCGAGGTGCATGCTGAGGCTGAAAAATTCGGGCTGAAGAATATAAATAAAGCTACGCTTATTGATCCTGAAAACAATCCTAAAGCAGAAGAATATGCAACTCTATTAGCAGAATTGCGTAAGAAAAAAGGAATGACAATCGAGAAAGCCCGTGAGTTGGTAAAGAACCCTCTTTATCTTGGGTGTATGATTATCAAGACCGGTGGAGCTGATGGTCAGATTTCCGGTGCTCTGAGTACTACAGGCGATACTTTGCGTCCTGCATTACAGATTATAAAATGTGCTCCCGGCATTACTTGTGTGAGCGGTGCCATGCTTCTTATAACAAAGCATCCTGAATATGGTGAGAATGGCGTTATCGTAATGGGTGATGTCGCTGTGACTCCTGTTCCTGATGCTGACCAGTTGTCTCAGATCGCTGTTTGTACAGCTGAGACTGCTAAGGCTGTAGCCGGATTTGCTGATCCACGTGTAGCTATGTTGAGCTTCTCTACTAAAGGTTCTGCTTCGCATGAGGTAGTAGATAAGGTGGTTGAGGCTACAAGATTGGCTAAAGAAAGAAATCCACAGTTGAAGATTGATGGTGAACTGCAGGCTGATGCTGCAATCGTACCTTCTGTTGCTAAAACAAAAGCTCCGGGAAGTGATATAGCCGGTAAGGCAAACGTATTGATCGTTCCATGTCTTGAGGTTGGTAATATAGCTTACAAACTGGTTCAGCGTCTTGGTGATGCATTTGCTCTTGGCCCAATACTTCAGGGTATCGCTCGTCCGGTAAATGATTTGAGCCGTGGCTGCTCTGCAGATGACATCTATAAGATGGTTGCTATAACTGCTTGTCAGGCACAAGATTCTAAGGCTGCAAATAAATAATAACTTAATAATATATTATGAATATTCTAGTATTAAATTGCGGCAGTTCGTCAATTAAGTACGCGCTGTACAATATGGATGACAAATCAATAATGGCATCTGGTGGTGCAGAGCGTGTAGGACTTGATGGCGCTTTCGTAAAGGTTAAGTTGCCTAACGGTGAGAAAAAGAAAATAATGCATGATATTCCTGAGCATACTGAGGGTGTGAAATTTATCTTCAAATTGCTTACGGATCCTGAAATAGGTGCAATAAAAGACCTTAAGGAGATTGACGCTGTAGGTCATCGTATGGTGCATGGAGGCGAAAAATTTAATAAGAGTGTTATTCTTAATGATGAGGTCCTTAAAGAGTTTGAGGCTTGTAGTGATTTGGCTCCTCTGCATAACCCGGCCAACCTGAAAGGCGTAAATGCTGTATCTGAGTTGATGCCCGGATTGCCACAGATAGGAGTGTTTGATACTGCATTCCATCAGACAATGCCTAAATATGCATATCTTTATGCTTTGCCTTACGACTTGTATGAGACTTATCATGTAAGACGTTACGGATTTCACGGAACAAGTCACCGTTATGTTTCACAGCGTGTATGTGAGTTCTTGAATGTTAAGGCTGAGGATAAGAAAATCATCACTTGTCATATCGGTAACGGTGGTAGTGTTGCTGCTGTAAAGTATGGTAAATGTATGGATACATCAATGGGTCTTACTCCGCTTGAGGGATTGATGATGGGTACTCGTAGTGGTGATGTTGATGCCGGTGCTGTAACTTTCCTTCAGAAGAAATTGAATCTTAATCCTGATCAATTGTCTGACCTGCTCAACAAAAAGAGTGGCGTACTTGGCGTAACAGGTATCTCTTCGGATATGCGTGAGATAGTTGAGGCGATGAACAAAGGTAACGAGCGTGCTACTCTGGCTCTGGATATGTACAACTATCGTATAAAGAAGTATGTTGGTGCTTATGCTGCAGCTATGGGTGGATGTGATATAATCGTATTCACTGCAGGAGTGGGTGAGAACCAGTTCGAAATGCGTGAGGCTGTATGTAAGGATATGGAATATATGGGAGTGAAACTGGATAAGGAACTGAACCGTTCTATCCATAGCACAGAAGCTGTAATTTCTACTCCGGACTCTAAGGTTACTGTTGTGGTGATACCTACTGACGAGGAACTGATGATTGCTACTGATACGATGAATCTGTTGAAGTAATATATCAATTAAAATATAAAGCCCCGGTGCATTGAGATTTGCACCGGGGCTTATTTTATGTAATGTGGTTTCTATGGCTCGCTTTCGCCTTCAACATATTCTTCGAGGAAGATATGCTCTCCATCGAATACGACATACGTAAATTGCCATATCCAGTCGCCTATAATCATCATCCTGGATTTACGGGATAGCATTAGGTCCAGTTCGATATGTCTGTGACCATAGATGAAATAGTCGATGTCTGTATGGGTCTTCATGTATTCTTTAGTGTATCTTACCAGATACTCTTTACTTTCACCCATATAAGGCAGTTCCTTGCCGTCTAAACGCTTCAGTCTGCTATGCTTGGCCCATGTCAGGCCTAGCCACATTCCCCATCTTGGATGGAAAGCATTAAGCATCTGCTGACATGTATGGTTGTGGAATACTTTGCGCAATAATTTGAACTTGTTATCAGGGTCTCCCAATCCGTCGCCATGGGCCAGATAGAATATCTTACCGTAGATGTCGGTGGTTATTGGTTCGCGGTGTAATATCACTCCGCACTCTTCTTCAAGATAACCGTAAGTCCAGATGTCGTGGTTGCCGGTGAAAAAATGTACTTCGACCCCCATATCAGTAATTTCTGACAATTTACCAAGAAAACGAGTGTATCCCTTTGGAACGACATATTTGTATTCGTTCCAGAAGTCGAACATGTCGCCAAGTAAATATATAGCGGAGGCTTTGTCTTTTATGCTGTCAAGAAAGCGTACCAGACGTCTTTCTTGAGTTCTGTTATGCTTTACAGCCAATGAACCTAAGTGGGCGTCTGAGAGAAAATATACATTTTTCATAAGCATTTCTATTATTAAGAGAAACCTAGTTCAACTTTGGCTTCCTCTGTTAACATGCTCTGATCCCAAGCGGGTTCGAAAACAAGTTGAACGTTTGCGCTTTTTACTCCTTCTACACTTTCTACTTTCTGTCGCACATCTTCAAGGATGAAGTCGGCTGCAGGGCAGGATGGGGCGGTAAATGTCATATCAAGATCTAATGTTCCATCTTCTTTCAGGTCAACTTTATAGATCAACCCTAAGTCGTATATGTTCACAGGTATTTCAGGATCGTAAACAGTCTTTAATACGTCAACGATTCTCTCTTCGATTTTAGTTTTTTCTTCTTGTGTCATAGTCGCTGATTTTAAATTTTACTTATAATCTTCCTTGTTCTCTATAACTATAATAGTTGCCGTCTGTAATTATTACGTGGTCGGCAAAATATATTCTCATTATATCGCTTGCCTTTTTAAGGCGTAGTGTTAGTCTGTCGTCTTCGGCACTTGCCTTTGCATTGTTGCTTGGGTGATTATGGCAAAGTACGATTATCGTAGCACCGTTTATTATTGCGGATTTCATGATTACGCGTATATCAACCGCTGTCTCGCTTATTCCTCCATGAGATATGCGTTCGCTCTTTATCAGTTTATAGTTCTGATTCATAAGCAGAATCCATGCTTCCTCTACATCAAGGTCTTGCATCATGGGATGCATATAGTTGTAAATGGATGTAGCACTGCCCAAGTCTTTTCTTTCCTCAGCTTTTTCTCTTTGTCTACGCTTGCCTAGTTCGCAGGCTGCGAGTACTGTAATGGCCTTGACCGGTCCCATACCGTTATATTCGGTGAGATCGCGGATGCTTTTCTTGCCAAGGGTGTTAAGATTGTTATTGCAGTCGCTCATCACTCGTTTCATCAGATCAACAGCGCTCTCTTTTGTGGAACCGGAACCTATCAGTATAGCTAATAGTTCTGCATTACTTAATGCTTCGGCACCCAGGCGTTCCATTTTCTCGCGTGGGCGATCTTCTTGAGCCCACTGGTTTATATTCAGTTTAGCTTCCAAAAACTTTTCTTTTATTTATAGAATGTCTTGTCGAATGCGTGGAATTCATCTTTTCCCTGAACGCATCTTTTCCACCATGCAGATATGAATCCACATCCATATCCCATGAGTTGTATGAATGACGCCACGATACTAAGAAAACCTATTTTGAGGTTCTTGTTTTTAACCGTGGAGTCTATAAGTATCATCATGCAATATACGATAATGGGTATCCATGGGAATGCACACAGGTCGTACCATTTATGGATGTTATCGTATTGCATCATTAGTCTGCCGAATGCTGATGTCAGTACCAATAAGATTACGCCGACAGTGAAAACCATCGGCAGCATGTGCACTAACTTGAGTGATTCGGGATATTTCTTGTATAGATTAATTCTTGCTATTCCGCTATTGAATACCTGGCGGAAAAATTTTCTGAAATCGGTACGGCGCTTATGCCAAACCCATGCGCCTGGGAATAGACGGCATTTGTAACCGGCTTTGAATATGCGGATGCTGAAGTCGATGTCTTCACCAAAACGCATGTTGGAGAATCCACCTAATTTGAGATATACATCTTTGCGTATACCCATATTGAATGATCTGGGATAAAACTTATCCATCTTCTTTTTACCACCTCGTATACCTCCGGTAGTGAAAAAACTTGTCATAGAATAACTTATAGCTTTTTGAACATCAGTGAATGATGAATGGGCACGATCTGGACCTCCGAATGCATCGGCAGGTTCGCGTGTCAACTCATCATTGACGGCCATAAGGTAATCGTCGGGTAAAACGACATCAGAATCAAGCACTATAAGATATTCGCCGTTACTACGTTCAGCACCGTAGTTGCGACTCTGTCCGGGTCCTGAATTATCTTTGAAATAATACTTAATATCAATCTTGTCTGCATAACTGTCTGCTGTCTGTTTGCATGTCTTTGAAGAGCCGTCTTCGATAATTACCACCTCAAAGTCTTTAAAAGATTGCTGAGCAAGACTTTTTAGTAGTTCTTCTGCTTCTTCGGGACGGTTATAAACCGGAACAATTATGGAGTATTTCATTTGATATCAGTTAAAAGATAATATAAAGGGGCAGACCTGCAGGCCCGCCCCTACAAATTATATTTCAGTATACTATTCTTTAACGCGGCTTAGATAAGAACCATCGCGTGTATCAACCTGAATAAGTTCGCCTTCGTTGATGAACAAAGGTACACGAATTTCTACACCTGTTTCCAAGGTAGCAGGCTTTGTAGCATTTGTAGCTGTGTCGCCTTTGATTCCCGGTTCACTGTGGCTAATACGAAGATTCGTCTTTACAGGCATTTCTGCATAAAGGATTGTACCGTCTGTAGTATCAGTAACAACTTCTACTACATCGCCTTCTTTCATGAAGTCTACACCTGTTATGGCTTCTTTATTGATAGGAATTTGTTCGAAAGTTTCCTGGTTCATGAACATGTAACCGGTAGGATCTTCATAGAGATACTGATAAGGACGACGCTCAATGCGTACATCCTCAAGTTTGAAACCTACCTGAAAAGTACGCTCTATAACGCGACCTGTTGTCACACTTTTCAATTTCGTACGCATGATCGTATTACCTTTACCCGGCTTTACGTGCTGGAACTCTACGCAAATATAAACCTGACTGTCCAGGCGGATGCATGTTCCGTTCTTAATTTCCTGTGAATTAATCATATACCTTATGTTGTTTATTATTATATATTCAAATATATAAATGTAAGTTTTAGGATGCAAAGTTACTACAATTTTGGAAAAAAACGTAAAATAATACACTAAAAATCATTTTATTCTTTGTTATTTCGAAATAAATGCGTAATTTTGCAGCCCAAAAGCTAGGAATAATAACAAATAAATATACAAACAATGAAAAGAACATTTCAGCCACACAACAGAAGAAGAGTGAACAAGCATGGCTTCCGTGAGAGAATGGCAACAAAGGATGGTCGTCGTGTATTATCATCACGTCGTGCTAAAGGTCGCAAGAAATTAACTGTTTCTGACGAGAATCACGGTAAATAATTATCGATTAAATTATTGCGAAACGTAATAGACAGAAAGAGGCGGAGATTCTAAATCTCCGCCTCTTTCTGTCTATTGTGATCATTACCATATAGTAACTCTCTTTTCTTTTGGTATGAACATTGGGTCGTTAGGTGTAATACCAAATGCTTCGTACCAAGCGTCAATATGTGGCAACTGACCATTAACTCTCCAGCGTGCTATAGAGTGAGGGTCGGTCTTGGTGACCATCCTGATGTACTCGTCGCTATTCTTTTCTCTCCAACTTATACCGTAAGCTATAAAAAAACGTTGGTCTGCTGTATATCCGTCTTTTACAGGTAGTGGAGCATCCTTGGTGATGTCTTTGTATGCTTGATATGCTACCATTAGACCTCCGTGGTCTGCGAGGTTCTCACCTAATGTCAGTTCACCGTTGCATTTCAAGTTGGGCAATACATTAATATTTGAATAATAGTCTGCCATAACTTTTGTGCGCTCGTTGAAGCTCTTACGGTCTGAATCTTTCCACCATACGCGTAGATTTCCGTTCTTATCAAACTGACTTCCTTCGTCATCAAATCCGTGAGTCATTTCGTGTCCTATTGTGGCTCCGGTAGAACCGTAGTTGTAGGCATCGTCTGCTTCCATATCAAAGAATGGAGGCTGAAGTATTCCTGCAGGGAAACAGATCTCATTCGTAGTAGGATTATAATAGGCGTTGACCTCTTGTGGTGTCATTTCCCATTCATCACGATCTACAGGTTTGTTCAGTTTCTTATTTACCATATAGTCGAACTCGAATGCTGAAGCACGCAAAGTATTGGCGAAGTAATTGTCGTTGTGTATATCTAATGCAGAATAGTCACGCCATTTGTTAGGATAACCAATCTTTACATAAAACGAAGCTAATTTGTCTAGTGCTACTTTCTTTGTAGAGTCGCTCATCCAATCTTGTGCCATGATCCGTTCACCTAATGCTGTCTGAAGGTTCTTTACCATCTTTACCATACGCTCTTTGTATGCTGCAGGGAAGTATTTCTCTACATATAGATGTCCTAGACCTTCGCCCATAAAATTCTCAACGGCACCGACAGCTATTTTCCATCTTGGTCTGTCTTTCTGTTGACCTGTCATCTTACGGTTGAAAAAGTCGAATGCTCTTGCTCTAATATTTTCGCTAAGGTCGAAACATGAAGACTTGATGATGTTCCACTGCATGAATGATTTAAGATTATCAAGCGGTTCACTTTTTATCAATAGTTCAGCTTCATGTACAGGATCCTTCTGATCTACACTTAATGTACTAAAGTTTTTCATTCCCAAGACGTCGAAGTAATTGTTCCAGTCGATGCCTGGATAATCTCTTAATAATCGGGCATATGACATCTTATGATAATTGGTCTCAGGATCACGCAACTGTGTTCTGCTATATGCTACCTTTGCCATAGCAGTCTCGATTTTCATTACTGTTAGCATTTTTGCGTATGCCTGTGAATGATTGAAACCATATAATTGGAATAGGTCTACGATAGCTTTTTTATATTCATTACGCAATGCTATGGTCTGAGAATCAGTATCCAGATAATATCCTTTTTCTCTAAGGGTCATACCACCTTGACCTAGTGATACAAGATTGTTTTTGCTGTCTTTCATATCAGCACTTATGTAGGTGGAAAATAATCCATCAATACCATTATGGTAAAATTTTGCCATAAGTGTTGTAATCTCCTTACGATTCTTTATCGCATTTACTTCTTTGAAGAGTTCTTTAACAGGAGTTATGCCGTCTTTATTAAGCTTTACACTATCCATGACGATATTGTACAGGTCGCCAATTTTTTTGCCAATCGAGTTTTGTGCATTATTCTGATGAGCTTGCTGAAGAATTATCTCTTTGAGGCGTTCCTTATTCTGCTCTTCAAGCATATATGTTATTCCGTAGCTTGGATATTCAGCAGGAATAGCAGTGTTTTTTAACCATGTTCCATTTACATAATCAAAGAATGACGTACCAGGTTTTACATTAAAGTCCATACTGGGCTTGTCAATTCCAGATTTTAGCGAGTCTTGTGTATTAGCGTATACTGTTGTTGTGCATAACGCAAGACCGCATAATAAAAATTTAATATTCATCGTCTTATAGTTATTGTTTGGTGCAAAGTAACATATAATATATCAAAACTGCGAATTATTTTGTAAAAAAGTACAATTTTATTGAATCTGCCAAGAGCTTGGGTATGTGGCAGCTTCTACTTTGTTCTCTATATTATCAGGTAGATTGCAGAAGAAATCTATACCTGTCTTTTGTTCTAATTGATCTATCGAAATTACGTATTTGCTAAGAGGATCATTGCTATGGTTTATAGTTTGATGGTCTACCCAGAAAGCAATAGCTTTATATCCTTCTGAATTTTTGCATAATATCGCCATAAAGAAATATCCCGGGATGAGAAGTCCTGAAGATGTATATCCTTTTATCTGATCAGGATTATCAATCGTTCCTCCTTTAACAATATATAAGGTATCACGGAAAGATGATTTATTCCATGTCCGGATTTGATTCTCCATAACTTCCCATATACCTGCGTTAAGATTATGGTTCTGAGGTTGCATATTGGAAAGATAGAATGTCTGTTCGTTGGCATCCTTACTATTAAGTCTGTCAGCCGACGGGCACATGTGCCCTCTATCATATCCCGAGCCTCTATACATACTTAGGGTTGTACGATATTTAGAAGGTATATCTACATCTTCTTGAAAAGGGTCTCCTCCCCATGTTGTATTATACCAGCTGTTCCTGTTCCAGTTTGTAACGCTATTGCTGTTATACATCTCGTAAGCGCTCCATCTTTGTGCTTTCTTATCACAATCCCACTCTAGTGTGTAGGTAACTCCATAGCTTGGCGTGGCATGAGAAATGATGATGCTGCTACCACCTTTTATGTGTGGACACTCTAACAACTTGGTCTCCGGAATGCCAGAAGGATTAGCATTCTGGTTTGTGTTATTATCATTATTGTTGCTGATGTCATCACTGCTTCCACAGCTGACAATCATTGCAGATAGTACAAATAAGTATAGGATCTTTTTCATAAATATATTTTATAATATGTAAGAGATTTATTTCTTTAATAGAAAAGATGATGTGCTAATTTGAATAGGCACACCATCTTTCTAATTTGTAGTAATAATATTTATTATTTCAATGTAATGACAGCCTTGTCAAGGTAAATTGCACCAACTTGGTCATTGCTTATAGTGAAATATTTATAGCTTCCTGTACTAAGGTCAAAAGTCTGTGTGTAAATATTAAACCCACCATCTGTCGTTTTTGCAGAGGTTGCTGTCATAGTATTGCCCGTCGTTTTCGTTGGGTGAGCAGCTGTTCCTGCATACAAATCGTAAGCTGGATCGAATGTAGATGTAGTTACAACTTTCAGAGTAAGTGTTATAGTCTTTATATCTGAACCAAATGCTGTAGTGTTAAATATAAAACCTTGTTTTGTAGCATCACTAGCATTGCCTTGGAATTGAATTCCACCACCATTTGCTGCAGAGGCCTTGCAAATCTTAGCACCTTCGTAATTAATATTATTGAAAGTCCATGTATACCAAGTTGATTCGTCTGTCGTAGATTGAGAACCGTAATTGTTTTCTGTTAAACTAGAAGCACCGGTTTTACCACTTAAAATGAGGTCGGATGTCATTTCAGAACCTGTTGACCCTGTTCCCCCACCTGTATCAGCAGTTTTACCATTTAACGAGTAAATCTGACTGCCTTGTGTTACTTCAGGAGTTCCACTATATAATGTTAATACTCCACTAATAATAACTTTATCTCCTACTTTGATATCACTTTCTGAAGCGAATTTGTTACCACCAAGTGAATATCCGCGATAAACCTCTAGCTGACCTGTAGTTGTACCATCATCAGAGATATAGTATGTTGCATTACCAAAAGAAGTGTCAACTTTATCAATCTTTGAAATCGTACCACTTACATAAACAGGATCTTTTGTGAAAGTGTTTTTAGATATAATATCCTGAGCTTTAGCTACATTATATGGAGATGCCTGTGTTCCATCACCTGTACCTTGGTTAGGGTTTGGCTTTACCATAGGAGTTCCGTCACCAACAATTTTGAAGTTACTAACTTCCCATGAGCCGGCATCATTGTCAGTACTTGCATATTTAAAACCTACATACACCTTTTTCTGTCCGCAGTATTGATCTAAAGCTATATCTCCTGAACCATTAAAAGTCCATGATGTTCCTGCTGGATATTTTGGAACGCTAACCGCTTTCCATGTAGCTGTTTTTGCATCACCTGCATAATCGGTAGATATCCAAACAGTCATCATAGAAGGAATGTTAGAAACATTTGTCAACTTATTTATGGCATGGTCAAATGTCAATGTTGCTGTATGACTGTCGCCCAAATCAATAGCAGGAGAAACAGCCCAAGATTCTGAAGAATGGCTAGCCTTATTATAATAAGCAGATGCTATAAGATAGTATGAAGAATTATAAGATGTGGCTTTCCATACAGAAGTAAGACCACCGGTAAGAGTAACATCACTAAATGTAAAACCACCTTGGCCAGTAGAAAAATCTTCGGAAAATATAACATTAGATGTTGTTCCACCAGTATTTCCTCCGTTAGGGTTATCGTATGGAGCTGGTACGTCTGAGCAACTGAATAATGATAAGGCTGCAATAGCCATCGTAAATGTTGAATAGATTAACTTTTTCATATTATTTATTGTTTTTATTTTACTTGTTGTATATCTGATTCTGAACGCATTAATATCTGCCACGTACCATTAAATCGTGTGGCAATACCAGTTATGTTTACTTTACCTGTAGGCATTACTGCATTGGCAAAGTCGGCGTATGTGCTGGTACGTAGTATAACGGTAGAACCGAATTCATTGAAATTTCTGTTAGCGCAGTTGGCTGTTAGAGCTACACTGCCATCGTTAGGCGCGAAAACAGCTTTGCCGTCAGCTTCTTTTAATGTTACATTATTAAGAGTAACAAGTCGGCCACAGTATTCGTCAATGTTAAGACTCTCACTGAAATCAATAGGTGATATTGCTGCAATATCAGGATTCGAAATTATCTTGAAATGTTGTTGCCATGTAACTTTGTTCATTCTGCTTACATATGTACTACCACTACTGCTTGTATATGGGGTTCCTATCTCTGCTTGTTTACCGTAAGCACCTATATATAGGCCTTTTAGGTTTACAAGAATTTCCTGACCAACAGGAAGATAACCATATATACCACTTTGGCTTATACAAATGATGATTGCTCCTGTTTCGTCTTGTAGAGAAACCTCATTGTATAGATTTCCACCTATGTCATTACCTGTTATGCGACCTTTGACTTGTATATCCTCATCAACTGAAGCCATGCCGTTCGAGGTTATAACGGAATTGTACTTTGACTTCAGATTGGCTATCGTGATTACATTCGTCTCTTTTATTGAATTGTCACCGTAAGCAGGCTCGCTGTTGTCTGTGGCATTCCAGTTTCCATCCATACAAGATGTGAACATAACGCAGGCCATTGCCAATATTATAAAATATATTCTTTTCATAATTATTCTTGTTTTAGAATTTGTATGATATGTTGAGCATCCCGTTAAATCCTAGAGCATAAAATTTCTTAGGATTCTGTGAGAATTTGTATGCACGCTCATTATTGTAAGCACCAGTTGTACTGTTTACTGTATAGTCGCTTCTGCTCTGCTCATAACCACCTGTACATATCTTTGTGTTGTTGAGCAAATTGTCAAGAGTAAGATTGATGGCAAGTGAACCTTTCTTAAGGTTTATGCTCTTTCCGATGCTTGCGTCAAGCATGAATCCACCATTCCCTTTTGACTGGTCTGGGACATTAAAGTTTCCTTCGTTGTCTACGCGTCCCATTGTTATAAGAGACTTCTGATATAGGAAACAAGGAGGGTAAGACAGATATATACGATCGTAATAGTTTCCATTCAGGTCAAGGTACCATCCTGCTTTATGATAACTTATACCTAAACTATAAGCTGAAAGAGGAGTTCCTGACTCACGCATGTTTTTGTTCATTACGATATCATTTGTATAAGTGCCCTTAGTAGAGTTCATATAAGTTACATCTGAGTTGTTTATGTATTTCGCATCGCTCATTGTTGCAATGGCTTTGATGTTTAATACAGAAGAGACTTTAAAGTTAAGACCTGCCTCTATTCCATAATATGCTTTCTTTATGTTGGTCATAGATACATATGAGAAAGAATTTATATCATCGAAATAGAAATTCTGCCACTCTGTTCCGTCTTGTATATGATTATAGTAACCATTAATGTTGGCATGCAACCATGTTGTCTCTAGTGCGTATCCGATTTCACTGCTGAATACTTTTTCACAAACAAGATTCTTAACAAAGTCATTATTTACTTCTGGAGATGAGAATGCTGTAGAGGCTAATGGAGCCCTCCATTCATATCCTGCACCTACTAATATAGTGTTGCCTCTTCCAAGGTTGATGTTAGTACCTATTTTACCGCCACCGTCAAGGAAATGTGCTGTTCCGCTCTTGCCATAACTGTTGTTTGCAGCTAAACCGTTACGCATCTTTCCGTCTCTTTGCATACTTGTGCCGCCGATCTTGCCGTTTATGAATGTATGGAAACGACCTTTGTCAATCGTATATCCCATCCATGCGCCAGCTTTATCAACAAGCATATTATAGTTATATCCGAATTTGTCGCCTTCCTTTACTACACCATTTGGATTGTTCAAGTCGTATTGTACCTGATCGGAGTTGGATGGATAAGTGCCTATAGCATAAGTGTTTATGTTATGGAATGTTGTTGCTCCAAGCAGATCGCTCATAGTAAGATAATGGAATCCTTTGTTAGTAGATAGATTTACACCTATATTACATACAGAGAATTTATCAAGATTTACTCTCAAAGATGAAGATAGATTTATAGCCAACTGGTTATTATGCTTTGCCTGTATATAATACATAGCGTCTCCTCCAAGTTTTGAAATTTGACTATTGGCATAATAGAGTTTGTCCCACTGGATTTGTCTGTTATATTCAGATGCAGTCATATAGTTGTATGCTGTATTCCAATCTGCAAGGTCCTGCGTAGTACGGTTACTTACGTCATTGACATTCCATACGTCATAAAAGCTACTTGGCATATTCTTCCAATAGTCAGGCTGGGGATTCTCACTATTGCTGTAATTGAGTTTTGTGCTACTATAAGCAGCATATTTGCCACTCAAGGTAGTAGTAAGTTTCATAGATTTGTTTATCTTCCAATCCCATGTGAATAAAGCAGTAGGAGCAAAATCATTTACGACACGTGAATTACGTATCTTTCCATTCTGATATCCCCAATAAGGGTTGTAGTAGTTGCTATTGGCGAGCCAGTAATTTTCATCTGTTGCTCCGCCTTGCATACCACGTTCTGTTGGATTACCCCATGTAGCAAATGATATCCTATGTTGGTTATTGATTATTTTTTCGGCACCGAAAAAGTAAGAAAGAGAATTGTAGAATGTGCCTTTTACATATCCTCTGTTTGCCCATCTGTAAGATACGCTTCCCGTAAATGCCCATCCATCTTTCATTAAGCCTGTACTATATGTATACATAGCTCTTAATGTGTAAGTACGGTTAGCTCCACTTATGGTTACACGGTTTCCTGCCGGCATATTACTAGCACGGAAATTGTAATTGTCTGAACCGCCAATTCCAGGTACAGAGAAATCATTACTCTCAAAAGGGAGAGCATTCTCCATATCTCTTGTCTGATTGTTCAGACCACCTATCATACTGTAGTTGAACTGTCCTGTTTCGGCATTGTTCATCAACGCTCCGTTGATGTAGATGTCATTGTACTTTTGGTTGTATGCCCGATATCTGAACCTTACAGGACTGAATAGATATCCCACATTGTTAGCATAGAAGTTGTTGTTCGAATTGATAATCGTAACATTTTGATTCATTTCGTCATCCTCGCCCAACTGGGCTTCCGTAAATGTGAATGCCGACTCGTCTTGATCCGTTGTAGTCTTGTTAGGATTCTGGTCTTTTGTCTGTGCATTAGTAGCAGCGACAAAACAAGTGGCAATCAAAGCGGTAATTAGCTTTTTCTGCATAGCTTTACATTATTTAGTTATTATATCCGATGCAAATATACTTAATTTTTTTAGAATAAATTTAGTAATAATGATTAAAATTTAATTAAATATGCACTTTTTGCGATATAGTTTGATAAAATTACCGTACTTTTGCAAATATAATTATCATTCTATATGAAAATAAGAAATCTATTTATTTCTGCCATATTCCTATTTGGAACAGTGGCCATTTTTGCTCAGCAGAAAAAATATTCTGTATACGCCGTAGGGTTTTATAATCAAGAAAATCTATTTGATACCTGCCATGATGCAGGGAAAAATGATTATGAGTTTTTGCCGAATGGTTCGTATAAGTGGACTAGTTTGAAATATAAGCATAAAATCCATAATATGGCTCAGGCTTTGGCTGATATCGGTACAGATGTTCTACCGCAAAGCATAGGATGCAGTATGATAGGTATGGCTGAAGTTGAAAATGATAATGTGATGAATGATCTTATCGCACAGGAACCATTGAAAGCTCGTGGTTATAAATATATACATATTGAAGGTCCTGACACTCGTGGTATAGACTGTGCACTTTTGTATAACCCAAGACTTTTTAATGTTCGCAATTCCAAACTAGTACCTTATGTTCCTGATGCAAAAGACAGTGCATATAAAACTCGTGGATTCCTTATTGTTAGTGGAACTCTTGCAGGGGAGCATGTAACGGTTATTGTAAATCACTGGCCTAGTCGTTTTGCTGGTTCGATAGTTAGAGAAAAAGTGGCAAGTCAGTGTAGGATGGCAAAGGATTCGGTCATGCGTGATGATCCTAATGTAAAAGTCATCGTTATGGGTGATATGAATGATGACCCTTTTAATAAGAGCATGAGTGAGTCGTTAAGAGCTAAACGTGAGATAGGCGAAGTGACTGATAGTGATATGTATAATCCTTGGTGGAACATATTGGCGAAAGAGGGCAAAGGTACACTTGCATATAATGGAAGTTGGAATCTTTTTGATCAGATAGTGGTATCACCTAATCTCATCAACCGTGATGGAGGCAATGATTACAAAACATTGAAATTCTTTAAAAACCAAATATTCAGACGTGATTATCTGATACAACAAGATGGTAAGTATAAAGGTACCCCTAAAAGGACAACCGCCGGTGGTGTTTGGCTTGACGGATACAGTGACCATCTGCCTACTGTAATTTATCTCATAAAGCAGCAGTAAGCCTTTATAATAGAGAGTTAAGTCATTAATAAGTTGCTTATATGTTTAATCAGTGAGGTTGTACTAATCTTTCAACCTTTTTACACATTTAAGCAACTTTTATTTTGTAATTATCTCTATTTGCACTATCTTTGTCCCATAAATAAGAACTGTTAATGGAATCAAAAGAATTCATTAAGAAATTTAGTAGTAAGTATCTTTGGGGCAATATATTGGCAATGATTGCTGTTATTATACTACTTTGTGCCGGACTAAAGTTCGGTCTGGATTTGTATACTCATCACGGTCAGAGTATATTGGTACCCAATCTTAAAGGTATGCAGTATGAAAATGCACGGCGATTGCTTGAAGATGATGGATTAAGAATTGAAGTCAGTGATTCTGGCTATAATAAATTATTACCTGCAGATTGTATACTTGCACAGACTCCCGGCACTCGTGACAGGGTAAAGAGTGGTCACGTAATTTATGTTACTGTCAATTCACCTCATTCTCCAATGATTGCAATACCTGATATAATAGACAATAGTTCTGTACGTGAGGCAAATGCTAAACTTACGGCTATTGGTTTTAGACTCCTTCAGCCGCAATTGGTTCATGGAGAAAAGGACTGGGTGTATGGAATAGTGAGCCGTGGACGCAAATTGTTTGCCGGCGACAGAGTGCCTGTTGATATCCCTCTGATGTTACAGATAGGCGATGGCAAATTTGATCAGGGTTCTTCTGATGTTGATTATACCGACCCTTCGCAATCAGAAGGTGATCAAGATGAATTTCAAGAGGTTTCGGGACCTGATAATAATGAAGCTCCGGCAAAAAAAGGAAATAAAGAAGCTACTAAGGGTGGCAAGATAGATGAGAGCGGAATAAATGATTATTAAATTCTGCTATTCATACTTTAATATTACAATATGGCAAACGAAGAACTTATAGATAAAGATATAGAAGAAATTGAAGATTCAGAGGAACAAGACTCTCAACTCTATGAACATATACGTATGGTTGTTGACCATGGGCAGGTGCCTCTGCGTGTAGACAAATATATGTTTGAGCGTCTGCAGCATTCCAGTCGTAACCGTATACAAAAAGCTGCCGATTCAGGATATGTACATGTAAATGACCATCCTGTTAAAAGCAACTATAAGGTGCGCCCGTTTGATGTTATCACATTAATGCTTGACAGACCTCATTTCGATACATCTATAAAGGCTGAGAATATACCACTTAATATAGTTTATGAAGATAAACAGGTAATAGTTGTTAATAAACCGGCCGGGTTGGTAGTACATCCAGGATGTGGTAATTTTACAGGTACACTGGTTAATGCCATTGCTTATTATTTGCGCGAATTGCCTTCGTATGATCCTAATGACCCACAAGTTGGACTTGTGCATCGTATAGATAAAGATACAAGTGGTCTGCTTGTTATTGCAAAAACGCCTGACGCCAAGACAAAATTAGGAGCTCAGTTTTTTAACAAGACAACACATCGTAGCTACAATGCACTGGTATGGGGAAATATGGCAGAAGAGGACGGACGTATAGAAGGAAATATATCTCGAGATCCTAAAGATAGATTGCGTATGACTGTCTTTCCTCCTGATTCTGGAATTGGAAAATCAGCAGTTACTCATTATAAGGTTATTGAGCGGTTTGGGTATGTTACTCTAGTAGAATGCATATTAGAGACAGGACGTACGCATCAGATACGTGCACACATGAAACATATTGGCCATCCGTTATTCAATGACGAGCGTTATGGTGGTAGCGAGATACTACGAGGTGAGAGAAGTGGATCATATAAGCAGTTTATACAGAATTGCTTCAAATTATGCCCAAGGCAGGCTTTGCATGCACGCACTCTTGGATTTGTACACCCAGAGACAGGCAAACAGATGGATTTCACTTCTTCGCTACCCGATGATATGCAACAGCTAATAGAAAAATGGCGAACTTATATAAAAGGAATAAATTAAAAACAATACATTATGAAAAATTTAAAGAGAACTATAGCCATCGTATGTGGTGGTGACTCATCAGAACACGATGTTTCAATGCGTTCCGGACAGGGACTCTACTCTTTTTTCGATAAAGAGCGTTACGATGTATATATAGTAGACGTAAAAGGAATGGACTGGAATGTTAGCCTGCATGACGGTACTACTGCTCAGATAGACCGTAATGATTTTTCTTTTATGGAAAACGGCAAACTGGTTCAGTTTGATTATGCATATATTACTATCCATGGTACTCCTGGTGAGAATGGAATTATGCAGGGCTTTTTTGAACTTATTCACTTGCCATATTCTACCAGTAGTGTGCTAGTAGAAGCTATGACATTCGATAAATTTGTACTCAATCAGTATCTTAAAGGTTTTGGTGTACGCGTAGCAGATAGTCTGCTTATACGTAAAGGATATGAGCAATTGGTCAGCGATGAAGATGTTGAGAAGAGAATTGGTATGCCATGTTTCGTAAAGCCATCTGCAGACGGTAGTAGCTTTGGTGTTTCAAAAGTTAAATCGGCTGATCAGCTGGCACCTGCTGTGCGTAAAGCTATGCTTGAGAGCAACGAAGTAATGGTAGAAGGATACATAGATGGTATAGAGATTTCTGTAGGTTGTTATAAAACAAAAGAAAAGAGTGTGGTACTTCCAGCCACAGAAGTGGTAACTGATAATGAGTTCTTTGATTATGATGCAAAATACAACGGTCAGGTAAAGGAAATAACACCTGCACGTCTCAGCGAAGATACTACAAAGCGTGTTGCTGAGATAACAAGTAGAATATATGATATCTTACATTGTAATGGTATTATTCGTATAGACTATATAATATCTAAAGGAAAAGATTCTGACGGGAAAGACGTTGATAAAATTAATATGTTGGAAATCAATACAACACCAGGTATGACGGCAACAAGTTTTATACCGCAGCAGGTAAAAGCGGCAGGCCTTAACATAAAGGATGTCCTTACTGATATAGTAGAAAATCAATTTAGATAATTATGAAAGTTCCAGACGAGTTTGATGAGATACGTCCTTATGGACCAGAGGATTTGCCCGATGCCTATGAGCGACTGATTGTCGATCCGCAGTTTCGTACAATGGTTGGATACATTTTCCCTAAGGTTCCATATGATGATGTTATTGCAAAAATGCGCACTTGCAAGACTAATCTTGAGTTTCAGAAGGCATTTTGTTATAAGTTTCTTGCAAACCTTTTAGCAACAGTAAGCAAAGGCGCTGAGATGGATTCCAGTGATATATGTAATACGGGCAGATATACATTCCTTAGTAATCACAGAGATATTGTTCTGGATTCAGGATTTCTGTCAAAGTTGCTTCTAGATAATGGTTTTACAACCACTTGCGAGATTGCCATTGGCGATAATCTTCTTGTAATGCCATGGATAAAAGATCTTGTGCGTGTAAACAAGTCATTCATTGTACAACGTAGTGCCTCAATGCGCCAGATGCTTATGGCAAGCAAAAGGCTCTCTGAATATATGCATTTCGCTATATTGGAGAAAAAAGAAAATATATGGATAGCACAGCGTGAAGGTCGTGCCAAAGATTCAGATGACCGCACCCAGAATTCAATATTGAAAATGATGGCAATGGGAGGTCAAGGGAGTATTATAGAGCGACTCGAACAATTGCATATCGTACCACTTTCGATATCTTATGAGTTTGATCCATGTGATTTCTTAAAAGCAAAAGAATTCCAACAGAAGAGGGATATATTAGATTTTAAAAAAGCCAAAGAGGATGACGTTATTAGTATGAAAACTGGTGTTATGGGTTATAAAGGTCATATACACTATCATTGCGCTCCATGTTTGGATGACTTTTTGCATCAATTAGACCCTGATATGCCTAAATTAGATCTGTATGATACTATAGCTCATCATATAGACCATGAGATACATCGTAACTACCTTCTATATCCCAACAATTATATTGCTCTTGATATGTTGAATGGCAGTACCATGCATTCTTCAAAATATACATCCCATGATGAGGCTGTGTTCGAAAAGTATATTAATGATCAATTGGCTAAGATATTATTGCCTAATAAGGATGAAGCCTTTTTACGGAAATGCATACTTACTATGTATGCAAATCCTGCTATTAATTATTTGGCAACATTATGAAACATTTAGGATTGGCATTGACAGTTATCGTATTAGTTGCATGTAACCGTAATACATATGATTCGGGAGATGGCAATTATTCTTATCTCTGTGCTGATTTTGTTGAGGCTCATACAAATAATGATTTGAAAGCGGATTATGTCATTATTGACGAGGGCGATACACTGTCAATGTCTAATCCTTTTACTAATAAGAATTTTAAAGTAAGGGATTCTCTTTATCGTGGGGCATTATATTATAATAGGGAAAGTGATGATAATGATAATGTTAAGATATCTCCAGTATCTTATTCTCCCATACCTGTTATCAGGGTTGTTCCTAATAATGACAGTTTGAGATATGATCCCATGGATTTTGAAAGTATGTGGTGCAGTAAAACAGGAAAATACCTGAATATGTCGCTCATATTTAAGACAGGACAAGTAAATGGTTCTGAGGGTATGCATGCTGTATATTTTACTAAAGACTCGAATATCGCTATATTTAACGGTAAGAGACGTCTCCATCTTACTTTTAGTCACAACCAGAATGGAGTTCCTGAGTATTACACAGCTCGACAATATGTAAGTATACCATTGAAGCAATTCGCGACCGAACTTCATAAGGGTGATTCTATCGCAGTTTCGGTGAAGACATATGATGGCTGGGTTCAAAAATGTATAGAATACTAGTAATATTTTGCGGAAATATAAACCTATAATGTTTGCCGGTACAGGCAGTGACGTTGGCAAAAGTGTTATTGCTGCGGCTTTTTGTCGTATACTTAAGCAGGACGGGTATTCTCCAGCTCCGTTTAAGGCGCAGAATATGGCACTCAATTCTTTTGTAACATCCGACGGACTGGAACTTGGACGTGCTCAGGCTGTCCAGGCTGAGGCTGCAGGCATACCATGCCTAAGTGATATGAATCCTATTCTACTTAAGCCCCAATCTGATCATACCAGCCAGATTGTTCTTAATGGTCGTCCTACGGGGAATAAAGACGCCTATGACTATTTCAGTGAAGATAATAATGATATGTTGCGTAAAGAGGCCTATGCTGCTTTTGATAGACTTTCAGAACGTTATAGTCCAATTGTAATTGAAGGTGCAGGTAGCATATCTGAAATAAATCTTCGAGATCGTGATATCGTTAATATGTCTGTGGCTGTACATTCTGATGCCGGTGTGATATTGGTAGCAGATATAGATCGAGGGGGCGTTTTTGCTAGCGCTTATGGTTCGTTGGCTCTCTTACCACCTGAAGAACGGAAATACATCAAGGGTATACTTATTAATAAATTTCGTGGTGATCTTAGGCTTTTTGAGTCTGGTAAAAAAATGATGGAAGATATATGTAAAGTTCCAGTCGTCGGTGTCGTACCTTATTATAAAGACATACACATTGATGAAGAAGATAGCGTTGATTTAGCATTAAAATCTCGGAATTTGGAACACGGCAAAATAAATATAGCTGTAATATTGGTTTCACATTTAAGTAATTTTACAGATTTCAATGCGTTGGAACAAGATTCCCGTGTAAATCTTTTTTATACAAATAATACAGAAGATCTGCAAAATGCTGATATCATAATATTGCCTGGAAGCAAAAGCACTATAGCTGATCTGTGTGAACTGCGTAGAAATGGTTTAGCGGTAGCTATTATAAAAGCATATAATGACGGCACCTCAATAATCGGTATATGTGGTGGTTATCAGATGTTGGGCACCGAAATATCAGATCCTGAATGTATAGAAGGCAATGTCGGACATATTCCCGGACTTAATATTCTTCCTGTAGAGACAACCATAACTAACGAAAAACTTACAACTTGTGATGTCTTCTCGTTGGCTGTAGGTGATAATACGACGAATAAAATGGAAGGCTATGAGATTCACATGGGTATAACAGTTCCTGTTACTGGCACTGAAAATTCACCTTTGAATAAATTTGCAGACGGTAGAAAAGATGGCTATTATAAAAATAAAAAGTGCATGGGAACATATATACATGGAATATTAGATAATAGACCATTTATAGATTTCATCCTTTCGCCATTTTCTGATAAATTGAATAGTACAGATAGTTTTACAGATTACAAAGATTTTAAAGAGATACAATACAATAAGTTGGCAGATCATGTACGTGCAAATGTAGATATGGATTTGATATATAAAATATTCGAATACAATGAATGACGGGCATGGCGATGATATATATAAGTATGGTAATAAGGTGAAAATAAACTTTAGCAGTAATATTTTTGCTTATGCAGATCTGGAAGGTCTGAAACATCATATTTCAGAATACTTAGATGTTATTGCAAATTATCCGGAGCCACAACCTATAGCTCTTGAAGAGAAATTGTCCAAAAGATTAAGTTTGCCACGTGAATGCGTTATGATAACTAACGGTTCAACAGAGGCTATTTATCATATTGCACAAATGTATAGAGGTGCCAAGTCGTGTATTCATCAGCCTACTTTCAGTGAATATGAGAGTGCATGCATAGTTAATGGGCATATTTTTTCGGATAAGGCTAGCATACATTGGATATGTAATCCTAATAACCCAACTGGTGATGTTATACCTAAAGAACAGTTAGAAGAAACCTTAAAGGTGAATCCTGATCATATATTCATTATAGATCAGGCTTATGAAGATTATACAACATTACCACTTTTCAATTCTAAGGAAGTATTGAAATATCCGAATCTTATACTTTTGCATTCGTTTACAAAAAGATACTGTATCCCTGGACTGAGAATAGGTTATGTTACAGCTATCAATGGTATAATAGAAAAATTAAGAGAATATCAGCAACCATGGTCAATAAATGCTATCGCTATTGAGGCCTGCAGTTATCTCCTTGATAATGATATACCCAATTATCCTGATATAGATGTCTACATGTCTGAGGCTATGAGATTAAGATCAATGCTCGTTGAAACAGGTTATATTGATGTACATCCTACAAATACTACATTTATGCTTGCAGAATTGAAAAAGGGTAGAGCCGATGAACTGAAAAATTTCTTAATAGAGAAATACGGTATGCTTATAAGAGATGCGTCTAACTTCAAGGAACTTAACAACCGATTCTTCCGTGTGGCTGCGCAACGTGCCAAAGAGAATGATAAACTTGTTAAGGCAATTAAAGATTATTTGAGATGAACTTATTTGATATAATATGTTCTAATATTAAATGTTTTAAAATAATACTGGTTCCTGTGTTTTCTATAAATTTTCCACTAATATTTGCATGGTTATTAGATTTAGTATTTGGTGACCCGATATGGTTCCCACATCCAGTCGTTTTATTCGGCAAGATCATTTCTTTTGGTAATAAATGTTTGAATAAAGGGCGATACAGAAAAATAAAGGGCGCTTTTATGGCAGCTATATTAGTCGTACTGGTATATATACTTATAAGTCTACTTGTTTACATATGTAATAAATACTTCTTTAAAAAGCCATACGTTGATATTGTTGTCGAAACGCTGATAATTTTCAGTTGCCTTGCCGGTACAACGCTTATTCGTGAGGTACGAAATGTCTTTTTTGCATTAGACCGTTCGTTAGATGAAGGGCGATCTCAGGTATCACGTATTGTAGGTAGAGATACATCTAATTTGTCAGCTCAGGAAGTTCGTAAGGCTGCGTTAGAAACGTTGGCTGAAAATCTTAGTGATGGAGTAATTGCTCCTCTTTTTTGGTATCTTATATTAGGTGTATCAGGAATGCTAGCATATAAAATGATAAACACACTTGATTCGATGATCGGTTATCGTACAATACGTTATAAGGAGTTTGGATGCTTTGCTGCGCATATGGATGATGTCGCAAATTATATTCCAGCAAGGCTCACTGCTTGCCTGATGGCATTGGTTGGTACTATAATTAACAAAAGATCTATAATTTATACTATAAAGTTTATAAAAAGATATGGACGTAATCATGCCAGTCCCAATAGTGGATATCCGGAATCAGCTCTTGCTGGTATATTAGATTGCCAGTTTGGTGGCCCTCATTATTATTTTGGAGAGTACTTCCATAAACCTTTTATTGGCTATAATGACAGGCAGCTGTCTACAATAGATATGAAAAAGGCTGTAAAGATAAATAGAGTTGCTGAAGCAATTATGATAATGTCAGTGATTCTACTCCATTCTTTACTAAACTCATTTTCCTAGGTAAATAACTGATAAATGTATCATTTTTATATTAAATATGAAAATATTGTTTACCTTTGCAGATATTGTATTCAATGGCATAATTAAATGAGTAAAATACTTCTTATAAATGATATGGCAGGTTATGGGAAAGTTGCTACTGCTGCAATGCTTCCTATAGTATCATATTTTGGACATTCAGTGTATAACCTCCCAACGGCTTTAGTATCTAATACATTAGACTATGGCAAATTCAATATATTAGAGACAACCGAATATATAAAAGGAGTCTTTCCTGTATGGAAACAATTAGGCTTCACTTTTGATGCTATAGCTACAGGCTTTATTATTTCTGAAGAACAAGCCCGTATTGTATCTGACTATTGTAGAGAGCAGTCTGCTAGCGGCACGATTATATTTGTAGATCCAATAATGGGTGATGAAGGAAAACTATATAATGGCGTTACCAATGAGGCTGTAAATAGAATGCGTGAGATGGTAGCTGTTGCCAATCTGGTTATGCCTAATTATACAGAAGCTACATTACTTGCCGGGATTGAATTTCGTAAAGATGGTGTATCTTATGATGAGGCTAAGATTCTTTTAGATAAGTTGCGTGCTATAGGAAGCAAATCTGTTCTTATAACAAGTATAAAAGTAGATGGCCAAAATAATGTAGTAGGATACAATAATTTTGATGGTGAATACTTCAAACTGCCATATACAGAGATTCCTGTTCATTATCCTGGAACAGGAGATATCTTTTCAGCAGTGCTTATAGGTCATCTACTTAAAGGTGATGCTTTGAAAAACAGTACGCGTATAGCTATGGATGCAGTAAGTAGCATGATATGTAGATATAAAGACAACGAAGACAAAAATCAAGGTATACCTATTGAGAAATGTCTAGATATATTGTAGATGGTACGCTTAGAAATCTTCTTTCTTTTCTATGTGTATTTCTACGCCGGTAATTGGATGTCTGAAATATATTTCTTTAGCGTGTAAGAATAATCTTTTATCTTCCTTTCCATAAAGTGTATCTCCAAGTATAGGAGTGTCAAGTCCGTCTTTGTGAGCGCAATGTACTCTTAATTGATGCGTTCTACCTGTATGTGGACAAAGCTTTATTTTGGTATGCCCATTTTTAACGCTTATTACTTGGTAATCTGTTAGGGCAGGCTTACCATTTATATCTACAACTTGTCTTGGGCGATCTAGGTAGTCAGGACGCATTGGCAATGATATAGTGCCTTTCTGATTTGTTACTATTCCATCCAGTATGGCTATATATATTTTGCGAATTCTATGATTTTTAAATTGAGCTTGTATGTTTTGATATACTATCTTTGTTTTTGCAATTATCATTATGCCAGAGGTGGCCATATCTAATCTATGTACTATTACAGGGCAATCTTTTTCAATGTCGAACATTTTCATTGCGATTGATTTTACAGAAGGAAGATCCCCTTTACCCGGAACTGAAAGCATTCCGGCAGGCTTATTTATTACCGCGAGCCATTTATCTTCATACAAAGTATCTAGATTTCGCTCTGTATAAGAGTCAAGTGGATTTTTATCTACAATAAGCCCTTGCATTGCATGGCTAAGTATAGGCTTACATTTCCCTTGGCATGCAGGATAATAATTAAGATGATGCCTAATTTCAGTCTTTGGTGATTTACCCCACCAGAATTCAGCCATGCAGATTGGTTTTGCATGATTTATGTATGCATGCTGCAATAGTTTCGGCGCACAGCATTCTCCCGCGCCTGCCGGCGGATTTTTATGTACTGTTTCTGCGAAAATACTACAGAGGTCTCTTTGTTCACCTTTCGCGTTTAAAATTTTAAATTGAGAAAATAGCCAATGTTGTAATGCGTCAGACTTTTCTTTCCGTTCTTTTTTCAACTTAGATATAGATGCGTCTATCTTGCTCAGATCTTCTTCTTTTGATGATAAACTATCTGATAGTCTTTTCTTCAATCTTTTTAATTCAGCCTTCATAAACTGGCTCTCTTTTATCAGCGAATCATCTTCAAATAATGATGACCGTAGTTTGTCGCGGTGAATTTTCGCCTCTTTCATCTTTTCGCGATATTCAGATATTTCAGAATTCGATTTTTCTTTCAGCTTCTTTATTTCTTTGGCAAGTGATAGACGTAATGCTGATCTTTCTATATTATCAATCTTTTTATTGATATATGATATTTCTGCTTCATGAATTTTGAAATAACCCTCAGGATTAAGTAAATCGTATATTGGTGGCACAAAAAAATCCCAATCATTTCTACCTAATAATATTCCTGAATATGCCGCATAGTAGCCCAATTTCCCATCTTTATTTTCGACAACAAGAACACCGAACATTTTACCATTGTTAAGTTCTTCTTTCCATATATCTTTAGATTCAATATATGTTTGCACTTCTTTTGCAGCCATTATGCATAAAGGATGTGGCACGTAGAAAAAAGGGTATGTAAATTTTTTAGGTCTTTCGATTACTGTATGAAGCGGATGAAAAGTCATATGGCGATATTAGTCCTTTAATATTTTAATTTTCATTGTATCTTTATCAAATAAGATTCCCTTTCGTTCAACATATCTGCTTAATTCTCCATTTTCAGATAATTGTTTTGGCGTACCTATGCTTACTTCCCTTTTTCTGTTCATTAGCCATACTGTATCTGCTATCTGTAGGGCAATTTCAAGATCATGTGTTGATAGAAAAATTGTTTTTCCTGAATCTCTACATAATTTTCTAAGCAATTGCATTATTTCTATTTTGCTAGGAAAGTCAAGGAATGCCGTCGGTTCATCAAGAAAGATTATAGGTGTCTGTTGAGACAATGCTTTTGCTATCATTACCTTTTGTCTCTCTCCGTCGCTCAAAGTCTGAATCATTCTGTCTTCCAGATGCTTAATACCTACAGTATTCATCGCGTCTTCAATTATCTTATTATCTTCTTCAGAAATAGAACCCCAGAAATCTGTATATGGGCTGCGCCCCATGCCTACAAGTTCTTTAGCTGTAATATTGGATAGATCCGGCTTCTCTGTTAAGACTACTCCTACCGTTTTAGCTAACTGTTTGTCTGTTATCTTATTAATTTCAATATCTTTTATAAAAATATCACCACTTATCTTTGGCTGAAAACCAGATAATGTTCTCAAGAGGGTTGATTTGCCTACACCATTGGCTCCAAGCAGACAAGTAAGCTCTCCACTATGAATTTTCGCATTTATATTATCTGCAACAATATTAATGCAGGTTTTGTCATTTTTATATCCAATACATAAATTTTTTAGTTCAATTGTAACCATGTCTTAAATATACCTTGTATTATATTAATATAATTGATACTTTATTGTTTGCAAAAATAATCATTTTATTCATGATTGGTATCAAAAATACACTTAATTATGTATAATTTTCTAAATTGGTGTTTTTGTGTTCTTTAAAAATATGTAAAATAAAGTGTAAAAAATACGCTATATAGCCTAAAATAGGGCTTTTTGCAAAAAAAAATAGTATTTTGCAAAAAAAGTATGTGTATTTGCAAAGAAAGTATTATATAAATTTGTGCAATTGACTTATCTTTGCATTCGAAATCTAAATAAATCTAATAATAAGAAAAGAATAGATAATTGACCTAATTAAAAATTATAGCATGATAAATAACACAGCATGACTTATTGAGACTAATTCCGTATTTTAAATTTAAAATACGAAAAAGAGCTGGCTATATGTCAGCTTCTCATCATTTAAATCAAAATGTTTAAACATTAACCTAAAAAAATACTAAAGTATGAACTTAAATTTAAGAAAAACAGTGCTAATGATGGGTGCTTGTTCTGCTCTGGGTTTGACTTACCCTTCACAGACGTTCGCTGTTTCATCTAATGTCTCTGAAGCAGCAGTTCAGCAGTCCAAAAAGGTACAAGGTGCGGTTGTTGACGCATCCGGACCTGTTATCGGTGCCAGTATTATGGAAAAAGGAACAAGTAACGGTACGGTTACAGATCTTGATGGAAATTTCTCTCTTAATGTAAAACCTGGTGCAACTCTCGTTGTATCTTATGTTGGTTACAAAACGCAGCAGGTAGTTGTAGGCAATAATTCTACAATAAAAATTCTGATGAAAGAGGATAGTAAGTCTCTTGATGAAGTTGTTGTTGTTGGTTATGGTGTCCAGAAAAAAAAGCTTGTTACTGGTGCTACTGTTGAAGTAAAAGGTGAGGATATACAGAAACTAAACACGACTCAGGTACTTGGAGCTTTGCAAAGTCAATCTCCTGGCGTTAATATTCAAGCAATATCAGGACAGCCTGGTGATGGATATAAAATTAGTATTCGTGGTGCAGGTACTAATGGTGCAACAGCTCCTATTTATGTAATTGATGGAGTTTCTGGAGGTGATATCAATTCGCTAAATCCTGCGGATATTGAACGTATTGATGTGTTGAAGGATGCAGCTTCTTGTGCAATATACGGTTCAGCTGCCGCTAATGGTGTGATCCTTATTACAACTAAGCAAGGAAAAGTTGGAAAAACGCAGGTCTCATATGATGCAAATATAGGTTGGCAGAATGTCTATAAAAAGCCGCAAATGCTTACAGCAAAGCAATATATGGACATTCAAGATCAAGTGTCTTTCAATGCCGGTGGTAGTGTTTATGATTGGTCTAAGTTTATGAGTGCTGATTTATTGTCGGCATATAAAAATGGAACAAATTCTGGTACAGATTGGGTTGACGCAATCCGAAATAAAAATGCCATAGTTACAGACCATGCAATAAATATAACAGGAGGTAATGAATTTTCAAAGTTTTCTACAGGTATTGGTTATCAATATCAAGATGGTGTCTTTGGAGGTCCTGTTAAATCCGATTTCCGTCGTTTAACATTCAGATTGAATTCAGATCATGTTATTTATCGTGTAGGAAATCTTGATATAATTAAGTTTGGCGAGAATATTTATTACCAGCATAAGCAAAATCAGGGAATCCAAATAGGAAACCAGTATTCTAATAATCTTTCTAATATGCTCCGTGCAAATCCTTGTATTCCAGAATATAATAGTAATGGAGACTATTTTGGATATAATGATCTGTCGTCTTCTGGTTGGTTTGGATTTAACTCATATTCTAGTAATCCTATAGCAAATATGATTTATAACCAGGCAGGGAATAACAAAAGCAAAAACTTTAATTTAAGTGCTATCGGTTATATGGAAATACAACCAATTAAGAATCTTGTTTATAGAGGACAGATTGGTTATAAACAATATTCAAGTTCTTATCGTTGTTATTTACCTGTTTATAAATTGAATGATCAAGGAGATAGTAATGCAACAGATAAAACAATAGATAATGTATCTTTGGGATGGAGCTGGAATCTTACAAATACAATAAATTATAAATTTGCAGTTTCCAGTCATCACTTTGATTTATTAGCTGGTACAGAGTACTCAAAGTCAAGGCCAGATTATGGTGAATCTGTAAACGCTACAGGATATAATAGTACATTTAGTGATTTTGAACATGCATATTTGCATAATACACAAAGAACAGCATCAGCTTTGGTTGATGGTTATCCTGCCGATTTTGGAAGCAAAATGTCTTACTTTGGACGTTTAAATTACGATTATAACGAGACATACATGCTTACTGCAATAATACGTGCAGATGGTTCATCTAAATTTGCGAGTGGTCACCAATGGGGCTATTTCCCATCTGTTTCAGCAGGATGGGTTGTCTCAAATGAAAAATTCTTGAAAGGTACTTCAAACTGGTTGTCTTTTTTGAAAATTCGTGCTGGTTGGGGACAAAATGGTAATGATAATATTCCTAATTCACAGTGGAGAGCTGGTTATGACTTTGGCGATTTTGGTTTATATTCTTTCAATAATCAGAAAGATGCTGGTACAACTGGAGGCTATCCCAATCGTTTGCCTAATCCTGATCTTAAATGGGAGACTTCAGAACAACTTGACTTTGGTTTTGATTCCAGATTTCTTGATGGTAGGCTTGGCTTGACATTTGATTGGTATAATAAAAAGACAAAAGATTTGTTGATCTCAGCTCAAGCAAATGCAATAACAGGCTTTGGTTCAGCGTATAGAAATGCCGGAACAGTAAAAAATACGGGTATAGAACTTGCGCTTAATTGGAATGATAAAATAGGTAAAGACTTCACTTATGGAGTTAATTGGAATATGGCCTATAATAAGAATAAGGTTACTCAAGTAGATGCAGGTTCTGATTATATAGAAGGAGGAAATGATTTACTCGCCCAAGGTGTAGGATTTCTTTCACGTATGTGGGAAGGACATCCAATTGGATGTTTCTATGGTTATAAGACAGAAGGAGTTATGCAGAACCTTGCTGATGTACAGGCTTATCTAGATAAAAATTGTGGAGGGAAAGCATCAAATTCCTTACAGGGACAATCAATTAAGCCTGGTGATCTTAAATTCGTAGATACTAATGGTGATGGTGTTATTGATTCAAAAGATAAAACAGATATAGGTAATCCTCATCCAAAGGTTACAATGGGATTCTCTCTTAATGCAGCATATAAAGGTTTTGATATTTCAGTTACAACATATGGAGCTTTTGGACAAAAAGTAGCTCGTTCATGGCGTAAGTTTACTGATGGTCAGTATGAAAACTATACTACAGAAGTTTATGACTATTGGCATGGAGAAGGTACATCTGATAAGTATCCATTGCTCGCTCCTGGTAATAGAGGCGCAAACTGGCAGAATATATCTGATATTTATATAGAGAATGCAAGCTATTTCCGTCTTCAGAATTTAACAGTAGGATATGATTTTAAAAAGATATGGAAAGAATGTCCATTTGAGCAATTGCGTATATATTTTGCTGCACAAAATCTATTTACTATTACAGGTTATAAAGGTATGGATCCTGAGAACGGAATGGCTCTTAACAGCAATGAACCATGGGTTACTGGTGTAGATGTTGGTAACTATCCACAACCTCGTACTTATATGTTCGGTGTTAATGTTAAATTCTAAAAAAAGAACACAATGAAAAAGAGAATATATTTAATAGGTGCAGCTTTAGCTGTAATAACCGGATTCGTTTCGTGTGATTTGGATTCTCTAAGTTTGACGGAGAAGGATACCACGAATTTCCCTGTGAATTCTAATGATGCAAATCAAGCGCTTGCCGCAATATATGAAAATTTGAATGCAGTAAGTGCTTCTCCTCAAGAATCATTTTATTATTTATCTATGTTAGCAAGTGATGATAACTTAGGTGGAGGCGGTGCAAATGATAAGTTGATGCAGGCAATGGACCTTATGTGCAATTACCAGGCAAATATGACTCAAGATTTCTGGAAAGCACGTTATCAAGGAATCAACCGTGCTAATACTTTAATTGAAGCTCTTGGTAATGTCAATATGGACCCTACAATTAAGGCTCAAACTTTAGGAGAGGCTAAATTTATGAGAGCTTTTTATTATTATGAATTGGCATCTATGTATGGACGCGTTCCTTTGGTAACAACTCCTGTAGCTCCAAGTGATCCAACTCCTCCAACAGCAGCGGTTATTTGGGGACAGATTTTACAAGATCTGTATGATGCTTCTACAACAATGCCAGCTGTAAGACATAGCGATGGCCATGTTGATAAATATTGTGCAGAAGCTATGTTATGTCGCGCATGGTTGTTCTATACAGGATTCTATTGCAATGGAGAAGAACTTTCGGGTTTGACGAGCACAACTTATACTCCACTGACTTCTGTTACTTTACCTAATGGGACAACTCTTAAAAAAGAAGATGTTATAAAATGCATAGATGATTGTGTTAATAGTTCAGGTTATAGCCTAGTTCCTGATTATCGAAATCTATGGGCGTATACAAATAAATGTACTGTCGAAGATTATCCTTATACAAAGGGTCAAGGCTTAAAATGGGTCGAAAATGATAATGCGGTTAATCCAGAGTCTATGTTCGCTATAAAGTTTAATAAACTAGCCTCTTGGAGTACAACTATTGGGTACGGAAATGGTTATGCGTTACATTTTGGAGTTCGTGGTGGTCAGGATTATGCAAATACTTTCCCTTTTGGCCAAGGATGGGGAGCCGGACCGGTAGCACCAAACTTGGTTAATGACTGGCATTCAGCAGATCCTAATGGAAAGGATATACGTCTTAAAGCATCAATAGAGAAAACGAGCGATATGCCAGCATATAAAAAAGGTGCAGCTAGTTGGGCTGATTTTGTTCAAGAAACAGATTATTTTGAGAAAAAGCAAAGTCCAATTTCTTGCAAGAATCCTGGTGGCTTGAAGGGCTATGATCTTGACAAGAATCCATATCTTCCTGTATTTGAACTTTCAATGTATGGCGTAGATAACTGGATTAATAATAATCCTATGCAGACAGGCAATATACATGATCTTGTACTTCTTAGGTTCGCTGATGCTTTGCTAATGCAATCTGAGTTGGAAGAAAATGTTAGCGGTATTAATAAAGTTAGAGCACGAGCAGGATTAGATCCTATTTCATCCTATTCGTTATCAGCTTTGCAAAATGAGCGTAGGTGGGAACTTGCTTTTGAAGGAACTCGTTGGAATGATATTCGTAGATGGCATATAGCAGCAGCAGCTCTAGAAAAGCAAACCAACCAACCGATTTATTTTGGTGGAGCAGATGATAAAAATACTCCTCATAATGGTGGATATGCTGCTAGGTATAATGCTACAGCCGGATTCCAAAAAATTCCAGAGAATCAAATTTCATTAAGCAACGGAACGCTTTCTCAGAATGCAGGTTTTTCAGATGCTAGCAGTGAATATAATGGTTGGAAATAAATTGTCCAAAAGGTTTAATATTAAAAGACTATTAAGTATGAAAAAAATAATATTTGCGACTCCATTATTGGCATTGCTTTTTGTAGCATGTGATCCAATAAGTGACAATAATGGACCCGGTTCCAATGTTACTGCAGATGAACTTACAAGTGAATTGCAATTGAAACCAAAGAGTGCGGGAAATAATAATATAACTTTTGTAACGAGTCCTGCTCGTTATATAAAAGTATTTGATTCAAATACCCAAAAGCTCCTAAACGAAGGTACAGCACCTGTCGTACAAGTTGTTCCACCTAATACTGCCCCAAGTTTTTATGTTGAGGCAATTAATCCTGATGGTACAGTTGTTAAATCGTCATCAAAATCAATAACAGTTACAAATTATACAGATCTTCCAAGTATTTATTATAAATTATTTGGAGATGATTTGGGTACAACTAAATGGTCTTGGGACACTACAGCCTCTGATGGCGTTTGGGGAAATGGTGGATACCTTGAAAATACAGGTCCTGGTTGGTGGGTCGTTAAAGCATCTGGAATAGATGAACAGGCGACAGGTATAAATCTTCCTCAGGATGGCTCTAATGGATGGTTTACGCTGAGTTTGGCTGGCGTAACTACCAGTCGTGGAGAAAACGGTTCTGTAGTTGCAACTGAAAATGTAGTAAAGGCTGGTTGGGATATAGGAACCTTGACTTTCTCTGGCACAATTCCATTATTAGGTGTACAGCATAATAAAGGGAATGCACGCCAATATGTTTATCAGATATTAAAGGCAGATGGTAATTCTTTACGTCTTTGTGCTCCTGAACCAGGAGCTGGCGATTGGGGAACTGCATGGTTCTGGAATTTTAAGAAGCAATAATCTTTAGATTACTTTTGATATATCGCCTCGTTTGCTTATCTTTGCAGACGAGGCGATTTAATAACAATACTTAATGAAAACATTTATTAGCAAATATTGGGAATTTATATTGTCAGTCTTTTTTGGAGTGGCTGTATTTATATTTTGGGACGTTTTATATCCTTGTTACCTTTCATATCAAGAACAATTTCAATTATTCTTATTTGATGGTAACTATTTTATGGAACGTATTATCGTGCCTGGAGGATTGGCAGATTATATTGCAGAATTCCTTACACAATTCTATTATATAACGTGTATTGGTGCTTGTATCCTTGCCATCATATTGGTCTTTATACAACGGATGTCATGGGTAATAGCAAAACATGAAGGTGCTGTTGATGAATATTATGTTGCGAGTTTTATCCCTGCTTTATTCCTTTGGGTATATATGGGCGATGAGAATGTATTGCTTTCATTTGCATTAGCATGTTTAGTATCCCTTATTATTTGTTGGGGATATATAAAGTTAGAGGATCATAAAATATATGGTTTGATTTATTTGCTATTAATTATTCCATCTTTTTATTGGCTGTTTGGCTCTACTGTCTTAATCTTTGTCGTTTTTGCAATTATTAATATTATAAAAAGTGAAAGATTAAAAATTAGTGCCGTTGGATATTCATTTTGTACAGTGGTTTATACGTTGGCTTGGATGTTATTCGTATCCACTTTAATACAGTATCCTATGTTCCGTATTTTTGGTGGTATCAATTATTATAGATTTCCGGTGACAATTCCTGATATGCAGATTGTGACAATGATTGTTTTGATTATTTTTCCTTTACTTGTGAGCTTATTGCCACATTCAGAAAGACACAAAACATTGAGGGTAACCGTGTGCATTACTGTAACAGTATTATTGGGCTTCTTCGGTTTACGAATAGGATTCAATCCATTAAAGTATGAACTTATTGATTATGACTATCTTGTTCGTTATGAACAGTGGGACAAGATAATAAGTAAGGCTGAGAGGCATCAGCCAAGTACCCCTATGGGGGTGGCAAGCGTGAACCTTGCACTTGCTGAAAAAGACGTAATAGGGGATAGAATGTTTGATTTCTATCAGAATGGCGCAGAGGGTTTACTGCCTTCATTTCAGAGAGACTTTACTTCTCCTCTTTGTACAAGTGAGGCTTTCTATCGTTTGGGTATGATAAACACTGCTCAACGGTTTATGTTTGAGGCACAAGAGGCTATACCGAATTTCCGCAAGAGTGGAAGATGTACAAAACGATTAGCTGAAACCAATCTGATCAATGGCCAGTATGCTGTGGCTGCAAAATATCTGCGTATATTACAGAAGTCTCTTTTCTACAAAGGTTGGGCAAATAATATGATGACTTATCTATATAATGAAAAGAAAATCAACTCAGATCCAGTATATGGTAAGTTGCGTAGATATAGATATACAAAAGACTTTTTGTATAGTGATACTGAAATGGACCAGATGCTAGGATTACTTTTTGCGCGGAATCTTAAGAATAAAATGGCTTTCGAGTATTTGATGGGTTGTGAACTATTGAACCGCGATCTTCAGAAATTCCTTCAGTTTTATCCTTTAGGTAAATATACAGATTTCGACCATATTCCACGCAGTTATCAGGAGGCATTGGTATATATATGGACACAAAGTCATAAGGATTTTAATGGAATACCTTGGGGAATTTCAAATGAAGTTGCCAATGATGTTACTGATTTTGCGCGTGCATATATTAGTAATCCGAATGATCCTTCTTTGATCCAAGGACATTTTGGTCAGACTTATTGGAGTTATTATTTACTGAAAAAGAAAAAGTGATTATGAATAAAATATATATTGCGTTTATCTCATATGTGGTATTGATAGTTTCTTGTACATCAGTACCTGAGAATGCAAAAAAAGTTGGTTCGTTGCCAAAGATATATCCTGACTATGCAGGAGTTACTATACCTGTGGATATAGCACCTTTGAATTTTAATTATGCGGATGGCCATATCGAATGTATGGATGTAGCAGTGAATGGTTCTAAAGTGGGAGAAATCCATTCTAACGGAGATTTTGCCAAATTCGATATAGATGAATGGCACCAGTTGACAGAACAGAATAAAGGCGGCAAGCTCACTTTTACTGTTTGTGTGGAAAAAAACGGTAAGTGGATTCAGTATAAAGATTTTACAATGTCAATAAGTCCTTATACTATTAATGAGTACGGACTGACATACCGTAAGATAGCTCCTGGGTATGAGGTGTATAGCAAGATGGGCATATATCAGCGTAATTTGTCCAACTATGATGAATCTGCAATATTGGAGAATACAGCAGTACCTGGCGCTTGTCTCAACTGTCACACATCCAATCGCACAGACCCGAAGGAATTCACAGTTCATGTACGTGGAGCTAATGGTGCTACTCTTGTGCAGGTGAACGGTAAGCGCACATGGCTGAATACAAAGATAGATACGGTACGCGGATTGGGCTCCTGTGTATATCCTTATTGGCATCCATCCGGCAAATATTGCGCATATTCAACCAATAAGACTCATCAGTCTTTCCATTGCGTTAAGAATGAGCGCATAGAGGTCTTCGATCAGGCTTCAGATCTTATGGTATATAAAGTGGCTACAAATGAGGTCTTGATATCTCCATTGTTGGCGACAAAAGACCATTTCGAAACTTATCCGGCATTTTCTCCAGATGGTCATACTCTTTATTTTTGTTCATCACAAGCTCAAATTATACCTGATAATTACAAGAAAATAAAGTATAATCTATGCAAAATAACTTTCGATCCTGAAAAAGGAACATTCGGAAATAGGGTTGATACTATTGTTAATGCTGCTGCGATGGGTAAAAGTATTGCTTTCCCTCGTCCTTCTTATGATGGTAAGTACATAATGTTTACTATGTCTGATTATGGCTGTTTCCCTATTTGGCATAGAGAAGCTGATCTTTGGATTCTTAATCTTAAGACTGGGAAAATAGGGCCAATAAGAGAGGTTAATAGTAATAATACGGAAAGCTTCCATAATTGGAATGTGAACTCTCATTGGTTTGTCTTTAGTAGTCGTAGGGGGGATGGACTGTATACACGACTTTATCTAGCAAGCATAGATGATAATGGTAACGTTACAAAGCCATTTTTACTGCCGCAGGAGAATCCATGGGAGTATTATGATGAATCTGTGTATTCATATAATATACCTGACTTTACTAAGACACCCGTAGATTTTGATGCAAGGAGTGCTAGCAATGAAATAATGTCTAATAAGAGAACTAAAATTAAAGTGAAGGATGTAAAATAAATATCCTTCATATAAAAAACTTTTTATTTTTTAGTTTCACCTCCCTGAACGTGAAATCATTATAATGATCTTATTATCAATGATATATATACGGGGAGGTGAAAATTTCACCTCCCCGGTGTTTTTCCATATATGTTAGCATCTCATGATCCCATTTTTACCTTTTTACTTTCATCATTATGGACTAAGAAAACTTTATTGGGAAAATAATGAGTTTGTACAAGGTTTTAATACAACAATTTTGTATCTTTGTACTTATAGAATGAAACTTGTACCTAAAGTTGAGAATAGACTAAAAAGCATAACTAGTAAAATTGGGAAATAATATACAAGAAACTTTCTTGCATTCACTAACCATATGGCTAGAAACATAAATCGTCAGACACGGACATAAAAAGTAAGAAAAATGAAAAAGGCATTAGTAGTAATTGACATTCAAAATGATATAACAAAGAATTATAAGGGAATAATTGACAATATAAATAGAGCCATAGATTGGGCAGTTGATAATGGTGTTTATGTTGTTTATATAAGACACGAAAATTTATCAGATGGTACAAGGACTTTTAAACATAATACACATGGAGCTGAATTAGTTCCGGATTTGAAAATAGTATCAAAAAATGTTTTCACAAAATACAAAGGAAACGCATTAAGTAGTGAGGAGTTCGCAGACTTTATTAATAAAAATGGAGTAGATGAATTCTACATAACAGGAGCTGATGCGATTGCTTGTGTCAAGTCAACTTGTTATAACTTGACTAAGGCAAATTATACAGTAAATGTCTTATCAGATTGCATTACGAGTTATGATAAAAAGAAAATAGACGAAATGATTCGTTATTATGAAAGTAAAGGCTGTAAAATAATTAGTTTGAATGAACTATCATGACAACAGAGACAGAAATAAAATATTTTGAAGATCGAGAAGATTGGAGAAAGTGGCTCGTCGCAAATTTTGAGGCCAAAGGTGGAATTTGGTTCGTATTTCCTAATAAATCATCAGGCAAAAAAGGTATTACATACAACGATGCTGTTGAAGAAGCCCTTTGTTTCGAATGGATTGACAGTACAGTTAGATCGCTTGATCAAGAACATAAAATTCAGCATTTCACGCCTAGAAATCCTAAAAGCGGATACTCCCAAGCCAATAAAGAAAGACTTAAATGGTTATTGGAAAATAAAATGATATACTCTAAATTTGAGGATAAAATACGAAAGATCTTGTCTGTTCCTTTTGTTTTTCCTAATGATATAATTGATAGATTGAAAGAAAATGAAATAGTCTGGGAAAACTATCAACACTTTTCAGATGGATATAAACGTATTCGAATTGCATATATTGAAGCAGCAAGGAAACGACCGGAAGAATTTGAAAAGAGGTTAAACAACTTTATCCATAAAGTAGAAGATAATAAAATGATAAAAGGATTTGGCGGAATTGAAAAATACTATTAATCACAATAAAATTCCGGCACCTAATAATTGTTATTATTGCAAGTGTGTTGCAATAGTTAATCACTAACAATGTTATAGCTATAAGAATACTTACTAATTTAATTTGAATTGGTCATCAATCTAACTTGGATTGGTAACCAATCTAACTTGAATTGGTCTTTAAGTCAAGTTGATTTAGCATGTGATATGTATGCTTTTATGGTATGATATATTGCCATTTTGCCTTGCAAACAATATATCACGATTATAGTTACAAGTAAAATAAGCAAGATGATATATTATCAGGTGTAATGAAATAAAAACGGGGAGGTGAAATTTTCACTTCCCCGGAGATAAAAGTCTTGTATTCAGATCGTTATGCTATTTTGTACCAGAGGGAGGTGAAATCATTATTTTTTTATAAATAGTAATGGGCTATTTAAATTTCTCTGATTTTTTATCCATTAACCTCTTTACATCCACAGCATTAAAAGGTATTTTACCTCTGCTGAGTTCTGGGATATTGAACGATTTTAGGTTGAGGTCGTAGAAACTAGGGTCGCTCTGTGGTAGAACGAATGGCTTATGCGCTTTTCCATTGCGGTCTATGTAGCAAAAGTATGGTTTGCCATATAGACCATCATCACGCTTGCTTGCAAATACGAACCAATGGCTGTTAGACGACCAACTGTGATATGTGTCAGAGCGGTTGGAATTGACGATAGCCAGAGTATCTATTTGCCTGGTCTTGAGATTCATCATCTGTAAGTCTGCCTCTCTGTGCCAGATAGGGAAAGTACCATAATCGGCTACTGTATAGAGTATGTATTTCCCGTCGGGAGATACTCTTGGATGGCATACAGAACGCTTACTGCTATTATATGGTGCTCCCTTTGAATTAGCATTAAATATAGTATCCACCTTTTGTCCTATTTTTCCATTGTTTTCATTAAAAGTAGTACGGCACAAACTATACTTCAGTTTTTTGATATCCTCAGGCAGTTTTACACTTTTAGCTGAACAAAAATAAATATATTTGCCATCTGGTGAGAAAGTTGGAAATGTTTCCAAAACAGTAGAGTCACATAGATTCTTTTGCGTGAATATAACGTTTTTATCTAAGTCGGCTATGTAAACATCTGATTTGCTGTCGAAGACTTCTAGTCTCTTGCTGCCTTGCGCATGGAAGGCTGGAATTATGATGTTGGTGGAAAAGACAATATAACGGCCTGTATGATTGAATCCGGCATAGACGCTAGAGGATATCATCCCGGCTTTCTTTAAATCAAGTTTGCGGAGTTCTCCATTGCGGTTTAATACTGCACCTCCATTTTTGCCTCTTACATACATCATAGAGAGATTAGGGTTCTGATTGCCAACGATATGGCAGTTCATACAACTGTTGTTGACCAGATTATGGTCACAAAGAGCGCTCTCGTCGAAGTTCTCCACGCAGCGTTGGTGTATTTGCAGGTTATTGAATATTTCGTAATCCGGTTCTATCAGTCTGTAAGTGAGATAAGAGTCTATGCTGTCTTTTACGATCTGCCATTTGAAGGATTTGTATTCTACCCATTTGTCTCCTTCCCGTGCAATTACATTTACGTCTACAGTCTTTCCGGAGTTTTCTTTGGTAAAACCTTTCCAGGAACTCATATCAAACGTTACCTTATTGTCATCACCGCTATATAGTTCTTTGCCGCCGGCAATCACCTTTACACCATTGGCATTGTTGCGTAAAAGAAAATTGAGAGGAGCAATATTTACAGGAATAGTTATATCCATATAGTCGGGATACATAGGCACCGGATTTTTAGACTCTATCAAAGGTAAATCTTTGCAGGATACAATTGTGCATATTGCAGCGAGAAAAAATAATATTTTTTTCATATCCGTTATTTATTAGGATTATTCTGGTTGTAGAAATCAACTGCCTGACGATACAGCTGAGGTTCGTTTTTTCGTTTCTGCAACGCGTAATATTTGTTGTAGTCATCCATAAATACTCCTATTTGATGTGCCATCAAGTCACTACACAGCAGATAGTCTAGAGCCACGGCGTTTTTGGAGTTAGACTGGAGTAGTTCTAAGAGCACCTCACGGCAGTTGTCTGTCAGTCTTAGCGTATCAGTTTTGTTCACGAATTGCCGTTTTTTTGCTATCTCCATTTTTACCTCAGCTGTTTGCATTCCAGGTGTATGCTTTTCCGCCCACTTTTTGTATACAATAGTATTGTCTAGTATGCGCAGATACTTCATTGCGGCAGGTATATCATTGTTTACAAGATTAGCTTCAGCAAGTCTTTTTATCATCCTTACATTACGATTATTTGCAGAAAAAACATTTGCCATCATTGCAGCACGTTCTGTTAGGGTCATATCTCCGAGCGTATAGTAAAGCTCATTCATCATTTTGATAATTATTAGAGGTGTGTTTGGACCAATATGATAGAATGTACCTAGATTAGTCGGATTAGCAAGGTCAAAACTATTAGCTAACAATCCTTGGTGGGCTAAGGTTAGATTATAGAAAAAGCTAATTTGTTCGGGTATAGAATCCATTCTGCTACATGCTATCAACACCTTGTTATAATGGCCGAAATAATATTCATTGTCAATCATAAGATAACGTTCTAAATCCATCTCAGGCTTTTTAAGTTTTCCAAGTCCGGGATAGGTTAAGTTATTATTATCATTTAGCAAGTATAGATTTTGAGTGAAATGTATACAAATCGTAAATATCGGAATATAACAGAATCTCATAATTGCAATTTTTATGTTAGTGTGCTTCCATCCACTAATAATTGCAAGAATAATGAAAATAATCCATCCATATCCGAACATCCAATACGATATTGCAGAAGAAACTATTATTACTATCTCATTTAGAAACTTCCATTTATTTATTCTTGGTATGAAGCTAACTAAGTAAAATATTGTAGCTCCACCTATTATCGCGATTGTTGAAGCTAGACGAAATTCAGCTTTGAAATGGCATATGATTTCCAGAATCATAGCTATAATTGCTATGATAAATGATATATTAGTGCTTAATCCTGCTTTTTGAAGGGATCTTCTTATTACATCTCCCATCGTAAGTAGAACTATTGTAAGTATTAAGGCTCCAGCGTATAAGTAATAATAAAATTGGGTTAGAAAATCACCTATAAGGCAGGCTGCCCAGGCTGGCTTTGAAAAATATTCTGCTACATAGTTCCATGACATCAAGAATATCTGATTCTGTTCTTTATAAAAGAAATGGTATGAATAGTAGTTTTGAAAAAACACATAGCAAACGATAGCTAATATTACTATAATTATGTAATATGGATTTATTATTTTAGAATTTAATTTAAGATGTTTCATTTCTTGCCTGTCATACTGGATATAAATTTACTAATTGTGGATTTCTTGTCAGAATGTATAATTCTTAAAGTAATAGAATCTGCATATTCTTTTGCAGAATTTGCCTTATTTATTGCATTTTCAAGATCTGTCCCCTTTTTGCCCTTTGTTTTAGCTTTTTGCATTTTCGCAAAATAGAGATTACTATTCATGATGGCATCTTTCCATTGTTGCATTAATTTATTTTGAGGAGTCCCACTTCCAATACTATTTGTGTCTAATTTTACTGTTATAATGCCTTTTTCTGTAATAACAAGTAATTCTTGTAATTTAAGCCTTAGTATGGGCCTTAACCTTATAATGCTTACTCTTTCTGTATCTCCTTCGAATGTAAATTTGCCATTCGATATTATTGTTGAATCAACATTTGATGGATTATCGTTAATGGCAGGTACTAGGTATACCTTCTCTCCATCATACTTATTTGATGGAACTGTACCGTTGATTATAAACTTATTTGTATTGTTGTTTGCACAGGATATAATTAGTATCAAAGCAAAGAATAAAAATGCCTTTTTCATTTTGTATTTTCAGTTTAGATTATTGTTGCAAAGATAAAATAAATAGATAAAAAAACAAAGCAAATATGGCTCTTTTTATTAATTGAATTTATGCTCTGATACTATGTTTGCAAATTATGATATTATATTGTTTTTGATGCCACACATTCCATTTCAATAAGCCATTCAGGGCGACAGACATTTGCTTCGACTATTATATGTGGAATGTCTTTGTACACACCGTCCATAAATGTGGATACACATTCATAATCTGAAATGTCTCTAAGGTATATGATAAAGTAGTTAATATCTCTCATAGTCGCACCACCATCTTTAAGCAGAGCTCCTATATTCTCAAGTAACCTTCCTGTTTGTCTTATCACATCTCCTTTGTACATTACCATTCCATTCTTATCTATGCTAGCGGTCCCTGATATGAAAAATGTTTCAGTATTGTCAGTATGAATGCGTATACCCCTCTCAAAGGCAACTCCATATTCGTGAGTTGGATTAAGATGATCAAGTGCCTGAAGATATCTTTTATCCTTTTCTTCAATTCTGGGGTAGGTAAGAAAATCCATCGCAACTGCAGCGTCACGTATTTGTGAACGCCCACCTATCCCCGTACTTGCTATATAATGAGTATCAGAGGTCAGACCGTATTTAGCAAACACATCGTTACGGGCATTTACCACATCAGCATAATTGTTGTCAATGTCATTTACATATATCCAAGTACGTATACAGTTTTGGTTCATAGTCATACCAGAACCTTCAATGGATTTTAGATACTTATCGAATAGTAGACGCGTTTGTGTATAAGTGTCTATCCCTGTTGATTCTTCAGCTTTTAATCTGAAACTATTGAATATGAAAGGACACTTTGCTTCTGAGGTCTTGATGAGAATAGATATTTTAGATCTGTTCAATGGCGCTTGTTCCACTATAGTGTGTGGAACCTTTGAAATAATATCAATATATAGTTCTGATTCTATTAATTCCTGATATTGGTTTTGGGCATCACTTAGAAACACTTTACAATATTGGAGATTCCTGCCTTCTAGTTTTTCCATATCTACGAAATCTCCAACGGTCATATAAAGGCAAGCTAGCCTCTCTAAAAATAGCCCTTTATTGTTGGCTGATATAATCTTATATTTATCCATGGTAATTTATTTCTTGTCTGCAAATATACAATATTACTTTGGTATTTATGTAGAATATTATAAAGAAAAATCCTATTATACCTAGATTTGAGTATATATTTACATCGCTAATAAAACATATATGGACATCTCAAATAGATGAGACGCCCATATAATTCTTTCTTTTATTAGTTGTCTTTACAGACTTTCCAACATACGTTTAATAACTACTGATGCAGATATCTCACGATTGGCTGCTTCGGGAATAACAAGTGATTGCTTGCTCTCTATGACATCGTCTGTAACTATAAGCCCGCGACGTACAGGCAGGCAGTGCATGAAGTATGCATTATTTGTCCACTCCATGTGCTTCGTATCTATCGTCCAATTCATATCCTTGCAGATTATCTTGCCATATTCGGCAGGATTACTAAAACCAGGACAACTCCAATTCTTCGCATAGATAAAATCTGCGCCATCAAGAGCTTTCTTCTGGTCATATTCTATCTTTGCATTACCTGAAAATTTAGGATCCAATTCGTATCCTTCCGGATGAGTTATAACAAAATCAACATCTGCTGCATTCATCCATTGTGCAAATGAGTTAGGAACAGCTTGAGGCAGAGCACGACAATGAGGCGCCCAGCTCATTACAACTTTTGGACGTTTCTTATTTTTGTATTCTTCTATTGTTATAAGGTCAGCAAATGCTTGTAACGGGTGCACTGTTGCTGTCTCCATAGCGAATACAGGTTTGCCGCTATATTTGATAAATTGGTTTAATACAGTTTCTGCATAATCGTATTCTCGGTCTGATAAACCTGCGAATGATCGAACTCCGATTAGGTCGCAATAACAGCCCATAACAGGAATAGCTTCTAATAGGTGCTCAGATTTGTCTCCATCCATTATTACACCACGTTCAGTTTCCAACTTCCATGCACCGGCATTCACATCCAGTACAATAACATTCATTCCCAGGTTCATAGCAGCCTTCTGAGTGCTTAGACGGGTGCGTAGACTGTTATTAAAGAATATCATCATCAAAGTCTTGTTTTTGCCAAGGCTCTGATACTTGAAACGGTCATTCTTAATCTCTTTAGCTTCATCTAGAGCTTTGCTCAGATCGCCAATGTCTTGTACGTTTATAAATGTTTTCATGCTGTATTTAAATATTTATTTAAATGTCTAATTTCTTATTTGTCCGTGCCCTTCTATAAGCCATTTATATGTAGTTATTTCTTCGAGTGCCATAGGACCTCGAGGACCAAGTTTCTGAGTACTTATTCCTATTTCAGCACCGAGTCCAAATTGCCCGCCATCCGTAAAGCTTGTAGGAGCATTAACATATACACAGGCTGCATCTACTCTATTTTGAAATATCGTTGCGTTCTTTGCATCTTCTGTTATAATGCATTCACTGTGCCCTGAACCATATAGACGTATATGATTGAGAGCTGCATCAATAGAAAGAACTGTCTTTATTGCCATCTTATAGTCCATAAATTCTTTGCCATAAGTTTCAACATCAGCATGTTTAAGCAGTTCGTGTGGATAATTTCCTGTTAGTGCTTCATATGAGGCATCGTCAGCATACAATTCTACATTGCTTATGCTAAGTAATGCACATAACTCTGGTAATTCTTTAATTCTAGACTTGTGTATAATAAGACAGTCTAAAGCATTGCAGACACTAACTCTTCTGGTCTTTGCATTGTTTACTATCAGACGACCTATCTTCATGTCTCCGAATTCATCAAAATAAGTGTTTACGACACCTGCACCGGTCTCTATTACAGGCACTTTTGCCGTATCTCTTACAAACTTTATAAGTTTTTTCCCTCCTCTTGGTATGCAAAGATCTATATATCCAACAGCATTAAGCATTTCACTTGTCGCTTCATGTGTGGCTGGCAAAAGTTCTACAACAGATGTATTGATGTCATACTTTTTAAGTATTTCGTGTATAAGAGATACTTCTGCAAAATTTGAAGAATTAGCATCTTTGCCTCCTTTCAATATACATGCATTACCACTCTTGAAACATAAAGAGAATACATCGAATGTGACATTTGGACGGGCTTCATAAATCATACCGATTACCCCAAAAGGAACGCTTATACGTTTCATGTCAAGTCCATTTTCTAGAACTTTATGCTTAGTTACATGTCCAAGTGGAGATGCAAGAGTGCTTACGTGGCGCATATCATTTGCGATATCTTCTAAACGCTTTTCCGTAAGTTGAAGACGATCATAGAGAGGGTCGGATTTGTCCATCCTTTCTAAGTCTTCAGTGTTTGCTTTCAGGAGAGACTCTTTATTAGATAAAATTGCATCAGCTACGGCCTGCAATACAACATTCTTTTTATCATCATCAATAAGTGCAAGTTCGGTGCTTGCAAATTTTACTTTTTCAAATATGCTTTGTAGTTCCATAATTATTCCATATATAGATAATCATAGTGTACAAGTGGCTTCTGATCGTGTGCGCCTATAAGCTTTTTTGCTTCTGTACTATCATATCCTGAACGACCTACAGCTATACGTTTACCTTTGTCATCTACAATGCTTATTATATCACCTTCTTCGAAGTCTCCCTCAATAGAATCAACGCCGACAAATAGCAGACTTACAGCTCTATCTTTACTGCGTAAAACATTAGCAGCTTTTTTATTAATATGAATTATGCCCTTTGAGAAACTCTCACTGTGAGCTATCCATTTCTTTACATTTGAAGCAGCTTCAGGGTTCGGAATGAATTCTGTATGAAGTGTGCCAATAGGGTTCTTGACGAGGTCTATAAGTATATTGTCACGTTTGCCGTTGGCAATAATTACCTTAATACCTTCGTCAGCTACTTTTCGTGCTATATTACATTTAGTAATCATACCACCTCGACCGAATCCACTTTTCTCTTCTTGTATGTATTCGCTTAAATCCCTGTCATGTTCTACTTGTGAAATCACTCTCGAACTTGGATTCTTAGGCGAACCATTATATATGCCATCTATATTACTTAGTACGACTAGAACAATCGCATCCATCATAGATGCAATAAGACCTGACAATTCATCATTATCGGTGAACATTAGTTCTGTAACACTTACAGTATCATTCTCATTTACTATGGGTATAACATCATTATCAAGCATTACGTTCATGCAAGCCCTTTGGTTTAGATAATCACGACGAGTAGAAAAGCTCTCCTTCATCGTGAGAACTTGACCAACATGTATACCATGTTCACGAAAAAGGTCGTAATAAAGGTTGATAAGTTTAACCTGACCAATAGCCGAAAATAGTTGACGCTGTTCAACACTGTCAAGTTTATGGTTAACTTTCAGTTCACTGCGACCACTGGCAATCGACCCGCTAGAAACAAGAATAATCTCGTATCCATTGCGTTTCAACCATACTATCTGATCTACAAGGGCAGACATACGTGTAACGTCAAGTTTGCCGTCTTCACGTGTAAGTACATTGCTACCAACCTTTATTACAATCCGTCTCATTTTTTTATTTGTTATCTTTTTCTCTTATTTCTACACGACGAATCTTTCCACTTATAGTTTTTGGCAATTCGTCTACAAATTCTATTATTCTAGGGTATTTGTATGGAGCCGTAACATGCTTTACATGATTTTGTAGCTCTTTTACCAAGTCGTTTCCAGCTTTATCTTTGTAGTTCTTGCTCAATACTACAGTTGCTTTTACAACCATACCGCGTACTTCGTCAGGAACGCCTGTGATGGCACATTCTACTACAGCAGGGTGAGTCATTAGTGCACTTTCTACTTCGAACGGACCAATACGATAACCGCTACTCTTGATGACATCGTCTTTACGGCCTACAAACCAGTAGTATCCATCTTCATCTCTCCATGCTACATCGCCTGTATAGTATATCCCATCATGCCATGCCTCTTTTGTTAGAGATTCGTCTCTATAATATTCTTTAAATAGTCCTATTGGTTTTTTGTCACCTACACGGACAACAATCTCTCCTTTTTCACCGTCTTCGCAAGGTGTTCCGTCTGATTTAAGAAGATCGATATCATATTGCGGATTAGGCATACCCATACTTCCAGGTTTTGATTTCATCCACGGCATAGTGCCTAATGTCATAGTTGTTTCGGTCTGTCCAAATCCTTCTTTCAATTCGATACCTGTCAATTTATGAAATTCATCGAATACTGATGCATTGAGGGCCTCTCCCGCCGTACAACAATACTCAAGAGAAGACAAGTCATACTTCTTGAAATCCTCATGAATCATAAAGCGATATACAGTTGGTGGGGCACAGAATGATGTTATATGATATTGTTCTATTTTACGAAGAATCTTATCTGCTGTAAATTTCTCGTGATCAAAAACAAATACAACAGCACCAGCAAACCACTGTCCATATAATTTCCCCCATACGGCCTTTCCCCATCCTGTATCAGCTACAGTAAGATGGATACTGTTCTCATGCAGATTATGCCAGAATACACCTGTAGTTAGATGCCCCAATGCATAAAGAAAATCATGGGCGACCATCTTTGGTTCACCACTTGTTCCACTCGTGAAGTACATAAGCATAGTATCTTCATTGCTGTTCACGTGTTCTGGTCTAACAAACTTAGGAGCTTTGCTCCATTCTTTGTGCCAGTCATGAAACTCTTTAGGAACATTAGGTCCAACACTTATAAGAGTCTTTAGCGAAGGACTTTCTGCTTCAGATTTTCTTACTTGCTCTACTACATATTCATCGCCCACACATACGATTGCTTTTATACCGGCACGGTGGTTTCGATATATGATATCCTTGTCTGTTAGCATGTGAGTTGCAGGTATAGCAACAGCACCTAGTTTATGCAGAGCCAGTATTGATAACCAGAACTCGTATCTTCGCTTAAGAATCAGCATAACCATATCACCTCTGCCTATTCCTAAAGTTTGGAAATAAGATGCTGTCTGGTCAGTCTGCTCTTTTAGGTCTTTGAATGAGAAACGTATGCACTCTCCCTCATCATTGGTCCATAAAAGGGCCAGCTTATTAGGCTCTTCTTCAGCCCATACATCCATCACGTCATAAGCGAAATTGAAATTTTCGGGTATTATGAAGTGAAGGTTTTCTTTGTAATCCTCATTTGACGTAAAATGCGTCTGAGTTAAAAATCTTTCAATCATTATATTAATTATACATGTCTTTCTTATAAGATGACGGCAAGAAAACGCACGGCCTTGTCGTCAAGAGCCCTCATACAATGAGGTAAGGATGAATCAAAATAGATGCTGTCTCCTTGGTTTAGGATAAGCGTTTTATTCTTAATGGTTAGTTCCAGTCTTCCTTCTGTTACAAAATCAAACTCTTGGCCTTCGTGCGAATTTTGTTCGATAATAGATCCTTCAGGTTTTGGCTCTACAAGTACCATGAAAGGATCTGCATTCCTTCCACGAAATCCGCTTGCCAGACTTTGATATTTGTATGCTTGACGACGCTCTACACTCATTCCTTGGTCCTTACGTGTTAAAAAGTATGAGCTCATGCGTGGTTCTTCACCAAACATAAGTACGTCAAGAGCTATCCCATAACGCTTGGATATAGTTTGCAGTTTGCTTATAGAGATATCACCATCTCCATTTTCCATTTTTAAATATTCTTCTATACTAATATTACATAGCTGTGCTATTTCTTCAGCAGGAATATCTAGAACATCGCGAAGACCTTTAAGGCGCTCACCTATTTGCTTAATTGGTTCATCCATCGTTTTTTCTGTTTTAATTCGCACCAAAAATACAAATTATTTTTGAAATTTTTTATATTAAGAAGTTTTTTATTTTGTATATTCTAAATAAAATGAAAAATACTGCACACTGATTTTGCTAGTGTGCAGCATTATGTCAATAATTCAGAAATATTATTATTTTAATCCTGCTTTAAGTCCTTTTATGACTGCACTTGTAAAACCAGCATGTTCCATTTCGTTGAGGCCTTTGATAGTTACTCCACCGGGAGTAGTAACCTTATCAATTTCAGCCTCAGGATGGTTGCCGTTGGACTGCAATAATTCTACGGCACCCTTTACAGTTTGTAATACTATTTTCTCTGCATCCTTAGCTTTAAACCCAAGTTCTACACCACCTTCTACAGATGCTCGTATATATCTCATCGCATATGCTATACCACAAGATGCAAGAGTCGTTCCGGATGCTAATAAACGCTCTTCAGTAATTAATGAACCTCCCATCTCATCAAATATTTCGGAAATCAATTTTATATTTGTTTCGGATGCATTAACAGGTACAATGAAAGTCATCGAGTTCATTACTGCTATAGCAATATTTGGTATTACCAGAAAGAGTGGAGGCAAAGATCCATCATCTTTTTTCATCCAACTGTTGATTTGTTCGGATGAAACACCTGCTGCTATAACTATAAGAATCTGTCTTTTATAGTTCATAGAATCTTTTATACCGTTCAGCACATTTTCTACTAACCAGGGTTTAACGACAACAGCAACAATATCACCACTTTCCGCTGCAACTTTATTATCTGTAGTAATGCTGGCACCTGTTTCTGCAAATTTCTGAAGTGTATCCTGTGAAGGATCAGCTACTGTTATATCAGATGGCTTAAATGTTTCTACTTTGAGTAGACCTTGAGCTAAAGAACCACCCATGGCTCCTGCTCCGATAACAGATATTTTCATAATTTCTCTAATACATTTTTAAGTTTTACGATAAATTCGTCTACATTGTCTTTTGTAAAGCAGAGAGGGGGTAATAGACGCAAAATATTAGTTGACGCACAACCCGTGAAACAGTGCTGCTCATAAACCAGTTTTTCTCTTATTGGTTTGTGCATTATATCAAATTCTACTCCAATCATTAAACCTCTACCACGAACATTGATAATATGTTTTTCTATTTTCTGCAATTCTTTCAGCTGATTAATGAAATAATCGCCAACAATGTGCGCGTTATCTATAAGGTTCTCTTCTTCCATGACGTCTAATACTGCTATAGCAGCTGTACACGCCAGATGATTTCCTCCGAAAGTAGTACCAAGTTGACCGTAAACGGGCTTGAACTCAGGTGAGATTAGCACTCCACCCATAGGAAAACCATTGCCAATACCTTTTGCGACAGAGATAAGATCAGGTTTTATTCCAAGCCACTGATGAGCGAAAAACTTACCAGAACGTCCGTATCCACATTGTATTTCATCACATATCAGGTATGTTCCGTATTTTTTGCAAGCAGCTTGTAATCCCTTTGCGAATTCCTCAGTAATCAGATTGCAACCACCTACGCCCTGTATACATTCAATGATACAAGCGCAGACATCACCTTTTGAAAGTTCCTTTTCCCATGCTTCCAAATCATTTATTGGAAGATAGGTTGTGTGACCGTTATCATTGATAGGAGCTATAATCTTTGGATTGTTAGTAACCTCTACTGCAAGTGATGTACGTCCGTGAAAAGCTTTTTGTGCTGAAAGTACACGCTTACGCCCATTATTGAATGATGCAAGTTTTAGACAGTTCTCATTAGCTTCCGCACCACTGTTGATTAGAAAAAATTGATAATCATCGTAGCCGCTTATTTTTCCAAGTCGCCTTGCCAACTGTCTTTGTAGCATATTTATTACAGAGTTGGAATAAAATCCTAACTTGTTTAACTGTTGTGTCATCATATCCACGTAGTGAGGATGACAATGACCGATGCTTATAACCGCATGACCACCGTAAACGTCAAGGTATTCCTGACCTTTATCGTCCCATACATTACAGCCTTTGCCCTTTACAATATTAATATCGAAGAGCGGATATACATCGTATAATTTCATTTCTATCTATTTTAAAAAGCAGAAGGTTTTAATTTCAAGCCGGAATTCTCTTCGAGGCCAAACATGATATTCATATTTTGTACAGCTTGACCTACAGCACCCTTCAATAAATTGTCTATTGTAGATGTTACTAGCAGCTTATTGCCATACTTCTCGCAGTGTACTAGAGCTTTATTAGTATTTACTACTTGCTTCATGTCAATAGCCTTATCTATATAGTGTGTAAACACTGCATCATTATAAAATTCTTTGTATCCGGCTATTATTTTATCTATATCCTCATCTGTCTTTATTACCTCAGTGGCGAATATTCCACGGGCGAAGTCACCACGATAAGGGATAAAGTCTATGTCCGCATTAAGAAATCCTTGTACTTGTTTTAGACTTTGCTTTATTTCAGGTACATGCTGATGTTGGAATGGTTTGTAAATACTCATATTGTTGTTACGCCAGCTGAAATGCGTCGTAGCTCCAGGCTTTACGCCTGCGCCAGTGCTTCCTGTTATGGCATTTACAGATACATCATCTCGTATAAGTTCCATATTAGCTGCCGGGAGCAGCCCTAGTTGTATACAAGTTGCAAAGCAACCAGGATTAGCAATATGTTGAGCTTTAGCAATTTTATCCTTATTAATTTCAGGTAGTCCGTATACGTAATCATTGTCTTCTGCTTCAAGACGGAAATCTTGAGCCATATCTATAATCTTAATGTTTGCAGGTATATCGTGCTCCTTAAGAAAAGCTTCGCTTTTACCATGACCGAAACAAAAGAAAACCACATCAACATCCGAGAAAGGCATTTCAGAAGTGAACTTTATGTCTGTTTCACCATATAGGCCTTCATGAACGTCTGTAATCAAATTACCGGCATTGCTTTCACTGTTTACAAATTTTATATCTGCTTGTGGATGATTCATCAACAGACGTATAAGTTCGCCAGCTGTGTATCCTGCACCACCTAGAATTCCTACTTTAATCATATTTACTGTTTATCTTTTCTCATCAGGATGAACACCATAGTAAACGCGAAGGGGGGTACTTAGCACTTTTATGAATCCCTTTGCTTCTTCTGCAGTCCAACCATGTTGCATCTCGCCATATTCTCCTAATTTGCTTTTCAACAAATCATCGGCAGAATCAACACCTACAGTTTCAAATCCTAATGGGCGGAGCTTTAGTATTGCAGTACCGTTCACATTACGCTGACTACTACTTAGCATAGCTTCTATGTCAGGCATTACAGGTTCAAGATATTGACTCTCATGCAAGAACATTCCGTACCAGTTACCTATTTGGTCTTTCCAATATTGTTGCCATTTGCTTAATGTATATTTTTCAAGCAGTCGATGAGCCTCTATTATAAGTTTTGGGGCTGCTGCTTCAAAACCAACACGTCCCTTTATTCCAATAATAGTGTCACCAACATTGCAGTCACGACCGATGCCATACGATGCTCCTATTTCTTCAATCTTTTGTATAGCCTTTATCTTATCATCAAATTCTTCTCCATTGACTGAAGTTATTTCACCTTTTTTGAATTCAATTTTGAGTTCACTTTCTTCATGGCGTGTTACGTGTTTCAGGTAAGCTTCTTCTGGTAGTCCTTGCGTGCTGTCAAGAATTTCACCTCCACATATGCTTGTGCCCCAAATGCCAACATTATAAGAATATTTCAGTTTCGTAAAATCTGCAAAAAATCCGTTTTCGTTCAGATAGTCAACTTCATCTTTACGAGAAAGCGCTTTGTCGCGGGTAAGGGTAATTATTTCAACACCCGGAGCCATAACTAGGAATGTCATGTCAAAACGGATCTGGTCATTACCGGCACCGGTACTACCATGAGCAATGGCGTCAGCATTTATATCTTTTGCATATCTGGCGATGGCAATAGCTTGAAAAATACGTTCAGAAGAAACAGAAATAGGGTAGCAGTTGTTACGCATTACGTTACCATATATCATATATTTTAAACTCTTCTCGTAATATTCTTGAGTTACATCTAGTGTAACATACTCCTTCGCTCCAAGTTTAAAAGCATTTTCCTCATTTTTCTTCAACTGCTCTGCACTGAATCCCCCAGTGTTGGCACAAGCAGCATAAACATCATATCCCATATCGTGCGATAGCTTCATTACTGTATACGAAGTATCCAGTCCTCCTGAAAAAGCTACAACTACTTTCTTCTTTGCCATAATATTATATTTATAATGTATAGTTTAATTATATGTCTATTTTTCTAAGTCTGTCTTTAATATCCTTTGGAAGTTCTGCAGGCAAAGGTTCGTTATGATGCTCTTCCGGATCATAAAGCATACCTGTGCATATACAATATTTCCTTTCGGTACGTTTCAGAACATCAACATTTACGCAACCTTCACATCCACGCCAAAATGCTTCATCATCTGTAAGGTCAGAAAATGTTACAGGCATATACCCTAGGTGAGTATTCATTTTCATAACAGCTGAGCCACTTGTGAGACTGAATATTTTAGCGTTAGGCCATCTTGTACGCGCTAGTGTGAAAGTCATATCCTTAATATGCTTTGCCACGCCTTTATTACGGTAATTGGGTGAAACAATAAGTCCTGATGTAGTAACATAATGTTTGTTCCCCCAAGTCTCAATATAACTGAATCCGGCGAATTCTTCGCCGCATAGAGCAATTACAGCCTTGCCTTCTCTCATCTTTGTTGCCACGTATTCGTGAGTACGTTTGGCAATACCCGTTCCTCTTACTTTTGCGGCGGCTGTAATAGTTTCCAATATGGTGTCGACGTATTTTTCGTGGGAAGCATCGGCCACCACAACTATAATTTCTTCCATTTCTATATTTGGTGTTTTACTTTATGTTGGAAATGACAGCTCTAAGAGCGTCAATGACATCATTTTTAAATGTCCCTTCCTTTGTTACGATCAATATTGTATCGTCACCCGCAATAGTACCAATAACTTCGTCGATGCTACTGTTATCAATGTTATAAGCGATACTACTAGCATATCCAGGTCTTGTCTTTATTACTCCAATGTTGGCTGAGAAATTTATTGATAAAAATCCTGAGGTCTGCAGCATTTCTGTGGCAGATCTTGGCTTGGCTATTCTTTTGTACATTGTTTCGTTAGGCAATACATATACGTACTTACCGTTCATACTAGCTGCTTTAGCTACTTTTAGTTGTTTCAAGTCACGGCTTAGTGTTGCCTGAGTAAGATTGAATCCTTCCTCTTTTAAGGCTTTTAGCACTTCCTCCTGACTGCCAAGCTCTGTGCTTGAAATAAGCATTTTTAATGCTTCTAATCTGTCGCTTTTAATTCTCATATATGGTATATTTATACAAACTGTGTGCAAAATTATACAAATATGATTAAACTTCCAAGGAAAATATGCATAAAAATATTGCATGATATTCATTTTAATGTATTTTAATACAATGTTTCCTTTTTTTTATTGTTTTTAAAAATAAGCTATGATAGGTTCTTTCTTGTTGTTAATCAATTAATTAGCAAATGAAGTAAAAATTAAGTTGATACTTGTTTTTCGTTGTGACCGGTATCGCGTATTAATATTGCATATTTTTGCAAGTCTCTTATTCGCGTAGCATATGTCTTAATTCTTTGTAATACCTATTTATGAACATTATTTAAAAGTAAAAAACCGAAACTCTCTCACAGAGTCTCGGTTTCTTCTCTAAATAGTTCTCATATTAGAACTGTTATCACATTACTTTCTTTATATTACCATTTTTGTCATATTCAATTTCTACAACCTTGAGGCTGCGTAGCCAAGTCTTGTCATTAGAAGGTACACAGTCATGATGAAAAAGATACCAATGACCTTTATATTCTGCGATAGAATGATGTGTAGTCCAACCTACAACAGGGTCGAGTATTACTCCTTTGTATGTGAAAGGGCCATATGGGTTGTCTCCAACCGCATAGCATAAAAAATGAGTGTCACCTGTAGAATACGTGAAGTAGTATTTACCTTTGTACTTGTGCATCCATGATGCTTCAAAGAAACGGTGTGGATCGTCTGCTTTTAGCGGTTCACCATTATCGTCTATCACTAATACAGGTTTTGGCTCTTCAGCGAACTGTAGTACATCGTCAGTCATCTTTACAACTCTAGAGGGTAGGGCTACCTGCTTTCCTTCAGGAAGAAATGCATTTTCAAGTGCCTTATTGTCTTTGTATCTTTGTAATTGTCCACCCCAGATGCCTCCAAAATAGACATATACGCTATTGTCGTCATCTTTGAAGACACAAGGGTCTATAGAATAAGAACCTCTTATAGGATTGGCTTCAGGTCTGAATGGCCCTTCGGGTCGATCTGCTATTGCAACTCCAAGATGGAAAATGTCTGTTTTGTCTTTCATGCAGTAGATCAGATAATATTTTCCATTTTTCTCTACAACATCATTATCCCACAACTGGCGCCCTGCCCATGGAATGTCTTCTACACTTAGTATTACTCCTTCATCAGAAGCTAAGTCATTTTCTATATCATTTATAGAAAGACAATGGTAATCTTTCATGTTGAAGTGGTCGCCGTTGTCATTCTCAGGTATACCCGATTCCCAATCGTGAGATGGGTAGATGTATAATTTGCCATTGAATACATGTGCAGCAGGATCTGCCATATAATCACTAGGAAATAGATATCTTGCTTTTTTCATAATTATATTATTTGAACAGGTTTATTATTTTCTTTACTACAGGTTTAGCTTTGTAATCACGGTCAAATAGAAGAGGGTAACTGCTCCTTCCTGGTATTGGCCAGTTGTTGAGCCATGAGCTCTTGTCTGATACTCCCCATAGGGTGATACGCGATATCTGGCTAGCATGTTTCCTATATATTTTAAAAAATTCCATATAGCGGTCTTCGAACTTACGGTTCATTGCTTTATCTAATCCATTTGGATATGGGTTATATTTTTTGTCGTATCTGAAATTTTGACTGACATCTGCTCCTCCGAAATATTGAGGATTTGGAAGTAGGTTCAAATCTAGTTCTGTAAACATAACTTTTACTCCACAAGCCGCGAATGAATCAATCGATGCTTCATAATCTTTGAGGTCTGGGAAATCCAAGCCATTGTGTGACTGCATTCCTACAGCATCTATTCTGCATCCTATAGATTGTAAATGGCGTACAAGTTTGCATACTGCGGCACGTTTCCCTGGTTTAGCCATAGAATAGTCATTATAGTATAGTTGAGCATTTGGATCAGCTTCGTGTGCAAATTTAAATGCCAGGTCGATGAATTCAGGGCCTATAATATTATAAAAAGGTGACTTACGGTATGTTCCATCATCATTTATAGCTTCGTTTACGACATCCCATCCCAGGATTTTACCTTTATATCTACTTACAACGGTTGATATATGTTTGTGTAATCTTTCAATAAGAACTTCTCTGCTTACTGGTTTTCCTAATGAATCAACAAAAAACCACCTCGGGGCTTGAGAATGCCATACAAGACAATGACCTGTTATAGTAAGGTTGTTTTCTTCTCCAAATTTTATTAACTTGTCGGCATCCTCCCAGTTGAACTTGCCTTCAACAGGTTGTAAAACCTCTGACTTCATACAGTTTTCAGCTACGATAGCATTGAAATTATCTTTAACTACTTCTGCACCTTTGACATCTCGTCCATCTGTTTGTGGTACATTAACTGCTGCACCTATAAGAAAATACTTGCCAAGTACATCTTTAAGGCTAGCAGCTCTGTTACCAGCCATTATGGCTGATGGCAGAGCAAGTATTAAAATTATTGATAAAATGGTTTTTCTCATTGTTCATTAAGTTTACGGCGAGCAGCCAATTCTGCCTGCATATTTTCATTAAATCGTTTAGTTATAGGATAAAAGAACAGGCAAACAACACCAACTCCAAATAATATTGCAGGTACAATACTTGAAACAAGACGTATACCTTCTACGGCAGAGTCTGATTGAACACCAAAGTTACCGGATATATAGCCGAAAGAAGAAAGAATAAGACCGGCAAATGCTCCTCCTAATCCAAGACCTGCCTTAAGAGCGAATACTACACCTGAAAAACAGAAACCTGTTGCCCGGCGGTGATTTACATATTCAACGTGGTCAGCTACGTCGCCTATCATAGCCCATAACAGAGGTACTGTTGGTGCATATGCAAGACTCTTTAGGAAGCAAAGCACGAACATAAGATGTATATCTCCTACATTAGGAATATAGAATGCTGCAGTGAATATAGCTGTAAGTGCAAGACAAACTATAAATGTTTGTTTCTTACCAAAGCGGTTTGCTAAGTAGTTAGATAGAAGTACCACTCCAAAGAATTGGACTATTGCCCCCATCATATTAAATACGGAGAACCCTATAGAATAAGCATCACTCTCTTTGTGTGCAATAAGGTTGAATGCACTAAGAATAGTCGCTCCTACTCCGTGTACATTGGTAGATGTAGATACTAGTCCCAGTGAATCTAAAAATTTATACAATGCATGCTGGTCTACGTAACTTTGGAAGTAGAAACTCATAGCACTACCCCACATAGCCAATGTTATAAAGATGAACAAAGTAAGTACGAACATAGCTCTCCATGGAATATCCGTAAATGTTTCCTTTATATCTTCTTTGATATTCATCTTCTGCTGTGGAGGAGGGGATATACGTTCTCTTGCTGAAATGAATGTTATAATAAAACATATGAATGATATGGAAGCAAACAAGAGTATTGTACAGAACCATCCGTGGCTGTTATCACCGTGGCCAAATTTAGAGACAAGAGGCAAAGTAAGTCCTTGTACTATAAACTGAGCGATTGTCGAACCGATAAAACGGATACTGGTTATACTGGTACGTTCCTTTATATCACCCGTCATTACACCTCCTAAAGCTGAATAAGGCGTGTTGTTGAATGAATAAGCTGACATTAGCAGTACATAAGACACGGTAGCATAAACAGCCACCATAGTTTTGTCATGTATACCAGGATTGTAGAATGCCAATACATAGAATACGCAGAATGGAATTGATGTCCATAATACCCATGGACGATACTTTCCCCAGCGTGTTTTGGTACGGTCTGTTATGATTCCTACCATAGGATCTACGAATGCATCTACGAAGCGGGCAATAAGAAGGACGGAACCGGCAACGGCGCCATCCAATCCAAATATATCCGTGTAGAATTTGAGCTGGAATATCATCATCATCTGGAAAACCAGATTGGCAGCGACGTCGCCTAATGAGTAACCAACTTTCTCGCGAAGTAAAATTTTATTGTTCATAATATTGTTTTAAAAAATAACATCTGCAAAATTACTCACTTGTTTTCAAATGTCTCGTTTTATTTGTAGCAATTACTTTTCTATTTGTATCATTTTTGATAAAAATTTGCATGTTCTCATTCGTTTCATTAACTTTGCAACACTTAATTTATTAATACATGAAGAAAAATCGACATCAATCTCTTCTTTTGATAATGTGTATTTTGTTGTCTTTAATGGTATCAGCAGGTACAGGCAAATTATATACATCAGATAAATTGTCCAGTAGTCTAATAACGTGTATATGTCAAGACAAATATGGATATATTTGGATAGGTACCGAATATGGACTTAATAAATTTGATGGTTACCGTTTTACTAATTATCTACATAATGATAGAGATACGTCAACAATCACTGACAATATCATATCTAATTTTATAGTTGATAAAAATGGTGGATTGTGGATAGGATGTAGCAAGGGTTTTGTCAAATATGATTATAGCAAAGATAAATTTATAAGAATGCCATTTCCAGGTAATCGTAAACCTCGTGTAAATTCCATTTTGCAAAATCCACATGGGGACATATTAATAGGAACGGCTGGTTATGGATTATATCGTCTTAAGCATGGTACTAATACAATAACAGAAGAGAATAAGTTTTCTAAACGTGCGCAAGACAAATTTTTCAGCAGAATGTATGAGGATGAATATCAGAATCTTTGGAAAAGTAGTCATTTATCTGTTTTCTCATGCATAAAGACAAAAAACGGACGATTTGTTTCTGTGAGGGATTTTAACTCTCCTTGTGGACCTCCAATGTCATTTTTAAAGTATAGCCACAGAGAATTACTTATTGTATGTATGTATGGAATTCTCAAATACGATTATATGACTGGTAGACTATTTGATGCAGGTTATAATCTTGAAGAACTTAAAGGGAGTAATGTTACAATAAGAAAAGCGATTATTGATCATGCCGGTAATATATATGTCGGTACACTTGGAGGTGGACTGATGATTATTCCGCATGGTAAAAATAAAATGGTGAAAGTCGAAAATAATAACGGGACATTTAGCTTGGCTTCGTCTAATGTAAATTGGCTTATAGAGGATAAAGATAATAATTTGTGGGTAAGTTGTTACAAAAAGGGACTTTATCTTCTTAACGATCGTAAGGTGGCTTTTACTACATGGAGTTTTTCTGCTCAGAATTATGTCATTGGAAGTAGCGTATCTTCTATCGCGAAAGGTGATAATGGTGATACTTGGTGCACCGTACAAGGTAATGGTGTATATAAGTTTGATCGTAATGGCAGAATAACTGCACACCCTGCGTCTCCTATAGGTACAATAATAATATATAGAGACAAACAAGGACGATATTGGTTGGGAACTGAAAGTGGACTGTATAGTTATAACCCCTCCAATGGAGCATACAAGCTAGCTAAGCCTTTTCAGGGATGGGGCCTTAACTGTATGGTAGACGATGGAAAGGGTAATCTTTACATATCCAACTATGGTAAAGGATTATGCATTTATAATATTAAGACAAGTAAGTGCATCACATTTAGTATGAATCAGAATCATGCTAATGGAACTTTGCTGAATGATTGGATAATATCAATGAAATTTGATCATTATGGACTGTTGTGGATAGGTTCATCCAATGGCTCGCAATGTTTTGACCCGAAAGGCTTTAATTTCAGTCCTTATGGATGGAAAAACAGTAAACTTCTGAATATGCAAAGTACAGCTATTGCTGAGGCTATTAATGGAGATATGCTTCTAGGTACAGACGCAGGATTGTATGTTTTCAACCGTAAGACCCAAATAATATCTTTATTCCCTCATTCAGAACAGTTAAGGGATAAAGTTATATGTGGAATCGTGACCGATCGTAAAGGTGATATTTGGTTAAGTACTTCAATGGGAATATGGGAATATAATAAGAGAACAGGGAAATTCATAAGTCATATTTCTGGTAATGGACTTACTACGAAAGAATATATTATAGGTGCTGTTATGCATAGAAAGGATGATATGATAGGCTTCGGTACTAATGATGGAGTTACTGTGTTCTATCCTGAATTGGTGAAAAAGAATGGAATAAAGATGGGGCAGGTATATCTCACTAATTTTATTTTGGGAGGGAAAAGTATAGACTGTCAGAGTGATTATTTTGAAATACCATACTCTGAGAATTCTTTCTCAATGGAGTTTTCTCTATTAAACTATAAAAATACTGATAACATAGGATTCCAATATAGAATAAATGGAACAAAAGATTGGACTTCAACAAATGAAGGTAGTAATGCGATTGCATTTAATAAACTACGTCCAGGTAAGTACATTATTGAAGTTCGAGCTTATAACAATGGTATTCATTCAAAATATACAAAGACTATAACTGTCATTGTTAATGAACCATGGTACGCCTCCACGTTTGCTTGTATAATATATATATTATTGATATCATGGATTGTCTATATGATTGGAGCGTACTATACACGCAGAAAGAAAACCCAGCTGGAGGAAGATAAAATGAAGTTCCTTATTAATGCAACTCATGATATCCGTTCTCCGCTAACTCTTATCCTTGGACCATTGGAAAAATTAAAGAAACGGTTAACTGATAATGAAAATATGGTCGATCTAGACACAATAGATAGAAATGCCAAGAGACTTCTGTTGTTAGTAAATCAGATTCTTGATGAGCGAAAAATTGATAAAAATCAGATGCACTTACATTGTTCTAAGACCGAATTGGTTGGATTTATAAGTGGAATACTTACTCTTTATAATTATAATGCAAATGAACGAAATATAAAGATAAACTTTGAGCATAAAGATAAAGAACTTTTTGTGTGGATAGACAAAATAAATTTTGATAAAGTCATATCCAACTTATTGTCAAATGCCTTTAAGTATACATTTGATGGTGGTGAAGTCACTGTATCATTGTCAAAGGATGATAAAAACGCAGAGATTAAAGTTATAGATAATGGTATAGGCTTTAATGATGAAAAGATTGACAGACTTTTTGAAAGATTCTATCAGGGAGGCAATTCTAAAGATTTACATATAGAAGGATCCGGCATTGGATTGAATTTATGTAAAGCTATAGTTACGATGCATGGAGGTAAAATAAATGCATCAAATAGAGATGATGGAAAGAATGGCGCTTGTTTTACGGTTAATATACCTTTAGGTAAAGAACATCTAAGGCAGGAACAAATAGAAGAACCACAATATAAGGAAAAAGATAAATCAGATGACGTAAATAAACAAGCAAATAAAAACTATCATATAATGATAGTTGATGATGACCGCGAGATAGGACAGTATATCAATACAGAGTTGGGAAAATGGTATAAGTTTGAGGTTTTTCCTAATGGACGGGAAGCTTTGAAAGCTTTATTGACAAAGAACTATGATTTGGTGATATCAGATGTGATGATGCCAGAGATGGATGGAATAACGCTATTAAAGAATATTAAAAGTAATTCTAACATCAGTTATATACCTGTTTTGCTGCTTACATCTAAAGCTGAAGTCAGTGATCGTATGGAGGGATTAAAAAAAGGAGCAGATGCCTTTTTGGCAAAACCGTTTAGTATGCAAGAACTGCATATATTGATAGATAATCTTATTGATAATGTCCGTAGACTCCGTGGAAAATTCTCAGGTGCACAAGAGCAGAAAGATAAAATAGTGGAGGTGGAGGTAATAGGTAATGATGATGCCCTTATGAATAGAATAATGAAGGCTATTAATGAAAACCTGTCAGATCCTGAATTCAATGTAGAAAAACTCACAGAGGATGTTGGTATTAGTAGAGCCCAACTGCATCGTAAGATGAAAGAGATTACCGGAATATCAGCAGGCGAATTTATCAGAAATCTACGTTTGGAACAAGCCGGGCGACTTATCCGCGAAGGTAAAATAAATGTTACGCAGGTCGCTTATACAGTAGGATTTAATAACCAATCGCATTTCTCTACCTTATTTAAAAGACATTATGGGATGTCTCCTACAGAATATGCTGCAGATAATATTAAAAAACAATAATTGAAACAAATTGTAATGGAACATATACTTTTGTTAATGAACAAAACATAAAGTTTTCGTATCTTTGCAAACATTATTTAAAAAAGTGTTTCATGAAAAAATATCTAATTATATCAGTCGTTATTCTATTTGCTATTTCGCTTTCAGCTGAGGATGGTTCAAAGCTATGGCTAAGAATGCCTGATGGAGCCAATTCCCTTGTGTATACTAATACGAAGTCAAAGACCGTAGACATAGCAGTCAATGAATTAAAAGAATATTGGCATGGAAGTCCTGTTTATTTGAAAATAGATGATACATTGCCTCATAATGATGGATATCGTATATCATTCGGTGGTAGGGATGTAACAATAAAGGCTAGTAGTAATATTGGAATACTATATGGTGCTTATGATTTGTTGCGTCGTCAGCAGACAAATGCGTTGAATAATTCAACTGATAAATGGAATGCTCCGGCTTTCTCTTTGCGAATACTTGATCATTGGGATAATTTGGATGGAAGTATTGAGCGTGGATATGCAGGAAAAAGTCTTTGGAAATGGCAAGAGATAACATCTAAAATATTAAATCCCAAAGTATGGTCTCCTGTTGCTGATAGAATAAGACAATACGCCCGTGCCAATGCATCTATAGGTATTAATGGCTCTGTTCTTAATAATGTTAATGCATCATCAAAAATTCTTTCCGGAGAGTATATTAATAAGGTTAAGATCATTGCAGACATATTACGTCCATATGGTATTAAAGTTTATCTCTCGGTAAATTTTGCTTCTCCAATGTCACTTGGAGGTTTGAAAACAGCAGATCCCTTAGATTATAATGTATGTAAATGGTGGCAGGCTAAAGTTAATGAAATATATAAGGAGATACCCGACTTTGGAGGCTTTCTAGTTAAGGCTAATTCTGAAGGTCAACCTGGCCCTGGCGATTATAACCGTACTCATGCTGATGGAGCAAATATGTTGGCTGAGGCATTGAAACCTCATGGAGGCATAGTTATGTGGCGTTGTTTTGTATATGGTAATCATTCAGGCGAAGATCGAGTGAAACAAGCTGTAAATGAGTTTAAACAATTTGATGGTAAATTCTTAAGTAATGTAATACTTCAGGCTAAAAACGGTCCTTTAGATTTTCAGCCAAGAGAGCCATATAATCCAGTATTCGATCAGATAAGTCATACATCGTTAATGCCAGAATTTCAGATAACACAGGAATATCTCGGTCAGAGTTTGCATTTGGTATATCTGGCTCCTATGTGGAAGGAATTCTTTAAATACGTATCTCCTAAAGGTCTTAAGGCTATTGCCGGTGTATCAAATATTGGTGATGATAAAAATTGGTGTGGTCATCATTTCTCTCAGGCCAACTGGTATGCTTTCGGTAGGTTGGCATGGGATCCTTCTTTGTCTTCTGAGGATATAGCAAGAGAATGGCTAGATCAGACATTTACCACAAATACTTTCTTTGTTAATCAGATGACATCTGTAATGCTTCGAAGCAGAGAAACATGTGTAGATTATATGATGCCACTTGGTTTACATCATATATTCAGTGCAGATCATCATTATGGTCCTGAACCAGATGGAAACCAATCTTTTTTCCCTATAGAGTGGCGTCCTGTATTTTATCATAAAGCTGATTCTATTGGTCTTGGTTATGATCGTACTGTTACAGGTTCGGATGCAGTATCTCAGTACAGACATCCTTATGATAGTCTTTATAATGATTTGCGTACATGTCCTGAAGAGTATCTATTGTGGTTCCACCATGTACCTTGGAATTATGTAATGAATGATGGCAATACACTGTGGAACGATTTGTGTATGCATTATAATAGGGGTGTTGGCAATGTGGAATCATATGTTAATATATGGAACAATATGAAACCGTTTATAGATGATGAACGATTTAAAGAAGTGGATGACAGATTAGTTACTCAACTAGATAATGCTAAATTATGGCGTAAAGTATGTTTGGGATATTTTCAGAAATATAGTAAAATGCCTATTGTGTATTATCCTCAATAAAAAATACTTCTTATTATAAAGAATTCCTTGTTGGAATTCTAAACTTTTATACTGTATAAGGTTAATGTAAAGTGCCATGTTTAAATAAAAACATGGCACTTTTCTGAAAAATACAGTTTGAAACAGACTAATAATAAATTTATATATAGCTAGGAAAGACATTGTTCTATTATAATTTTTGCATTAAAGATATAATATTTAAACTATACATATTATAATTTAATAAATTCCTAAAATTGAAACATTTTTGAATATAAAAGACACAAGTTGTAATGACTTGTAACATCATAATGTTATATATTTGCAACATTAATATTCTTAAAACTTAATAAAAATTTAGCCTATGAAAAAATTAACAAGTAGTGGAACGTAGTATTTGTTATTTATGAATCTAAGAAAAACAGAGTTATAAAACTACAATTCTAACAAGTAAAGAGAATTCTTACTAATACTAAAAATTTAAGAACAACTATGGAATTTAATTTAAGAAAAACAACCTTATTGGTGGGACTATGTTCAGCTTTTGCGACAGGTTACACCACACAGTCTGTAGCAGCGACATCACAAGATTTTGTTGCAGCTGCTCAGCAGACTAAAAAAATTACGGGTCGCGTGAGTGACTCTAATGGTCCTCTTATTGGGGCAACCGTTATGGTGAAAGGATCAACTACTGGTTCTGTCACCGACCTAGATGGAAAATATTCTATTAACGCAAATCCGGGTGCAACATTAGTTGTATCTTATATTGGGTATGTTTCACAAGAAATTAGAGTCGGAAATGTATCAAATATGAATTTTGTCCTAAAAGAAGAAGGACGAAACCTTAGTGAAGTTGTAGTAATAGGTTATGGAACACAACGTAAGGAAGCAGTTACAGGTTCTGTCGCTTCAATGAAGGGTGATTTGATGCGTCAAGTTCCGGGAGCAGATATCACAAATGCTCTACAAGGCCGTATCGCCGGAGTTGACATGACTCAGACGTCTTCAAAGCCAGGATCTTCAATGCAGATACGTATTCGTGGAACACGTTCTCTGAATGCGAGCAATGACCCTTTAATTGTCCTTGATGGAATACCTTTTGCAGGTACTATAAGTGATATTGACCCTAATAATATCAAGTCGATGGATATCTTAAAGGATGCTTCTGCAACAGCAATTTATGGATCTCGTGGTGCTAACGGTGTCATTCTTGTTACCACATATAGAGGTATGGCAGAAGAAAAACCTAAAGTGACATATAATGGATATGTAGGACTTAAAACTCTGTTTGCAAAATATCCTATGATGAACTCTGAGCAATTTACACAGATGCGTAAATATGCCGGACTTTATAAGAATGGTCCTGATGAATCTGATGATACTAGTACTGATTGGCAAGATCTGCTATATAAGAACAGTATCGTTACAAATCATGATATAGGTCTATCAAGTGGAACAAAGAGTGGAGCTTATAATGTAGGCGTATCTGTATATCGTGATGAATCACTTTTGCCGCAGCAGAATTATAATCGTTATTCTATGCGTTTTTCTCTTGACCAGGAGATAGGAAAATATGTAAAGGTTGGTCTTAGCACTAATACAAGTTATGCTGTAACAAACGGTGCAAGTTTAGGACTGTATAGTACATTGAGCTCAACACCTATTTCTAATCCTTACAATGCCGATGGTAGTCAGAAAAGGGTGGTAAGTAGTTCAACTGATGATACCTACGTTATAACAAGAGATGGAATTAATAATCTTGGTGATAAATGGAAGGATCAAACAAAAGCATTCGGAACTTATAACTCATTCTATGGTGAGGTTAAAATTCCAGGAATAGATGGATTGAAGTATAGACTTAATGTAGGTCTTAACTACAGACATTCTGATGGTGGTACATACACAGGTAAAGGTGTATTTAGTTCTACTGCTGATGCACCATCTTCAGCTTCAAATACAAAGACAACTACATCAAACTGGGCTGTAGAGAACTTAGTAACATATGATAAAACCTTTGGAAAGAATACACTTAATTTCACCGGACTTTACTCTGCAGAGCAGACACAGTATACCAATTTGTATGTTACAGCAAAAAATGTTCCTAACGATGCTTTCCAGTTTTATAACCTGGGTCAGGCCACAGGCGAAATTTCAGTACCTCCTGCTAGTCAGGGTTATTATATGAGTGGACTTATGTCATGGATGGGACGTGTAATGTACTCTTATGATGATAAGTATATGGTTTCAGCAACATTGCGTTCTGATGGTTCTTCTAGATTGGCTAAAGGCCATAAATGGCATACTTATCCAGCTATATCTGTAGGTTGGAATATAGCAAAAGAGAATTTCATGAAAGATGTAAAATGGATAGACAATCTTAAGTTACGCTTTGGATATGGAGAAACATCAAACCAATCAGTAGATCCATATAAGACTTTAGGTCTTCTCTCTACACGTCCATACAACTTTGGATCAACTACAGCTGTTGGTTACTATGTATCTCAACTGCCAAACGATCAACTTGGTTGGGAATTTTCTAAAACTTACAACTTTGGTCTTGACTTCTCAATGTTCAAAGGTCGTCTTAATGGTACATTCGAGTATTATATTACTAATACAAGCGATTTGTTGTTAAGTGTAAACCTACCTTCTACAACAGGTGTAAGCAGTTATATGGCTAATGTTGGTAAAACACAAAACAGAGGTTTTGAGTTATCTCTTAATGGTACGATCATAGACGATCTTAACGGTTGGACATGGGAGGCAGGATTGAACTTGTATTCTAACCATAATGAATTGAAAGAATTGGCATCAGGTGCAACACGTGATGAAAGTAACTGGTGGTTTGTTGGTTCACCTATCAATGTTATTTATGACTATAATAAGATTGGTTTGTGGCAGAAAGATGAAACTGCTGCTCAGGCAATAGAGGAACCAGGAGGTAAACCAGGTATGATAAAGGTTCAATATACAGGAGACTATGATGCAAACGGATTACCTACACGTTCTATTAACTCATCAGATCGTCAAATTAGAAAAGTTGATCCAGACTGGGAAGGTGGTTTTAATACCCGTATAGCATATAAAAACTGGGATATCAGTATGGTTGGTGCATTTAAACACGGTGGAACCTTAATTAGTACACTTTATAGCTCATCAGGCTATCTTAATATGCTTACCGGACGTCGTAATAATGTTGATGTTGATTACTGGACAGAAGATAATACAGGTGCAAAATATCCAAAACCGGGTGGTTTACAAGATGGTGATAACCCAAAATATGGAAGTACATTAGGATATTTTAGTGGTTCATACCTTAAAATACGTACAATAACATTAGGTTATAACTTTAAACAAGAATGGATGAAGGCAGCCGGTATAAGTGCATTACGTGTATATGCAACAGTACAGAACCCATTTGTATTATTCTCTCCGTACCATAATGAATCAGGTATGGATCCTGAAACGAACTCTTATGGAAATGAAAACCAAGCTGTAACTTCGGCTTATCAGAGCAGATTAGCTGTAATTGGAACAAATACTCCTTGCACTAGAAATTATTTGGTAGGCTTAAATGTAACTTTTTAAATAATTAATGAAATGAGAAACAAACATATAAAATCAATTATAGGTATTGCCTTTGCGGGTCTGCTTTTGTCAGGCTGTTCTGATATTCTAAATGAGACTCCACGAGGCAATTATACTCCAGATTATTTTAAGACATCTGAAGGTGTAATGGGTGGTATTACCTCTCTCTATGGTCACCTTCGAAACATATGGGGTAATGGATATTGGCTAGACGCATGTGAAACAGGAACCGATGAATATACATGGGCTCAATCTGCTGATGGTAATTTTAAGGATATGGACCTTGATGGAAGCGGTAATCTTACATCTTCAAGTAGCCGTTCTGATGTTCTGTGGTATAATACGTTTTCAGATATAAACACAGCTAGTGGAATTATAGAGAATGGATCTGCAGCCGGTGTTGATTCTTCACTTGTTGCTGAAGCATATTTCTTCCGCGGATTTGATTATTTTATGCTTACACAGACTTTTGGAGGTGTTCCTCTTGACTTAGGAAGTGGAGAACTGAAATTCAATACAACAGCAGTTCGTGTGTCTAAGCGAAATACTGTTCCTGAGGTCTATACAAAATGTGTATTCCCTGATTTGTTGAAAGCTATTAATGACTTACCAGAGAAAGCTCGTGTAACAGGTGGTGCCACAAAAACAGCAGCCAGACTGTTCTTGTCTAAGGCATATTTAACTTATGCATGGTGGCTTGAAAATCCTAACAAAATAGATACATATCCAGTATGCGACCGTAAAGATCCAACGGGTCATGATCCCGCATATTACTACCAGCAAGCTTACAATTTAGCAATTGCAGGTATTCAGAATCCTGGAAATTATGCTCTTCAGAAGACATTCTATGATTTGAATGTAGGTAGTAACGATCATAATAGTGAGATGGTTTTGTATGCTGATCACATTGAAAGTAGTGAATATTATGATGACAATAGCCATTCTTATGGTTCTGCAAGTTCTCCTAGTAACTTTGCTGCTTGGATGGTAACATGCAACTATACAAATGTGCGCAGTAATACAGCTGCAAATTGGGGTGGAACAGCTGTAAGTTCTGTACAGCGTGAGGCTGCACAATTATATGGTCGTCCTTGGACACGTATGGCTCCTACAGTAAACGGCATCGTTAATAATTTCCCAGATAAGACATATGACTCTAGATATGATGGTACATTTGTTACATGCTATCGTGGAAACTGGAACAGAGCCGGTAGAACAGAAGTAACTTTGTATAATGCAAATGGACTTCCAATTGTTCAAAATGATTCTGTATTGTCATTTCTGCCTTATCCTAATTCAAATATAAATTATTCAAATACAACTTATGCTAGTAATATTGGTGGAGGTGTATTACCTGGAAGAGCTGACTTTGTTGTAGATGTTAATGGTATCAGCCGTCTTTTGTATCCAGGCTTATGGAAAATTGGAACTTATCGTACAGACAATAACGGTGGAATGGGACAGCCTAATGGTTCTATTACACGTCCTTATCCAATAGCAAAATTCTCTGAATTATATCTTTTAGCTGCTGAGGCAGCCGTTAAGGGTGCAACTATTCAGAGTGGATATTCTGCTCGTGACTTAGTTAATGTACTACGTGCTCGTGCAGGTGTATGGACATTTAGTAATAGTAGCAATAAAGCCAAAGTCGCCGATTATAGTAAGGTTCTTACAGATGCCACACCTCAGACTATAACTATAGATTATATCTTGGCTGAGCGTAGTCGTGAGTACTTTGGTGAAGGTCAACGCTGGTGGGATCTTGTACGTACCCAAGAATGGGGCGATTATGCAAAAACATATCAGATCTGTGGTTCTGCTACAGGCGACCATACCTTGAAGTCTTATTCTCGTAATATAAAGACTTATATGTATCTTCGTCCAATTCCACAGGGACAGATTGATGCACTTCAGATGAGTGATGCAGACAAAGCTGCATATCAGAATCCGGGTTATTAAGTAATAGTTGTTAGTAGTAAAAGCGGGATGGGTTTGTTTGAACCCTCCCGCTTTTCATTTTTTATGGGATTATCATACTTGTAGTTTTATGAGTAATAATAAACAGGAATCAGAAAAACTGCTATTTTATTCTCAAATCTTTATTTTGTAATGTTTTTTTTATATATTTGCGATATTAAATTTATTATTGAAAAACATTATGAGGAAAACTATATTTATTGTAATACTATTTTTGGCAATATTCGGTTCAGTCTCTAATGCTAAGAATAATTATGATCTGCAAAAGAAGGATTCTATTGTTACAGTAGGCTATGCATCGGGTAATACTAATTTTTTGTCTGGTTCTATTGATAAGATAGATGTGGATAAAATGAATAATCGTGATCAGGTTATAAATCCTCTTGATGCTATACGTGGACGTGTTGCCGGACTTACTATACAACGTAATGCAGCTAATGCGATGAATGCAGTACGTTTGCGTGGAACTACTTCATTGACTGGTGGTAACGATCCACTTATAATAGTAGATGGTGTAATGGGCAACCTAAGCTTACTTGAGTCTATATATCCTACAGATATACAAAGTTTCACCATATTGAAGGATGCTTCAGAGACAGCACAATATGGTTCACGAGGAGCTGCAGGTGTTATAGAGATTACCACACAAAAAGGACAGGCTGGACGTACGCGTGTAATATATAATGGAAGCATAGGTCTTTCTTCTGTATATAAACGTTTAGACATGCTTGATGCTGATTCATGGAGAATACTTTCTTCACAGCGAGGAATAAATATTCTTGATTATGGTAAGAATACTAACTTTCAGAAAGAGATTGAACAGACCGGTGTCACACAACAACATCATGTCGCCTTTTATGGAGGAACTGCGTCAAGTAACTATCGTGTCTCTTTAGGTTATGTGGGCGATGATGGTATAATAAGAACAGAAAAAAATAAGAGCTTTATAGCAAATATGAACATGAATCAGGATATGTTTGACGGACTGCTTAAGGTCGAAATCGGGCTATTTGGATCTACAGCTAACCGTAATAGTCTATTTGATGTCCAGAAAACTCTATATTCTGCAGCTTCATGGAATCCTACATTTCCCAATCATCTTAATCAGAATGGTGAATGGGATGGTATGTCTTCAGCAAGTCAGATAAATAATCCGTTTGCACTATTAGAAGAACAGAACCATGATGCGTCTGCACATATCAGCGCTCATGCAAAGTTGATTTTCGACATTCTTCCCGAACTTAAGTTCACCCTTTTTGGAGCATACACATATAATAATGATAATTTGTCACAATACCTTCCTACAATTGTATGGAATAAAGGACAAGCTTATCAGTCTACAGATAAGTTAGAGACATTGCTTGGCAATGCAATAATTTCATTTAAGAAAAAATTTGGAAAGCATTCTTTTGATGCTATAGCTCTTGCAGAGATTCAAAGAGAAAAGTATACTGGATATAATGTTACTGTTACTAATTTCAGTAGTGATTTATTTGGATATGATAATCTGTCAGCAGGTGCTTTACGCCCATGGAATGGTACCGGTTCATACTACGAAGATCCTAGAATGACATCTTTTATGGGACGGCTAAATTATACATTCAATAATCGTTATATATTAACATTGACAGCACGTACTGATGGTTCTTCAAAGTTTGGGAGCAATAATAAATGGGGCTTTTTCCCATCTGTATCAGGTACTTGGATATTAACGAATGAGAAATTTATGCAGAAACAGAAATTTATTCATGAAATGAAGTTGAACATTGGTTATGGTTTGGCGGGAAATCAGGATGGTATAGATTCTTATACAACGATGTCACTCGTAAAACCTAATGGAGTCACTCCTGTTGGTTCGGGAACTAGTGTCTCATTAAGCACACTCCGTAATGTAAATCCTGATCTTAAGTGGGAAGTAAAGAAAAACTTTAATATTGGTATAGATATGTCAATGTTCAATGGTCGACTATTGTTGACAGCCAATTATTATAATTCAAAGACCGAAGATATGTTATACCCATATAGTGTAAGTGTTCCACCTTTTACATATAATATACTAGTGGCTAACATCGGTTCAATGCGTAACCGTGGTCTTGAACTTTCTTTAGGTGCAACGCCTCTTATAAGAAAAGATATGGAATTGAATATTAATGCAAATGTTACTTTTCAGAACAATAAGTTGTTATCTTTGAGTGGGTATTATCGTAATCAGTATCTTTCAGCACCTTCATATCAGGCCATAGCCGGACTTAATGGTGCTGGTTTTCATGGTGGATATAATGATGTTACATATCAGATAGTAGGGCAGAGTCTTGGAGTCTTTTATCTTCCTAAATGTTCAGGACTTGTAAGTGATGGTAAAGGCGGATATACTTATGGCGTAAAAGATCTTAACGGTGGAGGCGTAGATATTGAAGACGGTCAAGACCGCTATATAGCAGGACAGGCAGAACCTAAAGTCCTTTTAGGGTCTAACATAAGTTTTAGATATAAGGATTTTGATATTATCATGCAGATGAACGGAGCTTTCGGACATAAAATATTTAATGGTACATCACTCGCATATATGAATATGAGCAGTTTCCCTTTGTACAATGTATTATCAAAGGCCCCTTCATGTAATATTATGGATCAAACAGTTACCGATTATTGGTTGGAAAGAGGTGACTATGTGAATATAGATTATATAACTCTGGGATGGCGTGTACCACTTAAATCGAATAAAGTATTACGTTCTCTACGTCTATCCATTACAATGAATAATGTAGCTACATTTACTAGTTATAGCGGGTTATCACCTATGATTAACAGTTCGTCTGTAGATAGCACTTTTGGTGTGGATGATAAACGCACCTATCCTCTGTATCACACATATACATTTGCAGTAAGTATGAATTTCTAAATGAGAAACAATATGAAAAAGGTTACATTTTTGTTGGTGGAAACCCTTATGGTGTTGACATCGTGTAATAGTTTCTTGGAAGAAAAACCTAAAAGTGCCTTACCGGAAGATGAGGCTTATAATAGTATTCCAAATCTGTATATTAATGCTGTTGCATCTATATATAACTATATTGGGGGCAATACAGACAGTCAGGGACTTCAGGGTACTGGTCGTGGAGTTTACGATTTTAATACACTTACTACAGACGAAGCAATTATGCCAACAAGAGGTGGTGACTGGTATGACGGAGGTTTTTGGCAGCGTCTATTTCTTCACAAATGGGGCGAGAATGATGCGTCTTTGTTGGCTACTTGGGAATATCTGTATAAAGTTGTCTCGTTAAGCAACTATTATATGGAAAAGGTTAAAGCGTATCAGACAATACATGATGATGCAATACTCAATAAATATTTAGCCGAACTCCGTGCAGTAAGGGCAATTTATTATTATTATATAATGGATATGTTTGGTCGCGTTCCTTTAGTAACGAGCACATCTGCAACTACAGATAGTATGACAATAAGTGACCGTGCTACTGTATATAAGTTTATTGTTGATGAACTTCAGGCTGTAGCTCCATTATTATCAACAGAACGTAGCAATCAGAGTGGAGATTATTATGGAAGGATAACTCGTCCGGTAGTATATTTTATTCTTGCCAAGTTATGTCTTAATTCTGAAATTTATAGTGATAATGATTGGACAGACAATACAAGATATGATGGTAAAGATATCTATTTTACTGTCGGAGGCAATAAAATGAACGCTTGGAAAGCGACACAAGCATATTGCGACAGTATCACTTCAATGGGGTATAAACTGGATAAAAAATTTACAGACTGCTTTGTCGTAAATAACCAATATTCAGAAGAGAATATATTTACTATACCAATGGATAAAGCGTTATATTCAAATTGGTTTATATACTTATTCCGCTCTCGCCATTATTCTCATGGCAGTGCATACGGAGATGCCTCTGAGAATGGTACAAGTGCAACCGTCGAAGCTTTAAACACATTCGCTTATGGTACGGATAGCATTGATCCGCGTTTCAAACTTACATATTATGCTGATACGGTGCGTGATTTAAACAACAAAATAATAATGCTGGATGATGGACATACACCTCTTATATATCGCCCACGTGAAGTAGCACTTGATGTGACAGGTACTACTTATGAAAAGACATGTGGGGCAAGAATGAAAAAGTATGAGGTAGATCCTAATGCAAATGCAGACGGTCGTCTATGTGACAATGATATAGTACTTTTTAGATACGCAGATGTGCTACTTATGAGGAGTGAAGCAAAAGTCCGTAATGGAGAAAATGGAGATATAGAACTTAATGAAGTTCGTAGCAGGGTAGGTGCCAAATATCGTAAGGCTACATTAGATAATATATTAGCCGAAAGAGAACTTGAACTGGCTTGGGAAGGGTGGAGACGTAATGATCTGATACGTTTTGGCCAATTTACAAGAACCTATACAGATCGTCCACAACTAGCTGGTGAATCTGATGGCTATACTACAGTCTTCCCAATACCTGATAATATTCTTTCAAGATATTCATGGAAACAAAATCCGGGATATCCACGATAATAAAGCATATTTCTACTTAAAGCAATTATTATCAATGAATTCGTCAAACTGTGTGCGATAGCCATTAAAGACATTGATGTCCACTTTTCCACGTATACCACTGACATTTCCGTCTGGACAAAGTTGCCAATATATAAGTTTTACATCCGGCTTATATTCGCCGTATCTTGCTATCCATATCATGTAGTTGTTCTTTATGTCAGGAGCAGCAGACAAATATCTGTTTACAAAACTCTGACTTACATATAGAATTGGCCTTACCCCTGTACGATTCTCTACTATACGCATCCATGTTCTTATCCTGTTGAATAATACATGACATCCTCCCATCTTTTCTATTTGTTTATGTGTAGGTTCTACATCCAGTACTGGTGGAAAATCTCCTTTATGGAAAGATGCGTACCTTAAGAAAAAGTGGGCTTGTATGGCCGCATCAGATAATGGAGAAAAGAAATGATAAGAACCGGCATGTATGTCATGCTTGCGAATCTGCGAACAGTCGCCGGCATAGTATGTGTTATATATTGATACACCTTCAGTACACTTAACATATACAAATGATATAGGGAAGTCTGCCTTACCGCTTACATTCTTTTTAGTCATTGTACCTAGATGGCTTACTCTTAAACGATCCCAATTAATACCATAGCGATGCACTACCACTCTTTTTACAGTCTTCCAAACTCTACGTCTGTGCCGGCGTATTTTTATCCTTTTTGATATTATCGATTTAGTCTCGTGCTGATATTTTGATATGTCAATACCATATATTCTATCCGACGTATATACTATTCTTTCGCCTAAGTAACTGTCATTTCTCCACTCGCCAGCGCGCAAACCTTTGTCTGCAGTAACAGAAAAACCGAAGATGTTGCGTTTGTCATTTGTCCAGTGACCTTCGTAGTAACTTCCGTCTTTATCCAGATAACTTCCATGACCATTTGCCAAACCATACTTGTCAAATTGTCCATTGTATATTCCAAGCGAGTCTATTCTTTTACCACTTACAAGAGTATCTGCATTCCAGTTACCGATAATTTTTCTTCCGATCGAGTCCTTGATAATACCTTTGCCGGCACGTTTACCGTTAATCCATTCTCCGGCATACAGAATACTGTCTTGGTAAGATAGTTCTCCATAACCATTAAATTTATTGTTTTTAAGTTGTCCTACGTAAATGTATTTGCCGTTAGTAAGAGTTCCGTTACCTTGTTTCTTACCGTATAACCAAAAGCCAATGTAACTTTCACTGCCGTCGTCATTTGTCCAACTTCCATATCCTGAAGGGACGCCGTCTTCTGTTTCACCTTCATAATTGCCACCATTAAATCTTATTGATTCCGTTCCGCAAGAAATTAATAACAGTATTATTGTTGAAAATATAAAATATTTGAATTTCTTGTCCATGGCTATTTTATCTTTTTTAAAAGGAAATAAAATTGGCGGGTATTTATTACTGCGCCATGATAGCTTACGCCAAGGAAGAAACCACTCTTGCTGAATACAGGTGATCCATCCTGTGCAAAAGAATAGTTTACGGTATGTGCAGCTTTATTTCCAAGAAATTCTTTAAGGATTCCTGCAGTTATATCACTATTTGTCTTTTTATAATCAAAACTTCCGTCATTTATACCGCTGTATCCAGCTATAAAAATAGTTTTTCCTTTGCGTTCTAACCATGCCCATAAATGGTGAAAATGCTGCGGACGAGCATATTCAGGTGTCTCTTTGCTGTCTGTTTGTATCATCCTGAATCCACTCTTACCATTTGCTATAATCTGGTGGCAATGTTCGGTATTAAGTTTGTTATTGTTATCACGGTATATTATTCTATAGTCAGTCAAATACTCTACATTTACTTTTACGTTCGGTTTTAAACTATTGATAATAGCCATTGTCTTCTGTGCTATTTTTATTTTTTCTGATGTTTTTGTAGCATATTGTGATATGTTGTTATAACCTTCATCCTGAACTCCATGTACACGGATATAATAAGATAAATCATCTGATTCATCTTTTAGAGTTTTTAAATATTCTGCTGCTTTATCCTTTTCTTTGTTCAGAATGCTATTGAAGTTACTTTGTGCAACCATTTTTATACTATCTATATTACCATCGTCAGCAACCATAAGTAGTTTGCCGAAGCAAGATGGTATAATAGCATATTTGTTTATCCAGCATCCCGTAGCATATTTTTTTTGTCCAAGATTCTTGCAATCTGACGAAAGCACATTCATAGCAGTGTCTTTGTCTAACGTATCAAAAAACAGAGTATCTTTTTTATCAGTAGTAATTCTGTAATACGAGCTATACTCCACTATAGCGATGCTCCGTTTCATAGCATCTCTTGTTGAAGGCCAATAAGAAGCGATAATAAATGATGCCAATATTATTAGTATCACAGGTACCGCCCATAGAAATTTTTTATTAAATCTGATATGAATACATTTCATTATAACATCCCATCTTTATTGGAATGCAAAAGTAATGATTATTTTTGTTTTAGCCAAAAATAATATTGTTACTCATGCATATAATTACCAACCTAGAACAAACTCTCTTTTAGAATAGTTGTTTATCGTGTTTTTGTCCTTTACTGCATCTAATTGTTTTGATGCAGGATTGCGTTTACTTATATCTGTTGGTGAGCCATCCGCATTCTTACTTGCATATTCCCAAAAATTGATATTCTTGGTGTCACCTTCTACAGGTCCCCAGCCTATAGCCGGTACACCGTCTAGTGTACAGTTGATAAGTACTGCTTCTGCATAAGGGTAACCCTTACCTTTGTTCATAGGAGAGCGTGCAATTACAGCATTTTCACCAAGTCCCTTGAATTTACAATTCAAAAATACATCTCCGTGATTCTCCTGTGTGTTGCGCACCCACAAGAAAGCCCCATAGCTGCTTAAAGAGCAATTGTCGAAGAACGATGGTCCTCTGCCTAGTACTGTGTCTCCGCCACCGTCTATAATGCAGTTGTGCCAATAAGCACTTCCATTTGTTTGTAGAGCATCTCCGGAACCAATAATGTGAACGTTTTCTATAATATTATGGTCTCCGTTTAATAAGAACCCTTCTGCCTGTCCTGTAAGATCTGTTTTAAGAGTCATATTGCGAAATTGCATATAAGTGCAGTTGTCAGCTGCGAAAGCAGCTCGGCGTGATGGAAATGTACCTTTCAGTTCGTTTGTCTTTATGTCTATTGGATGAGGGTTGAAAACCTCATTATTGGCATAATGTATTATTACACTGTCTCTTGATTCTCCTTCAATAGAAATATATTGTTTGTTTCTAAAATATACTAATTCTTCATAATCTCCATTCTGAATCCAGATGTTCCATGCTTTAGTACTGTCATTGATAAAGTCTGGTACAAAATCCAAAGCTCCTTGAATGGTATTAAAGTCACCGTCTCCTGTTGCGCTCACCATAAGAAAATGGTCTGGTGCTCCAGGAGCTTGCTCTTTTGTAGAGAATACCCAACTGCCTTTATCATTAAATCCATGAAAATCTCCGTCAGTAGTGGTTATGACGCCGTCATCTATTGTAATATAATAACAGTGTCCATATTCCAGCATATTATTGTGTAGATAGATTGTGGCTTTATTACCGTGTGCTATTATGGGATAAAAATGAAATCCATCAGAAAAGCCTCCTATAATGGTACGTTGGTATCTGCTAGTATCTTTACGGTTTATGCCGGAGGGTGTGCCTGGTACCGTGTTTACATTATTAATCTTTTTAGATAGATACTTGTATGGCACAGTGGTATATATAGCCTCTGGATTAACGGGTTGTGGCGCAGTTGGACCGGCTGGAATGCTCATATCTATAACTTCAATTAATTCGCCTGTTTTTTTGTCGAAGACTTTTATAAATCCTTTGTTACCGACATTAACTTTACTGTTAAATGTTAGTACCAGATGTGCATCGGGATTTATCTCTGTTGAATTGTTCGCAGGATATAAGTCAACAGCTTTGGCAGTAGTAGTTATGCTTAGCAGTATAAATATGGCTATTAGAGTGTGTTTCATATCTGTGGTTTATATTTTGCAAAGATAATGTAAAAACTTATTTTGCTATTCTAAAATAGAGTAATATTTTAAGCGTGAGTTATAATTTTGCTTAAATTGATATGGATATATAATTGTGGTTAGGTCTTAATTTGTTTATTATTCTTCGGTATAGTTGAAATAGAACTTTTTTTTGATATTTTATACCAAATGAGGGCATTGTAGGTAATATGAATACTCTGCATAATATAATGATAGTGATAATACATTAGATATTGCCATAAGCCTTTAAGGATTTTTGATCAATGTAATTTATGTTTTGCTTTCATTAAGTACTTAACAGACTGGTTATCAGATAATTTGGCTGAAGGCAATTTTGAGAAAAGAATTGTACCCCTAATTTTACGTATATTTTTGATTTTGTTTTTATACTAATATATATACATGTGAATAGCCTTTAGTATATAATAGAAAGACACCTTTCAATGTACAAAAACATTGCTCTTTTACTGTCATAATGATTATCTTTAAACTTTCGACCTAGGTCGAATGATTGTGCTACCTAAGTCAAATGATCGTTTGACCTAGGTCGAAAGTTTAAAGAGTATAGTTTTTGTAATTTATTATTAATGCTTTATTAATATCAATAGGCCTGTTTTAAAGGTCTTAAGTTATACTTACTTGCACATTAGTATTTTTTCAATTTATTCGAAACAAACATATAGTCAGTAATATACTAATTGGCGCTTTGTCTAAAAACGACCTAAAACGGTGGATACCCCGTCAACTAATTTTGCCTTCAGTCAAATTATCTGATAATCAGTCTGTTAAGTACTTAATGAAAGCAAAACATAAATTACATTGATCAAAAATTCTTAAAGGCTTATGGCAATATCTAATATATTAAGTCTATAAATACAATATTGAATAAAACAAATATCTGTATGAACGAACTATAAGCGATTATCTAACAGATTAATATAATATTATATTGTTTATAAAGATTATAAGTAATAGAGAGTACAATATACAGATTCTTTTACTATATTTGCACATATAATTTTAATGACTAAAATAATATATGAAAACTTTACGTAAGATTTTTCTATTGTTCATTGTGCAGGCAATGGCAATACCAATGATGGCACAATTTGTGCTAAATGATGCAGACACCAAGTATGCGACAAATTTGCTGAAGAAAGGAACTCATGCTCCTGATTTCAAATTGAAGACTTCAACAGGCAAAACTTTCAAACTTAGTAGTTTAAAAGGTAAATATGTAGTTCTTGACTTTTGGGCCTCATGGTGTCCTGATTGTCGTAAAGACGCCCCTAATATTGTTAGGATGTATAATGAATTTCATAAACGAGGCGTAGAGTTTGTTGGCGTTTCTTTTGATACAGATGCCAAAGCCTGGGCTGATGCTGTTGTTAAATATGGTATACCATATACACAAGTCAGTGAACTAAAGAAATTTCATGATACAGAAATATCAAAATCTTTTGGAGTACAGTGGATTCCATCAATGTACCTTATTGGTAAAGATGGAAATGTAATTCTTGGAACAGTACTTTCTGATAAATTGGAAAGAACACTTACAGAGATTACATCTACAAATAAAAAAATATCAGGTAGCAAGGAAAATGTTACGATACAAGGTTCAAAAGGCAAGTTAGCTGCTATAATACAGAAGCCAGAACTAAAAGATGGCGAACATTGTCCAATGGCAATTCTTATGCATGGTTTTGGAGCTAATAAGGAGGGTCAACTACTACAACTTATCAGTGACAGTTTGCAAGCTAACGGAATAGCCTCTATACGTTTTGATTTCAATGGACATGGTGCTAGCGAAGGTGATTTTAAAGATATGACAGTGCCAAATGAGGTAGAAGATGCCAAGAAAGTATATGAATATGTAAGTTCTCTTCCTTATGTAAATAGTGTTTATCTTGCAGGGCACTCTCAAGGTGGAGTAGTTGCAAGTATGACAGCCGGTGAATTGGGCAATAAAATATCAAAAGTAGTCCTTATGGCCCCGGCAGCAGTACTTCGTGAAGATGCAATAAGAGGTAACACAATGGGTGCTATGTATGATCCTTTAGATCCTCCTGAATCAGTAAAACTTTTCGGAAGTTTAAGATTAGGCCACGATTATATTGTGACAGCCTTTTCACTTCCTATATATGAGACAGCTGCAAAATATCAAGGTCCTGCCTGCATTATACATGGCACAGGTGATAGAGTAGTGCCTTATACTTATGGAGAGCGTTATCATGAAATATGGAAGAACAGTGAACTTGATATTCTAGATGGTTTTGACCATGGATTCTCACAGAACCCATATCGAGCAGCAGATTTAGCATCAAAGTTTTTTATAAAATAACAAAAATAGCTATAGGCAATATACTACCTATAGCTATTTTCTTTATAAGATGGCTCAATTTATTATCCACCTATACCGGTAAACTCCTTGAGTAAATATCCAATTGCGAAACTTAGTAATGCAACAGAAAGGCTTATTAGAGCCATCTCTCCAAATCGTTTATGGAATTTCTCATTACGAACTACCGAATAATAGAAGTTGAACACTGCTATGATGGTTATAGCCAATAATAGCATTATACAAGAAGCCATAATTGGTCGTGATATCCAGATATAAGGGGCAATCAGTATAAATACAGTTACCAGATAAGCGCTTAATGTATATAATGCAGAGCGTATAGCATGTTTACTTGTTCCTCCGTCTGACTTTGTAGAGAGATATTCTGATGACCCCATACTTAATGCAGCTGCAATACCTGTGATGCTTCCGGTGAGAGCAACCATAGAGCAATTTCCTAACGCCAAAGTATATCCGGCTAATGCTCCTGTAAATTCTACAAGGGCGTCGTTGAGCCCCAGAACAATAGAACCCATATATTGCAGAAATCGTTCGTCAATCATGTTTAATAAGCGTTCTTCATGTTTGTCTTCAGTCTTGGCAAATGCGGCTAATGTCTCATTGTTTGCATAAGATGAGGCGGTAAGCCCCTCTTCCTTTTCCAATAGTTTAAGTACAAACATTAAACCGAAAATATTTGCAAGGAAACATGTTATGAAAACCTTAAATTTATTGTATGACAATTGCCGACCGGTGTATTTGGATATAAAATCATAATGTCCATATTCTTCTTTAGACATTTCCAAAAGGACATCTCTATTTGTATTCGACTTTGCCCTGTTGCCGAGTCTTTTGTATATTTCAACAGCATCGCGCTCTTCTTGCTGAAAATTAATAAACTCTTTTAATTCTTTGTCTGTCATAATATATTATCTCTAATTATGTTTTGTGTTATTATATTAATCTTACCGACAATTACAAAGATATTAATAATATTTGGATTAGCAATACGTCTGGTATATTTTTATAAAAAAGAGGTCTCAGAATATTCTCTGAGACCTCTTCTATGTCATAAATATTTAAATTAGTTTCTCTTTCCGAATATACGTAAAAGGTATAAGAATAGATTTATAAAGTCAAGGTAAAGACTCAAAGCTCCAAGCAGAGCTATCTTTTGTGGTCCTTCACTCATATCATCACACTGCATCAGCATCTTTTTAATCTTCTGAGAGTCATAAGCTGTAAGACCAACAAATATTGCTACGCCTATATAACTTACAATTAGATCAAAGCCGGAACTTTTGATAAAGAATACGTTTACTACAGTAGCAATAATTAATCCAATCAATCCCATCATTAATATTTTACCAAGTGACGTAAGATCTGTCTTAGTAGTATATCCTATAAATGCCATAACTCCGAATGTTCCTGCTGTTATAAAAAATACATTGGCAATAGATGACATGGTATATGCCATGAATATAAATGATAATGTTGCTCCGTTGACTACAGAGAAAAGTATAAACATGAGGGTTGCTGATGACAGAGAAAGTCTGTTTATAGCTGATGTCAGACCTATTACCAAGCCAAACTCTGCAATTATTAGTCCCCAAAACAGTAATCTGTTAGTTACTATTGCAGTTATGAGGTTAGGACTTGTTGCTATACCATAGGCTGTAAAACCGGTTATAACGAGAGCCAGTGTCATCCATACATATACTTTTCTCATAAGTTTAGGAAAAGCAATAGACATAGATCCATCTTTTTCTCTTATCAGATTCATAAATTCTTCTTGTTCCATAATTTTTTAGTCTTAAAATGTCCCGCAAAGATAATAATTTATTTTTATTTTATTCATGTTACAACTCATATTTTAGAATATTATACTATATTTGCAAGTATGAATAAGATTTTTTAATTTGCAAGTTAAAGAAGAATGACAGAATTTGAAAAGATGCGTAATAGGGAAATGTATTATTTCTCTGATCCTGAAATATATAAGAGCCTAGATCATGCAAAGAAAGTTTGTACAAGATTGCAAACTATGAATATCGCTGACAATGGCTATAGAGATGTAATAGAAGATTTAATACCTGATATTCCTTATACAACAAAAGTGTGCCCTCCATTCCACTGTGATCATGGTAGTGGCATAATATTAGGCGAGCATGTATTTGTAAACTATAACTGCGTTTTTTTGGATGGCGGATACATACGAATAGGATCACATACATTGATTGGTCCTAACTGTCAACTTTATACTCCTCAGCATCCAATGGATTATTTAGAACGTCGTGAAAAAAAAGAGACAGCTTATCCTATAACTATTGGTGAAGACTGCTGGTTAGGAGGAAATGTGGTAGTTTGTCCAGGCGTAACGATTGGTAATCGCTGCATTATTGCAGCAGGCAGTGTAGTAACAAAAGATATACCGGATGATTCAATGGCCGCAGGTTGTCCTGCCGTAGTTAAGAAACGACTTAATGGAAAATAAATATTTTAATCTAATATCCTTAATGCTATTGCGGCACAAGCTTCAGCATCTGCCAATGCGTTATGATGCTGCCTTAGGTCATATCCGCATCTCATAGCAACTGTCTGCAACTGATGATTGGGCAATTCTTTACCAAAAACTCTCCGCGCAGCACGACAGGTGCAATGAAATTCGTAGTTGGGATAGTCCATTTGATATGTCTTGAATACTGCTTTAAGACATCCTTCGTCGAAAGGTGCATTGTGAGCTATTAGTGGTAAACCCTCTATTTCAGACATAATATCTTTCCATACGTCAGGAAAAATGTCTGCTTGCATGGTATCTTCAAGAGTTAGTCCATGAACTTTTGTATTCCAATACGAATAATATTCCGGTTCAGGACGTATAAGACGGTATATTTCGTTGACGACCTCCCTATCTTTTACGATTACCACTCCAACGCTACAAACACTTGAATGCTCTTGATTGGCTGTCTCAAAATCTATTGCTGCGAAGTCTTTCATAGAGTATTTATTTTGAACCGAAATACAGGAACATCATACCTAACATAACAAGTGCCAGATCTACCACTTTGCTCTTCAGATTTTTCTCGTGGAAGACTGCAGCTCCGAACATGAAGGATACTATAACGCTACTGCGGCGTATCATTGATACGATTGATATCATAGCTCCTGGAATACTAAGTGCGTAAAAGTATACAAAATCGGCAGTGCTGAGGAATATGCTTATGAATATTATGCACCAATCCCAATGAAAAGGAGTCGTTTCTTTATGTTTTGGCCACCATAAAATAATTAACATAGCAAGCATCATGAAGCACTGATATATATTATACCAACTTTGAACAATCATACGATCAAGTCCTACGCCTCCATCTTGAACAGGTGCCATAAGATATTTGTCATATAGTCCGCTTACAGCTCCAAGAACAGCTGCCAAAACAATAAATAAAATCCATTTGTTATGTTTGAAGTCGATACCTTCTTTTTTGCCACTTCTGCTGAGCATAAAGAAGGATGCCACTGCAAGGGCAACACCAATCCACTGATAAATGTTGAGGTGCTCGCCGAATACAAGTAGTGCACCAACAAGTACCATAATAGGGCGGGTTGCATTGATTGGTCCGACGATAGTAAGAGGCAAGTGTTTCATACCGAAATACCCAAAAATCCAACTAGAAAGTACTATACAACTTTTTAATAGTATATACTTATGGACTTCAAGTCCACCTGATGCCACGTGAAATATGGAGCCATCAAGTAAATGAGTGTTAGCACTCAGAATAATGAACGGTAGAAATATTAAAGATGAAAACAGAGTATTGAGGAACAATACAGGAATAACGGCATTGTCTCTAAGTGCCTCTTTTTTGAATGAATCATAAAATCCCAGCATAGCAGCTGAGAGGAAAGCTAATATTAACCACATTTATTTAATACTTTATATCTTCTAAAAACAGTGCGTTGGCTGGCATACTCTCGCCAGCTTCTGTTCTCTTTTTACCTTCTATTATTTTTCGGAAATCATCAATACTTGCGCGGTGTCTGCCAACCTCAACAAGTGTACCTACTACAGCGCGTACCATGTTGCGTAGAAATCTGTTTGCGGTTATCTCGAAATACCAATCTTCATCTGATACTTTTATCCATTTGGCTGTAGTAACATCGCATAGAGTTGTCTTTACATCAGTATGGCTCTTGCAGAATGCCCCGAAGTCATTGTATTCCATTAGTATTTCCGCCGCTTTGTTCATTTCATCAAAGTCGAGTTGATAATGTAACTCGCACGAATACTTTCTCAAGAAAGGGTTCTTAGATGTATGTACATAATAGTGATAAGTGCGAGATGTGGCACTAAAGCGTGCGTGCATATCCTCTGCAACCGGTTTGACATTTCTTACTGCTATGTCCCGAGGCAATAGCCGATTTAGTTTGTATGCAGTCTGTACACAGTCTATCTCTTTATCAATATTAAAGTGGGCTACCATCATGTGTGCATGTACACCTGTATCGGTACGTCCTGCACCAACTACAGTTATATCCTGACGCAGAATAGTAGACAATGCCCGTTGCAATTCTTCTTGTATCGAATTGCCATTAGGTTGTATCTGCCAACCGTGGTAGTTGGTTCCGTCGTAACAGAATGTTATGAAATAGCGCTGCATTGATATGTACTTATGTAAATCGTTTGCAAAATTACGAATTTTTATCGAGATAAAGACTTATACGATGAAGTTTTATTACATACCTTATTAGTATATATGTTGAGATTATAATAATATATACCATAATAATCTGGATGCATGAAGGTTGCAGACCATCTATTGATGAACCTGGCATGTTGGCAATAAATGATAGTGTGGAATTTAAACTTTTAACTGTGTAACTCAAAACAAAAGCTATCAAATTGTTTAAAACAGGGATAAATGATAATGTCAGCAATCCGATTCCGAAGCATAAGATTATGTTTGCTGCGAGGATTACAATAAGGTTGGTAAGTATGAAATAGCATGATATACGTCCGAAGTAATAGCAGACCAGAGGAGCTGTACATATTTGAGCTGCTATAGATACTGCAGATATCTGCCATATTAAATTAAGAAAGTAATGATTTGAAATAAAGTTTTTGTCTACACACTTATAAATGGGTCTGTAAAAAACAAGAATGGACAAGACAGCCATAAAAGACAATTCGAATCCTACATCGAAAAGGTTTAATGGGTTGCATAGTAACATTATTAAGGCTGTTAATGCGAGGGTGTTAAGCGAAAACTTGCTACGTCCCAATATTTCATTTACTGAACAGATACTGAGCATTGTGGCTGAACGTACAACAGATGGAGCCATGCCTACAAGTATAGTAAAAGACCATATTGATATAAGGATGATGATTTGCCCTAAAATTTTCTTTTGCTTTTTGAATGTTAAGATAGTCAGTATGCTGTATATTATGCCTAGATGCAGTCCCGACAATGCTAATACATGTGAGGCGCCGGTTACAGAATATATGTCTTTGGTCTGTTTAGACAGAGTTGACTTGTCGCCAAGTGTCATAGCTGCTATTATTGCATATACTTGTCCGTTGAAGTTGTGTGCTTTATATTTGGATAATAAACGCTGTCTAAATCTTATGGCAGCTAACTCTGTACGTTCGAGTATTGACAGGTTCGTAAGACTTATACTTTTTTGTTTCCAGTCTTTATAATAAATGAATGTTTGTGCAGAATATTCATGGTACATGAGATAACGTTTGTAATCAAAGGTGGATCTCTTGTAGTTCTTGGGCTTCTCCAAGCGTGAATATGCAGATATGCCGTCGCCAATACTTAATCGGCTACTATAATCATCTTTTAAAAAACAAGATTTTACTTTAATAGGATTTGATAAATGTTGGCTTTTTGTAATTATCATATCACACAACACTGTTTTTTCCTTTATAACTGGCTCGCTTACAACGACACCCTCATAATCCTGATAAGCATCATATATATTACTGTCTAGTTGTGCTTCTTTATCACATGTTATGTATCCACCTAAAATAAATGCGGTTAACATTATAAAGACAGTCTGCACAATCCCTTTTCTGTAAGACGTCAATGATAAAACTAATGATGCAATAAGAAAAGACAACCAAAGCGAAGGCTTAAAAGATGCTCCGATACAATCGGCTGAAATGATACCAAGAATAAAAAACAATACAATGCGTAATAAGGGGTATAACTGAATTTTTCCGTTTGGCTGCATTATATATTGATTATTTTTTAAGCGTATGCAAAATTAGCGAAAATATTTTGATATTAGTAATAATATTGCTATTTTTGCAATTATGATATTCTATTTTTCTGGTACAGGTAATACTAAGTGGGCTGCAGAATATGTCAGTAGCTTGACTAATGAGAAATTGATATTCATCCCTGATGTGTTGGAAGGCGACTGTCATTTCAATGTTGAAGTTGATGAGCGTATAGGATTTTGCTTTCCTGTTCATGGTTGGCGCCCTCCTTTCATAGTACGTGATTTTATCCGTCGATTGAGGATTGATGATGCAGCTGCCCATTACTGTTATGCGCTTGCTACCTGTGGTGATGATGTAGGACTTACATTTGAATATTTAAATAAGGATCTCGCTGAAATAGGTTTGCAGACAGATAGCGTATTCTCATTTATTATGCCCGAGTCTTATGTCGGTTTTCCTTTTATGAATGTTGATAAAAAGGAAAAGAGAGATGCAAAGAAAGAAAAAGGAGTTAAAGAGTTAAATTTGCTTGCACAGGATATCGTTGTTAGAAAGAAAGGCCTATGTATCATAAATAAGAGTCATTGGCCTATAATAAATAGTAAAGTGATTGGTTCCTTTTTTGTAGAAAAAATGGTCAAAGACACCCCGTTCCGTGTAGAAGAAAACCGTTGTGTGAAATGTGGTATCTGTGCAGATATCTGTCCTGTAGATAATATCAAAGGAGGTTTAGGCATTGAACCTGAATGGTTGCATAATGGATTATGCACTACCTGTTTTGCTTGCTATCACCATTGCCCGCATCATGCTATTGAATTTGGTAACCGTACAAAAAATAAAGGACAATATTACTTTCATAAAAAATAAATATAATACAGAGACTTTGTGTCTGTATTATATAAGACCGCAAATATTAGATAAATTTATTTGTATTATTGTGAAAATATTTATTTCTGCCAGATTACAAGTTCTCGTGGAAGAGTTATAACCTTCAACCGTTCATACCAAATCTTTGAAGAACCCTCTACGTGGCGTTTTACATGCCCGCTAATGATATAATATGTAGCTGAATATTCGTCCATGGTGTCTGAAAAAGCTTTCTTGATTCGTGAACACTTTTCATTGATGGCATTGTCGAAAGGATTAATAAGGTGTTCTACGCTCTCTTCTATCTTTGAGAGGTCTGATATGTTTGTCGTTTCTTTGTATAGGTATAGCAATTCTTTCTTATAGTTGGTAAGGCGTTTGAACTCTATGCCCTCTGGATGATTAAGAAATAGTAAGTATACGGCCTTGTGAACAGGTGATAGCTCTATCTCCGTGTTATGATTAGTTAGGATAAACCTATAATCCGAAGTTATTTTGAGAGGGCTGAGGGTACTACGTGCTGCTTGGATGCGTAACTCTTCTAGTACAGGGATACTTATTGCCTGCAGGAGCAGATCATTTCTTCCCATATTTTGTAACGCGTTGACACGAGATTGTATTTCCTCTGCAATTTCTTCTGGAGTGTTGTCTTTATTCGCCTCAATCATTATGCTTTATTTGTTGTCGTCATCTTGAGTAATATCAAAAGCGAATTGCTCCATTCTCTTCTTAACCTTTTCTACAAACGTAAGAGGTCGTTTTTTTTCTGGTTGCTGCGGTTTGGGCTCTTGACGCGTTACTGTTTCTTCATTTTCTTTTTTACCATTGATCTGATTTGTCTCTGTATTGTATTGAACCGGTTGAATCTCTTCCGTAGTGGCGGAAGATTGTTCTATATTTATCTCTTCATTTTTTACTTGAAAATTTTCAATGTAATTATTTTTACTTTCACTCTTCTCACTGATAGATATTTCAGTATCTGCATTTGTCTCAGCATTTAGTGTTTTTTTATCTGAAATGTCTACATCTTCATTATAATCATCTCCACCTACGCTTACAGTAAAGGTAATATCAGCATCGTTGGCGTTGTCAATTTCTTGTTCTTCATTACTATTTACAATGGTATCTTTTTGAAAATACAATTTTTTGATTATCTTGTCAAAATAATCGTTATCGTTAATGTCATGGTTCTCAATTGGAATCTCGTCAATGAACCTGTCTTCAAATCCTGTTGCCAGAATAGTAACTTTGGCATCTTCACCTAGTGAGTTATCATCTGATATACCCCAGATAACATCTATGTCAGGGTTAAGTTCGTCCATGAAGGCATCTATTTCCTGCATCTCACTTACGAATAAAGGATTCTTTTCTCCTGTATATATATTAAATAATATCTTTTTTGCCTTACTTATATCACTTCCATATATGAGAGGTGAGTCTAAAGCATTAATTATAGCCTTCTCTACACGATGCTCACCTTTTGCACGACCCATTGCCATGATAGCGCCTCCACCTCCACGCATGGTTGTCTCTATATCACGAAAGTCGAGATTAATGTCACCACCTACAGTAATAAGTTCGGATATGCTTTTAGCTGCATTACAAAGAATATCGTCTGCTCTATGGAATGCTTCCTTAATGGTAACTTGTGTATCAGAGAAGACATCGCAGAGCCTCTCGTTATTGATTATTAGTAGTGCGTCTACATTTTTGCGCATCTCCTCAACACCTTTAAGAGCTTTGATTATTTTTCTCTTCTTTTCGAAATAAAAGGGTATTGTGACAATGCCGATTGTGAGAATTCCTTTCTCTTTAGCTATACCGGCTATTATAGGCGCAGCGCCAGTACCTGTTCCTCCACCCATTCCTGCTGTGACAAATACCATTTTTGTACCGTCATCCAGTAGTCGTTTTATGTCATCAATGTTTTGTTCTGCTTCTTCACGACCTTTTTCAGGATTTGCTCCAGCACCAAGTCCGGATTTTCCAAGTTGGATTTTTACCGGGACAGGAGATTTTGCAAGTGATTGGCTATCTGTGTTACATACAGCAAATGTTACGTTCACAATGCCTTCCTGATACATGTTGCGTACAGCATTGCATCCACCACCACCAACACCAATTACTTTGATGATGTTTTTTGATTTGTCTTCAGGCTGACCGAAGTCTACTAAAGGTGTAAAACTGTTATTTTCCATTGCTTGTATATATCTTTGGTTGCAAAGATAATAATTTTATCTTGAAACAAAACTTTTCTGCAAGGCTTGCGAATAAAATTTAATAAAAAATTATACCTTTGCAGTCTTAGGTAAACACTGCTCTTTGCAGAATACTTTTATTATATAGAAATGCGTATAGACATTAATTTTATAGAATCGAACTTCGAAAAATTCAACCATGACTATTTCGAAGATAAACTGCCGAAACCAAAATTTGCGATAGGTAGGGCTAAAATGATTCTTGGTTCACTGAATTATAAGACTAAACATACATTGTTTGGATCAAAAAGATTTGATTATACAATAAGGCTAAGTGTATATTATGATCAGAGTGAATGGCAATATCTTAATACACTGTTGCATGAGATGCTACATTATTACATATCATTAAACAATATCAAGGACACATCTGCTCATGGTAAAGTTTTCAGATCTATGATGAATAATCTAAATAAAAAATATAATTGGGAATTGTCTGTAAGCACTAAATTGCAAACACTTAATATCGCTGTAAAACGTGCTCCCGTAGAGAGGCTTGTACTAGCGGCAGAATCCAATGAAAATGATTATTATTTGTCGGTAATAAATCCTGGTTACGTGCGTTATATTGATAATATATTTTGTAAAGCGCCGAATATTAAAAGTCATAAATGGTATATAGCCAAAGATGAATATTTTAGTTCATTCAGGCAGGTAAGGAGCCCTAGAGCACGTAAGGTTAGCAAAAAAATATATGATGAAAAAGTCTCTATATTAGAACCTTTTATTTTAGTATAGCAAAAGCAATCCGGCAAAAGCACTATATAGAATCATCCTTATTGGATTAATTTTCATATACTTTATTCCAATAAACGTAGATATGAACAGTCCTATACTTATCCAGAAATGCCATGGATTAACCTTCGGGGAATTGAAGTTCTCGGGCGTCATTAACAGTAATGTTGCAGCTGTAAGTATTCCTACTATGGCAGGTCGTAGGCCAGAAAATATAGATTGTACCTCTATGGTATTCATATATTTTATGAGCATCTTGCTTGCCATAATTATGATTATAAAAGATGGCAAAATTAATGCGATTGTAGCTATACTGCTGCCTAGTATTGACATGCCTTCATTGTATCCGGCATTGTGTATGGCTGTATATCCACAATATGTAGCAGAATTAATCCCGATTGGTCCAGGAGTTGCCTGACTGATAGCTACAATATCAGTAAATTCACCTGTAGTAAGCCAGTGATAATGTTGTACTACCTCACTTTGAATAAGTGAAAGCATACTGTATCCTCCACCGAAACCGAATATTCCGATCTCAAAGAATGTTATAAACAATTGCAAATAGATCATTTTATCTACTCTGTTGGCTTAATAAACTTACCGTAAAGAAATCCTCCTAGTCCGGCTATTATTATTATATAAATAGGTGATACTCCAAGGGCCCAGATTGCTAATGTGCTTGCTATAGGAATCCAGAAGTTGCTCCATCCGATATTAGCACTCTTTGCTAGATTGAAAGTAGGTACAGCAATGAGAGCAACAACAGCAGGGCGGATTCCATGGAATATTGCTGCGATAACTTTGTTGTCTTGAAAATGATGAAAAAACATCGCTACTAAAAGAACTATGAGAAAAGAAGGTAAGGCTGTACCGATGCCTGTACATAATGCGCCACGTGTTTTCTTTAATTTATATCCTATGAAAACACTTATATTAATGGTAAAAGCACCGGGACAACTTTGTGATACAGAAATAAGGTCACAAAAAGTTTTCTTGTCTATCCATTTATTCTTATCTACAATTTCTGATTCAATAACTGGTATCATGGCATGTCCACCACCAAAGGTGAACATGCCAATCTTAAAGAATGTCTTAAATGATTTCCAATAAAAATTGTCCATCCAATTATTTCATTTTTCCTTCAATCCATTTGCGTGCATTTACAAATGCCTCAATCCAAGGTGTTACCTCATCATTGAGATGGTCTGCCGGATACCATGCGCTCTGCCATGGGAATATGGCTCGCTCAAGATGTGGCATCATTGCCAGATGACGTCCGTCTGTACTACAAATACCTGCTACATTATAGTCTGAACCATTAGGATTACCAGGATACTCGCTATAGTTGTATTTTGCTATGACATTGTATTTGTCTTCTGATTCTGGCAAAGAGAACTTTCCTTCTCCGTGGGCAACCCAGAGACCTAGTTTGTTATCACTAAGACTTCCAAACATAACACTATTGTTTTTAGGAATAGTGATACCAACAAATTTACTCTCAAACTTATGTGACTCATTGTGAAGCATGCGTGCGCGGTTCTTATGCTCAGGGTTTAATAGGTTGAGTTCAACCATTAATTGGCAACCGTTACATATTCCTAAAGAAAGTGTATCTTTACGTGCATAGAATTTGTCAAGCGCTTCTTTCGCTTTAGGATTGAATAAGAAGGCTCCAGCCCATCCCTTAGCAGAACCAAGGACGTCAGAATTAGAGAATCCTCCGCAAAAGACGATCATTGATATGTCTTCTAATGTTTCGCGGCCGCTTATGAGGTCGGTCATCATTACGTCTTTTACATCAAATCCTGCAAGATACAGAGAATAAGCCATTTCACGCTCTCCATTGGTTCCTTTCTCACGGATGATAGCAGCTTTTATGCCACTTGCTGTACGACGGTCTGGTGATATCCCATATTCAGTGAATTTTCCTGTGAAGTCTTTGTTAAACTTCATATCCATTGGTTGTTTCTTGTAGTTTTCGTAGCGTTTCTTTGCACATCCGTTCATACTTTGTTTCTGATCAAGCAGGTAAGATGTCTTGTACCATACGTCGCGTAATGCATCTATGTCAAACTCGTGCTCCAATTCACCTTTCTTTATTACTATCTTTCTTATAGATGGAGTAGGGTAACCGATTTTAGCAAATCCGACACCTGCATCTTCCATAAATTTTATGAATTCTTCTTTATGTGTATCTGATACCTGTATGATAACACCTGGATTCTCAGCTAATAATATTTTTACGATATCGTCTCCTACTAAATCATGCAGGTTGATATGCATACCACCATCTACATTAGCAAAGCACATTTCAAGTAAAGTAGTAATCATACCACCTGCACTTATATCATGGCCAGCCATGATCCATTCGCGATTAATCATTTCTTGAATAGCATTGAATGCGTCTACAAAGTAATCAGGGTTCTTAACAGTAGGAACATCATCACCAATCTTGCCCATGCTTTGTGCAAATGCACTGCCACCTAATCTTTGATCATCAAATGAGAAATCAATGTGGTATATAGAAGAATTTTTGTCGTTAACCAATACAGGTGATACGACCTTTTTCACATCGCTTACCTCACCGCCACTGGTTACTATTACTGTTCCGGGGCTTATTAGTTTTTCTCCACTAGGATATTGCTGGCTCATTGAGAGAGAGTCTTTACCTGTAGGAACATTGACATTGATTGCACAGCAGAAATCGCTAAGCGCCTTTACTGCACTGTATAGACGTGCGTCTTCTCCTTCTTGTGAACGGCAAGGCCACATCCAGTTGGCTGATAGGCTGAGACTATTCAATCCCTCAGCTAGTGGTGCCCATACTATGTTCGTAAGTGACTCTGCGACTGATAATACAGAACCTGCTTCAGGTGATGCAAGACCGGCCTGAGGTGCATGACCTAAAGCAGTAGCAATACCTTTCTCTCCACGATAGTCGAGCGCCACGACACCGCAATCGCTTAAAGGTAACTGTATTTGACCTTGACATTGCTGGCGGGCTACTTTTCCTGTTACGCTTCGGTCAACTTTATTTGTCAACCAGTCTTTGCATGCTACAGCTTCTAACTGAAGTACTCTATTTATATATTCATCAAGTTTGTCTTGAGTATAACTTACATTTTCATAATGACGTTCAACCGTCTTGTCTATCATATAAGTCTTTGGCGAATGTCCAAACATCTGAGCAACATCCAAATCAAATGGTTTAATTCCATCACCTTGCACAAAAGAAAAGTGGGAATCACCAGTCGTCTCGCCTACAACATATAACGGAGCACGTTCGCGCTCAGCTATTTTACTTACGTGCTCAATGTGTTTTTCGTCAATCAGAAGACCCATACGCTCCTGACTTTCGTTGGCTATAATTTCTTTAGAAGAAAGTGTCTTATCACCGATAGGCAATTTCGTCATATCAATTTCCCCACCACATTCTTCAACTAGTTCAGAAAGACAGTTTACGTGACCTGCTGAACCATGATCATGAATACTCACTACAGGATTATTATCCTCTTCGCATAGTGCACGTACTAGATTATAAGCACGTTTCTGCATTTCAGGATTGGCACGCTGTACTGCATTCAGCTCGATTCCATTAGAGTAACGACCTGTGTCAACGCTTGAAACGCTACCACCGCCAAGCCCGATACGATAGTTGTCTCCACCTACAACAACTACTTTATTGCCGGTTTGTGGTTCTTTTTTAAGACAATCGCGCTTTGTTCCATATCCAACACCACCTGCAAGCATGATGACTTTATCGTAAGCATAAGTCTCTTCACCTTCTTTGTGTTCAAATGTAAGTACCGAACCGGTAATAAGTGGCTGACCAAATTTGTTTCCGAAATCAGAAGCACCGTTTGATGCTTTAATAAGAATCTGTTCTGGAGTCTGATACAACCATTTACGTACAGGTAGAATGTCCTCCCAGTCGCGGCCACCATTAAGGCGAGGATAAGAAGTCATGTATACAGCTGTACCAGCAATAGGCCATGAACCTACACCACCACCCATACGGTCGCGAATTTCACCTCCAGTACCGGTAGCTGCACCATTGAAGGGTTCAACTGTAGTAGGGAAATTATGAGTTTCTGCCTTTAAAGAGATAACGCTTTCTACATCTTTGATACGAAAGTAATCAGATGTAGACTGATCTGCAGGTGCAAACTGTTCTATGACGGGACCTTGGGCAAAAGCCACATTATCTTTATATGCACTAAGTATCTTATTTGGATTCTCTTTTGTAGTCTTCTTTATCATAGAAAACAGTGAAGACTCCATTTCTTTTCCATCTATAACGAATACGCCACCGAAAATCTTATGTCGACAATGCTCTGAATTGATCTGTGCGAAACCGAAAATTTCAGAATCTGTAAGAGAACGGTTAAGTTGCTTCTCAATAGTGTGCAGATAGTCCATCTCTTCCTTTGATAGAGCTAAGCCTTCCTCCTCGTTATATTTTTCAAGGTCTTCTACATGCTTTATTGGTTCCGGTTTGTGGTTTACGGTAAAAATCTGTTGGTCAAGACCATCATACATACGTTGTAACATAGGGTCGTGATCAGCATCCTTAGTCTTTACAGGGAAATACTCTTCTATACGCAAAATGCCGTGGAGACTCATATTCTGTGTTATCTCTACGGCATTTGTACTCCAAGGAGTAATCATTTCACGGCGCGGACCGACGAAGTAACCTTCTATCTTGTCGCCATTTTCAAGCTTCGCGTCACCGTAAAGCCAACAAAGTTCATTCGTCTCGTCCTGATTCAGCTGATGGTCAGTTTCTGTTGCTATCACGCTGTCAGATGGAGTCCTAAAAAAAAGAATCATACCTTATTTATTTATAATATGTTATGAAATATGTTGCAAAGGTACTGTAATTTGCGATAAATACAAAATAAAAAGAGAAGTTTATATTTTTTTATTCTACGTCTCCAAAAGGAAGTGTTATAACAAATTTACAACCTTTGTTATAGTCTTTATCCAGTATAACTATTCCTCCCATTTGTTCTATAATATACCTGCATGCAGTAAGACCAAGACCGGTACCAGAAGTAAAGCTATCTAGTTTTACAAATTTATCAAATACAATTTCTGCTTTTTCTATTGGGATGCCAGGACCAGTATCCATTACGCTTAATATCATTTTTTCCCCATCTTTACTGCTTTCACAATGCATATGTATGTATCCTTTTTTAGTAAATTTGCATGCATTTGTAAGTATTTTACCTATTGATATAAGTAAGTCGTGTTTATTAGCTATTAGGTTCTTGCTGTCGGGTATGTCAGATGAAAATATTAATTCAACATGCTCATTTTTATTGTCTTTGATATTAAACAAAGCCTCTTTGCAGAATGTATTGCAATTTATTTGTTCCTTTTCGACTATTTTTGCATTACTCTTTAATGACGATAATTCTAGTATGTTATCTATTATATCTGTTAGTTTTTTGACATTGTCTGTAATCTTGAAAGACATGCTCTTTCTAGTATCATGATCAATATCTATAGAATCAGTTGCCATTATCTGCGTGAAACCAGAAATTGTATTAAGTGGAGTTCGAATCTCGTGGCTCATATTCTCAATGAATTCAACTTTCATCTTTTCAGATGCTTCAGCTTGTTCTCTTGCTAATTTTAGTTCTTCGTTTTTGCAGTTTAATTTTTTTAATTCATGTTTCTTTCTAATAAATAAATAATGTAGAAGAACAATCATTAATAGGAGAAAGAACGTAAATCCTGAATAGGTAATATTCCTTATCTTATTTTGCATCTCTTGCCGTTCCTTTTGCATCTTGGCCTTGTCCATTTCTTGTGTTATGGCTATAAAATCCTCATTGTCTGCTACAGCTCTTGATGACTCTTCATATTGATACATCTTTTCCATTTCTTTTAGAGCCTTGTCACTGTCGCCCATTTTTTTGTATATGTAATACCGAATATGATGCTTATCAATTTCTTCTGCAATATATTTAGTTAGGTACAATGCTTTGTCGTAATTTTTGTCAAAGTACTGTCTGATTACTTCTAGATATGATGTCCATTCAGGAACAATGTATTTCTTATTGTATCTTTCTATGTACTTACATTTTTTATAATATTCATAGAACTTTTCATTGTTATCTGTAGTAAGTCCTAAATAACATTCTTGTGAATAGCAGTCAAATTTTGCAGTCCAGTCTGTTTCTTTGTCTATAGATAAGTTTAATAGACTATCTGCTATTTCTGGTTCTGTTTCAATATACAATGTCGCTAATCTGTTATATAAAGGTGCTAACCTCTCTTTATTGTGAAATTGCTTCATTAAATTAATGCTTTCAGTATAATATTTTTTCGCCAATTTATTATCTTTACTTATTTCATATATTATTCCGAGATCATATGACGACAATGCTTGTCCATATTTGTTATTTGAATTTAATGCGTCTATCCTCATTTTGCCAACTTCAGAAATGGCACGGTGTAAATTTTTTACATTAACGTAAAAAATGACTTCATTACACCAAATACGGTAAAATTTATCTTTTTCACCTTTTTGTATATATATGTTTTTAAGTTTTTCTGCAACAGGGAAAAAAGATTTAGCATCATTATCCCCAAAGTATTTTAAGTATTTATCTGTAAGAATGTCTTCTCTATATTCTACCTTTGTATTGCTTTCAGAATAGCTTTTTTCATACCAGGCAATTACTAGTGTCAATAAAAATAGAATTGTTATATATGGTGTCTTCATTTTTAGCATTTTAAATTTTGGGATGCAAATTTAGCAATATTTTATTTTGTTTATTAAACTGATATAAGATTTTATATTTATTTAAGTTCGATCAACTTAACTTTTTTTGTTTTGGCGCGTCTTATATCCAGTATAATGTTTAATTTTGCATTTTAACATCAAGTAAAAAGAATATGAAAAAGAATTATTTAGTAATATCCCTTTTTTTAGGGGCAATGCTTCTAAGCAGTTGCGCAAGCAAAAAGGATTTAGTTAATCTTCAGAACGAAAACAAAAGTCTGAATAGCAATTATCAGGATTCCAAAGAACAATTGGCAGCAAGTCGTTCACGTGTAACCAGTCTTGAAGAGCAGTTGGCACAGGAAAAAAGAAATAATCAGGTGCTAAAGTCATCATATGATGCGCTTCAGGGTTCTCTTGATAAGAGTTTGCAATCTAATAATCAGACAAGTGTAAACATTTCAAAATTAGTTGATGAGATAAATGCTTCTAATGCATTTATTAAGAGACTAGTAGAGGCAAAGTCTAAGTCTGATTCATTAAATTTAGCTCTTTCAAACAAACTTACGCGTTCTCTTAATACTGATGAGTTGAAAGAGGTTGATGTACAGGTTTTAAAAGGTGTAGTTTATATATCTTTGGCAGACAATATGCTTTATAAGAGTGGATCTTATGAAATAAATGATCGTGCAGCTGAAACATTAAGTAAAATAGCAAAGATAATAAAGGACTATAAGGACTACGATGTGCTAGTTGAAGGTAATACTGATAATGTTCCTATCTCACGTACAAATATAAGAAATAACTGGGACTTAAGTGCCTTACGTGCTTCAAGCGTAGTACAGTGCCTGCAAAATCAATATGGCGTAGAACCAAGACGTTTGTCAGCTGCTGGCCGTGGTGAGTATAATCCTGTAACGACAAATGATACTGAAGTAGGAAAACAGCGTAATCGCCGTACACAAATTATCATAACTCCTAAACTTGATCAGTTTATGGATCTAATTGATAAAGCTCCAGAAGGAAATAAATAACTTTAAGTTAATTTTTATGCAAGGCGGGTCATTTGACCCGCCTTTTTTTATTTTATTTTATTAAATTATTCATCAAAAGTATTGCGTAATAGTTTCATGTAGAGAATCTAGTTAATTGTAATTTATAATATTAAAGCAAAATGATAGTATTTAACGGCTAAATTAGACAAAAAGAGAATAGATTCAATAAAAATGTGATTTATTTGCGATTTTATTTGCTTTTATATTAATTTTTATTTATTTTTGCGCTTTGACGAAAATTTTAAGTTATGAACTATTAAAAGAGAGTTTTATGGAGAAAAAACTAACAATGATTTTAGCTTGCTTATTCCTATCAATAGGAATGGCAATGGCACAAACAAAAATCACTGGTACTGTTATCTTTCAGGAAGATGGTGAACCTGTGATAGGGGCGTCCGTTTTCGTACAGGGAACAAAAACAGGCACAGTGACAGACGTAGATGGGAAATTTACATTGGAAGTTCCTACTAACAAAAGGCTTGTAATAAGTTATGTTGGTATGGAGAGTCAGACAGTTCTTGCAAAAGCGGGAATTAAAGTTGCGTTAAAATCGAGTACATCTCTTAATGAGGTAGTCGTTACAGGTATGCAAAAGTTGGATAAAAGACTTTTTACAGGTTCAACAACAAAAATTGATGCTGAGGCTGCAAAAATAGATGGTCTGCCAGACATCAGTCGTTCTCTTGAAGGCCGTGCAGCAGGAGTTTCTGTACAAAATGTATCGGGAACATTTGGAACTGCACCTAAAATTAGAGTACGTGGTGCTACTTCTATTTATGGTAGTTCAAAACCTTTATGGGTCGTAGATGGTGTAATAATGGAAGATGTTGTAGATGTAAGTGCAGATGCTTTGTCATCTGGAGATGCGAACACGCTTATTAGTTCTGCAATTGCCGGACTAAACTCGGATGATATTGAGAGTTTTCAGATATTGAAAGATGGTTCAGCTACATCTATCTACGGAGCAAGAGCAATGGCAGGTGTTATTGTAGTAACAACCAAAAAGGGTAAAGCAGGACAGGCTCATATCAATTATACAGGTGAGTACACAATGCGTCTTATTCCCAGTTATAGTACCTTTAATATAATGAATTCTCAGGACCAGATGTCTGTATATCAAGAATTACAACAGAAGGGATACCTGAATTACGCAGAGACAGCTAATGCTGCTAATAGTGGTGTCTATGGCAAAATGTATCAATTGTTGAGCCAATATGATGCAACTTCTGGTCAGTTTGGCATAGCAAATACAGTTGATGCAAAGGCTGCTTACCTTCGCGCTGCTGAATACAGAAATACCAATTGGTTTAATGAATTGTTCTCGAATGCAATTCAGAGCAATCATTCAGTAAGCATCTCTGCAGGTACAGATAAGGCACAATATTATGCATCTGTTAGTGTAATGTACGACCCGGGATGGACAAAACAGAGTTCTGTACAGCGTTACACGGCAAATTTTAATTCTACATTTAATATATCAAATAAGTTGACCTTCAATGTTATTAGCAATGCTTCATACCGTAAACAGAAGGCACCAGGAACTTTGAGCAGTACAACAGACCCCGTATCTGGTAAAGTGAACCGCGCATTTGATATAAATCCATATTCTTATGCATTGAACACATCACGTGTATTAGACCCTGATGAATATTATACTAGAAATTACGCACCATTCAATATTTTCCATGAATTGGAAACTAACTATATAGACCTTAATGTTAATGATTTCCGTATTCAAGGTAAGTTGTCTTATAAGCCAATTTCTAAAGTGGAAATTAGTGCCCTTGGTGCTGTAAAATATTCAGCTACATCACAAGAACATAATATTCTTGATGATTCTAATGAGGCACAAGCTTACAGAGCAATGGGAACATCTACTATAAGAAAAGATAATAATTATCTGTATACTGACCCTGATAATATTTACGCATTGCCTATAACTGTTTTACCAGACGGAGGTATTTATGACCGTACAGACAATAGAATGCTTGGATATGATTTCAGAGCTGCTGTTAACTATAATGATGTCTACAACGAAGACCATATAGTTAATTTGTATGGTGGTATGGAGACCAATAGTGTAGACCGCCATAGTTCATGGTTCCGTGGTTGGGGTATGCAGTATAGTCTAGGCGAGGTCCCTTCATATGCTTATGAAGTATTCAAGAAAGGTTCAGAACAAAATACTAATTATTATTCAATGACCAATAACTATGAGCGTAGCGCAGCCTTTTTTGGCAACGGTACATACTCATATAAAGGACGTTATATACTTAACGGAACAATCCGATATGAAGGTACTAATAAATTAGGTAAAAGCCGCTCTGCACGTTGGTTGCCTACATGGAATGTTGCAGGTGCATGGAATGTACATGAAGAGAACTTCTTCAAATCATTTGAGCCAGTCCTTTCACATTTGACATTGAAGTTATCTTATTCATTGACAGCCGATAGAGGTCCGTCGAATGTAACCAATTCACGAACAGTTATAAAAAGTGATAGTCCATGGCGTCCATCAGCAAGTTTAAAAGAAACTGAGTTGTATGTTGATGAATTTGAGAATTCAGACTTGACTTATGAGAAAAAGCATGAGCTGAACTTTGGTCTTGATGCAGGATTCCTTGACAATCGTCTTAATATGAGTCTTGATTTGTATTCTCGTAGAAATTACGATTTGATAGGATTGACAACTACGGAAGGTGTAACTACACAAATAAACAGATTTGCAAATATCGCATCAATGAAATCAAATGGTTTGGAACTTACCATATCATCAGTAAACATAAAGAATAAGGATTTCTCATGGGAAACGAACTTCATATATTCGCATACTCATAATGAAGTTACAAAACTTAAGACATCCATGCGTGTAATAGACCTTGTTTCTGGAACCGGATTTGCGCAAGAAGGATATCCTGTACGTGGAATATTCTCAATACCATTTAAAGGATTAAACTCTGAAGGATTGCCAACATTCCTTGATCAGGATGGAAATATATCAACTACGGGAATTAATTTTCAGGAAAGCGATCCTGCAAAACTTAAGTTCCTAAAATATTCAGGAAATGTAGACCCTACTGATATAGGTAGTTTGGGTAATATGTTCAGGTACAAAGGATTTTCACTTAATGTCTTTATCACTTATTCATTTGGTAATGTAGTAAGATTAGATCCTGTATTCTCTAATAAATATGATGATCTGACATCTACACCAAAAGAATTCGTTAACAGATGGGAAGTGGCTGGGAATGAAAACAAAACAAATATCCCTGTAATCTCAAGTAAAGTACAGAATAAAAATGATACTAATCTTAGTTACGCATATAATGCATACAACTATTCTGATGCACGTATAGCAAAGGGCGATTTTATCAGAATGAAAGAAATATCTATTGGATATGATTTTCCTAAAAGCTTTATAGAATCATTGAAAATAAACAACTTGTCTCTCAAATTACAAGCAACAAACTTGTTCTTAATTTATGCTGATAAGAAATTGAACGGGCAAGATCCTGAATTCTTTAATACAGGTGGTGTTGCCGTTCCTGTACCTAAGCAGTTTACACTTACTTTAAAATTAGGAATCTAAAATACGCGTATATATGAAAAAAAATAATATATTCAAATTAATGGCATCGGGTGCGCTTGTACTGTCAATGGCATCTTGCGACAGTTACTTGGACAAATTGCCTGATAATAGAACTGATATAAATACAGAGACGAAAGTTCAGGAGCTTTTGACTTCTGCTTATCCTCATAACGATTATTTGAAGATAGCAGAGTTCATGTCTGATAATGTTGATAACATGGGCGAAAATAATCCTAATACATCACGTTTTTTAGACCAGTTGTATGCATGGAAAGATGTTACTGAAAGTGACAATGAAGATAACGAAAGTTTATGGGAAAGCTCAAATAAAGCTATCGGTACTGCAAATGTGGTTTTGCAGGATATAGAAAACATGGGTGGAGCAACTACTACTACATTAAAGAATGCCAAAGCGGAAGCGCTTTTGTGCCGTGCTTATAACTATTTCATATTGACTAATATATTCTGTATGAATTATAATAGTAGTACAAGTTCCAAAGACCTTGGAGTTCCTTATGTAACAGAGCCGTCTACTACTGTTGGTTCTGATTATGACCGTGGAACGGTAGCAGACGATTATGAAAAAATGGATAAAGATATACAAGAGGCTCTACCTTTAGTTGGAGATTCTTATTATACAGTTCCAAAATATCATTTTAATCAGAGAGCAGCTTACGCATTTGCATGTAGATTCTATTTATATTATGAGAAATGGGACAAAGCTATAGAATATGCTAATAAATGCCTTGGCACACAAGCAAAGACAATGCTTCGTGATTGGTCTTATATGGGTAGTATGACTGCAGATGAAAAGGCTTGGTCTTTACATTATATAGATGCTTCTCTTAGTTGTAATTTGTTATTAATGACAGGCAATTCTTCTATGGGACTTGATTTCGGCGCTTATTATTACGAGTCAAAGTATTCTCATAATAACTATCTGGCAAAAAATGAAGATGCAATGGCAAATAATATTTGGGGTAATGACTCTAAGTTCTATTATAGAATGGAAGTTTACCAAGGCACAAATCTGGATAAAACATTGATGATAAAACTTCCATATCTTTTTGAGGAAACAGATGCAATCGCAAAAACAGGATTGTATCATACTGTTTATCCTGCATTTACAGCAGATGAATGCCTGCTTAATAGAGCAGAAGCATATATCATGATGAAACAATATGATAAGGCATGCGGGGATTTGAATACATGGTTGCATAATTTTACAGCTTCTAATTTTATAATAACTCCAGACAATGTCAATTCTTTTTATAAGAGTGTCGCGTATGCTACTGGTCTTAATTCAACGATAAAAAAACATTTGCATCCTTCATTTACAATAGATGCGGAAGGAAGTGTACAAGAATCTATGTTGCAATTAGTACTTGGAATACGACGCATAGAGACTTTGCATGAAGGACTTAGATGGTTTGATGTTAAGCGATATGGCATTAATATTGTTCGCAGAACAATGGGCGCAGACGGAAACCCGGCCTTAGTCACAGATTCTCTGACAACTGCTGATCAAAGAAGAGCTGTTCAACTGCCAACCAAAGTAATACAAGCAGGTATGAAAGCAAATCCTCGTGCAAAACAATAATTTAAAGTAAAAATAATATGGAAAAGAAAATATTATATTTGATTTTACTTATAACTATTATTACATTCACATCTTGTTCAAGCGATGATTTGTCATCTACAAGTGTAATTAATATAGATAAGGTAGATCAGACTCAATTTGATAAATGGTTGAATGTTAACTATGTTCAACCTTATAATGTAGAGTTTAAATATAGGTATGAATATAATGAGTCAGACCCTGATTATTATACAGTGCCTGCTAAGTATGATGAATGTGTTGAGATGGCACATCTTATTAAATACTTATGTCTTGAATCATATGATGAGGTAGCCGGAGTGAATTTCACAAGAGCGAATTTCCCTAAGTTGATATATAATATAGGTGAATTCGAATACCGCAATAATGGAACATTTATTTTGGGAACTGCCGAAGGTGGCAAGAAAATATTGCTTACAGGAGTTAACCATCTTGATGAGGTAAAAAATAGTCCTGAATATATGAATGAATATTATTTTAAGACTATCCACCACGAGTTTACTCACATACTGAACCAGACTAAAGATTATTCTACTGATTTTAGACAGATAACAGGTTCTGGTTATGTCGCAGATAAGTGGAGCACAGAGACTTATAGTGTGGGCTATTTGCAAAGAGGATTTATATCTGCTTATTCACAACATTCACATGGTGAAGATTTTGCTGAGATGTTATCTATCTATGTTTGTAACTCACAGGCACAATGGGATGCATGGATGAATGAAGCAGGGCCTGATGGAGCTTCACTCATTCAAGAAAAACTTGATATAGTAAAAGATTATATGAAGTCTTCTTGGAATATTGATATGGATGAATTAAGAGCTGCTATACAGAGGCGTCAGGCTGATGTTTCTGCAGGTAAAATTAATTTGACAGACTTAACCGTAAAATAAAAAAAAGTACGATTATGAAGAAATTTAAAATTTATATTTATATATTAATGCTTTTACCTACACTGCTTCTGCAATCTTGTTTAAAAGATCAAGAAGATGTGTTCGATGAGCCATCTGCAGTTCGTATGCAGAAAACATTAGAAGATGTTAAAAAAGTTCTGACATCTTCAGAGCATGGTTGGGCCTTTGATTATTTCCCAGATAGAAATGTTACTTATGGTGGATATGAATATGCTGTAAAGTTTGATTCGTTATCGGCAAATATATACTTTGAGTTGGCTCCCGGACAGAGCGAAACAAGCCTTTATAAATTGAAAAGTGACGATGGACCAGTCTTGTCATTTGATTCATATAATCAATTTATGCATTTTTTTGCGACACCTTCTTCATCAAGATACGAAGCTTATGATGGCGATTTTGAATTTGTTATAGATAGTCTATCTAATGATTTGATAAAGTTGCATGGTAAACGTTCTCAGAATATTATGTACTTGCGCAAGCTAAATGAGGATTGCAGTTCATATATGTCGAAGACTGTTGCAAATAGTAATCAGTTTCTTTTATCAAGTTTAACAGGCTCAATTGGTACTACTAGTGTATCAGGGTCTTTAGATTTGGATAACCGCCATTTATCACTCACATATAAGAATTCAACGGGTAATATTCAGACGTTTGATGGTAAATATGTATTCACAGCGAATGGAATTCGTTTGTATGAGCCTTTTAATGTCGGAGGTAAAACAGTAATGAACTTTACTTATAATGATGATGATTTATCTTTGAAATGTACTGATGCAGGTGCAACAGATGTTGTATTAAATGGTTTCCTTCCGGCTGCATATGTTAGGTCTGCCATAGGAAAAGATAGAATTGTAGCAAAGGATGATGCTTCTTCATTAGTGTATACCTTAAAACACAATAACATTGTGAACTATATTTCTCATCCAGATTGGGTTACGTTGACTAAAGATGGTACAACTTTGAAATTAGAAACTACAGCTAATAATACAGGTCATGTTCGCTCTGGTTATATTAAGTATGTTATTGGTAATGACGAAGATTCGTTGAAAGTAGTACAATGTGATTTTGATAAGGATGTCGCAGGTAATTACCTACTATATTATAAAGATTTGAATACTGGAAAATTAAGTAATTATTCTGTTAATGTTACTTCCGATGCTATCTCTTTTAATGGATTAGATTGGAAAATGCCAATTTCTTATGATACAAAAAATGGAGCTATCACGGCAATAAGTGGACAATACATAGGAACTGCAAAATCAAGGACAGGGAAAGTGTATTACTTGTATTCATTATTCTTAGATAAAAAAATATCTGTATGGTCTGGACATGGTGGAACAGGTGGCTTTATTTCTGCGCCTATTGATTATGAGGATGGAGTTGGAACCTATGCAGTATTCTCAGGGAAAGCTACGACCGACGGTGACTTCGGAGCTATATTCTTTGGAGCATATTCAGCTAACAATCCTACAAGCTCGAATTATTTGGGATATTGGGAATGTTTCCAATCTCCATATCTTGTAAAAGTTCAATAAGATAAATGATGATTAATATGAAGAAAATTTTAAATATATTATTGGTCTCTTTGACTATCATTGCATTCAGCTCTTGTAAAGATGATGTGGATAATCCTTATTCTGCTAAGTCAAACATCTCTGTAATAGAGTCAAATGTTGCTTTCCAGGCTAAAGCATCAAAGGGATATGTTAAGATTAAAACAGATGGACCTATTACAGCAACAGTAGCGTCTAAGTGGTGTAAGGCTATCGTATCAGGAGATTCGGTAGCTGTGACAGCTGACGAGAATGATGATCTTAATGGTCGTTCTTCTTTGTTGACTATCAAATCAGGAACAGATTCTGTTAATGTAACAATACAGCAGGCTGGTTTGATATTCCAGTTGAGTGCCGGTTCTAGTTTGGCAGTAGGAGACGACGATTCAGCATATCAATATTATATGAAACATAATGTAGATGTAAATATAATTTCTACTCCGGATTGGGCAAAAATAGAGACGACTACAGATAGTCTTAAAATTAATGTCGCTGCAAATAATACGGGGCATTTCAGAACAGGCTATGTCAAATATAAAGCAGGAGCCTATGCTGATTCAATAAAGGTAACACAATGTGATTTCAATAAAGACTTAGCAGGTAACTATTATTTGGCATATACAAATGATGCAGGAAAGCTGGCTGGATTACCAGTGGTATTAGATCAAAATTCTATTACGATTTCTGCGTTAAATTTAAAGATGACTTCATCTTATGATGCTACTTCTAATTCATTGTCTGTAACATGTGGACAATATATAGGGAAATATTCATCGTATTATATGTACCTGATGTTTGGAGATACTGTAGGAAAATACCAAACAAGTTATTCAAATACGACTTCTGCAAGTATTGCTAATTTTGATTATAATGACGATGATGGTACAATCGCAAACTTTGGTGGTACTTTTGGTAATAGTAAGATAGGGTCTTTCTTACTTGAGGCATTTAGTAGCAATTCATTTACTGAAGATGCTGATTTAGGCTATTTATTGAAAATGACGAATCCTTTTTTGTTGAAGATAAGTGATGTGTCATCAAAACAGAATTATAATTTTCAGTCTAAAGCACAATTAAAGTTTATTCTTAGGAAATAAGTATAACTATAATAATTAATATAAGCGGCTATGATTAATAAATCTTTAGCCGCTTATATCATTTTAATCTATTATATCGAAATATTTTAAAGCATTTGCAATACCATCGTCGTCAATGTTTGTAGTTATATAGTCTGCATGCTTTTTAACATCATCATTCGCATTGCCAAGTGCTACGCCAGTTCCGGCATATTCTAGCATTGAAATGTCATTACCACCATCTCCGAAACATATTATTTCTTCTTGTTTTACACCAAAATGGTCCGCCATTTCCTTTACACCTTTACTTTTCTCTATGCCTAATCCGGTAATGTCTGTAAATCCGGGATGCCATCTGTTTGCCATGGCACTTTTAACATTTCTCATGGCTTCTTTTTCCTGATCTATATTAAAGAAAGGTGTAATCTGGTATATTTCCCCATTCCATCCTTCTTCGAAAGTAGTTACAGGCATATCGTCTACATGAAGGTTCTCATAGAATATCTTCCTTAAAAATGTGTCGGGATTGCAAACACGAATTCCTTTAGCCGGAACAAATATGCATGCGATATTTTTTTCTTTTGCATATTTACCTATTGATACCACATCGTTGTGATCTATTGGATGGCTGAATATTATTTCATCATCAATAAAGCAATAGGCTCCGTTCATTGTTACATAACCGTCTATTAAACCTTTCTCTTCTAATTGTGACATGTTATTTATTATAGCCATAGGTCTGCCTGTAGCTATAAAAATCTTTATACCTTTATTGTGAGCCTTTTCAAGTGCCTTTACAGCAGAATCAGGGATTACATGGGTCTTAAAACTGACCAATGTTCCGTCTATATCAAAAAATAATGCTTTAATCATGTCGGCAAAGGTACAAAAAATGAAGAAAATAATGGATGCGTTTTTTCATTGAAATGATTTTTTTACTATATTTGCCTTTTGAAAATAAATGTATACAAGCAAATGAAAAAGCTATTTTTGTTATTATTGTTACCTTTATGCTTTGTGTCTTTGAATATTTGCGGCGATGAACCGATGTTTTTCACAGCATCTGATACAGCCATGATGATGAAATCTAAATATTTCAGTTTTGAAAGAAAAGTTTTTATCAACATACCTGCAAGATATACTGAGAACGATTCACAAAATTATGACGTGATATATGTCTTTGATACTCAGGATAAACCTTATTTTGATATTGTAAATGGTCTTCTCCCATTTATAAATACAAATTACGATTCTCGTTTTATTGTAGTTGGCTTATGTTCACCTACAACAATGACTTATTCAAGGCAAAGCGATTTCTTGCCGGTGCCAAAGACTGTGGCGAGGGGTGATTTTTATGGTGGCCGAAATGGCTATGCTGATAGTTTGTGCCTGTTTGTTAAGAACGAATTGATACCTTATATTAATTCCCATTATCGTACTACAGGTCGAACGTTAGCAGTAGGGCATTCGCTTGGAGCATCTTTCATACTTGAAGCTATGATAAACCATGAACTTTTTACAGATTATATAGCCGTTTCTCCTAATCTGGCTTATGATAGTGACAGAGTTTCAGACGAATTAATGGCATATAATTACTCTCAGATTAAAGGTAACCGATTCTTGTTTATAACAAATTCTACTGAAGAGAAAGTGCCTAGATGGAAGTCATGGAAACCGGCACGAGAGAAACTTTATAAGTTTTATAAAGAAAATATATTGCCTTCTAATATTATGCTTAAAATAAAATCTTATCCCGATTATAATCATATGTCTTGTTTTCCATATGCACTTCATGATGGATTGGAATATTATTTTCATTACCGTGATTCTATTGATAATTTCTTAAGTCGGGAGAATTATAAGGTGCATATTGAACTGAAAACATTGAGAGCAGATGATGAAGTGTATATCACTGGTAATCAGTATACTTTAGGCGATTGGAATCCTAGTAAGGTAAAAATGAAACGAATCTCTGATTACGTACGTGCTATAGATGTAGATTTGCATTACCCAGCTTTGTTTAAGTTTACTCGTGGAAGTTGGAACTCTGAAGGTTTTGTAGAAAATACAGGTGTTTACGGTAATCTTCGTATTGAATCACCCGATAGGCATAGCTATAAATTTATTATAGAAAATTGGCGTGATATTCTTGAAAGATAGTTATTATGTCTGGTACGATACAATGTCTATCTGTAATTATTTTAAATTTAAAAGTCCCTATGTAGTGTGTTTTATTATAAAATAGTGACTTTTCTGGGTTATTTTTGTTATATATAACCATAATAATGACTTGATACATAATCGGCAAATATCTTCGCAGCCATGGCTATGCGCATAGGAAAAGCGAAGGAATGTCATCGTATTATGTGATGAACCGATAGCTTTGGGGTACCAATCTAACTTGAATAGCCTGGCAATTTAAGTTGGATTGGTGACCAATTCAAGTTGGATTGGTGTATAAATCAACTTACGCTGGTAACTGAAACCATCACGGGGAGGTGGAATTTTCACCTCCCCGCAGATAAAGCACTAATAATAAACAAGTTATAAAGAAAACAGCCTCGGGGAGGTGAAAATAAAAAAGAGTATGAGTTTAAAAATAACATTAAGGGAAAACAAGATCAAATCCAATAAATCATATAAGAAATGGTTTGCCCGCCCGGTCCATATCGGTGAGGTTCACACCGCCGATATAGCAAAGAAGATCCAGACGAACTCGACGTTCAGCCAGGGAACGGTAAAAGGCGTGATCGACGATTTCCTTCAGGAGATGAAGCAGTCAATGGAATCCGGCCAGACAGTCGTGATCGACGGCCTCGGCCGTTTTGAGCTTACAGTAGAGAGTGAAGGCGTTGACGACCCGAAGGACTTTCGCATAGCCAGACATATTAAAAAGGTAAAATGCAAGTTCCTTCAGGCAGGCAAACGTAAGATGGACGGCACACTCTCCTTGCAGTTAAGCAAAGATGCGGATATTGACTGGGCCCCCGGGGCGTGGGAATAACAACCCCTTTTGCAGTCCCTTTGTATAATATAATAAGGAGAGCGCTAAATAAGCGCGACGTGTTTGTAAAGAAAGTGGAAACCTTTGCAAATAATTTCATTTTTTTTGCGAAAAGATTTGGTATTGTGGAAAATAGTTGTACCTTTGCATCCGCTTTCGAGAACGAACGTTCTTGTAAGCAAAAAGAAAGAGTTCTTTGAAAAGATTTACATAGACAGAGAAGTAGTACAAGAAGCGAGTGCTGGTATTGATATATTGGTACTCGGGTAACAAAAAGAAACGAACCGTCATTTATAATGAATAGGTGCTTTTAGACTTGAATTACGGAGAAGCGTTCTGAAACAGAGACAACTTTACGTATTGTGGAGGTCAGCAATGTCCGAGACAAGAAGTAGAAACAATATTTTACAATGGAGAGTTTGATCCTGGCTCAGGATGAACGCTAGCTACAGGCTTAACACATGCAAGTCGCGGGGTAACATTAGTCTAGCTTGCTAGACTAGATGACGACCGGCGCACGGGTGAGTAACGCGTATCCAACCTGCCTTTTACCACGGGATAGCCCCTCGAAAGAGGGAGTAATACCGTATGAGGTCATGCGACGACATCAGATCATGACGAAAGGTTTAGCGGTAAAAGATGGGGATGCGTCTGATTAGGCAGTTGGCGGGGTAACGGCCCACCAAACCGACGATCAGTAGGGGTTCTGAGAGGAAGGTCCCCCACATTGGAACTGAGACACGGTCCAAACTCCTACGGGAGGCAGCAGTGAGGAATATTGGTCAATGGTCGCAAGACTGAACCAGCCAAGTAGCGTGAGGGAAGACTGCCCTATGGGTTGTAAACCTCTTTTATCTGGGGATAAAGTGAGCCACGTGTGGCTTATTGCAGGTACCAGAAGAATAAGGACCGGCTAATTCCGTGCCAGCAGCCGCGGTAATACGGAAGGTCCAGGCGTTATCCGGATTTATTGGGTTTAAAGGGAGCGTAGGCCGCTTGGTAAGCGGGCAGTGAAATGCAGAGGCTCAACCTCTGACTTGCTGTTCGAACTGCCAGGCTTGAGTACGCACGAGGTAGGCGGAATTTGTGGTGTAGCGGTGAAATGCTTAGATATCACAAAGAACTCCAATTGCGAAGGCAGCTTACCGGAGCGCAACTGACGCTGAAGCTCGAAAGTGCGGGTATCGAACAGGATTAGATACCCTGGTAGTCCGCACGGTAAACGATGGATGCCCGCTGTTGGCCCATGTGGTCAGCGGCCAAGCGAAAGCGTTAAGCATCCCACCTGGGGAGTACGCCGGCAACGGTGAAACTCAAAGGAATTGACGGGGGCCCGCACAAGCGGAGGAACATGTGGTTTAATTCGATGATACGCGAGGAACCTTACCCGGGCTTGAATTGCAGACGAACGCGGCAGAGATGCCAAGGCCCTTCGGGGCGTCTGTGAAGGTGCTGCATGGTTGTCGTCAGCTCGTGCCGTGAGGTGTCGGCTTAAGTGCCATAACGAGCGCAACCCCTTTCCTTAGTTGCCATCAGGTCAAGCTGGGCACTCTGGGGATACTGCCACCGTAAGGTGTGAGGAAGGTGGGGATGACGTCAAATCAGCACGGCCCTTACGTCCGGGGCGACACACGTGTTACAATGGCGCGTACAGAGTGATGGCCGCCGGCAACGTCGGTCGAATCTATAAAACGCGCCTCAGTTCGGACTGGAGTCTGAAACCCGACTCCACGAAGCTGGATTCGCTAGTAATCGCGCATCAGCCATGGCGCGGTGAATACGTTCCCGGGCCTTGTACACACCGCCCGTCAAGCCATGAAAGCCGGGGGCGCCTGAAGTCCGTGACCGCAAGGGTCGGCCTAGGGTGAAACCGGTGATTGGGGCTAAGTCGTAACAAGGTAGCCGTACCGGAAGGTGCGGCTGGAACACCTCCTTTCTGGAGACGTTTCTCATACAACGTTATGCAAGACGAGAGGCACCATAAAAGTAAGAATAAAGAGGCGAGTGGATATAGTTATCCTTTTAGCTTCTTGTACACGGAACTGTTTATAAAATATAGAGGAAAAGGAAGCCGGGCGGACAAGCCCCTAAGGCTTGAACGATAAAACCGGGATAGAGTCCTATAGCTCAGTTGGTTAGAGCGCCACACTGATAATGTGGAGGTCGGCAGTTCAAGTCTGCCTGGGACTACAAGGCCCCAGGACGTATATATACAACATACGGGGGATTAGCTCAGCTGGCTAGAGCACCTGCTTTGCAAGCAGGGGGTCAACGGTTCGAATCCGTTATTCTCCACACTCGGGAACAGTCCGCAAGGATTTAAAGAGTTCCCAAACGATCTTTGACATATTGGTACATGAAACTGTAAGTAAGACTTTTAAGTAAAGAAAAGAGAGCAATCTCAAGATACAGCTGAAAGTATGAGCTACTCATCCGGTCTCTCAAGAGCCGGATAGTAAGAAAGAAAGTAAATAAGGGCGCAGGGCGGATGCCTTGGCTCACGGAGGCGATGAAGGACGTGATAAGCTGCGATAAGCTTCGGGTAGGTGCAAATAACCGTTAATCCGAAGATTTCCGAATGGGACAACCCGGCAGTCTGAAGGACTGTCATTTGGACTTATGTCCAAAGGCGAACGCAGGGAACTGAAACATCTTAGTACCTGCAGGAAGAGAAAATAAACTAATGATTCCCCTAGTAGTGGCGAGCGAACGGGGAAGAGCCCAAACCGTTTTTGTGGTAACGCAAGAGCGGTGTTGTAGGACCGCGACATCGGACCTTAGAATCGATCGGAACGTTCTGGAAAGAACGGCCATAGATGGTGAAAGCCCAGTATGAGAAGACGATAAGGCCGTAGCGAGCTCCTGAGTAACGCGGAACACGAGAAATTCTGCGCGAATCCACCGGGACCATCCGGTAAGGCTAAATACTCCCGTGAGACCGATAGTGAACCAGTACCGTGAGGGAAAGGTGAAAAGCACTTCGATTAGAAGGGTGAAAGAGATCCTGAAACCCTGCGCCTACAAGCGGTCGGAGCCGAGCAATCGGTGACGGCGTGCCTTTTGCATAATGAACCTACGAGTTGCCGTCGCCGGCAAGGTTAAGGATGAAGACATCCCGAGCCATAGTGAAAGCGAGCCTGAATAGGGCGCTGAGTCGGCGGAGGCAGACGCGAAACCAAGTGATCTACACTTGACCAGGATGAAGTCCGGGTAACACCGGATGGAGGTCCGCACCAATAAGCGTTGAAAAGCTTCTGGATGAGTTGAGTGTAGGAGTGAAAGGCCAATCAAACTTGGAGATAGCTCGTACTCCCCGAAATGCATTTAGGTGCAGCGTGGCACGATCCCGTAGAGAGGTAGAGCGACCGATAGGATGAGAGGGCTTCACCGCCTATCAAGTCCTGACGAACTCCGAATGCTCTACGGCCGCAGTGCCGCAGTAAGGGCGCGGGTGCTAAGGTCCGTGCCCGAGAGGAGAAGAATCCTGACCGCCGTCTAAGGCCCCGGAATTCTGCCTGAGTTAGTCTAACGAAGTCTGGTCCCTGTGACAGCTAGGATGTTGGCTTGGAAGCAGCCATTCATTCAAAGAGTGCGTAACAGCTCACTAGTCGAGGGTCCGGGCATGGATAATAATCGGGTATAAGGCAGATGCCGAAGACGCGGGATAGTAATAATAAAAGTATCGGTAGGGGAGCATTCCAGTCCGCGTTGAATCCGGGGGATAACCTCCGGTGGAGCGTCTGGAAAAGCAAATGTAGGTATAAGTAACGATTAGGGGGGTGAGATCCCCCCCCGCCATAAGACTAAGGTTTCCCGGGCAACGTCAATCGGCCCGGGGTTAGTCGGGTCCTAAGTCTAAGCCGAACGGCGAGGGCGATGGCAGACACGGTTAATATTCCGTGACTAGCGTACGGAGTGAAGCGGGGACGGAGCAGTGAAACCACCGCGCGCAGACGGAATTGCGCGTTGAAGGGTGTAGGAGTTGATTGACGGAGGCAAATCCCCGTCAAGATCCGAACCTGATAGTACGGCTGTCCCTTCGGGGAAGGCTGATAGTGTGGGTAAACATACTTCCTAGAAAATCCGCTAAACTTAATCCGTACGGTACCCGTACCGCAAACGGACACACGTAGTCGGGTAGAACATACTAAGGCGTTGAGAGATTCATGGTTAAGGAACTAGGCAAATTAACCCCGTAACTTCGGGATAAGGGGTCCTCTCCTCCGGGAGAGGCGCAGAGAATAGGTCCAGGCAACTGTTTAACAAAAACACAGGGCTGTGCGAATTCGAAAGACGAAGTATACAGCCTGACACCTGCCCGGTGCCGGAAGGTTAAGAGGAGATGTCATCCTTCGGGAGAAGCATTGAATTGAAGCCCCGGTAAACGGCGGCCGTAACTATAACGGTCCTAAGGTAGCGAAATTCCTTGTCGGGTAAGTTCCGACCTGCACGAATGGTGTAATGATCCGGACGCTGTCTCAACCATGAGCTCAGTGAAATTGTAGTATCGGTGAAGATGCCGATTACCCGCGATGGGACGAAAAGACCCCGTGAACCTTTACTATAGCTTAGCATTGACTTTGGTCATCCGATGTGTAGGATAGGCCGGAGGCTTCGAAGCGCAGGCGCCAGCCTGTGTGGAGCCATCCTTGAAATACGGCCCTTTGGCTGTCTGAAGTCTAACTCGTATAACGAGGACATTGTTTGGTGGGTAGTTTGACTGGGGTGGTCGCCTCCAAAAGCGTAACGGAGGCTTCCAAAGGTGCCCTCGGACCGATTGGTAACCGGTCTCATAGAGTGCAATGGCATAAGGGCGCTTGACTGGGAGGGAGACATCCCGAGCAGGCAGGAAACTGGGGCATAGTGATCCGGCGGATCCGTATGGAAGGTCCGTCGCTCAAAGGATAAAAGGTACTCCGGGGATAACAGGCTGATCCCCCCCAAGAGCTCATATCGACGGGGTGGTTTGGCACCTCGATGTCGGCTCGTCACATCCTGGGGCTGGAGAAGGTCCCAAGGGTTGGGCTGTTCGCCCATTAAAGTGGCACGCGAGCTGGGTTCAGAACGTCGTGAGACAGTTCGGTCTCTATCTATCGTGGGCGTGGGAGTTTTGCGTGGTGCCGTCACTAGTACGAGAGGACCGTGATGGACAGACCTCCGGTGAACCGGTTGTGCCGCCAGGCGCACCGCCGGGTATCCGAGTCTGGGAAGGATAAGCGCTGAAAGCATCTAAGTGCGAAGCCAGCCACAAGATGAGAACTCCACATAAGGGTCGTCATAGACTATGACGTTGATAGGGTGTAGGTGTAAAGGCGGTGACGCCAAAGCCGAGCACTACTAATTGCCCGAAACTTCCTTTTAGAGTCATAATTTCAGATGTATCTGCTTTTTTTGCAGGAGAAATACGATAAGGTTATCATGTACCGAAAAAGTCAAACCCAATATCAGGTGGTTATTGCGGCGGGGTCCCACCTCTTCCCATTCCGAACAGAGAAGTTAAGCCCGCCTGCGCCGATGGTACTGCAATGCAATGCGGGAGAGTAGGTGGCTGCCTTTTTTAAAAATTAAGCCTCGAAACGATTATGTTTCGAGGCTTTTTTTGTATATTTGCACTTTATCTTTTATTATGTATACTGTAAGGAATATATTGATATGGTTAAGGCGTTCAAGACACTCTTTGGGTTTTGGAGTTCAGTCTCCTTTTGCTTTTAATTTCATTACTGATGTTGTCAATGAACATTATCCATATTATTCTTATAATAGGCTTAATGATACATTTCCGTTATTGAATAAAAAGAATGGTAAATTAAGTAAGCTGTACTTTAGATTGGCAAATTATTGCCAGCCTAAGTGTGTCTTAAACTTTTATCCAGAGTCTGATGCTTACAGTGATTATATAAGAGCAGGATGTAGCAAATCAAGTATTATAACTATTACTGATGAGTCTGATGAATTGAATATATTTAGAGTTGACATGGTAATTATGTCTCTTGATGCAAATTATGAAGAATTCTTTTATTCTTTATTAGATAAGATTACTATTGATTCATTAGTAGTGATTCAGGGGATTAAACAGAATAAAAAAGCCAAAAAATTTTGGAAAAAAGTAATTGACGATGACAGAGTTGGGATTACATTTGATTTGTATTATGCCGGTATCGTTTTCTTCAATAAGGAACGATTCAAACAAAACTATATAGTGAACTTTTAAATTCATATATTATGAAAGATCTTAAAGTGTATACAAAAACGGGTGATAAAGGTACGACAAGCCTTGTAGGTGGCGTCAGAGTATTGAAAACTGATGAAAGAATAGAAGCTTATGGAACGGCTGATGAACTTAATTCACATTTGGGACTTTTGGCCTCCTTGATGGATGACGGAGACGATAAGCAAATGGTGGAGAATATCCAGAACAAATTATTCGTCGTTTCTTCATATTTGGCAACTGACCAATCTAAGACTGCTCTGAAAAATTGTTCAATAGTCGCTGAAAGCGATGTGAAATTGATCGAAGAAGAGATAGACAAAATACAGGAGATAATACCTCGTCAGAATAGCTTTATTCTGCCAGGTGGAACATACAAGGCATCGATTGCTCATGTATGTAGAACTATATGCAGACGTACAGAACGAAGAATATTGGCTTTGACTGGTGAAGTACAGATTGATGGCAATATTCTTGCATTTATAAATCGTTTATCTGATTATTTATATGTTTTAGCTAGGAAATTAAACTTTATTGAGGGGAAAGACGAAAAAATATGGAAGAAGTCTTGTGAATAAGATAAAAAGTATTATTTTTGCGGCGAAATAGAAAAACTTAATAAAATAATAGATAAGACTATGTATTGGACACTTGAACTAGCTTCAAAATTGGAAGATGCTCCCTGGCCTGCAACGAAGGACGAGTTAATAGACTATGCCATCCGTTCCGGAGCACCACTTGAAGTCTTGGAAAATTTGCAGGAAATAGAGGATGAGGGTGATGTATATGAAAGTATAGAAGACATATGGCCTGATTATCCAACTAAAGAAGATTTCTTATTTAATGAAGATGAGTATTAGTAAGAAATAAATGCCGTTCAATTTTGGACGGCTTTTCTTATACAATAAACTACAATCTTTATCGTTATTATCACGTGTTTAAACATGCCTTATATATAATAACGATATTTATACTTCTGCCAATTCCGGTCAGAGGGCAATATGATCCATCCTTTAGTAATTATTGGGCTATGGAACCTTTTTTTAATCCTGGATCAGTAGGCAAAAATTCTAAGATAAATTTTGTTGCTGCTTATGCATTAGACTTTGCAGGATTTGAACATAATCCTAGAACTATGTATGTAGGTGCTGATATGCCTGTCCATTTAATCAATGATTATAGTGGGGTTGGTATTTCTTTTATGAATGATCAAATAGGTCTTTTTACTCATAAAAAAGTGGCTTTACAATATGCGTATAAGCATAAACTTTTTGGAGGAACAATAAGCTATGGATTGCAGTTGGGTATGTTAAGTGAAACCTTTGATGGTTCGGGTCTGGATTTGAACGAACAGTCTGATCCTGCCTTTAGTACTTCTAGTATAAATGGTAACAAAATAGATGTCAGTATAGGTATATATTATTTAAATAAAGATTGGTATGGAGGCCTTTCTGTTCAGCATGCGAATGCCCCTTTGATAAAAATGGGAGAAACTAATGAATTGCAGATTGATAGAACATATTATATGACATGTGGATACAATATAAAGTTAAGGAATCCGTTTGTTACTATACAACCATCTTTATTGGAACGTACAGATGGAAAAGCTTACAGAACTGATATTACAGGGAGACTAGTGTATACAAATGAAGAGAAAGTAATGTATGCAGGAGTTTCATACAGTCCATCAAATTCTGCTACTGTCCTTATTGGTGGAAGTTTTCATGGAATAAACTTGGGATATAGTTATGAGATCTATACATCAGCATTGAGCATAGGTAACGGAAGTCATGAACTAGTTTTAAGTTATCAGACTGAAATAAATTTAGGAAAAAAAGGTAGGAATAAACATAAAAGTGTGAGGATACTATAAAAATGAATATGAATAAGAGTATTATAACCATTTTTGCCGTGACTCTATTACTTCTGACTGGTTGTTTTGGAGGTAAGTCCACCTTATCTACAGGAGGAGAGGTTACAGGTATAGGTGGTGGAAGAGGATTCGCTGAACCTACTCCTTATGGAATGACACTTGTTAAACGTGGACATCTTAAAATGGGTATAGATAAACAGGATAGTCTATGGGGTATCGAAACACCCGTAAAGGATATATCTGTTGATGGATTCTGGATGGATGAAACCGAAATAACAAATTCAGAATATAAGCAGTTTGTACAGTGGGTACGTGATTCAATTCTGCGGGAGAGGCTTGCTGATCCTGCTTATGGAGGCGATGAAACATATAAGATAACTGAGGACAGAAACGGTGACCCTGTGAAGCCACATCTGAATTGGAAAAAACAATTGCCGAGAAAACCAAACGAAGATGAACAGAGAGCTTTTGAAAGCCTGTATAAGACGAATCCTGTGACAGGCGAAAAAATTCTTGATGCAAGCCAAATAAATTATCGTTATGAGGTTTATGATTATACAGCTGCTGCTTTAAGGAAAAATCGAATCAAACCAGAGGAGAGAACACTAAATACGGATGTTTCTATTGATCCCAATCAACAGACTTGGATATCAAAAGATACAGCTTATGTTGATGACAACGGTAAAATAATAAATAAGACAATTAACCGTCCTCTTACCGGCCCTTGGGATTTCCTTAATACTTATATCGTAAATGTATATCCTGACACAACATGTTGGGTTAATGATTTTAAAAATTCAGATAATGAAATATACATGAGATTATATTTCAGTAGCCCGACGTATAATGATTACCCTGTGGTTGGTGTTACATGGGAACAGGCCAATGCATTTTGTGCTTGGCGTACAGATTACCTGTTAAAAGGACTTGGAGGCGTAGCGCGTTATTTACAGAGATATCGTTTGCCGACAGAAGCAGAATGGGAATATGCTGCTCGAGGGAAGGATGGAACAGAATTCCCATGGAGTAATGAGGCGACAAAAAGTGCTAAAGGTTGTTTTTATGCCAATTTCAAACCAGATCGTGGAGATTATACAGAAGATGGTAATCTCATAACAAGTAAAGTTGGAATATATGCAGCTAACAGTAATGGACTTTACGATATGGCAGGAAATGCAGCAGAATGGACTAGCACGGTATACACAGAAGCCGGAGTTGGTATGATGAATGATATGAATCCTGAATTATCATATAATGCTGCTACAGAAGATCCTTATAGGTTGAAAAAGAAAAGTGTAAGAGGAGGATCATGGAAAGATCCTGAATCATTTATTCGTTCGGCTTGGCGTTCTTATGAATATCAGAATCAACCACGATCTTATATTGGATTCAGATGTGTTAGAAGTCTTGCGAGTAGCACGAGTAATAAAAATAAAAAATAAAAGTAAAATGACAGAATATAGTAAATACAATATTGTTTACCGTTTGCAAAAGTGGATGGATAGTGTTCCCGGGCAGACATTCCTAAACTATTCATATAGTTGGGGAGCCTCTATCGTAATACTTGGAACACTATTTAAACTTACTCATCTTCCCTGTGCTAATTTGATGCTTTACATAGGTATGGGCACAGAGGTCTGCGTATTTTTTATTTCTGCATTTGATCGTCCTTTTGACAAGACTGCAATAGATAAAGAAATCCCTTCTCATGTTACAGATGAATATTTGGAAGAAAACGAAAAGTTTAAAAGAGAGGATGTGCATAGCCCAAATATAGTTTCGTCTCATTTAAAAGGTGAACAATTCTATAGAGAAAAAGTTACATCCAATAATATAGCAGAGCAAGCACACTCAGCTATTCAAAATTCAGAATGGGTTGGAGAACAGCAACAGGTCTCTCCTGAGATGGCAGAGGCCACAAGTAATTATGTAGAGGAGCTGAGAAAACTTACAGATATGCTTGCTAATGTTTCAGAACAGAGTTCTCGTCTTACGAGGGATTCTGAAGAAATGGAAAACCTTAATCGTACTCTTACAGGCATTTGCAAAGTTTACGAAATGCAGCTTAAGAGTGCTAGTGCACAAATAGGGACAATAGATCAGATTAATGACCAGTCAAGAAAGATGGCAGGACAAATAGAACAGTTGAATAAGATTTATGCTAGGATGATAGATGCAATGACAGTTAACATGCGTTCTGCTACTTCTGGAGCTAGTAATCTGGATGCAAATGTTTAAGGTTAAATAAATGGCAATAAAAAAAAGACCAATATCTCCGCGCCAAAAGATGATAAATTTGATGTATGTCGTCTTGATGGCAATGCTTGCTCTAAATGTATCTACTGAGGTGCTCAATGGCTTTTCTATAGTTGAGGAGAGCTTGAATCGTACTACAGCTAGCTCGAATAAGGAGAATCAGGCTATATATAATGATTTTGCTTCTCAAATGAAGTCTAACCCTGAAAAAGTTAAGGCTTGGTTTGATAAAGCTCGTTCGGTAAAAGAAATGAGTGATTCATTATACGACTTCGCTCAACAATTGAAAGTAGCTATTGTAAAAGAGGCCGATGGTAAAAATGGAGACCTTCAAAATATAAAGAATAAGGAAAGTCTAGAACCTGCTAATCAGATAATGTTAGCACCAATAGGGGGTAAAGGTAAAAATCTATTCAATGCTATCAATTCTTATAGAGAGCGTATACTTACTATGGTTACTGATGAAAATCAGAAATTGATTATAAACAACAATCTTTCGACTAAACTACCTAGGAAAGCTCATACCATGGGTAAAAATTGGCAAGAGTATATGTTTGAGGATATGCCGGTAGCTGCTGCTGTGACATTATTGTCTAAATTGCAGAGTGATGTAAGATATGCAGAAGGAGAAGTATTGCATACTTTAGTCTCAAATGTAGATATGAAAGACATACGTGTAAATAAGTTGAGCGCATTTGTTATTCCTAATGCCCAGACTATTATTAGTGGTGGCAAATTTACAGCTAGAATTGTAATGGCAGCAATAGATACGACTCAGCGACCTAATATATATATAGGTAACAGACGTGTAAATCTTCACAATGGACTTTATGAGATGCAATGTACTCGTACAGGCGACTTCAATCTTACTGGCTATATAACTATGGCTAATGGAAGAGGAGATGTGCTACGTAGAAACTTTACACAAAAATATACGGTAGTTGCACCGAGCGCAACTGTTTCGGCCGATCTTATGAATATGCTTTATGCTGGTTATAGTAATCCTATAAGTATTAGCGTTCCTGGAGTTCCTCTTAATAAGATTTCTGCAACAATGAGTGGAGGAATTTTACAGCCGGTATCTTCGGGTAAGTATATTGCCCGTCCGATGAATATAGGACATGATGCTGTTATATCTGTGTTTTCAAATATTTCAGGTCATATGCAGCAAATGGGCAAGTTCGTTTTTCATGTACGTAAGTTGCCTGATCCTTCAGCATATATTGCATTCAAAGATGCTAGTGGTGCGTCATCAAGATATAGAGGCGGAAGTCTGTCTAAAGGCCAATTGATGTCTGCTAGCAGTATTGGTGCTGCAATTGATGATGGATTACTTGATATACCATTCAGAGTAATTAGTTTCGAAACAGTATTCTTTGATAATATGGGGAATGCAGTACCACAGGCATCGAATGGTTCTAACTTTTCTGAACGACAGAAAGAAGTTTTCCGAAAACTTCAGCGTAACCGTCGATTCTATATAACGCATGTCGTAGCAGTTGGACCTGATGGAATTGAACGGAAATTATCAACTGCTTTAGAGGTTGTTGTAAGATAGTTTATTTAGTAGAATATTAAAACATAATGAGAATGAAACGGCTATTTTTCATAATAATAATATCATGTGTTGCAGGAGCGATATCAGCTCAACCTGCAGCTCGAATAAAGGATCAAGCACAGAAAAATAACAGTTCTGTAAAAATGACAATGCGATCACAGCTTAGTTATCCGACAGCGATACAAATGCCAGAAGATGTGGTATGGCGAAGAGACATATATAGAGAAATAGATCTGACAAAGGATGCTAATGCAGGTCTTTATTATCCTGTAGAACCTCAAGGAACCAAAATGAATCTATTTACATATCTTTTCAAATTGGCACTTGCCGGATATATAAATGTTTATGAGTATAGGTTGGATGGTAATGAATCTTTTGAAGATAGCGCTAAAGTAAATCTTAAAGATTTGCTTAAAAATTACCATATATTTTATGAGTTGAAAAATGGAAATTTGCATGTTGAAAACAGTGATATACCTTCTTCAGAAGTAAAGTCGTATTATATAAAGGAGTGCAGTTATTTTGATCAGATCAGTAGCACATTTCATACCAAAGTACTTGCTCTATGTCCAATTATGACACGCGAAGATGATTTTGGAGACGGTTCAGCTAAATATCCATTGTTTTGGGTAAAATATGACGATGTGGCTACATATCTTAGTCGGATGACAACTATGGTAAGTAATTTTAATAATGCTGCAACAATGAGTCTTGGTGATTATTTTGCTATGAAGAAATATCGTGGTAATATTTATAAAACAAATAATATGCTAGGTAAAACTCTTGCACAATACTGTTCTTCAGATACCACTATGGCTAAAGAACAGAAACGGATTGAAGGGGAAATTGAATCTTTTGAAAAGAATATTTGGGGGAATCAGGCAAGAAAAGACTCAATAGATAGCATAGCAAAACTTGATAAAACAGGTTCTAAAGCAAAAATCATAAATAAGAATCGTCGTTCATCAAGTGTATTAAAAACAAAGGCTCCTTCGTCTTCAAGTTCATCCTCTTCATCTCCTGCACGAGTAACTGTTCGTCGTCAGAGACATTAAATAACAAATAAATAAAATCGATATGAATAAAAAAATTACTCTTTTACTTTTTGCCATTGTTTTAATGGCTGTAGCACCTGTACAAGCTCAAGTAAAACTTGGCGTAAAAGGTGGACTGAATATTAATAATATGTCATTAAACTCAGACCTTGTCAGTTCTTCAAACAGAACGGGATTCTTTATAGGACCGACTCTTAAGTTTACTCTTCCGGTTGTAGGATTAGGAATAGATGCAGCTGCCCTTTATGATCAGCGCGAAGCTAAATCAGATGACAAAACAATAAAATCGCAAAGTTTAAATATTCCTATCAATCTACGTTATATTATAGGATTGGGTAACATCGCCGGTATTTATTTTGCAGCAGGTCCTCAGTTTGGATTTAATGTTGGAAATAAAAATATATACACTGAAAATGATTTAAATGCCACAAAAACAACATGGAATTTTAAAGATTCTAATTTCAGTATTAATCTTGGTACCGGTGTAATGTTACTAAAACATCTTGAAATTGGAGCTAATTATAATATTGTATGTGGAAAGACAGGTGATGTTACTGTTAAAAAAGCAACAGATAGTGTTACCAGTACCAGTAAGAACCGTTCTAACGCATGGCAGATTTCTGCAGCATATTATTTCTAAGAGATAAAACAAAGAATCTGCAAAGATATAAAAAAGCAGGTGCTAAATATTTGGCACCTGCTTTTTTTTGCTACCTTTGCATTTATGAAATATGTAGATGTGATATTACCTCTTCCGCTATACGGTTGTTTTACTTATGGCATCCCCAATGAGATGCTTGGTAAACTGAAAATTGGAATAAGGGTAATAGTTCCCTTTGGAAAGAGTAAAACGTATATTGCAATAGCAGCGCATATTCATGACAATAAACCTACTGAATATAAGATTAAAAATATAATAAGGATCATTGACGAAAGTCCTGTTTTACTTGATAATCAGTTGAAACTATGGGAATGGTTGGCAGACTATTATATCTCGCCTATAGGTGATGTCTATAAGGCCGCTTTGCCTACTGGTATGAAGACCCAAGATGGTTACAAACCCAAGACGGAAACTTATATCACACTTACCAAACAGTTCCGTAACGAACGTTCTTTGCATGATGCCTTTAATATTTTGGCACGTGCTACACAACAGCAAAAAGCTCTTGTGACATTTCTTGAGATGTCACATTGGGATTCTCTAGATGGTGATGAATGCAGAGAGAGTACAGTAGAGATAACAAAAGAGGAACTTATAAACGAAAGCCATTGCACTACTGCTATTATAAATAATATCATAACTCGAAATATACTTGTTACTTATGAGAAAGAAGTGGGTAGGTTAAACAAAGGGATTGAACCTCATCTTGATAAAATTAAGAAACTTAATACGTATCAGCAGGAAGCGTATAATTCTATATTGTTTAATTTTCTAAAAAAGGATGTCTGTCTTCTTCATGGGGTTACATCTAGTGGGAAAACTGAAATATACATACATCTTATTGAGCAAGAATTGCAAAAGAAAAAACAGGTGTTATATTTGCTGCCAGAAATAGCACTAACAGTCCAAATAATGGAACGTTTGCAGCGCGTGTTTGGTAATAGGCTCGGTATATACCACTCGAAATATTCAGATGCAGAGAGAGTCGAAATATGGAAAAAGCAACTTTCTGATAATCCATATGATGTAATATTGGGAGCTCGCTCAGCTATATTCCTTCCAATTAAGAACCTTGGAATGGTTATAATTGATGAGGAGCATGAAACATCCTTTAAACAACAAGACCCGGCTCCAAGATATAACGCCAGAAATGCAGCCATTGTGCTGGCTAAAATGTATGGAGCAAAGACTTTGCTAGGCACAGCTACCCCAAGTCTGGAAAGTTATTATAATGCTATTAAAGGGAAATATGGATTGGTAGAGTTAAATACACGTTATAAGGATATAGCATTGCCAGAGATTGATGTCGTAGATATAAAAGATCTTCAGCATCGTAAGATGATGACAGGTCCATTTTCACCTAAATTGATTTTTAACATAAAGAGGGCTTTAAACAATGATGAACAAGTGATATTGTTTCAGAACCGCCGGGGATTTGCACCAATGGTAGAATGTAAGGAATGTGGGTGGGTTCCACATTGCACAAATTGTGATGTGAGTCTTACTATGCACAAAACTACTAATCAACTAACTTGTCATTATTGTGGCTATACATATCAAATTCCAACAGTTTGTCCTAATTGTGGTGGTACAGAATTACGCGGACGTGGTTATGGCACTGAGAAAATAGAAGATTATGTGAAAGAAGTCTTTCCTGAAGCACGTCTGGCAAGAATGGATCTTGATACTACAAGGACTAGAAGTGCTTACGAACGTATAATTAGTGATTTTTCGATGGGTAGAACGAATCTTCTTATTGGAACACAGATGATAAGTAAGGGTTTAGACTTTGACAAGGTTAGTGTTGTAGGCATATTGAATGCCGATAGTATGCTTAATTATCCTGATTTTAGAGCTTACGAACATTCTTTTATGATGATGGCTCAAGTTAGCGGACGAGCAGGCAGAAAAGGTAAAAGAGGCTTGGTTATTTTACAGACGAAAAGTCCAGATACTCCTGTCATATCTCAAGTAGTCAGCAATAATTATAAGGACTTCTTTTATGGCCAATTGGAAGAGCGTAAAACATTTCATTATCCTCCATATTATCGCTTAATTTATGTTTATCTGAAGCATCGGAATGATAATGTCGCTGAAACTGCCGGTATAGAGATGGCTAGCAGGCTTCGGCAGATGTTTGGTAGTCGGGTATTAGGTCCTGACAGACCTGCTGTGGCAAAAGTAAAGGCAATGAATATACGTAAGATCGTATTAAAACTAGAACTACAGATTAATATTAAAAAAGTACGCGAATGCCTCCATTTTGCACAGCTGCAAATGATGGAGGATTCGCGTTATAGTTCTTTGCAGATTTACTTTGATGTAGATCCGCTATAGCATTATATATCCAAGTCCAGACCTACACCAAACACTTTGTTTGTGCGTGTAAAATCATCAGTCCTGTTTGTTGGAATAGTTGTAGTGCTTACAGTCATGTTCTGAGCATATTCCTTATGGAATGTATCATAGGTGGTCCAGAAGTAAGCTACATTTAGCTTAGCTTTCTTTGTGACTTGGAATCCAGCTCCTAATCCTACTGAATAGCTGCTAGTGGTGAAACTCATGTCATTAAGGAATGAGCCATCTCCAAATTTGTAATTTGTCTTCTGTATACCTGCACTTACTTGTATTACTTTGTTAATGTCATATTCAGCACCGGCTAAGAATTCTTCAGTGTTTCCTGTCAGTAACTTTTGCTTATCTTTATCCATGCGTGCATCCTTGTCGAAGAAATAATGGTAACCAACGTTTACTCTTAGTGAAGGTAGAATGCTATATTGTCCACCTATAGTGAATATACCTGGTAAATCATTCGGCGTGTTTACACCATCTGTAAACAATCCTGTATCATCTCGTTTCGTGTTATTTTGGATGTTGAATTTTGTTGTGAATTCAAGTCTTGTGCCGATATTAATATTTTTCCATTTTAAGTCAAGACCTATGATAGGGGTTATTCCCCATCCAGTTTGAGTACATTCCAAATATTTATCAGCAAACTGTCTTTTTGCTTCTGTAGCCTGTGTAGCGCCTGCTGCATATCCGGCAGATTTTTGCTCATATGCTGTTTTATCAGCACTACCATCAGCCATCTCGCTTGCACGCATCTTATAATAGAATGCCATTTGTGAATAACTGTTAGCCATATCTCCGAAGTAGTTGTAAAGATTTTCACTTGTACCATTTATATTAGCAGAGATATTTGTTATGCTTCCTTCATACTTGTTCTGAATGTAGTTAAATCTAGCACCAGCATAAGCAGAAAGATATTTAGTAATCTTATATGTAGCTCCCAACTGCAAGCCAAATACGTACTGCTGTCCGTATATATAACTTTTTACAGAATACCCAGGTGCCGAAGTCTTATTAAATCCCATCTGATATAGAAGAGCCGGTATCATTGCTACTTGACTCTCAAAAGAGCCTAGACCTTCATCATATGTGGCTTTACCACCACCACCAGTTACAGCAAAGCTAGCTTGGAATCCCCATTTGTCATAATTGAGTGCAGCTTGTACAGAAGGAATCACAGGTGCAGATGCTGTACCTTTAAATGTTTTAACACCATTATTGTCTCCACCATTCATCTTGAATGGCTGATAATATGGAGTTCCTTGTAAAGCAGGTACTGTTAGACCGCTGTTGATTGTTCTAGTCTGATACACGTTCTGGACATTGAACGACAGATGTAGTCCTTTTTCCAACCATGCTACACCTGCCGGGTTGCTATATGTTCCATCAATACCAATAGCACCATCACGTGCAGGGTTTCTTAAAAAAGCAATATTCTGATTTGTGTTAGTCAGTAAACCGCCTGCTTGAACGGTAAAACCTGTCATCATCATTAATCCGATGCAGGTCAATTTTATTTTATTCATCTTAATCACTATTAAAAAATATGGCCGCAAAGGTATACAAATTGTTCTGTTTTCCATTTTTAATGTGATTTACTTAACACGTATTAACAAAATAGCATATAAATATTGCACATATCATCAAAAATGTGCAATATTTATATGCTATTTTTTAAGTTCAGGATAACTTATTCTAGTATGATATACTGTCTTTAATTTATCGACCAATACCGTTTTTGCTACAGAAATATCTCGGAAAGTGATAGGGCAATCTTTGAAGAAACCATCATTTACCTGTTGGTCGATAAGTTTGTTCACCATATTATATATACTAGCCTCTGTGTATTCTTGTAGAGAGCGTGATGCTGCTTCTACAGTATCAGTCATCATAAGTATAGCTTGCTCTCTTGTGAAAGGGTTTGGACCTGGATATGTGAACAATGAGTCGTCTATCTCTTCACCGGGATGTTCGTTTTTGTATTTTATATAAAAGTATTTTGCAACACCTAACCCATGATGAGTTGTAATAAAGTCTTTGATAATATTTGGCAAATTATATTTTTCAGCTAATCTAAGTCCTTCCGTTACATGACTTATTACCATTTGAGCACCTTCTGTGCACGACATATTGTCAAGAGGACTAATTCCTGCTTGGTTTTCAGTGAAGAAAACGGGATTTGTCATTTTCCCTATATCATGATAAAGAGCTCCTGTCCTAACCAATTGTGCTTTAGCTCCGATTTTGTTTGCTATCTCTGCGGCAAGATTGCTTACAGAAATGGAATGCTGGAAAGTACCAGGTGCAACTTCACTAAGTCTTCTTAGTAAGTCTTTGCTTGTATCTGATAATTCAATAAGCGTGACATTTGAAATAAATCCGAATGTTCTCTCAATAAGATCCATAAGAGGGTATGCGAACAAAAGAGCTACACCATTTATTGCAAGATGCGTATACATGCTCCTGTCAATTTTAGCTAAATCATTGTCATTGATTAACTCAAGAGAGAAGTATATTGCAGCACTGGCAATCGTAACAAGCAATGCTGTCTTGAATAACTGAGCACGGCGTGATAATTCCCTTAATGAATATATTGCAACAAGCCCAGCAATTAGTTGGACAACTATAAATTCATATTGGTACCTTAAAGCACAAGCACATATAAGTATCATTGTAACATGAGCTATGAACGCAGTTCTAGAATCCATAAAGACCCTTACGAATATAGGCACCATTGCGAAGGGCAGTATATATACGCTGAAGTAATTGTGCGATACCATTAGAGACACCATGATAGGGAATATCAGAATAAGTGAATATAGCATCATTATGCTCCTTGGTTTCTCAAAGTAATCTTTACGGAACAACCCCAAATATAGAGTGAACATAATCATAATGGTTAGCACATACAATATTTGCCCACCCATAGTCTGCCAATAGTCAGCTTGACTGTTAGTACGTTTATCATTTTCTTTTTTGAGTGATTCCAATACACGATAGGTGCTCTCTTCTACAATTTCACCCCTATCAATAATCTTTTGCCCACTCAAGACAACGCCGTTGGCAAGTGGTATACCGTTAGTTAAATCGTCCATGCTTGCTTTGCTCCGCTTCTTGTCAAACATTAGATTAGGCTCGATATATTCATTAAGATTGCACTTTTGAAGAATTTGCCGTTGTTTCGATATCGCGTCGTCAAGAAACAATTGTTCATAAGCTGATAAGGTTGAATATAAACAGTTTATCTGTATGTTTATAGCTTGCTTACCGCTCACGATCCTTATCATCCTCGTACTATCTTTGTATATGTCAGAGTATAAAGGAGTTTCTATTATACCTTGTTGATATAACCTGTGCAGGCGATCCGCTATAGTGTATATAAAACTCTTTGGTAGGCCATTAATGCCACCTTTATAGTCGTTAATAAATTTGCTTATTTCTTTGTTTTCGACACTCCTGTCAAGATTAAAATATGGCTCGTATTGAGCTAGCATACTATCTTTCTCCGCTTTTATAGTTTTCTCTGATTTATATACAGGAAAATCATATTTTGCGATAAGTGAACTATACATCCAGGGCTTACCAATCTCATATTGGAACTCTGGACCATTCTTCCTTGGCAAGAACCAGACAATTATAATTACTGTGGTAACAATAAGTGTAAGTCTGGTTAAAAAGTTTCGCCAATACAGTTCGCTTTTATTATTAAAAATGTTCATATTATGGTCTTCAAATGTTTTAAAATACATTTACTTTGCGAAAATACGAAAAAAAACAGCAAATTAAGAAAAAAAAGTAGTATTTTTGCAAAAAATTAGCTTATCTACATTACTTTATCAATGGCAGAAAGAAAAGTAAGGGTGCGTTTTGCACCAAGTCCTACAGGGGCATTACACATTGGCGGAGTTCGTACCGCGTTGTATAATTATTTGTTTGCACGCCAGCATGGTGGCGATTTGATTTTCAGGATAGAAGACACCGATACACACAGGTTCGTACCAGGTGCTGAAGAATATATCATCGAATCTTTCAAATGGCTCGGCATCAAGTTTGATGAGGGCGTAAGTTTTGGTGGAAATTACGGTCCTTATCGACAGAGTGAACGCCGTGATATATATAAGAAATATGTTAATCAGCTCCTTGATGCTGATAAGGCGTATATTGCATTTGACACACCTGAAGAATTGGATGTCAAACGCGAAGAAATAAAAAATTTTCAGTATGATGCTAAGACCCGTGGACTTATGCGTAATTCACTTACACTTCCTAAAGAAGAGGTGGATAAACTTATCGCTGAAGGCAAACAATATGTTGTTCGCTTTAAGATAGAACCGGGTGAAGCTGTACATGTTAATGACCTTATTCGTGGAGATGTACGTATAATGAGCGATATCCTTGATGATAAAGTGCTTTACAAAAGTGCTGACGAATTACCAACATATCACTTAGCCAACATAGTTGATGATCACTTGATGGAAATAACTCATGTAATTCGTGGAGAGGAATGGTTACCGAGTGCTCCATTACATGTATTATTGTACCGTGCTTTCGGGTGGGAGGATACTATGCCACAGTTTGCACATCTCCCATTGCTACTTAAACCTGATGGAAAAGGAAAGTTGAGCAAACGTGACGGTGACAGGCTTGGATTCCCTGTATTCCCATTGGAATGGCATGATCCTAAGACAGGAGAAGTGTCTTCTGGATATCGTGAAAGTGGATATTTCCCTGAAGCGGTAATTAATTTTCTGGCATTATTGGGATGGAACCCAGGAACAGAACAGGAATTGTTTACTCTTGATGAGTTAGTAACACTTTTTGATATTACAAAATGTAGTAAAGCTGGCGCCAGATTTGATTTTCAGAAAGGAATTTGGTTTAACCATGAGTACATTCTAAGAAAAAGCAATGAAGAGATTGCGGCAGACTTTGCACCAATAGTTAAGGAAAATGGCGTTGAAGAGACTATGGAACGTATAACAAAAGTTGTCTCTCTAATGAAAGACCGTGTAAACTTTGTTAATGAGTTGTGGCCACTATGTTCATTTTTCTTTATTGCTCCAACTGAATATGACGAAAAGACTGTGCGTAAGCGTTGGAAAGATAATTCTGCTCAAGTTATGGTAGAGTTGGCTGATGTGATAGAAGGCATAGACGATTTCTCTATAGGAAATCAAGAAAAGATAGTTGAAGGTTGGATTGAAAGTAAAGAGTACAAACTTGGTGATGTTATGAATGCTTTCCGCCTTGCCCTTGTAGGTATCGGTAAAGGACCTGGAATGTTTGATATAACAAACTTCTTGGGAAAAGAAGAAACACTGAAACGACTACACCGTGCGATAGAATTACTTAAATAAGAACGAAAACTCAAACAATCGTGTACAATCTGATAATCTACATATATTTGTTGGGCGTGGCAATAATGAGCCTATTCAGCAAAAAGGTTAAAAAGATGTGGCAAGGAGAGCGAACCGCCTTCAATGTCCTAAAAGAAAACGTAGATCCAAGTGCAAAATATGTATGGTTCCATGCAGCTTCATTAGGAGAATTTGAACAGGGACGCCCTATCATGGAGCGCCTAAGGCAGTCGCATCCCGAGTATAAGATACTTCTTACATTCTTCTCTCCATCTGGATATGAGGTACGTAAAAACTATGAAGGAGCAGATGTTATATGTTATTTGCCTCTTGATACTCCGCTAAACGCAATACGCTTTTTGCGACTTGTCCGTCCATGTATGGCCTTCTTTATCAAGTATGAATTTTGGTGGAATTATCTTCATATATTGAAGCATCGTAATATACCAACATATAGTGTAAGCAGTATTTTCCGTCATGAACAGGTGTTCTTCCGCTGGTATGCTTACGAATATCGTCTTGTACTAAAGTGCTTTACACATTTTTTTGTGCAAAATGAGACTAGTAAACAACTTCTTTCCAAATTAGGTATAAACAATGTGTCCATTACAGGTGATACTCGTTTTGATAGGGTACTTCAGATAAAGGAAACATCTAAGATACTACCTATAGTTGAATCTTTCAAAAAAGATTCTAAGGTATTTGTTGCCGGTAGCAGTTGGCAACCAGACGAAGATATTTTTATCCGTTACTTTAATGAACATAAAGATTGGAAACTTATTATAGCTCCACATGTAATAGGAGAGGATCATTTACAACAGATATTATCTAAACTAGACCGTAAAACAGTTCGTTATACACAGACCACAACGACAGAAGTGGCTGATGCAGACTGCTTGATAATAGATTGTTTCGGATTATTGTCGAGCATATATCATTATGGAGAAATAGCATATGTCGGTGGTGGTTTCGGTGTTGGAATACACAATGTGTTAGAAGCTGCTGTATGGGATGTACCTGTATTTTTCGGTCCTAATAATCAGCGTTTCCAGGAAGCCCGTGAACTTTTGGCATCTGGAGGCGGTTTCGAAATAACTGATTATGACACCTTTAATAATATAATGGTAATGTTTGCTACTGATGCCGCATATCTTAAAGATGCCGGTGACAAAGCTGGCGCATACGTAAAGAGCCGTTCGGGAGCCACAGAAAGTATTCTTTCGTTTGTTTCTCTATAACAGTCGAAAGAATACTTTTTCAGATTCTCAAAGACTATCTAAAATCTAAAATCACTAATCCATTACTATTTGCTCGTATTAGCCTCAGTTATTATTGGCTAAACCTTCGCATATATTCCTTTAAAATTTTAAAGGATAATTTATTAAGATAGCACAACTAAGCGTATTCGTCAATATAACTTTAGTAGGGAGTGTTGTGTTTATTTTTTTTTACGAACATAAGAAAATCAGTATAATAAGTAAAAGTAATATTATCGTAACGGTATTGTAAAATAATTATAACCACTGGATAATGGTTATGAAATATTACCACTGTATCTTTGCATTAACAAAGAAACAAATACAAAATAAAAAGAAATTGACGGAACTCAAGTACAGCAAGTTGTTCCAAATAATATAATAGGAGAGAATATACTTGCTGACTAGAAACTGAAAAGGTGATTTTAACCGGGCCTTTAAGGCGTAACGATGGGGCGGTTATATTACGATCATTAAACCAGTCCGTCATAGTGAACAATATTTTATCATTATAATATTTATCCGTAAAATTGCTAACCTTATTATTTTGATATAATCAAGTCCCGAATAAAATCGATAATGCAACATATGGTTTTATTCGGGTTTATGCTATTCAGAAGTTGGTCGATTTTATTTGTAACAGGAATGAAAGAAATATGTAAAAGCTTCATAATCTTAATGAAATAATGGTGAAATATTATGATTGTATCTTTGCATCGTGATTTAGAAACAAAAAGTCATATTAATTAAAAACGAAAAAGATGAAAAGAATTTTTATTTCAGTGATGGGCATTATGATTGCCGTATCAGGCATGGCGCAGGAGACAACAACCACGTTTAAACCAAGTGGAAGTCCAATAGTCACAGTGTTCACTGATTTCAGAGTGCAATCTACAGATGGTAAAACAAACACCGCTTTCGAGATTTCAAGAGCTTATTTAGGCTATGCCTACAACTTCTCTCCTTACTTTTCTGCAAAGGCTGTTATGGATGTCACTGATAAGAATAACGGTTATCAGGGTTCTGCTTATACCGCTTATATAAAGAACGCCTATGGCGAATACTCAAAAAACGGTCTTACTGTCGACTTCGGTTTGATAGGTACTAACACATTCAATCTACAAGAGTCTTTATGGGGTAAGCGTTATCTTTTGAAATCATTCCAGGATCTTAATGGATATGCATCAAGCGCAGACCTTGGACTAGGTATCAAGTATCAGATTATTCCAGAGTTGAGCGTTGATGCTCAGGTAGTAAACGGAGAAGGTTACAAATCAGTACAGTCAGATAGTGCTATTAAGGTTTCTGCTGGAATAACATATCAGCCGATCAAGAAACTCTATATGCGTGTATACGGAGATTATCAGAAGAAGCAGGAGGCACAGACCACATTCAACGCTATGATAGCTTATAAAGATGATAAGTTCACTTTAGGTGGTGAATACAACTTGCAGACAGGTCACAACAAGGTGAAAGATCATAATCTTAGTGGTTTATCGTTTTGGGGTACATACAATCCATGCCCAAAATTCGCAGTATTTGCACGCTATGATAACCTGACATCAAAGAAAACAAATGGAGCTACCGATGGTTGGAATTCTACCGATGGCAATCTCTATGCAGCAGGTCTTGAAATATTACCGGTAAAAGGTATCGCAATATCACCTAATGTGCAGATAAGTGACCCTTCTAAATCAGGATCAAAAACTTCCACAAGTTATCTTGTAAGTTTCAAGTATAGTTTGTAAAAATAAAAAAGGAAATAGTATTATTGCTATAGTCTGTAAAAACAAAATATAAATCATTTATTAAATAAAAAATTATATGAAAAAGAGTATTATTTTAGTTGCATTGTTGAGTTTGATGACTCTAGGCAACAAGGTTAGCGCGCAGTCAATTTCAGGTGCAGGAGCTACATTCCCACAACCATTCTATAATGCAGCATTTGTAACATATGAGAGACTTGCACATGCTAAAGTAACTTATGGTGGTATTGGTTCTGGAGGCGGTATCCGCAGTCTGAAAGATAAAATCGTAGACTTCGGTGCATCAGATGCATTCCTTACTAATGCAGAACTCAAAGAGATGCCGGCTACTATCGTACATATCCCTACATGTAGCGGTGCTGTAGTAGTGGCTTACAATCTACCAGGTGTAAAGCAAATTAGGCTTACTCCTTCTGTATTAGCTTCTATTTTTCTAGGACAAATAAAAAATTGGAATCATCCTGCTCTAAGAAAATTGAATCCAGGTGTGAGATTCCCAAATAAGGAGATCACTGTAGTTCACCGTTCAGATGGTAGTGGTACTACTAATATGTTCACCGATTATCTTACTAAAGTGAATAACGTATGGCGTACTAAGGTTGGTGCAGGCAAGACTGTCAACTGGCCTGTAGGTATTGGCGCAAAAGGAAATCCAGGTGTCGCAGGAGCTATTCATCAGACATATGGAGCCATTGGATATGTAGGTTCTGAATACGCTTTCGCTCAGCGCGAACCGTCAGCACTAATCCAAAACAAGGCAGGTAAGTTCATCAAGGCAACTGTAGCTTCTACAAGCGCAGCCGGAAAAGGTAGAATCCCAGCAGATACACGTGTTATGCTTAATAATTCATCAGCTCCTACAGCTTATCCTATCGCAGGTTTTACATGGCTAATTCTCTATAAGGAACAGGCTTACAACAACCGCAGTTTAGCACAGGCTCAAGCAACTCTGAAACTGATAGACTGGATGGTAAGTCGTAATGCACAAGTGCTAGCTGTTAAAACTAATTATGCCCCACTTCCAGCAGGTGTAGCCGCAAGAGCAAAAGCTATACTACGCACAGTGACATATAGAGGAAAAAGAATACTGAAGTAAATGAATAGTGATAAAATTCTGAAACGCGTATTGTTCGCCTCCTCTCTGGTTATCATTATGATAGCCGTGGCAATGGTATTTTCACTGTTCGAGAGGTCGTTACCGTCTATATCCAAATTTGGATGGCGGTTTCTGATCTCCGACCAGTGGAATCCTACGCAGGGGAGTGAGAATTATGGCGCATTGCTCTTTATAGCCGGTACACTGCTCACATCAGTAGTAGCTCTGGTTCTAGCCATCCCGTTGGCGTTCTGCACTTCGCTGTTCGTTGCGGAATACTTCCGTGGTACTAAGCTTGCATCTGTTGTCGGTACACTTGTAGATCTTTTGGCTGGCATCCCGTCCATCATCTATGGCCTCTGGGGATTCTATATACTTTGCCCATTAGTCGTTAAATTAGGATTGAGTCCGCAGGGATTTGGTGTATTTACATCGGCATTGATACTTGCCATTATGATTGTACCTTACGCCACATCTTTGAGCAATACTACAATAGCGATGGTGCCTAACGACCTGAAAGAAGCCGCATATGCGCTGGGTGCCACTCGACTGGAAGTAATACGCACGGTGGTGTTGCCAAATGCCCGTTCGGGAATGACAGCAAGCTACATTCTTGCCTTCGGTCGAGCTATCGGTGAGACTTTGGCAGTGACCATGCTTATTGGTAATGAGAACGTTATACCACATGGACTTTTCTCTACTGGTAATACTATGGCGAGTGTTATCGCCAATCAGTTCGGTGAGGCTAGTGGATTGCAGTTGAGTGCATTGATAGAGCTAGCTCTGCTCCTCTTTGTGATAACTACGATTATCAATGCGATAGGTAAATACATCATTAAAAAGATTGGATAATGGATAATACTATTAATATGGAGAAAACGGCAGGGTTGCTATCTTCAATTAGTTATAGAAAAGCTAAAAACAATATCTTCAAGATAGCTGTGATGCTATTTTCTTTCCTTACAATCTCGATGGTATTCCTAATTATCGGTACATTGCTAGTGAAAGGTTACAAGCAGATCAACTGGGCTTTCTTTACTGAAGTTGCCCCCGACACGTTTACCGCCATGATGGCTACTGCTAGTGGAGAGGTTATCCCAGGAGGAATAGCCAACGGTATACTTGGTTCGATCTATTTGGTCCTAATTGCATCTGTCATAGCCATTCCAATAGGAATCGTCATCGGGGTGTATCTCTCAGAGAATAGTAAGAAAAAATATGCATGCGTGATACGTGATATCGCAGACATCCTACAGGGTGTGCCTTCTATCGTTATCGGTATCATTGCTTATATCTGGGTAGTGGTTCCATTGACCAAAGGATATTCTGTTTTAGCCGGCGGTGTTGCTCTATCTATTATGATGCTACCGCTGATTGTGCGATCCACAGAGGAGTCGCTCAAAATGGTTCCTGAAACACTCAAAGAGGCAGCCCTTGCCTTAGGTACACCTTATTATAAAGTGATATGGCGTGTGCTCATACCTACGGCTTTCTCAGGACTAATTAGCGGCATACTGCTTGCCGTTTCGCGTGTGCTTGGCGAGACCGCCCCGCTGATGCTCACAACATTGGGTAATCCAGACATCAATTGGAACATAGTTAAACCGGGTTCGGCTGTACCATTGTTGATTTGGCAGTTTTATAACGACCCTAACATGGTGAATCTGATATGGAGCTCAACTATATTCCTGATGGGATTTGTGCTGATACTCAATCTGATATCAAAATGGATCGGGGCAAAAAGAAAATAAAGAATAAATGATGAATATTAAAGAAAATACAAATGCGCCGGTGATATCTATTGAGGATATTTCAATCAGCTACGGTGACGATAAATATGCGGTGAAACATGTTTCGGCAACGATAGACGATAATTCTATCACAGCCATCATGGGACCATCCGGATGCGGCAAAACTACTCTATTGAGGGCAATCAACCGTATGCACGAGCTTTACCCAAACATCAGTACTGAGGGTAAAATATTACTCAGTGGTGATAATATCTATGAAATGCCTACAATAAATCTGCGTCGCCAGATTGGTATGGTATTCCAACGCCCAAACCCTTTCCCCACACTCAGCATCTACGATAATGTGATTGCCGGTTACCGTCTCAACGGCATTCGTATGAAGAAGCAGGAACGTGATGAGATCGTAGAGAAGTCGTTGCGTGATGTGGCCCTGTGGGACGAGGTGAAAGACACATTGCATAGCAAAGGTAATTTCCTGTCAGGCGGTCAGCAGCAGAGACTTTGTCTCGCCCGCACTATAGCCTTCCGTCCGAAAGTGATATTACTCGATGAGCCTACTTCGGCTCTTGACCCTATATCCACTTCTAAAATAGAAGACCTGCTTGTGGAACTGAAAAAGAACTATACCATTATTATGGTCACTCATAATATGTCGCAGGCTGCGCGTATATCAGACAAGTCGATGTTTATGTATCTAGGTGAATTGGTGGAATATGACAACACCAAGAAGATGTTTACTACTCCGACAGATCCGCGTACCGAGGCATATCTTACAGGTAAGTTTGGATAACGTTTAATTACAAATCGCTTCGTGCATTAAAAATAACATTATGGCAATAACAAAAGACAATGCATTACATTCCTTATTGAGCCATTTCAATGAAATGGTGGAATTGGTAATGCGCCAGTTGGAAATCGTGGATAAGCTTCTTGTTGACGGCACCATAGATATTCCCGCTCAAATTCAACAAGAAATAGAAAATAATGAAAATCGTATAGACGGTTTCGAGATAAGTCTTGGCAACGAGATTATCAATATTATTGCGTTGCAGAATCCTGTAGCATCTGATGTCCGCAAGATAATTTCCGCTTATCAGATGGTTTCCAATTTGGAGCGTATCGGTGATCAGGTGAAGAATATAGACAAGTTTCTTTCTCGTATAGAGGACAAAACTGTGTTTGAACATATGTTGCCTGTCATATCGAGTATGATGGCGTCAAGTATATTGATGGTTAAGAAATCAGTCTCAGCTTTCCTTAATGATGATAATGATGCGGCCGTCTGGACTATTAAAAACGATGATTTTGTAGATGATATTAATCACAAACTCATAAAGGATACTATCAAGAAGAGCCAGTATTCAGAAGAAACACGTCATCTACTCTTTACCTTTATTAATCTTAATGGCATCATATCTAACATTGAACGTATTGCCGACCATGCCACAAATATAGCTGAGGCTTCAATATATACAAATGTGGGCGAAAATTTGCGCCATCCGAAGGTGGAAAAAGATGAAGAAGAAACTAAACTAAACCATTAAATTATAATATAACTGGATTTTAATTGTTAGTTGATTGTTGATATTCGTAGGAAGGTGGGTCGTTGAGGTTCGCCTTTTTTTGTTTGCCTTCTTTGAGATTAGACAGGTGTATTCATACATAAAAATGCGTAATTATATGATATTTAATGTTTTGTTATATGAATGCAGTGGCGTGGGCAATACATAATCATACATCTGTTACTGTTGTTTTATACAAGTAACAAGTAGTTATACTAAAGCTATGCTCCGAGAGTGCAAAAGCAAAGCTCTGATAATGCAATAGCTATGCTCCGACAATGTGAAAGCTATGCTTTTGATGGAAATGTAGAGCTATATTTTGTCTGGTAGCTATGTGCTTGTATTGCATGAGTTGTCTTTTTAAATATATAAAGAATACTTAGGCTTTAAGATTGGCCATAATATGTATGATGAATGTATGATTGTGTATATTTGCTGAAAAATTATGTGCTTGATAATCAATGATATAGGGATGTCTTTGTGTATGATGTACCTTTTCTGATAAAACTATTGTAGGATAATTTGCATTATAATATTAGGTAACATATTCTTAGTGGCAAAAAAGACAGCGAAATACACATAGTGTAATACTAAAATTAGAATAGTTTCGAGAAATAATGAAAATATCAATATGATGATATGTCTTTGTTGCTAATTCATTTGGAACAAAATATTATTTGTATTAACTTTGCCACAATAAACAAAGACTACCAATTAATATGAAAAAATCTATATTATGTGCACTCGCCTTAGTTGCTGAATTGTTCGCAACACAGCCTATAAATGCCCAGATACCGATAGATTATGTATGGAAAACACCTAGTAAAAACTCATCAGAATCTATGCCATGCGGAGGAGGCAGCGTAGGAATGAATGTGTGGGTGGAAAATGGAACTATCTTTTTCTATGTTTGTAGAACAGGCTCTTTTGATGAAAATAATACAATATTAAAGCAAGGCCGCTTCCGTATAAATCTTATTCCGGCGCTGAAGACTGATGCCAATTTCTCACAGATTCTACATTTGAGTGATGGATATGTATCAGTTTCTGATGGTGAAAAAACTGTAAATATATGGGTTGATGTCTTTAAACCTGTGATACATGTAGATATTGATGGAAAACAGAGTTTGAAAGTTGAGGCTAGTTATGACAATTGGCGAATTGAAGATAAACAATTAGGAGATAGAGAAAGATTCCAGACTTCATATAAATGGAGTGCACCTAAGGGAACTGTTACTCATCGTGATTCAATATCAGCTGATAAACAATCGATAACATTCTTCCATCATAATGGAGAACTCACTATATTTGATGCTACTGTGGCTCAACAAAAAATGGAAAGTGTTAAGACGATTATGTATAATCCACTTAAGAATCTTACATTTGGAGGGGAAATGTCAGGTAATGGTTTCTTCTTAAAAGGAGAAAATAAAGGAGTCTATGCAGATACTCCATATTCAACATGGATCTACGAGAGCGTAAATGCAGCGAAGCATCAACAATTGCAGATAACATTAGCATCTGCGCAGGGTGATATACCGCAGTGGAAAAATGAGTTGGAAAAAACAAAAACAGCAGTTAATACTAAAAAAGACAAGGACATTACTCGTAAATGGTGGAAACAATATTGGCAACGTAGTGTGATTGAAGGAAATGGAGAATGTGCAGCTATAACACGAAACTATACCTTGTTCCGTTATATGTTAGGTTGTAATGCTATTAGTGAATGGCCAACAAAATTTAATGGAGGATTATTAGCTTTCGACCCTGTATATGTGGATAAAAATAATCATTTTACGCCTGATTACCGAAATTGGGGTGGTGGAGTACATACAATGCAGAATCAGCGCCTTGTATATTGGCCTATGTTGAAAAGCGGAGATTATGATGCAATGAAGTCACAGTTTGATTTCTATTTGCGTATTCTAGAAAATGCACAATTGCGTAGTAATGTCTATTGGAATCATAAAGGTGCTGCGTTTACCGAGCAGATGGAAAATTTCGGTCTCCCTAATTTTGATGAGTATGGTAAAAAACGTCCAGTTGGCTATGATCCGGGAATACAATACAACGCATGGTTAGAGTATACATGGGATACTGCGTTGGAATTTTGCGAGATGATATTGGAAAGTGAAAGTTATTCGAATAATAATATAAGTGAATATATCCCATTCGTAAAGTCTACGCTTGATTTCTTTGATGAACATTATCGTTACCTTGCTAAATCAAGGGGAATAAAAGAACTTGATGGTGATGGGAAACTCATTATATATCCTGGATCTGGAGCAGAAACATTCAAGATGGCATATAATCCTACTTCAACTGTTGCAGGGCTCAAAGTCGTTACTTCCTCACTTATAGCTTACCTGTCTAAACATAATTCAGATTCTATATCATTAAATAAGTATAAAGAACTGTTGCAACGCATACCGGATATTTCTTTCAGAGAGGTGGATGGACATAAAATATTGTCGCCTGCTGTAACATGGGCGAGGGTTAATAATACAGAACCAACAGAATTATATCCGGTTTTTCCATGGCATATATATGGTGTTGGAAAACCAGATATTAAGTTAGCTCAAGATACATACCTATATGATCCTTTTGCATTGAAATTTAGATCACATGTAGGATGGAAACAAGATAATATTTGGGCAGCAGATTTAGGACTTGCTGATGAGGCTGCAAGACTAGCACAACTGAAACTGTCTGATGGCCCTTATCGCTTTCCTGCTTTTTGGGGACCAGGATTTGATTGGTCTCCAGATCATAATTGGGGAGGAAGTGGTATGATTGGTCTGCAGGATATGCTCTTACAAGAGGCCGACGGGAAAATAATAATATTCCCTGCGTGGCCAAAATCATGGAATGTACATTTTAAACTTCATGCTACACAGAAAACGACAGTTGAGGCAATTCTTAAGGATGGCAAAATAACAGAACTTATAGTTTTGCCTAAGTCAAGAACTAAGGATGTAGTGAGCAACATCAATTAATGTTGCTCCTTACTATCTTCTTCAAGATACCATTTAGAATACATAACGTAATGCCTTGCAAAGTCTTCTGCTTGATTAGGTTTGGTCTTCTTTATGAACTTGGCTGGTACTCCACCCCATATTTCGTGAGAGCCTATCTTTGTATTGGATAAAACTAAAGCTCCGGCAGCTATTATAGCCCCTTCACCTACTTCACAGTTGTCTAGTAAGGTAGATCCCATTCCTATTAGTGCACCATCATGTATCGTGCATGCATGAACAGTGGCATTATGCCCAATAGTTACATCATTACCTATATTAAGAGGACCTATCTTATTTGTTACATGCAGGCATGAACCATCTTGTACGTTAGTTCTGTCGCCTATATGTATAGGACAGACATCACCTCTTAGAACAGCGTTAAACCATATTGAACATTCATCACCCATTACTACATCGCCTACAATGGTGGCGTTCTCGCTGAAGTAACATTCTTTTCCCCATTTAGGAGTAAGTCCTTTTATAGATTTAATTAAAGCCATAATATTTATTATTAATAAAAAAGCAGTATGGAATTCATCTTGAAGACCATACTGCTTTTGTTTGTATCCCGTTAGATGTTATTTCAAGTTAGGATTGATTTCGCCCCATTTTTCAACTGGAGGAACAACACCAAGGTCAATAACTTCCTGACGCATAGTAACGAGGTGCTCATAGCTCTTCTTAAGAGCGTCCATCTCTTCAGCAGTACCTACAACTTCTTCGTAAGCAGAACCATTCTTTGTGATAGTTACTTCCATAGCCATCATGATATGGTCAATACCAGCGAATGATACGTAGCGACCTGCAGGCCATGCGAATTCTTCACCACCCATAGCTGCTTCAATCATACGTACTGATACATATGCAGGGCTCTGGAATGAAGAACGACCACGAAGTTTGATGATGTTAGAACCACCCTGAACTGTTTTCTGCTTGATCTCTTCCCACTGCTCGTTTGTAAGCTTAGATGTACCGATAAGGTCTGTTAGAGGTGTGCCGGCAACCTTTGCTGTAGAAGCAAATACAGCCATAGCTTCACCATGACCTCCGTATGTGCGACAACCTGTTACTTCGCTCTGAGCTATACCGAAGTGTTTAGCTAGTTCGCTCTGAAGACGAATAGAATCTAGAGCTGCAAGTGTAGAAACCTGTGATGGTTTCAGACCAGACCAAATAAGAGTAACTAGACCGGTAATGTCTGCTGGGTTGAAGATGATAACAACGTGTTTAACATCAGGGCAATATGATTTGATATCTTTACCTAGTTGTTCTGCTACTCCAGCATTACCTTTCAGTAAATCCTCACGTGTCATACCTTGTTTACGTGGAGCACCACCAGAAGAAATAATGTATTTAGCACCTGTAAGCGCTTCTTTTACATCTGTTGTGAATGTGAAGTTTACACCTTCAAATCCGCAATGACGCATTTCTTCTGTTACACCTTCTAGTCCTGGCTCGTAAACATCATAAAGGCAGATGTTAGGAGTAAGTTTTAACATTGCGGCTGTCTGAGCCATGTTTGAACCTATCATTCCGGCTGCGCCGACAATGGTAAGTTTCTCGTTAGTTAAGAATTCCATACTTGTATTATTAATAAATTTATAAACTATCTACTTTTGTCGAACGCAAAGGTAGCAAAAAATGCAATATATTCATTATTTATTTTGCTTTTAATTTGTTATTAAATATGAAAAGGTCTATCTTTGTAAACTCGAAATTACAATTTTATAATGAATATGTCTATAAAAGAAAGAATATCTGCTTTGAGAGATATTATGAAAAGCGAAAATCTTGATGCTTTTATCTTTCCAAGTACAGATCCTCATAATGGTGAATACATTCCTGAACATTGGGAGGGACGTAAATGGATCTCCGGTTTTAATGGTTCGGCAGGGATTGCTGTTGTTACTCAATCTAAAGCAGCTCTTTGGACTGACTCTAGGTATTTTATAGCTGCAGCAGAAAATCTGAAGGGTTCGGAGTTTGAACTCATGAAGGAAAAAGTGCCCGGTACTCCTTCTATAAGTAAATGGTTGGGCGTTAATTTGGCTTATGTTGATAATCCATCTGTAGGGATAGATGGTATGGTAAATTCTCAAACTACGGTGAGTTCTCTTATTTATGAATTAAGAAATGAGGGTGGCATAACGCTCAGAACAAATTTTGATCCTTTGAATTTCATATGGAAGGACAGACCTGCTATACCGGAAAATAAAATAAAAATTCATTCGACCGAATATGCAGGTGAACCTTCTCACGTGAAAATCGAAAGAATACGTGAAAATTTGCACAAGAATCATGCTTGTGGTGTTCTTATATCTGCTTTGGATGATATTGCATGGACTCTAAATATGAGAGGAAATGATGTACATTGCAATCCTGTCTTCGTTTCTTATTTGCTTATAGATCCTGTAGGTGCTACCTTATTTATTAATAGCAAGAAACTTAATGCCGAAACGACGGAATATCTTATAAACGAAGGCGTGACTGTTGATGAATATGATAATGTGAAAAATAGGCTAAAGCAGTATTCTGAATATAATATATTACTTGATCCTGATGAAATAAACTATACATTATATAATATGGTTGGATGTAAGGAAATCGTAAATGGGAAATCACCGGCATCATATATGAAAACCATAAAGAATACGGCTGAAATAAAAGGATTTAAAAATGCGATGACTAGAGATGGTGTGGCAATGGTTAAATTCTTGATGTGGCTTAAACCAGCTGTTGCTAGAGGTGGGCAGACAGAAATGTCAATAGATAAAAAACTAACTGGGTTGCGTGCTGAGCAAAATTTATATAGAGATATATCCTTTGACACAATTGCTGCATATCAGGAACATGGGGCCATCGTTCATTATGAAGCAACAAAAGAAACCGATATCCCTTTGATCAGCAAGGGACTTATATTGATTGACTCTGGTGCACAGTATTTAGATGGAACTACTGATATAACAAGAACAATAGCTCTTGGAGATGTCTCAGAAGAACAAAAGAAAATATATACACTCGTGCTTAAAGGACATATACAATTAGAGATGTTGAAATTTCCAAATGGCGCAAGTGGAACCCAACTGGATGCAATAGCAAAAAAAGATATTTGGAGAGAGGGGATGAATTATCTTCATGGTACAGGACATGGGGTTGGTTCTTATCTGAATGTTCATGAAGGTAATCATCAGATAAGGATGGAATGGAAACCTGCACCGCTACTTTCAGGTATGACTGTTACTGATGAACCTGGTTTGTATCTTTCGGGGCGATTCGGTGTAAGAATAGAAAACACGTTGCTCATAAAACAATATAAAACAACAGAATTTGGCGAATTTCTGGAATTTGAACCGTTAACGCTATGTCCTATAGATACTGTACCAATAGTTAAAAAGATGATGACAGATGAAGAAATATTATGGCTTAATCAATATCATAGAATGGTTTATGAAAAATTATCTCCTTATTTAAACAGTGAAGAAAAGGAATGGCTAATAGCCTCTACAAAGTCTATAAGTAAGTGAAAATGAAATATTTCGAAAAAAAGTGACCAAAAACTTGTAAGTTTCCTAAATTAGATGTAATTTTGCACCCGCAAATTGTGGTAAGGCACCGCAATATTGGTTTAATTTAAAAATTTAAAATAAAAAGAACATGATCGTTGTACCAGTAAAAGAAGGCGAAAACATTGAAAGAGCCTTGAAGAAATTCAAAAGAAAATTCGAAAAGACAGGTGTTGTTAAAGAACTCCGTTCACGTCAGCAATATGACAAACCTTCTGTTTTGAAGAGGCTTAAGATGGAACACGCTGTTTACGTACAGAAATTAAGAGCTAGCGAGGAATAAAAAATCTCGAAAAAATTTGGTGGTTCGAAAATTAATTCGTACATTCGTTGCCGAATAACATTATGAAAGCAACGTCTATATGATGATAAAACAATTTTTGAACTATTTGCAATATGAACGGAATTATTCCATATTAACATTGCAGAGCTACGGTCGAGATTTAGAATCATTCGAATCGTATTTCAAAAATTTGGGTACTCATCTCTCGTGGGAATCTGTTGATTCTGATATTATCCGTGATTGGATAGAGAGCATGATGGATAAAGGAAACACTGCTACCTCAATCAATAGAAGATTGAGCGCTTTGCGTTCCTTTTATCGTTTTGCTATGTCTCAAGGTCTAGTCCTCTCAGATCCTGTCCGGACTCTTTCTGGTCCGAAAAAAAGTAAACCTTTGCCTCAGTTCTTAAAAGAAAAAGAAATTGATGAACTTTTGGATGGTAATATGTTCGGGTCTTCTTTTAAAGATGTTCGCGCGTATACTATAATCATGATGTTCTATGAAACCGGCATTAGACTTTCGGAACTTATAAACATGGAAAAGTCTTCTGTTGATTTGGTTGATTATAAGATAAAGGTGACCGGAAAAAGAAATAAACAGCGTATCATTCCTTTTGGTAGAGAACTTGCGGATGCAATAAAAAGATATCTCGAAATTAGACAGGAATCTTTGATAGAGTCTTCTGATTCAATGTTTGTCACGGATAGGGGAAAACCTATGAATCGTAATCAGGTGCGTTACGAAGTCTCCAAGTATCTTAAAATGGTATGTACATTGAAAAAATGTACACCTCATGTACTTAGACATACATTCGCTACAGCTATGCTTAATCATAATGCGAATCTTGAAAGCGTTAAGAAACTGCTAGGGCACCAAAGTTTGACAACAACTGAAGTGTATACCCATACAACTTTTGAGCAGTTAAAAAAAGTGTATAACCAAGCCCATCCGAGGGCTTAATAAAACAAGGAGGTTACTATGGACATTAAAATTAGTTCAATTCATTTTGATGCAACTGAAAAATTACAGGCATTTATTGAGAAAAAAATTGCGAAATTGGGGAAAACATTTGAGGATATACAAAAAGTTGATGTGCAATTAAAAATTGTGAAGCCTGCAATAGCATTAAATAAAGAGGTAAGTCTAACTGTTGCAGTACCTGGGAGTACATTATTTGTGGAAAAGACGTGTGATACTTTTGAGGAGAGTGTAGATCAAAGTATTGATGCTATGAAGGTCAAATTGGCAAAATATAAAGAAAAAATGCGCCAATATTAAAAAAAACCTTGAAAAATTTTTGTAGTTTAAAAATAATGCCTATCTTTGCAGCCGTTTTACAACACGTCCTAAAACGCAAGCCTAACGGCTGCAGGGATTTGCCTCTTTAGCTCAGTTGGCCAGAGCACGTGATTTGTAATCTCGGGGTCGTTGGTTCGAATCCGACAAGAGGCTCAAGAAGATTGTGTTGTTTAATTAAGGGTGGTTACCAGAGTGGCCAAATGGGGCAGACTGTAAATCTGCTGGCTATGCCTACGGTGGTTCGAATCCATCACCACCCACATCAGAAGAAGTTTTGCGGAAATAGCTCAGTTGATAGAGCACTAGCCTTCCAAGCTGGGGGTCGCGGGTTTGAGTCCCGTTTTCCGCTCCACTGCTGTAATAGCTCAGTGGTAGAGCACTTCCTTGGTAAGGAAGAGGTCCCGAGTTCAAGTCTCGGTTACAGCTCTTCCAAAATTCTTTTTATTAAAAAAGAAGCATAAATAACACGGATTATTCATTTATATAAATAAAACAAGAAAAGCTATGGCTAAAGAGAAATTTGAACGTACCAAACCGCATGTTAACATTGGTACTATCGGTCACGTTGACCACGGAAAGACCACTCTGACTGCAGCTATCACAAAGGTGCTTGCTGAGAAGGGTTTCTCAAAGAGTGATGAGATCAAGTCTTTCGATCAGATTGATAACGCTCCTGAGGAAAAAGAGCGTGGTATTACTATTAACACTGCACACGTAGAGTATGAGACAGCTAATCGCCATTATGCTCACGTAGACTGTCCGGGACACGCTGACTATGTAAAAAATATGGTTACTGGTGCTGCTCAGATGGATGGTGCTATTATCGTTGTAGCTGCAACTGATGGTCCTATGCCTCAGACACGTGAGCACGTATTGCTCGCTCGTCAGGTAAATGTACCTCGCTTGGTTGTATTCCTGAACAAATGTGATATGGTTGAGGATGAAGAAATGCTTGAACTCGTTGAGATGGAAATGCGTGAACTTCTTGATCAGTATGAATATGATGGTGACAATACTCCTATTATTCGTGGATCTGCTCTTGGCGCGCTGAATGGCGTTGCTAAATGGGAAGATAAAGTTCTCGAATTGATGGAAGCTGTTGATACATGGATTCCACTGCCTCCACGTGATCTTGATAAACCTTTTTTGATGCCTGTTGAAGATGTATTCTCAATTACTGGTCGTGGTACTGTTGCTACAGGTCGTATTGAAACTGGTCGTGTTAAGGTTGGTGATGAAGTTGAACTTCTAGGTCTTGGTGAAGATAAAAAATCAGTTGTTACTGGTGTTGAAATGTTCCGTAAGATTCTTGATGAAGGTGAAGCTGGCGATAACGTAGGTATACTTCTTCGCGGAGTCGACAAAGCTGAAATCAGACGCGGTATGGTTCTTTGCCACCCAGGACAGATTAAGCCATATAAGACTTTCAAGGCTCAGATATATGTTTTGAAGAAAGAAGAAGGTGGCCGTCATACTCCATTTGGAAATAAGTATCGTCCACAGTTCTATCTTCGTACAATGGACTGCACAGGTGAAATTACTCTCCCAGAAGGAGTTGAAATGGTAATGCCTGGTGATAATGTAACTATCACAGTAGAACTAATCTATGCAGTAGCTATTAATGTAGGTCTTCGTTTCGCTATCCGCGAAGGTGGACGTACAGTAGGTGCTGGACAGATAACAGAGATTTTGGATTAATATCTAAAACGAATATATTGTAAGGTTCCCGCTTAATCTACGGGAACCTCTTTTACGGGAATAGCTCAGTTTGGTAGAGCACTGGTCTCCAAAACCAGGTGTCGGGAGTTCGAGTCTCTCTTCCCGTGCCCAAATAATAAACATTATGTTTAAGAAAATAGTTAATTATTGCAAGGCATGTTATGACGAACTTGCGCATAAAACTACTTGGCCTTCAAGGTCTGAACTAACACACAGTGCAGTGGTCGTATTATCAGCTTCCCTGGTCATTGCTGTTGTTGTGTTTGTAATGGATACTGTCTTTAAGTTTATTATGAACAACGTCTATCCAAGTTAATCGTTTTAGAAATGGCTGGAACAGAAAAAAAATGGTACGTGCTTCGTGCCGTAAGTGGAAAGGAAGTAAAGGTAAAAGAATATATCGATGCTGAACTTAAACACAACGTTACTCTTGCTGACCATGTTTCACAGGTTTTAATACCTATGGAAAAGCATGCAAGCGTTCGTAACGGAAAACGTGTAGTTAAGGAGAAAACTTTTCTCCCTGGCTATATATTGGTAGAAGCGAACCTTAATGCGGATATCGCGCATATTTTGCGCTTTATGCCTAATGTTTTGGGTTTTCTAGGCGGCATGGATTGTCCTTCTCCTGTAAAGCAGTCGGATATAAATCGAATTCTAGGAAATGCTGAAGAGACTGAATTGGCAACAGAGGATACTAATGTACCTTATTCTGTTGATGAGACTGTTAAAGTAATTGACGGCCCTTTCAGTGGTTTCAGTGGAGTAATAGAAGAGGTTAACGCTGTTAAACGTAAACTTAAAGTTATGGTTAAGATCTTCGGACGTAAAACTCCGCTTGAGTTAGGTTTTATGCAAGTTACAAAAGAATGAATTGTATTTGTTACGGTACATGGAATTCTTTATAATAATAAATAAATAATAATTAGAAATGGCTAAAGAAGTTGCTGGATTAATCAAATTACAGATTAGAGGTGGCGCTGCAAATCCTTCTCCTCCAGTAGGACCAGCATTAGGTTCTAAGGGAATCAATATCATGGGATTTTGCAAAGAGTTCAACGCCAGAACCCAGGATAAGGCAGGAAAAGTTCTTCCTGTTGTTATCACATACTACACTGATAAGTCATTCAGCTTTGTAATTAAAACTCCTCCTGCTGCTGTACAGTTGCTAGAGATTGTTAAAATTAAAAGCGGTTCTGCAGAACCAAACCGTAAAAAAGTTGCATCTGTAACTTGGGAGCAGGTAAAGGCTATTGCAGAGGATAAAATGACTGACTTGAATTGTTTCACCATAGAATCAGCTATGAAACTAGTTGCTGGAACTGCAAGAAGTATGGGTATAACTGTAAAAGGGGACTTCCCTGGTAAATAATTAATAACTTCAATTTAAAAAATGAGTAAACTGACAAAAAATCAAAAATCAGTAGCTGATAAGGTTGAAGCAGGGAAAGCATACTCTTTGAAAGAGGCATCAGAATTGGTTAAGGAAGTAACCACGACCAAGTTTGACGCTTCACTCGATATTGATGTACGCTTAGGTGTAGACCCACGTAAAGCGAACCAGATGGTTAGAGGTGTCGTATCACTTCCTAATGGTACTGGTAAGGTTACACGTGTTCTTTGCCTTTGTACACCGGATGCTGAAGCTGCTGCTAAAGAGGCAGGTGCTGATTACGTTGGTCTTGATGAGTATATCGAAAAGATCAAAGGTGGATGGACTGACATTGATGTCATCATAACAATGCCGTCTTGTATGGGTAAAATTGGTCCTTTGGGTCGTTTTCTTGGTCCAAGAGGATTGATGCCTAACCCCAAAAGCGGTACAGTTACTATGGATGTTGCAAAAGCAGTCACAGAGGTTAAACAGGGTAAAATAGACTTTAAGGTTGATAAGGCTGGTATTGTCCATACTTCAATTGGAAAAGCTTCTTTTACAGCTGAACAGATATTTGAAAATGCTAAGGAATTTATTTCTACAATTATCAAATTAAAACCATCATCTGCAAAGGGTACTTATATTAAGAGTATCTTTATTTCAAGCACTATGAGTACAGGTATCAAAATTGATCCTAAATCAGTTGAATAACTCGTAAAAGTTTAGTAAAATGAAAAAGGAAGTAAAAGATACTATAATAGTTGAGCTCGGAGAAAAGTTGAAAGAATTTTCTCATTTTTATCTAGTTGATGTAACTGGATTGAATGCTGAAAAAACAAGTAGCCTTCGCCGTAAATGCTTTAAGAGTGAAATCAAGATGGTCGTTGTTAAGAATAAACTTCTTCACAAGGCTTTCGAGGCTTCAGATGTTGATTTTGAACCTGTTTATGGTTGTTTGAAAGGTAGTACAGCTGTAATGTTCTGTAATACTGCAAATGTTCCAGCTAAGTTGCTGAATGATTTTAAGAAGGAAGGAATTCCTGCTCTTAAAGCAGCTTATGCAGAGGAGTGTTTCTATGTAGGTTCAGACAAGTTGGATGATCTTGTATCTCTAAAGAGCAAGAACGAGGTTATTGCAGATATTGTGGCATTGCTACAGTCACCGGCAAAGAATGTCGTATCAGCTCTTCAATCAGGCGCTGGCACTATTCATGGTGTGCTGAAGACTTTAGGAGAGCGTCCTGAATAAAAAATTAAGTCAAGAATATTAATAATAAAAACATTAAAATTTAGAATAAAATGGCAGACGTAAAAGCTATTGCTGAAGAATTAGTTAATTTGACAGTTAAGGAAGTAAATGAGTTGGCTACAGTCCTAAAGGACGAGTATGGAATTGAACCTGCTGCTGCAGCTGTTGCTGTTGCTGCTGGTCCTGCTGCAGGTGGTGCAGCTGCTGCAGCTGAGGAAAAATCATCTTTTGATGTTATCCTCGCTGAAGTTGGTGCTACAAAGCTACAGGTAGTAAAGGCTGTTAAAGAAGCTTGTGGTCTTGGTTTGAAAGAAGCTAAGGATCTAGTTGATGGTGTTCCTTCTACATTGAAAGAGGGTATGACCAAAGACGAGGCTGAAAACTTGAAGAAAACTATCGAAGCTGCAGGTGCTAAGGTAGAACTCAAGTAATAACTTGTTATACAATAAAATTTGGTTAAGATTCTCTAAGTAAGAGAGTCTTAACCTTTTTTGCGTTTTTATTTAGAAAATAGTATTATTATCATTATCTGCTAATGGCTTCAAAAATCGTTGATAACAGAGTAAATTTTGCCAGCGTAAAGAATCCGATGCCCTATCCGGATTTTCTCGATGTGCAATTAAAGTCTTTCAAAGACTTCCTTCAGTTGGACACACCGCCTGAGGAACGTAAGAATGACGGATTATATAAGGTGTTCTCAGAGAACTTCCCTATAACCGACACTCGTAATAATTTTGTTCTTGAGTTCTTGGATTACTATATTGATCCGCCTCGCTATTCTATAGATGAATGTTTGGAGCGTGGACTTACATATAGCGTACCTTTAAAGGCTAAGTTGAAATTGTCTTGTACTGACCCGGAGCACGAAGACTTTAATACGGTTGTTCAGGATGTATTCCTAGGACCGATACCGTATATGACAGATAATGGCACATTTATTATCAATGGTGCTGAACGTGTTGTTGTTTCACAGTTACACCGTTCTCCTGGTGTTTTCTTTGGTCAAAGTGTTCATGCAAATGGAACATTATTATACTCAGCTCGTATAATTCCATTCAAGGGTTCTTGGATTGAATTTGCTACTGACATAAATAATGTTATGTATGCATACATTGATCGTAAGAAAAAGTTACCTGTAACAACTCTTTTGCGTGCCATCGGTTTCGAGAATGATAAGAATATTCTTGAAATATTTGATTTAGCCGAGGAAGTTAAGGTTAATAAGAAGGAACTATCAAAATGCGTAGGACGTAAATTGGCTGCGAGGGTTTTGAAAAGTTGGACAGAAGATTTTGTTGATGAGGATACAGGTGAGGTAGTTTCAATAGAACGTAATGAGGTTATTATTGAGCGTGAAACTATTCTTGATGAAGACAACATCGCAGAGATAATTGAAAGTGGTGCACATACTGTGCTTGTTCATAAGGATGAGTCTGTAGCATCTGATTTTTCAATTATATTTAATACATTACAAAAAGACCCTAGTAACTCTGAAAAAGAGGCTGTAACTTATATATATAGACAGCTTCGTAATGCAGATCCACCTGACGATAGTACTGCTCGTGAGGTCATCCAAGGTCTATTCTTTTCTGATAAGAGATATGATTTGGGTGAAGTCGGACGGTATCGCATAAATAGAAAATTAGGACTTGATACAGGAATGGATGTCCGTGTCTTGACAAAAGAGGATATAATAGAGATTATTAAGTACCTAATTCAGCTTATTAATTCTAAAGCTGCAGTTGATGATATTGACCATTTGAGCAACCGTCGCGTAAGGACTGTTGGAGAGCAGTTGGGCAATCAGTTCTCTATAGGTTTGGCACGTATGAGCCGCACTATAAAGGAACGTATGAATGTACGTGATAATGAGGTGTTTACTCCAACAGACTTGATTAATGCTAAGACTATATCTAGTGTTATCAATTCATTTTTTGGAACAAATGCCCTTTCTCAGTTTATGGATCAGACTAACCCTCTTGCTGAAGTAACTCATAAGCGCCGTATGTCGGCATTAGGCCCTGGAGGTCTTTCTCGTGAGCGTGCCGGTTTTGAGGTTCGTGATGTGCATTATACGCATTATGGTCGTCTTTGTCCTATTGAGAGTCCTGAAGGACCTAATATTGGTCTGATATCTTCTTTATGTGTATATGCAAAGATAAATCAACTTGGTTTCATAGAGACACCTTACCGTAAAGTAAGCAATTCTAAAGTAGATCTTGATAATAAGGACGTCATATACTTTACAGCTGAAGATGAATCAGATGTAATTATTGGACAGGGAAATGCTCCTCTTAATGATGATGGAACATTTATACGTGATCTTGTAAAATGTCGTCAGGATGCTGATTATCCAGTTGTTCCTCCTTCTGAGGTTCAATTGATGGATGTATCTCCTCAGCAGATCGCTTCTATTGCTGCAGCTTTGATTCCATTCTTGGAGCATGATGATGCTCACCGTGCATTGATGGGTTCTAACATGATGCGTCAGGCAGTCCCATTGCTTCATAATGAAGCTCCTATAGTAGGCACTGGAATTGAAAAACAGGTTTGTGAGGATTCTCGTACTATGGTAACTGCAGAGGGTGAGGGTGTTATCGAATATGTAGATGCAACAACAATTCGTATTCTTTATGACCGTACAGAGGAAGAAGAGTATGTAAGTTTTGAACCCGCTCTCAAGGAATATCGTATACCTAAGTTCCGTCGTACAAACCAAAGCATGACTATAGATTTACGCCCTATATGTACTAAAGGACAAAGGGTTAAGGCTGGAGATATACTTACAGAGGGATATGCTACAGAAAATGGAGAATTAGCTCTTGGACGTAATCTTCTAGTCGCTTATATGCCTTGGAAAGGTTATAACTATGAGGATGCCATCGTTCTTAACGAACGAATTGTACGTGAGGATGTATTAACATCTGTACATGTTGATGAATACTCTCTTGATGTGCGCGAAACTAAACGAGGTGTTGAGGAGTTCACAAGTGACATCCCTAATGTAAGTGAAGAAGCTACAAAAGATTTGGATGACAATGGTATCATAAGGGTTGGTGCTCGTGTAGAACCTGGTGATATCCTAATTGGTAAAATTTCACCTAAAGGTGAGAGTGATCCTTCTCCTGAGGAGAAATTGCTTCGTGCTATTTTTGGAGATAAAGCTGGAGATGTTAAGGATTCTTCTCTTAAAGCCAATCCATCGCTTACAGGTGTGGTTCTTGATAAAAAATTATTTTCTCGTGCGGTAAAGACCCGTCAATCAAAGCAGCAAGATAAAATTATCTTACAGAAAATTGATGATGAATATGTAGCCAAACTTGAAGATCTAAAAGCAATACTCATTGCTAAAATAGAAACTCTTACAAAAGATAAAATATGCCAAGGCATTAAAGATTATGCTGGTATAGAACTTATTAATAAAGGGTGTAAATTTAATGATAAGGATGTAATTGCTCACATTGCTGCTCTTGAATTCTCTGATATTCAGGTGAACAAGTGGACAAATGATGATCATACCAATGATCTTATCGCTAAACTTATTATAAACTTCTTGAAGAAGTCTAAATTGCTTGATGCAGAACAAAAACGTAGGAAGTTCGCTATTACAATAGGTGATGAACTACCTTCAGGAATTCTTCAGATGGCAAAAGTTTATGTTGCTAAAAAGCGTAAAATAGGTGTTGGTGATAAACTAGCTGGACGTCATGGAAATAAGGGTATCGTTTCTAAAATTGTACGTCAGGAAGATATGCCATTCTTAGAGGATGGCCGTCCTGTCGATTTGGTGCTCAACCCGTTGGGTGTGCCTTCTCGTATGAATTTAGGACAGATATTTGAAGCTATTCTTGGTGCTGCCGGAAGAAAACTTGGAATAAAATTTGCTACGCCTATTTTTGATGGTGCAAAACTTGCTGATCTTCAGGAATGGACCGATAAAGCAGGTCTTCCAAGACTTTGTTCTACTCATCTTTATGATGGTGAAACAGGCGAACGTTTCGATCAGCCTGCTACTGTAGGTATAACATACTTCTTGAAACTTGGGCATATGGTAGAGGATAAGATGCATGCTCGTAGCATTGGTCCGTATTCTCTTATTACACAACAGCCTCTAGGTGGTAAGGCACAATTTGGTGGACAGCGTTTCGGAGAGATGGAGGTTTGGGCTCTTGAGGCATTTGGCGCAAGTCATGTATTACAGGAAGTCTTAACTATCAAGTCTGATGATGTCGTAGGACGTTCGAAGGCTTACGAAGCAATTGTTAAAGGAGAACCAATGCCAACACCTGGTATACCTGAATCTCTTAACGTGTTGCTGCACGAATTGAGAGGATTAGGTTTAAGCATAACTCTAGATTAACAGTCAAACTCTTTACATAACAACATAGATATAACAATTATGGCTTTTAAAAAAGATTCAAAGATAAAGAGTGTATTTACGAAGATTACCATAGGACTTGCTTCTCCTGAAGAAATCCTAGAAAATTCGTATGGTGAGGTTACAAAACCAGAAACCATAAATTATCGTACATATAAGCCTGAACGTGATGGTTTGTTCTGCGAGCGTATATTTGGTCCAACAAAGGATTATGAATGTGCTTGTGGCAAGTATAAACGTATTAGGTATAAAGGTATTGTATGTGACAGATGTGGTGTGGAAGTAACAGAGAAAAAAGTACGTCGTGAACGTTCTGGTCATATCGAATTGGTCGTTCCTGTTGCACATATTTGGTACTTCCGTTCTTTGCCTAATAAAATAGGTTATTTACTTGGACTACCTACTAAGAAACTTGATGCTATCGTTTATTATGAACGATATGTCGTTATTCAGGCAGGCATTGTTGCTGGTAGAAAAGACCAGGATGATAATGAGCTAAACGGTTCTCATAAAATGGACTTGTTGTCTGAAGATGAATATAATGACATTGTAGATAATTTACCTCAGGAAAATGAGTATCTAGAAGATAATGATCCTAATAAGTTCATCGCAAAGATGGGCGCTGAGGCAATTTATGATCTTTTGGCTCGTCTTGATTTGGATTCTTTATCATACGAACTGCGTGACCGTGCAAATAGCGATTCATCTCAACAGCGTAAAAATGAAGCTTTGAAACGTTTACAGGTGGTAGAAGCTTTTAGAAGTAGTACTGGAATTAACAGGCCTGAGTGGATGATAATGAAAATTATCCCTGTTATACCACCAGAGTTGCGTCCTTTGGTTCCACTTGATGGTGGACGTTTTGCTACATCTGATTTAAATGACTTGTATCGTCGTGTCATTATACGTAATAACCGTTTGAAGAGACTTATGGAAATTAAGGCTCCTGAAGTTATTTTACGTAATGAAAAGCGTATGCTACAGGAGGCTGTTGATAGCTTGTTTGATAATTCGCGTAAGAGTAGTGCGGTAAAGAGTGATTCTAACCGTCCGTTAAAATCGCTTTCTGATTCATTAAAAGGTAAACAAGGTCGTTTCCGTCAAAATCTTCTTGGTAAACGTGTTGACTATTCTGCGCGTTCAGTTATTGTTGTTGGTCCTGAATTGAAGATGGGTGAATGTGGACTTCCAAAATTGATGGCTGCAGAACTATATAAACCGTTTATCATTCGTAAACTGATTGAACGTGGTATTGTAAAAACGGTTAAGAGTGCTAAAAAGATTGTTGATCGTCGTGAACCGGTTATTTGGGATATACTTGAAAATGTTATGAAAGGACATCCTGTTATGCTTAACCGTGCTCCTACATTACACCGTCTTGGTATACAGGCTTTCCAGCCTAAACTTATTGAAGGTAAAGCTATCCAGTTGCATCCATTGGCTTGTACTGCGTTTAATGCTGACTTTGATGGTGACCAAATGGCTGTTCATCTTCCATTAAGTAATGAAGCTGTTCTTGAGGCTCAGATATTGATGCTTCAAAGTCATAATATCCTTAATCCTGCAAACGGAGCTCCTATAACAGTACCTTCACAGGATATGGTTCTTGGTCTTTATTATATAACAAAGTTACGCCCTGATGCAAAAGGTGAGGGATTGACATTTTATGGTCCTGAAGAGGCAATTATTGCTCATAATGAAGGCAAATGTGATGTTCATGCTCGTGTACATGTAATAGTTAATGATCTTGATGAAAATGGTAACATTGTCAAAAAGATGGTTGAAACATCTGTTGGTCGTGTTATTGTAAATGGAATAATACCTGATGAAGTTGGATTTATTAATGCTGTTATATCAAAGAAAAGCCTTCGTGATATTATTGCAAAAGTAATTAAGACTACAGGCGCAGCGAGAGCTTGCGAATTCCTTGATGGAATTAAAAATCTTGGTTATAAAATGGCTTATCTAGCAGGACTTTCATTTAATCTTGATGATATTATAGTTCCACCAGAAAAGGAAACATTAGTTAAAAAAGGTAACGAAGAGGTTCGTCAGATTACTGAAAACTATAATATGGGATTCATAACTGATAATGAACGTTATAATCAGGTAATTGATACATGGACTCATGTTAATAATGATTTGGGAAATGTATTGATGAAAGAAATGACGGAAGCGGATAAAGGATTCAATGCTGTGTTTATGATGCTTGACTCAGGTGCCCGTGGTTCAAAAGATCAGATTCGTCAGTTATCTGGTATGCGTGGACTTATGGCTAAGCCTCAGAAAGCAGGTGCTGAAGGTGCTCAGATTATTGAAAACCCTATTCTTTCAAACTTCAAGGAAGGTATGAGTGTGCTTGAATACTTTATATCTACTCATGGTGCTCGTAAAGGTCTTGCTGATACTGCTATGAAAACAGCTGATGCTGGGTATTTGACTCGTCGTCTAGTTGATGTTTCTCATGACGTAATCATAAATGAAGATGATTGTGGAACACTACGTGGACTTGTTTGTACAGCTCTTAAAAATGGAGATGAGGTTATTTCTACCCTATATGAACGTATTTTGGGTCGTGTGTCTGTACATGATATAATACATCCGACAACTGGAGAACTTATTATTTCAGCTGGTGAGGAAATTACTGAACCAATTGCTCAAATTATAGAAGATAGTCCAATTGAAAGTGTTGAGATTCGTTCTGTTCTTACTTGTGAAAGTAAACATGGCGTATGTAAAAAATGTTATGGACGTAACCTAGCTACAAGTCGTATGGTTCAGAAAGGTGAGGCAGTAGGTGTTATTGCAGCCCAGGCTATTGGTGAACCTGGAACTCAGCTTACACTTCGTACGTTCCATGCTGGTGGTGTTGCTGCTAACGCAGCAGCCAATGCAGCAATTGTCGCTAAAAATGATTGCAAGTTGGAATTCGAAGAATTGCGTACAGTTCCATTTGACGAAGAAGGTAAGGAATGTCAAATGGTTGTTAGCCGACTCACTGAGTTACGTTTTGTTGATGCGAATACAAAAATTGTCTTGTCTACTGTGAATGTACCTTATGGTTCTTCATTGTATTTCAAAGATGGTGATAGTGTAAAGAAAGGTCAGAAAATAGCACAATGGGATCCTTTCAATGCGGTAATCGTAACTGAAAATGCAGGAACATTGAAATTTAATGATGTGATTGAAGGCGTTACCTATCGTGCAGAGACGGATGAAACTTCAGGTCTTACCGAAAAGATTATAACTGAGTCTAAAGATAAAAATAAAGTTCCTACTTGTGATATCCTTGACTCTGCAGGTGAGGTAGTCCGCACATATAACTTTCCAGTTGGTGGTCACTTGAATGTTGATGACGGGCAAACCGTTAAGACAGGTGAGACTATCGTTAAGATTCCACGTGCAGTTGGAAAGGCCGGTGATATCACAGGAGGTCTTCCTCGTGTTACAGAACTATTTGAGGCCCGCAATCCTTCAAATCCGGCTGTAGTATCCGAAGTAGATGGTGTTGTTACTATGGGTAAGGTTAAACGTGGTAATCGTGAGGTTATAGTAACTAGCAAAACAGGTGAACAACGTAAGTACCTTGTAAACTTAGGAAAGCAAATTCTTGTTCAGCAAGATGATGCTGTGCGCGCAGGTACACCTTTATCAGATGGAGTTATAACACCAGCAGACATCCTTGCTATTAAAGGTCCTACAGCAGTACAAGAATATATTGTAAACGAAGTACAAGATGTTTATCGTCTGCAGGGTGTTAAAATCAATGATAAGCATTTCGAAATAATTGTTCGGCAGATGATGCGCAAGGTCCAGATTAATGATCCAGGCGATACTATCTTTTTGGAGCAAGAAATAGTTGATAAACTAGATTTTGCAGAAGAAAACGACCGCATATGGGGTAAAAAGGTAGTTTTGGATATAGGTGACAGTGATACATTGAGAAAGGGCCAAATTGTTACAGCTCGTAAATTGCGTGACGAAAATTCACTTCTTAAACGTAGAGACCTTAAATTAATTCAGGTTCGCGATGCTGTACCTGCTACTTCTACACAGATATTGCAGGGTATTACTCGTGCTGCGTTGCAGACAAAGAGCTTTATGTCTGCTGCATCATTCCAGGAAACCACAAAGGTTTTGAATGAGGCTGCTATTCGTGGAAAGGTTGATAGACTAGAGGGCATGAAAGAAAATGTAATTTGTGGACACTTAATACCTGCAGGTACAGGCCTAAGAGAGTTCGACAAATTAGTAGTTGGGTCTAAAGAAGAATATGAGCGTATGATTGCTAATAAACGAAATGTTATTGATTTCGCAGGTCAGCAGTCTGATGCTATTCAAGCAGATCAGAAAACCGTAGAATAAAAACCTTAATATTTAGGGCTATAACAATAATGTTGTTATAGCCCTTATTTTTTCAATAAGCATTCTTTATTATAAGTGCAGAATTTACTATTTATGATGTGTCTTTATTTTATGTGATTAACTCAAGTCTTGTTTGAGTCCATAAATAATTTAAAAAAGCTTTATGTCTTGTTTCTTGTTTTTTGAAATAAAATGTTTACCTTTGTATCAGAGACTATAAAAAATAATAAAATGATTGATGAACCAAACAAAACACAAGGACAATTTCAAATTGATTTGCCACAAGATTTAGCTCAAGGTGAATATGCAAATTTTGCTATAATAACACATTCCAGTTCTGATTTTGTACTAGATTTTGCGAGTATATTACCGGGCGTACCTAAAGCTGTTGTCCGTAGTAGGGTAATAATAGCCCCTGAGCATGCTAAACGTCTTTTGCAGGCTTTACAAGAGAATATATTGCGGTATGAAAATGAATTTGGAAAAATAAAAGTTCCTGATCAACAAGAGCGTGCAATAGCACCTTTTACTATAAATAAGGGTGAAGCGTAAACGCTTTGCACTTCTACATGCTTAATTTCGGTATAATCGATAGCCTAATTATCGATATATACTGATGTGTATGTGAATTAAAGTTAAAGAAGTATATATTGAGTAAAAAATATAGCGTATACTTTTTTTTGGACCTTCTTAAATTAGGTATTTTGAATAATTCTTAGTACCTTTGCAGCCCAAAATGGTCTATTGTGATCATTGCATAAAAGTTGATAATAATAAAATAATATATAAATTAAAAAAGTAATAAAATGCCTACAATTCAACAATTGGTAAGAAAAGGTAGAAAAGTGCTTGTTGACAAGAGCAAATCACCAGCTTTGGATTCATGTCCTCAGCGTCGTGGCGTTTGTGTTCGTGTTTATACAACAACACCTAAGAAGCCTAATTCGGCAATGAGAAAAGTTGCCCGTGTTCGTTTAACAAACCAGAAAGAGGTAAACTCTTACATACCGGGAGAAGGACATAACTTACAAGAACACTCTATCGTTTTGGTTCGCGGTGGACGTGTTAAGGACCTCCCAGGTGTACGTTATCACATTGTTCGTGGTACTTTGGATACAGCTGGCGTAGCTAACCGTACACAACGTCGTTCTAAATACGGAGCTAAACGTCCTAAAACTAAGAAGTAAACCTATAAAGGTTAATAATTTATTAAACGTTTTGCTGGAGAAATGTTATACAGGTTGAGTAAATGCTTGAGAGTAAGCGTTGAAGAACAATAAATACAACCCCATGCAGAATTAATTTTTAAACAAAATGAGAAAAGCAAAACCAAAGAAACGTGTGATCTTACCGGATCCCGTTTACAATGACCAAAAGGTCTCAAAATTCGTAAATCACCTGATGTATGATGGGAAAAAAAGTACTTCATATGAAATTTTCTACAATGCTCTAGATGCAGTTAAAGAGAAAATGGCAAATGAGGAAAAATCTTCTCTCGAAATCTGGAAAAATGCTCTTGATAATATAACACCGCAAGTGGAAGTTAAAAGTCGCCGTATTGGTGGTGCAACTTTTCAGGTGCCTACAGAAGTCCGCGCTGATCGTAAGGAGAGTATATCAATGAAAAATATGATAGCTTTCGCTCGTAAACGTGGCGGTAAATCTATGGCTGAGAAACTAGCTGCTGAAATAATGGATGCTTTTAATAATCAGGGTGGCGCTTATAAACGCAAAGAAGACATGCACCGCATGGCTGAAGCAAACCGCGCTTTTGCCCACTTTAGATTCTAATAGTAATATATAAAGGTAAAAAGAATCATGGCAAAACAAGATTTACATTTGACTCGTAATATCGGTATCATGGCTCATATTGATGCCGGTAAAACTACAACTTCTGAGCGTATCTTGTATTATACCGGAAAAACTCATAAGATTGGTGAAGTGCATGATGGTGCAGCTACAATGGACTGGATGGCTCAAGAGCAAGAACGTGGTATTACTATTACCTCAGCCGCTACTACATGTAACTGGAACTGGAATGGTGATGAATATAAAATAAATTTGATTGATACTCCAGGGCATGTTGACTTTACAGCTGAAGTTGAACGTTCTCTTCGTGTTCTTGATGGAGCAGTAGCAACTTATTCTGCTGCAGATGGAGTTCAACCACAGTCTGAGACTGTTTGGCGTCAAGCAGATAAGTATAATGTTCCACGTATTGGCTATGTTAATAAAATGGACCGTTCTGGCGCAGACTTTTTTGAGACTGTTGAACAGATGAAAACTATACTGGGAGCAAATCCGATTGTTCTACAGGTGCCAATCGGTGCAGAGGAAAACTTTAAGGGTGTTGTTGATCTTATTAAAATGAAGGCTATCCTATGGCACGATGAGACAATGGGAGCTGAATATTCTATTGAAGATATACCAGCAGACCTTAAGGACGAATGCGATGAGTGGAGAAATAAACTTCTTGAGGCAGCTACTGAATATGATGAAGCTTTGATGGAAAAATATTTTGATGATCCCGCTTCAATTTCGGAAGAAGAAATTATCGCAGCGATTCGTAAGGGTACCGTTAAAATGGATTGTACTCCTATGATATGTGGATCTTCATATAAAAATAAAGGTGTACAACCATTATTGGATTATACATGTGCTTTCTTACCATCTCCCCTTGATACTGAAAATATTGTTGGAAGTAATCCGGATACAGATGAGGAAGAAGACCGCAAGCCAAGTGATGAAGAACCAACATCAGCTTTAGCGTTTAAGATAGCAACTGACCCTTATATGGGGCGTTTGGTGTTTTTCCGTGTATATTCAGGTAAAATAGCAGCAGGCTCTTATGTTTATAATCCTCGTTCTGGTAAGAAGGAACGTATAAGTCGTTTATTCCAGATGAACTCAAATAAGGAAATCGCAATGGAATCGATAGATGCTGGTGATATTGGAGCTGGTGTTGGATTTAAGGATATACGTACAGGAGATACTCTTTGTGATGAAAATCATCCTATTGTACTTGAATCAATGTCATTCCCTGATACTGTTATTTCGGTTGCTGTAGAACCAAAGAGTCAAGCTGATGTAGCCAAGATGGATACTGGTCTTTCTAAACTGGCAGAAGAAGATCCTACATTTACAGTTCGTACTGATGAACAGAGCGGACAAACTATTATCTCAGGTATGGGTGAACTTCATCTAGATATCATTATTGATCGTTTGAAACGTGAATTTAAGGTGGAATGTAACCAAGGAAAACCGCAAGTTAACTATAAAGAGGCAATTACTAAAACGGTTAATCTCCGTGAGGTTTATAAGAAACAGAGTGGTGGCCGTGGTAAATTCGCTGATATTATTGTTAATGTAGGCCCTGTAGATGCTGACTTTAAAGATGGTGGACTTCAATTTGTAAACGAGGTCAAAGGTGGTAATATTCCTAAGGAATTTATTCCTTCTGTTCAGAAAGGCTTTGAGAATGCAATGAAGAATGGTGTACTTGGTGGCTATCCAGTGGACAGCCTGAAAGTCGTCCTTGTGGATGGTTCATTCCATCCTGTTGACTCGGATCAGTTGTCTTTCGAACTTGCAGCAATCAATGCATATAAGAATGGATGTATTAAAGCAGGTCCTGTACTTATGGAACCAATCATGAAACTTGAAGTGATAACTCCAGAAGAGAATATGGGTGATGTTATAGGTGACTTGAATAAACGTCGTGGACAGGTTGAAGGAATGGATGAAGCTCGTAGCGGAGCCCGTGTAATCAAAGCAATGGTCCCTCTATCTGAAATGTTTGGATATGTGACAGCTCTCCGTACTATTACATCTGGACGTGCTACAAGCTCAATGGAATATGATCATCATGCTCCTATGTCAAGTTCAATTGCTAAGGCTGTCCTTGAAGAAGTAAAGGGACGTGCGGATTTAGTGTAGAAAATCTAATTAGATAAGAATCGGGGAACTGTTTAGCGAATGACTCTTAAACAGTTTACCCCTTTTCTCTAGTTATAATTTAATAATAAAAATAATGAGTCAGAAAATTAGAATTAAGCTGAAGTCTTATGACCATAAATTGGTTGATAAGTCAGCAGAAAAAATTGTGAAGGCTGTAAAGGCAACAGGCGCTATTGTTAGCGGTCCTATTCCATTGCCAACACACAAACGTATCTATACGGTGAACCGTAGTACATTCGTTAATAAGAAAGCTCGTGAACAGTTCCAACTGAGCGACTTTAAGCGTCTTATAGACATATATAGCTCTACAGCTAAAACCGTCGACGCGCTTATGAAACTTGAATTACCAAGCGGTGTTGAAGTAGAAATCAAAGTATAGTAATTTTTAATATTAATTGAAATGCCAGGATTAATTGGAAAAAAAATCGGAATGACATCCGTTTTCAGTGCCGACGGTAAAAATGTACCGTGCACTGTTATCGAAGCTGGTCCTTGTGTTGTTACCCAAGTTAAAACTGTCGAAACAGATGGTTACAAGGCAATTCAGCTAGGTTTTGGTGAAGCTAAAGAAAAGAACACCACAAAACCTATGATGGGATGCTTTAAAAAAGCGGGTACAACACCTAAGAGACACTTGGTTGAGTTCAAATTTAATGAAGAGTATAATCTAGGTGATACAATCACTGTAGATATCTTCGAAGGAGCAAATTTTGTTGACGTTGTAGGAACATCAAAGGGACATGGCTTCCAAGGTGTTGTAAAGCGTCATGGATTCGGTGGAGTTGGTCAGAGTACTCACGGTCAGGATGACCGTCTGCGTAAGCCAGGTTCAATCGGTGCTTGTTCTTATCCAGCCAAGGTTTTTAAAGGAATGCGCATGGGTGGTCAAATGGGAGGAGATAGAGTAACTACTCAAAACCTCAAAGTGTTAAAAGTAATACCGGAACATAACCTTATTCTTGTTAAGGGTTCTGTAGCTGGTTGTATTGGTTCAACCGTATTAATTGAGAAATAATGGAAATTAACGTATTAAATATCAAAGGTGAAGACACTGGAAGAAAGGTTACGTTAAACGAATCTATCTTCGGAATAGAACCTAATGACCATGTCCTTTATCTTGATGTAAAGCAATATCTCGCTAATCAGCGTCAGGGTACGGCTAAATCAAAGGAAAGAAGTGAAATTTCTGGTTCGACTCGTAAGTTGGGACGCCAGAAAGGTGGCGGTGGTGCTCGTCGTGGTGATATTAATTCACCTATACTAGTTGGTGGTGCCCGTGTTTTCGGTCCAAAGCCACGCGATTATCGTTTTAAATTAAACAAAAAAGTAAAAGTTCTTGCCCGTAAGGGTGCTTTGTCTTACAAGGCAAAAGATAATGCTATACTTATTGTTGAAGATTTTAATTTCGAGACTCCTAAGACTAAAGAGTTCATAGAAATGTCAAAAAATCTTAAAGTTGACGGCAGAAAAGTACTATACGTTTTGCCAGAAGCAAATAAAAGCGTATATTTGTCAGCTCGCAACTTACAACGTAGCGAAGTTATACTAGCTTCTGCTCTCAATGCTTATAAAGTTTTGAATGCAGATGTAATTGTTGTGACAGAAAAATCGTTGTCAACTATCGATGGAATCTTAACAAAATAAGGAGGCAATAATTATGGCAAATATAATAAAACCATTAGTCACTGAGAAAATGACTAAAGTAACAGAGAAGCAGCCTAGTCGCTATGGCTTCATTGTGCGTCCTGAAGCAAATAAGCTTGAACTTAAGAAAGAAATCGAGGGACTGTACAATGTTACAGTAATGGATGTAAACACTGTTCGCTATGCAGGTAAACGCTCAAGCCGTTATACAAAGGCAGGTCTTGTTAAAGGACAGAAAAATGCGTTTAAGAAAGCAATCGTCACATTAAAAGACGGTGAAACTATAGATTTTTACAGCAATATTTAAATAAAAATGGCAGTACGTAAATTAAAACCGGTAACCCCGGGTCAAAGACACAAAATTATTGGTACGTTCGAGGACATTACTGCATCCGTACCAGAAAAGTCTCTCGTTTACGGTAAACGTTCTTCAGGTGGTAGAAATAACACTGGTAAAATGACGGTTCGTTATATCGGCGGTGGTCATAAAAAGAAGTATCGTTTGATAGACTTTAAACGTGAGAAAGATGGTGTTCCAGCTGTAGTGAAAACAATTGAATACGATCCGAATCGTTCGGCTCGTATTGCTTTGTTGAATTATGCTGATGGTGAAAAACGTTACATTATTGCTCCTAATGGATTGCAAGTTGGTGCAACTTTGATGTCTGGCAAGGATGCGGTTCCAGAAATTGGTAATTCACTTCCTCTTGCTAACATTCCTGTTGGTACTGTAATTCATAATATTGAATTACGTCCAGGACAAGGTGCATTGCTCGTTCGTTCGGCTGGTAATTTTGCACAGTTGACTTCTCGTGAAGGTAGTTATTGTGTTATAAAACTTCCTTCTGGCGAAACACGCCAGATTTTAAGTGCTTGTAAGGCTACTATCGGTAGTGTGGGAAATTCAGATCATGCTCTTGAGCAGTCTGGTAAGGCTGGTCGCTCACGTTGGTTGGGTCGCCGTCCTCATAACCGTGGTGTTGTTATGAACCCTGTTGATCACCCAATGGGTGGTGGTGAAGGACGTCAGTCTGGAGGACACCCTCGTTCACGTAAGGGCTTATATGCTAAGGGTCTTAAGACAAGAGCTCCTAAGAAGCTTTCTAACAAGTATATTATCGAAAGAGCTAATAAATAACAAAGTTAACTAGAGTAAATTATGAGTCGTTCATTAAAAAAAGGTCCATACATTAACGTATCACTTGAAAAGAAAATTCTCGCTATGAATGAGAGTGGTAAAAAGAGTGTAGTTAAGACATGGGCTAGAGCATCAATGATTTCCCCTGATTTTGTGGGACACACTGTTGCAGTTCATAACGGAAATAAATTTATCCCTGTTTACGTTACAGAAAACATGGTTGGACATAAGTTGGGAGAATTCTCACCGACACGTAAGTTCGGCGGCCATGCAGGTAATAAAAGATAAGCAGGTCAATCCATTGAAAATAAAAAGATAAAATAATGGGAGCAAGAAAAAAAATATCGGCTGAAAAAAGAAAAGAAGCCCTTAAAACATTGTACTTCGCAAAGTTGAAAGGCGTGCCATCTTCTCCGCGTAAAATGCGTTATGTCGTAGACATGATCCGCGGCCTGGAAGTTAATCGCGCTCTTGGCGTCTTGAAGTTCTCTAAAAAAGCTGCAGCAGCTGACGTAGAGAAACTTCTCCGCTCTGCTATTGCAAACTGGGAAACAAAGAATGACCGCAAAGCTGAGGATGGTGAATTATACATTAGTAAGGTCTTCGTTGATGAAGGCGTAACTCTCAAGCGTATGAGACCAGCACCTCAGGGAAGAGGTTTCAGAATCCGTAAACGTTCTAACCACGTCACACTCTTTGTCGAGACGAAAGCATCAGACGCTAAAACTAATGATAAATAATTAATAGAATGGGACAGAAAGTTAATCCAATAAGCAACCGTTTAGGAATTGTCAGAGGTTGGGATTCAAATTGGTTTGGAGGCAAAGACTTCGGAGATAATTTAGTAGAAGATTCTAAAATCCGAAAGTATCTTAACGAGCGTTTGGCTAAGGCTAGCGTATCTCGTATTGTCATCGAACGTACTTTGAAACTAGTTACCATTACTGTTTGTACAGCTCGTCCGGGCATTGTCATTGGTAAAGGTGGTCAAGATGTTGACAAACTGAAGGAAGAGTTGAAAAAACTCTATGATAAAGAGATACAAATTAATATCTTTGAAGTAAAGAAGCCAGAACTTGATGCTTCTATAGTAGCTAATAATATAGCTCGTCAAGTTGAAGGTAAAATAGCTTATAGACGTGCAATTAAAATGGCTATAGCTAATACAATGCGCTCTGGAGCTGAAGGTATTAAAGTTCAAATTGCAGGTCGATTAAACGGAGCTGAAATGGCCCGTAAAGAAATGTATAAAGAAGGACGTACTCCTTTGCATACTTTTCGTGCAGATATCGATTTCTGCCAGGCAGAAGCTCTTACAAAGGTAGGTCTACTGGGCATAAAGGTTTGGATTTGCCGTGGTGAAGTTTATGGAAAACGTGATTTAACACCTAACTTCTCACAGAGCAAAGATAATAATAGTCGCCAGAATGGTGGCAAGCCTGGAAGAAACCGTAAGAGAAACAATAACCGCTAAAAAGTAAGAAGCTATCATGTTACAACCTAAGAGAGTAAAATATAGAAGACCCCAAGACGGACGTGGCAACAAAGGCAACGCCCACAGAGGTACACAATTGGCTTTCGGATCATTTGGAATCAAAACTCTAGAGGCCAAATGGTTGGATAGTCGTCAGATTGAGGCAGCTCGTGTAGCTGTCAACCGTTACATGCAGCGCGAAGGTCAAGTTTGGATTCGTATCTTTCCAGATAAACCAATAACTCGTAAACCTGCAGACGTACGTATGGGTAAAGGAAAAGGAGATCCAGCAGGCTGGGTCGCTCCTGTTACACCAGGACGTATCCTCTTTGAAGTAGAAGGCGTTTCTTTTGATATTGCTAAAGAGGCTTTGCGCCTTGCAGCACAGAAACTACCTGTTAAGACTAAGTTTGTTGTTAGACGTGATTTCGATAAAAACGCTTAATTATTATGAAGATTAAAGAAGTAAGAGAACTTGATGCTAAGGACTTAGCAGAGAGAATAGAAAATGAAGTGGCAAAATACAACCAAATGAAGTTGAACCACTCTATTACTCCACTGGAGAATCCATTACAGATTAAGGCTGCTCGTCGAAATATAGCACGTATGAAATCAGAACTCCGTCAGAGAGAACTCAATAAATAACAATGGTCCAGATGGAAACAAGAAATTTAAGAAAGACAAGAACGGGTGTCGTTGTTAGCGATAAAATGGATAAGACCATTGTTATTGCTGCTAAATTTAAGGAAATGCACCCAATATATGGTAAGTTTGTTCAGAAAACAAAAAAGTACCATGTACATGATGAGAAAAATGAGGCTAATGTAGGTGATACAGTACTCATTATGGAGACTCGTCCTTTGAGCAAAACAAAGAGATGGAGATTAGTTCAAATAATTGAAAAAGCTAAGTAATTATGATACAAGCAGAATCAAGACTTACAGTATGTGATAATAGCGGCGCTCGTGAGGTTCTATGTATCCGCGTCCTTGGTGGAACACGTCGTCGTTACGCAAGTGTGGGTGATGTTATTGTCGTTGCAGTTAAAAACGTCATCCCGTCAAGTGATTTGAAAAAAGGTGCAGTATCAAAGGCTTTAATTGTTCGCACAAAGAAGGAAATTCGTAGAGCAGATGGTTCTTATATCCGCTTTGACGATAATGCTTGTATTTTGTTGAACAATGCAGGTGAACTTCGTGGTAGCCGTATTTTCGGCCCTGTAGCTCGTGAGTTACGTGCAGTCAATATGAAAGTCGTTTCGTTGGCACCTGAGGTACTTTAACATTTAAGTAATAGAAGTAATGAGCAAGTTACATATAAAGAAAAACGATACAGTTATTGTCCTTTCAGGTAATGATAAGGGCAAAACTGGTAAGGTGCTAAAGATCTTGGTAGAAGAAAACCGTGCTATTGTTGAGGGCATTAATGTCGTTTCAAAGAGCACAAAACCAAGCGCTAAGAACCCTCAGGGTGGAATTGTTAAACAAGAAGCCCCAATACAGATTTCTAATTTGAGTTTGATTGATCCTAAAAGTGGTAAAGCTACTCGTATTTCAATTAAGAAAAATGAGGATGGAACAAAAGTTCGTATCGCTAAAAAATCAGGGGAGGAAATTAAATAATGAATACAGCACAATTAAAGAATGTATATGTTGAGAGCATAGCTCCAGCACTGCAAAAACAGTTTAATTATTCTTCGACTATGCAGATTCCAGTCTTGAAAAAGATCGTTATCAATCAAGGTTTAGGTGATGCAACTCAAGATAAGAAAATAGTAGACGTAGCGATAAACGAAATCACTACAATAACAGGACAAAAAGCTGTCGCTACATATTCAAAGAAAGATATTGCGAATTTTAAGCTTCGTAAAAAAATGCCTATCGGTGTTATGGTTACTCTTCGTCGTGAACGTATGTACGAATTCCTAGAGAAATTAGTACGTGTTGCGCTTCCTCGTATTCGTGACTTTAAGGGTATTGAGAGCAAGTTTGATGGTCGTGGTAACTATACACTTGGAATTGAGGAACAGATTATATTTCCTGAAATCAACATCGATACTGTAGATCGTATTCAAGGAATGAACATTACTTTCGTTACATCAGCTAACACTGATGAAGAAGGTTCTGCACTCCTTAAAGGATTTGGTCTGCCATTCAAAAATTCTAAAAACGATTAAGAGATATGGCTAAAGAATCAATGAAAGCTCGCGAAGTTAAACGCGCTAAAATGGTAGCTCGTTATGCAGAAAAACGCGCAGCATTGAAAACGGTAATCGCAACAAGCGATGATCCTGCAGAAGCTTATGAAGCAGCACGCAAACTTCAAAGTATTCCTCGTAATGCAAACCCAATCCGTTTGCATAATCGTTGTAAGATAACTGGTCGTCCAAAGGGATATATCCGTCAATTTGGTCTTTCACGTATTCAATTCCGTGAAATGGCTTCTAACGGTTTAATACCTGGAGTAAAGAAGGCCAGTTGGTAATTTAAAGAACATTTTTTAATATTGTCGGGGACTCCCGATTAATTAAACATTTATATTTTATGACAGATCCAATAGCAGATTATCTGACGAGGTTGAGAAACGCAATCATGGCTCATCACCGTGTAGTTGAAGTACCAGCCTCTAACTTGAAGAAAGAGATCACTAAGATCCTCTTCGAGAAGGGTTACATTTTGAACTATAAGTTCATTGAAGTAGGCCCACAAGGAACCATAAAGGTTGCCTTGAAGTACGATTCAGCTACAAAAACAAACGCTATTAAGTGTTTGAAAAGAGTGTCTACACCAGGTTTACGTAAGTATACTGGCTATAAAGACATGCCGAGAGTAATTAACGGATTAGGTATAGCAATTATATCTACATCTAAAGGTGTAATGACAAACAAAGAGGCTTCTGACCTGAAAATTGGTGGTGAAGTTCTTTGCTATGTATATTAATTGGAGGATTAGAAATGTCTAGAATAGGAAAATTACCAATTAGTATTCCTGCAGGTGTAACTGTTAATCAAAAGGATGGTATTGTTACAGTAAAAGGTCCTAAAGGCGAACTTTCACAGATGATAGATTCTTCTATTATTGTTAAAATAGCTGATGGTCAAATTGAATTTGAAGTTGATGAGAAAAGCTCTGTTGATCAGAAGCAAAAACAAGCATTTCATGGCCTTTATCGTTCATTAGTTAATAATATGGTTATTGGCGTAAGTGAAGGATATAAGAAAACCTTGGAGTTGGTTGGTGTTGGTTATCGTGTTTCAAATCAAGGTAACATTATAGAATTTGCTCTAGGTTATACACACCCTATTTTCATACAATTACCTAGTGAAGTTAAGGTTGAGACTAAATCAGAAAGAAATCAAAACCCTATACTTATGTTGGAGTCTTGCGACAAACAGTTGTTAGGCCTTATTTGTGCAAAAATTCGTTCTTTCCGTATGCCTGAACCTTATAAAGGAAAAGGTATATTGTTCCAAGGCGAGGTCATCCGCAGAAAGTCTGGTAAGACAGCTGCAGCTAAGTAACTTTAATAATTTACGATTATGACAACAAAGAAAGTAGAAAGACGAATAAAAATTAAATATAGAATTCGTAAGAGCGTAAATGGTTCTGTAGAAAGACCACGTATGAGTGTATTTCGCAGTAACAAGCAAATTTATGTTCAGATAATAAATGATCAGGAAGGTAAAACTTTAGCTTCTGCTTCTTCTATAGGTTTGGAAACAATGCCTAAGATACAGCAAGCTGAAAAGGTTGGAGAATTGGTAGCAAAGAAAGCTCTAGAAGCTGGAATTACTTCAGTTGTCTTTGACCGTAATGGTTACCTTTATCATGGTAGAGTTAAACAACTTGCTGATGCAGCACGTAAAGTTGGACTTAAATTTTAAACGATTATGGCAATGGACAAAGTTAAAGTAAATAGTGACGTTGAATTAAAAGACAGACTGGTTGCTATAAACCGTGTTACTAAGGTAACTAAGGGAGGTCGTACCTTCACTTTTGCGGCTATCGTTGTAGTAGGCGATGGCAACGGCGTAATCGGTTACGGTTTAGGAAAAGCTGGAGAAGTAACTGCAGCAATTGCAAAAGGTGTAGAAGCTGCAAAGAAAAATCTCGTTAAGGTTCCTGTTCTTAAAGGAACAGTTCCTCATGAGATGGAAGCACATTTCGGTGGATCACAGGTTCTGCTTAAGCCAGCAGCAGCTGGTACTGGTGTAGTAGCCGGTGGAGCTATGCGTGCTGTTCTTGAAAGTGTTGGTATTAAAGACGTTTTGGCAAAGTCAAAAGGCTCTTCAAATCCTCACAATCTTGTTAAAGCTACAATTCTTGCTCTTAGTCAGATGCGAGATGCTTACACTATAGCAGGCACACGTGGCATTAGTATGGACAAAGTTTTTAGAGGATAAGGAGAATAAAATATGGCAACAATTAAAATCAAACAGATTAAGAGCCGCGTTAATGCTCCTAAAGATCAAAAGCGTACGCTCATCGCACTAGGATTGCACAAAATTTCTCAGGTAGTAGAGGTTGAGGATAATCCATCAATGCGTGGAATGATAAGTAAGGTTCACCATTTGGTAACTGTTATCGATTAATTAATCCAAACGTTTAAAAAGATTCGATTATGAAATTAAATAATTTAAAACCAGCCGAAGGTTCTACGCATTCAAGCCGTAGAATTGGACGTGGTACTGGTTCTGGTCTTGGTGGCACTTCTACACGTGGTAATAAAGGTGCAAAGTCAAGATCAGGTTATAAGAGAAAGATTGGATTTGAAGGTGGCCAGATGCCATTACAACGTCGTATTCCGAAGGCAGGATTTAAAAATATCAACCATAAGGAATATGTAGCTGTAAACCTTTCAACACTTCAGTCTCTTGCAGAAAGCAAAAACCTTACAAAAATATCTAAGAGTGATCTTGTGGATGCAGATTTAGTAAAAGCTAGTTCATTAGTTAAGATATTGGGTAATGGAGAACTGAAAGCAAAACTTGAAGTAGAAGCTAACGCTTTCTCAAAAACAGCTGAAGAGGCAATCAAGGCTGTAGGTGGAAATGCAACTATAATCTAAGTATATTATGAAGAAGTTTATTGAGACACTAAAGAACTGTTGGAAGATTGAAGATTTGCGTCAACGCTTATTAATTACTCTTCTATTTGCTGCGATTTATCGTTTTGGGTCATTCGTGGTTTTGCCAGGTATAAATCCGAGCATGTTGTATAAATTACAGTCCCAAACAGCAGGTGGTTTGATGTCACTGCTGGATATGTTCTCTGGTGGTGCATTTTCTAATGCTTCAATATTTGCATTGGGAATTATGCCTTATATCTCAGCTTCTATCGTAATGCAACTTCTTGCTGTAGCTGTACCTTATTTTCAGAAGATGCAGCGTGAAGGCGAAAGTGGCCATAAAAAGATTAATTGGTATACACGTGTGCTTACAATTGCAATATTGCTTTTTCAGGCACCGTCATACCTTATTAATCTTAAAATGCAAGCCACAGGCGCTTTGGCATCAGGCGTTTCTTGGTCAGTATTCATGATACCAGCCACTATAATCCTTGCTGCAGGTAGTATGTTCGTCCTTTGGTTAGGGGAGCGCATTACTGATAAAGGTGTAGGCAATGGCATATCTCTAATCATTATGATTGGTATTATTGCTCGTCTACCTCAAGCTTTTGTACAGGAAATTGGCTCTAGATTCACCGCAATAACAGGTGGTGGTCTTGTTATGTTTATTGTTGAGATTATAATCCTTTATGTCGTTGTTTGTGCATCTATATTGTTAGTTCAAGGAACCCGAAAGGTCCCTGTTCAATATGCAAAACGTCTTGTTGGAAATAAACAATATGGTGGTGCTCGTCAGTACATACCATTGAAGTTGTTTGCTGCTAATGTAATGCCAATAATTTTTGCACAGGCTTTAATGTTCATTCCTTTAGCGTTCGTGAAATATTCAACAGGAGATAATACTAGTTGGGTTATGCGTTCATTGATGGATCATAGAAGTTTGATGTATAATTGTGTATTTGCTCTTTTGATTATTGCATTTACATATTTTTATACAGCTATTACTTTAAATCCACAACAGATGGCTGAGGATATGAAGCGAAATAACGGATTTATCCCAGGTATAAAACCAGGAAAGGATACCGCGGAATATATTGATACAGTAATGTCTCGTATAACATTCCCTGGTTCACTTTTTATTGCTTTTGTAGCGATAATGCCTGCTTTCGCCGGTCTTCTGAATGTACAGGATGCTTTCTCTCAATTCTTTGGAGGTACATCATTGCTGATTTTAGTCGGTGTGGTTATAGATACCTTACAACAGGTTGAAAGTCATTTGCTTATGCGTCATTATGATGGCTTGTTGAATTCAGGTCATGTACGTGGCAAATCTGGAGGCGTTTCAGCGTATTAATGTCTATCTGAAATGCATATATTTCTGAAGACTGAAGATGAAATTGAGTTGATGTATAATGCGAACCAACTCGTCGGTAAAACGCTAGGCGAGTTGGCAAAGCATATAAAACCAGGTGTTACAACTTTGGAATTGGACAAAATTGCGGATGAATTCATTAGAGATAATGGTGCCGTTCCTACTTTCAAGGGGGTTGAAAATCCTTATGGAGGTCCTTTTCCTGCAAGTATTTGTACATCAGTTAATGATGTAGTTGTACATGGTATCCCAGATAGTAAAACTGTCCTAAAAGAAGGAGATATAATATCGATAGACTGTGGCACGCTTTTAGATGGCTTTAATGGAGATTCTTGTTACACTTTTGCTGTAGGAGAAATTTCTGAAGAAGCTAAAGCATTGCTTAAGACTACAAAAGAGTCTCTTTATCTAGGAATAGAAAAAGCTGTTGCTGGAAAGCATATAGGTGACATTGGAAGTGCAATTCAAGAATATTGTGAAGGTCATTGTTACGGAATCGTAAGAGAATTGGTCGGACATGGTATAGGAAAAGAAATGCATGAAGATCCTCAAGTTCCTAATTATGGGAAAAAAGGTAACGGAGTTCTTTTGAAAGCAGGGATGTGTATAGCGATAGAACCTATGGTTACAATGGGTGATAAGTCCATTTATGTGATGCCAGATCGCTGGAGTATAAGAACAAGGGATTGTAAACCTGCAGCACATTTTGAGCATACAATAGCAATTAGAAAGGGAAAAACTTCTATTTTATCTTCCTTTGAGGAAGTTGAACGTATTGAAGGAAAATTATATTAATTATGGCAAAACAATCCGCTATCGAGCAAGACGGAACAATCGTAGAAGCATTATCAAATGCAATGTTTCGAGTAGAATTGGAAAATGGACATGAGATAACAGCGCACATCTCTGGTAAGATGAGAATGCACTATATCAAAATTTTACCCGGAGATAAAGTAAAGGTTGAAATGAGTCCTTATGATTTATCAAAAGGTAGAATAGTATTTAGATACAAATAAAATTAGAGATATGAAGACAAAAGCATCACTGAAGAAACGCACACCGGAATGTAAAATTGTCCGTCGCAAAGGTCGTTTGTTCGTTATTAACAAAAAGAACCCTAAGTACAAGTTGCGTCAGGGTTAAAAGAGTAAAGTTTACAAATAAACATTATTAATTCATTTATTTAATATGGCAATAAGAATTGTTGGAGTAGATTTGCCCCAGAATAAGCGTGGCGAAATCGCATTGACTTATATCTATGGTATAGGTCGAAATAGTTCAGCAAAGATATTGGATAAGGCAGGCGTAAGTCGTGACCTGAAAGTCAGCGAATGGACTGATGACCAGGCAGCTAAAATCCGTGAAATTATCGGCGCTGGATTCAAAGTAGAAGGTGATCTCCGTTCAGAGATCCAGTTGAACATTAAGCGACTGATGGATATTGGTTGTTATCGTGGAGTTCGTCATCGTAATGGTCTTCCGGTTCGCGGTCAGAGCACAAAAAATAATGCTCGTACACGTAAAGGCAAGAAGAAGACTGTTGCTAATAAGAAAAAGGCTACTAAATAATAATTAGTTATGGCAAAGAAAACAGCAACATCAAAGAAAAGAAACGTAAAGGTTGATGCTATGGGACAGTTACATGTCCATAGTTCATTCAACAATATTATCGTGTCTTTAGCAAATAGCGAAGGCCAGATTATTTCATGGTCTTCTGCAGGAAAAATGGGATTCCGTGGTTCTAAGAAGAATACCCCTTATGCAGCACAGATGGCAGCAGAGGATTGCTCAAAGATCGCTTTTGATCTTGGCTTACGTAAAGTAAAGGCATTCGTTAAAGGTCCAGGAAATGGTCGTGAATCAGCCATACGTGCCGTACATTCAGCAGGTATAGAAGTTACTGAAATTGTTGATGTAACTCCATTACCACATAATGGATGCCGTCCTCCAAAGAGACGAAGAGTATAATTACTAATATTTAATTTAAAGCATATAATTTTATTATGGCAAGATATACAGGACCGAAATCAAAAATTGCACGTCGTTTTGGTGAACCAATATTCGGCGCAGACAAAGTTTTGTCCAGAAGGAACTTCCCTCCTGGACAGCATGGCAACAACCGTCGTAGAAAACTCTCTGAGTATGGTGTCATGTTGGCAGAGAAGCAAAAGGCAAAATATACATATGGAGTTCTCGAACGTCAGTTTCGTAACATGTTTGCTAAAGCAGCAAAGTCAGATGGTATTACCGGTGAGGTTCTTCTTCAGGACCTTGAGAGTCGTCTAGATAATGTTGTATTCCGTTTGGGAATGGCGCCAACACGTGCAGCAGCTCGCCAATTGGTAGGTCACAAACATATAGTAGTTGACGGTAAAGTTGTATCAATTCCTTCTTATTCAGTTAAACCAGGTCAGATTATAGCAGTACGCGAAAAGGCTAAATCATTAGAAGTCATAGATGCTGCGCTTGCTGGTTTTAACCACAGTAAGTATCCTTGGATTGAGTGGGATGAGAATACTAAGAGTGGTAAGTTCTTGCATAAGCCAGAACGTGCCGACATTCCAGAGAATATAAAGGAACAATTAATCGTTGAGTTGTACTCTAAATAAATCATTAAATTAATGGCGATATTAGCATTTCAAAAACCTGATAAAGTAGTAATGCTGGAGGCTGATGACAAGTTCGGTAAATTCGAATTTCGTCCATTAGAGCCTGGCTTTGGTGTTACCGTCGGTAACGCTTTACGCCGTATTCTTCTTTCATCGCTCGAGGGTTATGCTATTAACACAATCCGCATTGCGGGTGTGGAGCATGAGTTCTCATCAGTACCTGGTGTAAAGGAAGATGTAACCAACATTATCTTGAATCTGAAACAAGTAAGATTCAAGCAAGTAGTAGAAGAATTCGAGAATGAAAAAGTCAGTATCACCGTCGAGAATTCTACGGAATTTAAGGCTGGTGATATAGGTAAGTATCTGACTGGATTTGAAGTGTTAAACCCTGAAATGGTGATTTGTCATTTAGATGCCAAAGCTTCAATGCAGATTGATCTTACCATTAACAAAGGTCGCGGATATGTACCGTCTGATGAAAATCGCGAGTACTGCACCGATGCTAACGTAATTCCAATCGATTCTATTTACACTCCAATCCGTAATGTAAAATATTCAGTTGAGCCGTTCCGTGTTGAACAGAAAACTGACTATGACAAGCTTGTTATAGATGTAACAACGGATGGTTCCATCAACCCGAAGGATGCCCTTAAAGAGGCCGCAAAAATTTTGATTTATCATTTCATGTTGTTTTCTGATGAGAAAATCACTCTTGAAACAGGTGAAAATGAAAATAATCAAGAATTTGATGAAGAAGTTCTTCATATGCGTCAATTGTTAAAGACTAAACTCGTTGATATGAATCTGTCAGTACGTGCTCTCAATTGTTTGAAAGCTGCTGATGTAGAAACATTAGGCGATTTAGTACAGTACAATAAGACTGACCTCTTGAAGTTCCGTAACTTCGGTAAGAAATCGCTCACTGAGCTTGATGATTTGCTCGAGAGTCTGAATCTATCGTTTGGAACCGATATTTCTAAATATAAATTAGATAAAGATTAAAAAAAAATGAGACACAATAAGAAATTCAACCACTTGAGTCGTACTGCATCTCACCGTAATGCGATGCTTGCAAACATGGCAATATCTCTGATCATGCACAAAAGAATCACTACGACTCTTGCCAAAGCAAAGGCTTTGAAAAAATATGTAGAACCTATGATAACACGTTCTAAAGAAGATACAACTAATTCACGTCGTGTTGTCTTTCGTAATCTGCAAAATAAATTTGCTGTTACGGAACTCTTCAAGGAAGTCTCTGCTAAAGTGGCTGATCGTCCAGGAGGATACACTCGTATAATCAAATTAGGATCTCGCCAAGGAGATGCAGCTTCAATTTGTTTTATTGAACTTGTTGACTATGATGAAAACATGGCAAAGACAAATAAACCAGTTGCAAAGAAAACTCGTCGTGCAGGTAAGAAAGCTACTGCTAAAGTAGAAGAAACTGTCGTAGAGGCTCCAAAAGCAGAAGAAGCAAAAACTGAAGAAGCTCCAAAAGCTGAATAAATTACAGTTAGATAAAAAATGAAGACGTCTCTTAAAAAAAAAGAGGCGTCTTCTTATTTTACGGGTTTAATAGTTAAAAAAATATAGAGTTTTATTTGTTTTCAATATAATAAATTATATTTGCAGCAATAAAACAATAAATTGATATGAAGAGGTCTGTATTATTTCTATGCGGGGCTATAACATTAAGTAGCTGTGGCTCATATACAGCAAATGGAGCCTACGCTGGATCAATGATCGGTTCAATGTTAGGTTCTGCTATTGGTGGTATAAGTAGTGGACCTAGAGGGAGTGATTTAGGTTCAATCTTTGGAATGGCTGGTGGGGCAGTTGCTGGTGCTGCAATAGGTTCTATTGCCGACAAAGCAGAAGAAAACGTTCAGTGTAGGCAAAATGGAGTTTCGCGAGATGATGCTACGGATGATCCTAGTGGCTTTGATCCTACGAATAGTGCAGACGATAGAATATATGAATACAATGACACTACTTACAGTGGAAATTATAGTGCAGTGCAACCACAGACATTGTCTCAATCAGCTATAGTATCAGATGTTGGTAATGGAGCATCATATGGGTTTAAATTAAATTCGACCATAGAAATACGTAATGCAAGATTTGTTGATATGAATCCGGATGGAATATTAAGGGCTAATGAAGAATGTAAAGTTATATTTGAAGTTATTAATAATTCATCAGATACACTTTATGATGTGCAGCCTACGGTTATAGAAACAACAGGTAATAAACATATATTTATATCTCCCAATATTCATGTTGAAAGTATCTTGCCTTATAAAGGAATAAGGTATACAGCTACAGTAAAGGCCGATAAAAGATTAAAAGATGGTATTGCCAAATTCTGTGTAGCAGTTGCTCAAGGTAATAATCAGATTACATCGAATGTAAAGGAGTTTTTGATTAAGACAAAGAAGTAATTTCTTTTTGTAATTCCAATCTTTTCTAGTTAATATAAAAAGAAATGTTTTTTAATTATAAAGTCGATCAATAATTTTACAGAATCATTTTTTCTAAATTAGAAGCCTTGCCCCTCATTTTAAAAGAGGAACAAGGCTAATATATTTACTGAAATATTAAATTATTTCATAATCATTTACACAATACCTTGAGCCATCATTGCGTTTGCAACTTTCATGAATCCAGCTATGTTAGCACCTTTGACATAGTCGATATATCCATCATTAAGTTTACCATATTTTACACATTGCTCGTGTATGCTATGCATAATTTGATGCAATTTTTCATCAACTTCATCTGAACTCCAACTAAGGCGTATCGCATTTTGTGTCATCTCCAATCCAGAGGTAGCAACACCACCAGCGTTTACAGCTTTGCCAGGGGCAAACAATTGTTTAGCTTTTACGAATTTTTCGACAGCTTCTGCAGTACATCCCATATTAGAAACCTCAGCTACACATATAGGGTGATTAGCTAGTAGAATATCAGCATCATTGCCATTCAGTTCATTCTGTGTAGCACACGGTAATGCTATATCGCACTTAACTTCCCAAGGACGTTTGTTTGGAATAAACTTAGCCCCAGAAAACATTTCCGCATACGGTGCACAGACATCATTACCAGTGGCGCGAAGCTCAAGCATATAATCTATTTTCTCTCCACAAATTCCGTCTGGATCATATATATAGCCATCAGGACCAGAAATAGTTATAACCTTTGCACCAAGTTGTGTAGCCTTGGTCACAGCTCCCCATGCTACATTGCCAAAACCACTCACAGCAATAGTTTTACCTTTAATATCTATATTATGCGTTTGTAACATTTGATTTACAAAATAAAGGGCACCGAATCCTGTTGCTTCTGGCCTTATTCTAGAACCACCCCATTCAAGTCCTTTACCTGTTATAACACCATTCCATTGATGAGTTAGTTTTTTGTACATACCAAATAGATATCCTATTTCTCTGGCACCTACACCTATATCACCAGCAGGGATGTCTGTTTCTGGACCTATAACCTTAAAAAGTTCTGTCATAAAAGCTTGACAGAATCTCATAACTTCATTATCACTTTTTCCTCTTATTGAGAAATCTGATCCACCTTTGCCACCACCCATAGGCAAAGTAGTAAGTGAATTCTTGAAAGTTTGCTCGAATCCCAAGAACTTAAGAATAGAAAGATTTACTGAAGGATGGAATCTCAGTCCACCTTTGTAAGGTCCAATCGCGCTATTAAACTGCACTCTATAACCAATGTTTACATGTACCTCTCCTTTATCATCTACCCATGGTACACGGAAAGTAAGAATCCTTTCAGGTTCTACTATTCTTTCAATAATTTTTGCCTTTTCAAATTCAGGGTGCTGGTTATATACATCTTTAATTGAAATTAGGACCTCTTTTACTGCCTGCAGATATTCTGCCTCACCTGGGTGTTTTTGCTCCAAGTCTTGCATTATTTTCTTAACTTCCATAGTAATGTGTTTTTATTGTTAAATTATCAAATTGTCATTTAGACTATCACAAAAGTAGAATTTAATATTGGAATGACCAAAAGAAATCCCAAATATTTTGTATGTTTGCTTACGTTTTGTTAAAAGAGAAGATACTGCTAATATATTTGAAAGAAAAAGACAACCGTGTTTGTTAGGAATATTCGGTTGTCTTTTATCTTATGAAACTTTGGATGTTAAATTTTGTCCAAAGCCTGTTTTATGTCATCTAATATATCCTCAATATTCTCAATACCAACAGATATGCGAATCAAGTCAGGAGCTATTCCAGCTGCTTTCAACTGTTTCTCTGTTAACTGGCGGTGTGTGTGACTGGCCGGATGCAGTACGCAAGTGCGTGCGTCAGCAACATGAGTTACTATATTAATCATCTCAAGAGAATCCATGAATTTTATTGCTGTATCTCTGTTGCCCTTAAGTCCGAAAGCTATAACCCCACAAGAGCCGTTGGGCATGTATTTTTGACCTAGTTCATAACACTTGTCATCCTTTAGTCCGCAGTAATGTATCCAAGCCACGCGAGTGTCATCTTTCAAAAACTCAGCCACTTTTTGTGCATTCTTACAATGCTGAGGAACGCGCAAATGCAAAGTCTCCAGTCCTAAATTAAGCAAGAATGAATTGTTAGGACTAGGTATAGAACCAAGGTCACGCATCAGTTGAGCTACTAATTTAGTGATGTATGCTAATTTACCGAAAGCTTTAGTGTAAGTAAGTCCGTGGTATGACTCATCAGGTGTGCAAAGGCCTGGAAATTTGTCGGCGTATGCGTCCCAATTGAAATTGCCACTATCAACAATAGCACCACCAACAGAGGTAGCATGTCCATCCATATATTTTGTAGTAGAATGAGTTACTATATCACACCCCCATTCAAAAGGGCGACAATTTATAGGAGTAGCAAAAGTATTGTCCACTAAAAGAGGAACGCCATTCTTGTGAGCAATTCTTGAGAATTTCTCAATATCAAGAACATTGCATCCAGGGTTAGAAATAGTTTCACCAAATACTAATTTAGTATTAGGCTTAAATGCCTTTTGTATTTCATCTTCACTGCTTTCTGGATTAACGAAAGTACATTCAATACCTAACTTTTTCATAGTAACTCCAAAAAGGTTGAACGTTCCACCATAAATTTCGTTAGAAGCAATAATATGGTCACCGGCCTCACATATATTAAATACAGCATAAAAATTTGCAGCCTGTCCAGATGAAGTTAGCATTGCCCCAACACCGCCTTCCAGTGCCGCAATCTTTTTAGCCACTGCATCATTTGTCGGATTCTGTAATCTTGTATAGAAAAAACCTTCTTTTTTCAGGTCAAACAACATAGCCATTTCTTCACTGTTGTCATATTTGAAAGTAGTACTCTGTATTATAGGCAATACCCTTGGTTCTCCATTTTTTGGTTCCCATCCAGCTTGTACACATAAGGTGGATGTCTTCAAATTCTTTTTCATTTTTTCATTTATTGTTTTTACGATTTCTGAATGCAAAATAACAAAAAAAAATTGAGAAAAGACTTCAATGCAATTATAAATAAGCCTTTCTGGTTATATTTTAGTAATATTGTGACATAATCTGTCATTAATTCATAGCCGCAAAATAATAGATTTTTAAATAATAGAGTATATAATATATTACCATTCAGTTTGGTCCGATCGAAAAATTACATTAACTTTGCTGCAATAAATAACTAATATAAATGGAAAATAAAATACCACAAGAATGGAATCGTTTTTATCTTAAAGATGTCTCTTTCGTTAACCTTATGACCAGACGCATCTTCAATGTCTTGATTGTGGCCAATCCTTATGATGCTTTCATGCTTGAAGATGATGGTAGAGTGGATGAAAAGATATTTAATGAATACACTGAATTAGGTTTGCGCTATCCCCCTACATTTACCCAGGTCAGTACTATAGATGAAGCATCTCATGTTCTTAAATCTACAAATGTAGATCTTGTGATATGCATGCCGGGTAATGCAGATAACGATGCCTTTGCTGTTGCTCGTGCAATTAAAGACAGCTTTTCTGATATTCCATGCGTAGTACTTACCCCTTTTTCTCATGGTATAACAAAAAGGATGGAGAATGAAGATCTTTCAATTTTTGAATATGTATTTTGTTGGTTAGGAAATACTAATCTGATACTTTCAATTATCAAACTTATAGAGGATAAAATGAACATCGAACACGATATACGTGAAGCCGGTGTACAGATGATATTATTGGTAGAAGATAGTATAAGATTCTATTCTTCTGTACTTCCCAATCTCTATAATTATATTTTAGCTCAAAGCCAACGTTTTGCAACAGAGGCACTTAATCCACATATAGCAGCACTTAGAATGCGTGGCCGACCAAAAGTGGTACTGGCCCGGAATTATGAGGAGGCAATAAATATATACAACAAATATTCTGACAATACACTCGGGGTAATATCAGATTGTCGTTTTCCTGTTAATGGTGAGAAAGATTCAGAGGCCGGATTAAAACTTTTAACTGAAATTCGTAATAAAGATGAATATATACCTCTTATATTGCAAAGCTCAGAAACAGAAAATAAAAATAAAATAACGAAGCAAGGTTTCAGATTCATAGACAAGAACTCTAAGAAAATGAATATCGATCTACGCAATATACTGGCAGAACATATGGGTTTTGGAGATTTTATTTTCCGTGATCCCAAAACGCATGCAGAAATAATGCGTATTCACAATCTGAAGGAACTACAGGATAATATATTCAATATACCTAATGATTCTATGCTTTACCATGTGTCTCGTAATCACATGAGTCGCTGGTTGTGTGCCCGTGCTATATTTCCAGTCTCTGCATTCCTTAAAAATGTCACATGGCATAAGTTGCAGGATGTTAATGCGCATAGACAAATTATATTTGATGCCATTGTACAATATCGTCACATGAAGAATATAGGAGTGGTAGCAGTGTTTCGTCGTGATCAATTTGATAGCTACTCACATTTCGCCAGAATAGGTGACGGTTCATTAGGAGGAAAGGGTAGAGGTCTTGCTTTTCTTGACAATATAATAAAAAGTCATCCTGAATTCAATGAATTTGAAAATGCCAATGTCTCAATACCAAAGACTGTAGTGTTGTGCACAGATATATTTGATGAATTTATGGATAGTAACAATCTCTATCAGATTGCGCTTAGTGATAGAGATGATGATGAAATATTGCATCATTTCCTAAAAGCAAAGCTTCCAGACCGTTTGGTCGCCGATTTCTTTACATTCTTTGAAGCGACCAACAGTCCTATTGCTATACGTTCATCCAGCCTGTTGGAAGATTCTCACTATCAGCCATTTGCAGGTATTTATTCAACTTATATGATACCCTATCTTGAGGATAAGTATGAAATGTTGAGTATGCTGTCAAGTGCTATAAAGGGAGTATATGCATCAGTATATTATCATGATTCCAAGGCATATATGACAGCTACTAGTAACCTGATAGATCAAGAAAAAATGGCTGTTATCTTACAAGAGGTTGTTGGCAAACAGTATGGAGATCATTTCTATCCTAATATGAGTGGAGTATTACGCTCTATAAACTATTATCCAATCGGTGACGAAACATCCGAAGAAGGTGTCGTAAGTTTAGCATTAGGCTTAGGCAAATATATAGTAGATGGCGGACAAACCCTTAGAGTAAGTCCATATCATCCCAATCAGGTGTTGCAGACCAGTGAAATGGAAACAGCACTTCGTGAAACACAAACACAATTCTATGCACTTGACATGAAAGATGTTTGCGATGACTTTAAGGTAGATGATGGTTTTAATATAAAGCGTCTTCGTGTAAAGGAAGCAGATGCAGATGGATCATTAAACTACATAGCATCAACATTCGATCCACATGACCAGATAATTCGTGATGGTCTATATGAAGGTGGAAGAAAGATAATATCCTTCTGCGGAGTTTTACAGCAAGGAGTATTTCCTTTACCAAAAATTTTGCAGATGTCTATGAAATATGGACAATCTAGTATGCGTCGTCCAGTAGAAATAGAATTTGCATGTAATGTAAATGCAGATAAAACAGGAGACTTTTATTTGCTTCAGATACGTCCTATTGTAGACAGTAAACAGGTTCTTGATCAGGATTTGGCATTGATTAACGATGAAAAATGTCTGCTTCGTTCTCATAAATCATTGGGACATGGCATTTGTGATGATGTAATTGATGTTGTATACGTAAAGACCGACGATGATTTTTCTGCTGCTAATAATCTATATATAGCTGATGATATAGAAAAAATAAACAGGACTTTTCTAAATGATGGCAAAACTTATATCCTTATAGGTCCTGGCCGTTGGGGATCTAGCGATTATTGGCTGGGCATACCTGTAAAATGGCCACATATAAGTGCTGCGCGAGTTATTGTCGAAATAAGTCTGGCTAATTATCATGTAGATCCAAGTCAGGGAACTCACTTTTTCCAGAACCTAACAAGTTTTGGAGTGGGGTATTTCACTATAAATGCGAATGTAGGTGATGGCATATTCAGAAAAGACATACTAGATTCAATGCCGGCAGTAGAAGAAACTAAGTATGTACGGCATGTTCGTTTTACTAAACCTCTTAAAATAATGATGGACGGAATGAAACAAGAAGGAGTAATATTATATAAATAGTTAGTCTTAATTTTTGATACCTATTGTATTTCGAGTTACTATATATTAAGATCAATTAGGCTCATAAACATTATTTAGGATAAAAGCAAGGTTATTCTTTGGCTTTTTAAAATTTAAATGTAAATTTGCAAAATTAAAGATATACTGTTGATGTGGAAAATCTATAATATATTGCTTCTTGTTGTCGTGTTGATTGCTTTCAAGCCATTATTATGCGAAGCCTCAGAAGACAAAAATGCAACAAAAGAGAAAGTCCTTGTTGCAAAGTTTGTCAAAGGCTTCTATGATAAAAAAAATATGCATGAATTCATTAATACAGGCGAAGAACTGAAATCTCTATACGCTGAACGTGGCAATCAAGATAAATATTACAGAGTTTGGATTAATGAAATATGCTATTTTGCAGATGCATATCGGATATATAAGGGGCTTTATGAGACTAATGAAATGCAAACAAAAGCACTTCAAGAAAAAAATTATTATGGATTAGCTCAGAGTTATTATGCTTTAGGTTTACTGTATGGCAAAAGAGGAAATCAAAGTCTTGCTTTGAAAAACTATAAAAAGTCTCTAAGTATATTCAATAAGTATGTAAAAAATGCTAATACATCAGAAGTTTATTGGCAGATAGCAAATCTTTATATTGATGACTCACCTAAAGAAGCTGACAGACAGGCAAAATTAGCAATTCGTTTTGCCGGAAATAGAATATATGACCTATGCTATGGGTATGCAATCGAGTGCCTTGTTTCATTGCATCTAGATGATGAAAAAGGGTTCAGATATTATTATGATTTGTTCGTAAAGACTTCTAAAAAGGATAAGACTTTTCCTGCTGCAAGTTATAAATACTACTTTGTAAGTATAGATCGTTTTTTTAAGCATGATTATCATGGTGCACTTTCTGCAGCTGATTCGATAGAAATACCAGAAGACCGTGCAGAAATGAGATATCTTTTATGTACAAAAATAGGTAATCCTATCAAAACGTTACAATCTTATAAGAAACTTATAGAAGTAAAAGATTCTATAAGTGCTATTGTCAATGGAGAGGATTTTCTAGCGATGTCACATGATGCTGATGCTGTAAAAATAAAAAAAGTACAAGGTGAAATGAAGTATAACCTTTATCTAATTATTACTTTGGGTGTCGTATTCTTATTTCTATTTGTAGTAATATCATTTATGTATTATGGTCACATAAAACATAAGGAATTGGAGCGAATGAACCATAAAAACAAAGAATTGCGTAAAGCTTGGGAAAAAGCAGAAGAATCAGATAGACTGAAAGAAGATTTTATACGAAATATAAGTCATGAGATACGCACACCATTAAATGCTATAGCCGGATTTTCTCAGATTATCACGAGTTCGGGTATGAATTTGGATGATGATATGCGCAAAGAAATGTCACAACGAATAAATGATAACTCTTTGCAACTAACTGGTATTATAGACAATATGCTTGAATTGTCATTGGTGGAAAGTAATAGAGACACTCCTCAAAAGGAAAAGATTCTGTGTAGTGAATTCTTTAATAAGATTATCATTGATATGAAACCTTTTGCAAAAGATACAGTTCAACTTTCATATTCAAGTCGTTTTTCAGACCATTTTGAAATATATGCTAACAGAGTGCTATTAACCAAGGTTTTACAAAAACTATTGGATAACGCATGCAAATTTACAGAAAAGGGGAATATACGAATATTTTGTTCCTGCAATGATGATAAAACTAAATATGTTATTACTGTTACTGATTCAGGTATTCCTATACCTATAGATAAAGCAGAAATTATTTTTGAAAAATTTGTAAAGTTGAATGATTTTCTTCCAGGAGCAGGTATCGGACTTACATCATGCAGAAGTTTGGTAATGCGAATGGGAGGAACCGTAACTCTTGATACCAGCTATACAGATGGTAATCGTTTTGTCGTTTCTATACCGGCAATATGATGCCCAATATATATAGAAATAAAAATAATTTCAAAAAAAACATTCAAATATTTGGAGCGTATCAATATTTTATATACTTTTGCAGTGTTCTACATATGTATAACACTGCAAATATGCTTTTAACTATTAAAATATAAGATATGAAAAAGATTAGTTATTTTATGGCATTAGCCTTGGTCTGTTTGATTGCAATGACATCTTGCAGGCCTTCTGTTCTTTTCTCTCATAGAGGTGGAACGTATCTTGAACCAAGTGATAAGGTTATTACGAAAAATTATTCTGACATGAACTTTCAGTCTATAGACTTCAATACCGTAGGTGAGGTAGAATTTGTCCAGACTAAGGGTGGAAAGTGTAGTATATCTGTAACGGCTCCTGATAATTATATGCCTTTTATAATACTAAAGACAGAAAAAGGAGCTTTAAGTATTTCTTCAGATGAGAGATACGACATGCAGGATGGTCGTATCAAAATTCGGATATGCGCACCAACATTGAATTCAATTGATAACAGTGGTGTAGGCACTATTAATATTGGCAATCTTAATGTACCTAAAATAGATATAGACAATTCTGGCGTTGGTAAACTCAAAATAGATAATATTGAAGCTGTATCTGTTAAGATTGATAATAGTGGCGTAGGCAGTGTAGAAATTAAGGGTAAGGCAAGCAATGCTGTTTTAGACTGTTCTGGAGTTGGTAGTATTAATGCCCTTGATCTGCATGCTGTAACGGTAAAGGCTGATGTATCAGGTGTTGGTGGAATAAAGTGTTACGCTTCAGAAGAAATCTCTGGAGGTGTATCTGGAGTAGGTTCTCTAAAATATGCAGGAAAACCTAATAAGAAAAATTTGGAGTCAGATGGCGCTGTAGGAAAAACAGAAGAAATAAAAGAATAAGTTTAGTTTCCTATAATTTAAACCTCCATCCGTAAACTATTTCTCTCTCAAGTTTTCTGGATGGAGGCTTTTTTGCTTTATGTTGAATAGTGTTTGAATTTTTGGTATTAGGCTCTAAATTAGTAACTTAGGAGTTTATGAAAGGAATTTTAATTAAATTGTTAACGCAAACAAATTAATTGATTTAAATCAAGAAAATGACATTAAAATGAATATTCAATGACAGAACTATTGCATAAGTGAAAAAATAGCCTACCTTTGCATCGTGTTTTTCATAGTATTAGATTTAAGGTTAACAAAGGTTGGGACTCAGCGGAGCCCCTTTTTTTATTTCTATACCTCTGCTCTATATTATTTTAAAGGTTAGAAAATTACAAAAATAAAATACCACAATACCACTATTGGTGTTAACTGGCTGAATTACAGTAAAATAAGAATCAGCCCCTATAATGGTAAACACCACAAAACGTCACTAAAACGCCACCCCCAAAAGATTTAATAATTAAATATTTCTTTTATGTCAAGAAATTCAGTAATGTTTTTATGTTTATGTAAAGTGTTTCAGTAAAGCTTTCAATAACTTGTATAGTAAATCAGTAAGTATAACAACAAAGATGTATAGCTAATTCAGGCATAGTCAAAGTCATAGCTTTCACATTGTCGGATCATAGCTTTTGTATTGTCGGAGTATAGCTTTTCTGTATTAAGTAAGTAACTTTATAAAAGTGGCATTTTGGTGACGTTTTGTGGTATTTTATTAACTCTAAAAAGCCCATAAACACTAGGCTTGTGGTATAGTGGCGTTTTTATTATAAAATATTTGCTGTAAGATAACTTAATCAGTCTCCAATACATAATATTCAACATCATTATTATAAGGCCGAATGTCATTATAATGATTACGTTCAGACTATTATTGCTATTTCCATTAAAAAATAAAATGTTTCTTAATTTTAATCCTGTTTAGAGTATAAAGCATTAACTTTGCACAAATACCGCTCATCGTAGGATGAATCTATACAAAGTAATATGAAACAAAATTTTAAAAATTTTTATACCAATAAAGTAGAGTCATTAAACGTTGATATAACGTTACTGAAAAATAAAAATCGTTTTTTCATTGTTTCCGAATTGATATCGTTTATCGCTGCATTGACCTCATTTGTTTTCTATTGTATAGGAGGATTACATGTAATTTTACTTTTGATTACATTAGTGCTGTTAGCATCTTATGTGATTTTGCGCAGAAGGGATATTAACAACAGTGAAAACATAATGCGGTTGAGTAATATACAAAAAGTTTATAGTAAAGAATTGAAATATTTAGATTCTGATTTTTCATCTTTTGATAATGGAGCAAGATATGTAGACAGCAATCACTCATTCACATTTGATATGGATGTCTTTGGCTGTGATTCTTTATACAATCGCATCTGTAGGGCAATAACTGTGGGTGGACGTGACCGACTTGCTTCGAACCTTAAAAATCTTTTAAGAGATAAACAGGCCATAGACCGTAGGCGAGAGGCAGTGGACGAAATGGCAGAAGCTGATAAATGGAGAACTGATTTTTTGGCTTGCGGTCAAGAGCAGGTGATAGATACAAAAGCAATAATAGAGGTTCTTCGTAATGTTGGTAAAATGAAAGTAAATCCAAACCTTGGAACTCTTTACTCCCTTATTTTGGCTATCGTTGCGATCGTTATCCTTTTCGTTTTGATATTGCTGTCTGTATTCACACCTTTGAGTGCTGATTTTCCTATGATATGGAGTTGTATACAATTATTCGTTATACTTATGTTTACAGCTAAACCTCTTCGTGAGATAAGCAAGGCTGTTAACAGTCTGCATAAACAATTAAACTCATATATAAGAATTATAAAGTTGATTGCAGGTTCTGAATTTAAAAGCATTGAGATAAAACGGATAAAAGATTTACTCTTTTCAGAAACATCCAACTCTTTAGAATCATTCGGACAGCTCTCTGATATACTTTCCAGAATAGACCGTAGATCTAATATTCTAGGACTAGTCATCTTTAATATTCTATTTCTGAGTGATTTCTTCCTGGTAAGGAGATTTTTAAAATGGCAGAAAACTTATTTGGACAAAATAGAGGAATGGGTTGATGCATTGAGTGAATTTGATGCAATTGTATCTATGGCAACATTCAGATATAATGAACAAGAAGCCTGCGTTGCAAATATCGTTGACACTGATAATGTCGTGTATGAGGTCAGGGGACTATATCATCCGTTTATTGGCCCAGAAGCCGTAAAGAATGATTTTAATATTGTTGATGGTAACTATTATATAATAACAGGTGCTAATATGGCTGGCAAAAGCACATTCTTACGATCTATTGGGGTTAATTATATTCTTGCGCTTAACGGAATGCCAGTCTTTGCAGATTCATTCAGAGCTTCAATCTTTACACTATTCACCAGCATGCGTACTACTGATGACTTAACCCATGGGATATCGTATTTCAATGCAGAACTGTTGAGGCTTAAGCAATTGATAGATAATTGTAAACAATCCGATAATACTCTTATCATACTAGATGAGATATTAAAAGGAACCAACTCTTTAGATAAATTGAATGGCTCAAGACTATTTTTGCAAGAAATATCAAAGTTGCCGGTAACAGGCGTAATAGCAACACACGACCTAGAACTATCTAAGTTGGAAGATGAAAATCCTATGCGTTTCCATAATTATTGTTTCGAAATAAAACTTGAAGATAATATAAAATATTCATATAAGATAACAGAAGGGGTGGCACGTAATCAGAATGCTACATATCTCCTTAAGAATATAATAAAGGGTATTGATAGAATTTAATAATTTCATCTCGGTTTATGTCTTGTAGTATATACTATCCTTTTTTGTTTATAGCTTGGATTTAATAAAAATATTATCTAATTTTGCCGATTAGAAAAACGTTCTTACCATGAAAAAAATACTTTTGATGACAGTTCTTGGTGCTTTGTGTTTTAGCATAAAGGCACAGACTTATCATAATCCTGTGATTCCAGGTTATCATCCAGATCCAAGTGTATGTAGAGTAGGTAATGATTTCTATTTAGTAAATAGTAGTTTCCAATATTTTCCAGGAGTGCCAATATTCCATAGTAAAGATATGATACATTGGCAACAAATTGGAAATGTGCTTGATCGCAAATCTCAGTTGCCATTAATGGGCGCTTCATCATGGACTGGCATATATGCTCCAACTATCAGATACAACAATGGAACCTATTATATGATAACGACAAACATAGGGCATGGCGGTAACTTTTTTGTTACAGCTACAAATCCAAAAGGCCCATGGAGCGAACCGGTGTGGCTGAAACAAAAGGGCATAGATCCTTCTTTCTATTTTGAGAATGGAAAATGCTATATGGTAAGTAATCCTGATGATGCAATATGGTTGTGCGAGATAGATTCTAAGACAGGCAAACAACTAACAGAAAGCAGACAGATATGGCAAGGTACCGGTGGACGTTATCCAGAGGGTCCGCATATATATTATAAGGATGGCTATTATTACCTCCTGATATCAGAGGGAGGAACAGAATACGGACATATGCTTACGATTGCCCGTAGCAAGAATATCTACGGACCTTATGATGGTAATCCTAATAATCCAATATTATGTCATCAGAGGTGTATATCAGAAAACAATCAGATACAAGGTACAGGACATGGAGATTTGGTACAGGCGCAAGATGGTTCTTGGTGGATTGCATTTTTGGGCTTTCGAACTTATGGAGGTAATTATCATCATCTGGGTAGAGAAACATTCGTATCTCCTGTAGATTGGGCTGAGAATGGATGGCCAATCGTTAATAAGAATGGAACAATAGATACATTGATGGAAGTACATACACTTACTCCGGTTAATATGCCTTTATCTCCAAAAAGAATAGATTTTGATAATGTTAATAGCCTTAAGGAGATTGGTCCAGAATGGATTTATATCCAGAATCCAGATGAATCAAAATATGAGATAAAGAATGGCAAATTAAGATTGTATGCTTCTGCTAGCAGTTTGACCGAAAATATCCAACCTACTTTCATCGGTCGTCGTCAAGAGAGTGCAATGTTTTCTATTGGTACATCTTTATCACTTGGTAAATATATATCAGATGATGAGGCCGGACTTACTGTATACCAGACAAATGATGGTCACTATGATATAAGTGTCTCCAATGTAGATGGGAGGCAAGTAGTAAAATACAGGCTTCAAGTTAAGGGCTTAGTTTATGAAGACTATGTTAGCAATGCAGAAATATCAAAAGCGAAGAATATCTATTTACGTGTACGTGGTGATGAAAAATATTATCATATGGAATATTCAACAGATGGGAAACTTTATCATGAAATAAAGACAGCAGATACTTGTTTGTTGAGTTCTGAAGTAGTAGGTGGATTTACTGGTGTTGTCCTTGGTCTTTATTGTACGGGTAAAAACCAATCAGGATACGCCGATTTTGAATATTTCGATTATAAGTAAAATAGGTGTAATATATTAATATCTAGATTGAATGGATGTATATAATAAAGATTATTCCGCACTCTTAAAATGAATTTACGCCCAAAAAGTTGTTTAATAGTCTTTTGCGGTATAAACGTCCGACCTTTACGTAATCCAAGTTAGAAAAAGGAGGGAAGAAACGACATACATTATCGGTCACCTCCATTAAATAATTAATATTGATGATATATTTCTGATGCACTTGTACAAATGTGTCGCTAATGTTTAATATTGACTCTTTTTGTGTGTTACGTTTTAGTCTTATTATGTTTTTACGTCCATTTACTATAATTTCCCAGACCCTTAGGTCATGATTATATCTGAATAAACCAATATCCTTGATTGTGATAAGACAAAAGTCAATAGAATTTATGTAAAAAAGAAGTTTACCGTTACCTTGGTTTTGCATGTCATACTTATTATTATTTAGGTGTGGCTGTTGATAATCAGTATAAAATCTTTGCATTACAGCTTCAAGATCTTTGTCCTCAATTGGCTTTTGTAAAAAGTCAAAGGCGTAATTTCGGAATGCAGGTAACATATAGTTGCTGTACGATGTATATATTATTACATGGCACCAATTGTTTGAACTATTGCGCATTTGATATAGAAAATCAAGTCCCGATATATCTGGAAGTTCTATATCTAAGAACAATAAATCAGGATTACTATTTCTTACTAATGTTAATCCTTCATTACCATTAGTGGCAGTGGCCACTACCTGTATATCATGGTATGATTCTTTGAGTTTCGCTTTTAATGCCTCTATGGCCGCTATGCTATCATCAACAATAATTGCTTTCATCCTATATTAAGTATTCGTTATGGATATTAAGTGCTTGCAAAATTACTTAAAATCAGACACTTCTGCAAGCGTGTCTTTTCATGAAATGGAATGAATGTGCCTTTTTAGTGATTATCTGTTTCTATATTAGGTATGATTGTCATAAAATTACATGTGACTTCTATTTTCTTTGTTTTATGTTTGGTATATGCAGTACATTTTCACATCCAGCTATTTTTCCATGTTCATCTATTATATTATGTATATCAAATCTGTATTTGTCATACTTAATGCTCTTGTTGCATATTGCAAAGGTGCGTGTTATAATGTCAAGCCCGGTTTTTGTACTACTATTGTTGCTGCGTCGTATATCGAATCCTATTCCGTTGTCTTTTACAATGATATCTGTACCATTCGTGTTATTGCTTACATTGATTTCAAGTATTTTCTTTCCCTCTTTACATTTTAGTCCATGCTTGATCGCATTTTCTGCCAATATCTGTATGAACATAGACGGTATTGTTATTTCAGAAATTATAAGATTATCAGGCACTTTTAAGATGAACTCAAAATCGTCTCCTAATATATACTTTTCAATATTAATATAGTATTTTACAAAATCTAGTTCATCTTTAAGACTTATATATGTGTTACGTGAAATATCTAGGTTTGCCCTTATCAGTTTTACAAGCATCATTAGTTCGTCGGCTTCTTGTTTATTTGTGCTTGTTATTTTGTTGTTCAATACATTAAAAATGAAATGTGGTGATATTCGGTTACGTGCATTTAGTAATTTTAATTGCATTATCTTTATATCATTTTGTAAACTAATTTTTCTAAAATATACAAACCAGAATGCAATTCCCAAAATAAGAATTAAAATTATGCTTATAGAAAGCCAAAATGCATTTTCCGTTTTGCGGACTGTTATGTCTTTTTGTTGTATCTCAATCTTTTTATGTAGTGATAAAGTATCTTCTGTGAATCTCATCATTATTTCGGATGCACGCATATATTGGCGCTCTTTTGCTATTGAGTCTTCTATGTTTATAGACTTTTTTAAACTTTTGTATGCATCTTTATAATTGTCACATTGTTCGTAAAATTTACGAGCATATCTATTTCTGATTTCTACTATTTCGGTTAGAGAAGGAGGCGAAACCGTTCCTCTTTTTAATATATTAGATGCCTTCTTTATATCTTTTTGTTTTACAGCTATCCCAAGTCGTATAGAATTAGCATAATAAATGCAGTCTTTGGCTTTTATTTTTTTAAAATATGGCTCACATTCATTGAGGTAAACAATTGCTTTGTTTATATTACCCAAATTAAGGTATATGTCTGCAAGATCTAATTTTCCTAATTTGTCATCAAAACTGCCCTTCATGCCTCTTTCAGACAGTATACTTTTCATCCTAAGGAAAAATTCAAGCGCTTTCTTATAATTTTTAGCATAATAGTAATAGGATCCTGCATTTGATAGATAATACACTTTAAGGTTAGGTTTAAGACCTTGGAAATGTTTTTCTGTCTCATAATAGTATCTTTCAGCCTGTTTGTTGTCTCCTAATATTTGGTATATATGAGCAAGTCCCATATACAGAGACACATTCTTTTCGCTTGGTAGTTTTAATGAATCAACAAGAAAGAGCGCTCTTCGATAGTAAAAAGACGCTTCTGGTATTTTGTTCTTTGATATATATGCATCTGCTAAATTTGCTAACAAGTCTGGTGCATGATTTTTATTGTCGCTTTTCATAAGTAACTTATATGCCTGTTTGCACAAGTTTATAGATTCATCTATATTCTTTTGAAATATATATAGACTGGACGACTTTATAGAATATGCTGTTGCAAGAAGTCCATTTATTCTTGGCGTTTCTTTCTGTCTTTTAGCAAAATTGATAACCTTATCCGCATATTTTGTGGTTGATGTTTGAGTTTGCATTGCTGCAAATTTGCCTAACTGAAGATAATAATCATAGTACGTAAGACTATCTTTTGCATCCTTTAATCCTTTATTTATCATTTTAAGAGCATTCGGTGTCATATTATATACAGAATCTTCTGTAACTCTTAATAGAGAATCTTCCTTTTCTGTACGTTCATCTTTGTCGCTACCTCTTATGCATGATCCGAATTGTAGGCATATTAAAATAATAAAAATATATATAGAATTTCTCATTTTCTAGGTCTTGCTTATTTTCGTACAAATGTATATAAAATAATTATATAATTATAACAAATTATGATATAATGATGCAATTTTTATCATAAAGACTTAAAATAGCAGATTTTAAATATAAAATGTATTATGTAGGTTTGAATATTTTTTATGTTTTGTAAACTGCATCTTACAATTTGTCTGAGATGATATATAAAGTAAAACATTATATTATTGTTGCTACTTTTTTGTTATTAAAAAATGTTGTAATACTTGGGATTGATAAATTAAAATGGTACCTTTGCGGTCGGTTAAAAGGTAGGAAACTATTCATTTAATAAATATTATAATTATGGTAGATTACAAAACATTAGGCTTGGTAAACACCCGTGAGATGTTTAAGAAAGCCATCAATGGCGGTTACGCTATTCCAGCTTTCAACTTCAACAATATGGAGCAGTTGCAGGCTATCGTTAAAGCTTCTTCTGAGCTTAAGTCACCGGTTATCCTTCAGGTTTCTAAAGGTGCCCGTAACTATGCTAACCAGACTCTGCTTCGCTATATGGCTCAGGGTGCTGTAGAATATGCAAAAGAATTAGGTTGCAAACATCCTGAAATCGTTCTGCACCTTGATCATGGTGATAGTTTCGAACTATGCAAGAGTTGCGTAGACTTCGGCTTCTCTTCTGTTATGATAGACGGTTCTGCTCTTCCTTATGATGAGAACGTCGCTCTTACAAAGAAAGTAGTAGAGTATGCTCACAAATATGATGTAAGTGTAGAAGGTGAACTAGGTGTATTAGCAGGTGTTGAGGATGAGGTAGCTTCTGAGGTTTCTCATTATACAAAACCTGAGGAAGTTATTGACTTCGTAACAAAGACAGGTGTTGATTCACTTGCTATCTCTATCGGTACTAGCCATGGAGCATACAAATTCAAACCAGAGCAGTGCACACGTGACCCGAAGACAGGTCGCTTGGTTCCTCCTCCATTGGCATTCGATGTTCTCGATGCTATCATGAAGCAGTTGCCAGGATTCCCAATCGTACTTCACGGATCTTCTTCTGTTCCTCAGGAGTATGTTGATACAATCAACGCTAACGGTGGTAAATTGCCAGATGCAGTTGGTATCCCAGAAGAGCAGCTTCGCAAAGCTTCTAAGAGTGCTGTTTGTAAGATTAACATCGACTCAGACTCTCGTCTTGCTTTCACTGCAGCTGTACGTAAGGTGTTCGCTGACAAACCAGCTGAATTTGACCCACGTAAGTATTGTGGACCGGCTCGTGATCTTATGGAGGACATGTACAAACATAAGATTGTTGACGTTCTTGCTTCTGATAACAAGTTGGCTAATCTCGACTAACTTATATACATATATATCAATTAATAAAGCGGAATCCTTATTCTTAGGGGTTCCGCTTTTATCATGTATTGTAAGTGTTATTTTGTTATTGTTGCAAAAGTGTTTCTAATTTTTCAACACTTCCAGTGTTAGGATTCAATGTAAGATGTGTTTCGTATTTCTTATTGAAAAGTTCTGTACTTAGACATTCTGCATGGCCGAACTGTCCTGCATAAATTTCAATGCTTCCTAACATTTTATCTCCATTAAATAACGTAGCTTTTATCTTACCGGGAATGTTTACGAATAGTCCATTTTCTGTCTTTTTCTTCTTTCCATTATTTAAGGTGTTTTCCTGTGGTACAAAATGTTCGTCTTCAATACTTATATAATATGGATTACCTGCCATATCATCTCTGTCTAGCATTCCTAATTTGCTTGAGAAACGGAATAATAATGATTTTGCAGTCTCATGATCAGGACAATACATTATTATATGTTCGGTTGTGTCCTTTACTGTTGTCCCAATAAATGCTTGTGTAAGGGCTGACTCCTGTAAATCAAGATTCTGAAGCATGATCTTTAGTTGTTCTCCGTCTTTTGGCATAAACTCAGCCTGTCCTTTTGCCAACTGTGCCCTGCTGTCTCTCAAATCATATATTTCTTGGGCAGCTAATTCCGCCATTTTAGCTGTACTACCGGCTGAAAGAATATCTTGATTCATGAACTTATGTGGATTTATAGCTACAGGTTTGGGCGCGGGTTTAAAAGCCTTTTGCTGATTAATAACTTTTGGCGTGGCATTTATAGCAAGAAGAATTCCTTCATCGTCCAAAACAAACTTTGTTGTAGCATTTTTGGGATTTAATTTAATAGAGTAGCATTTAGATGTATCAGGTATTCCCACAGAAGAAATACCAATTTGAGCAATTTTATACAGAGTGTGAGATTCACATTTTACGTCTTCGTTGTTGAGGTATTTGCCAGCATATTGACAAAATTCTCCAGGAGAGTAAACCGATTTTTCTATAAGAAGATCTATTCTTATAGATGTCTTCGGCAGATAGTATATTGCTCCATCCTGAGTAATGCCCGGTTTGTACCGGCTAACTTCTGTTTGTGCATATATTGCAACACTTGTCAACAGAAGGTATGCAATAAATAATTTTCTCATAAATATTTTGTTTAGATTTTAATCGTTCAACTTTTTAAAAGCGTTAGGTAGATATTTTATGATGTCACTAGAGATCAAACTCTCTTCACCTAATTCTTTGGCTGCTAAGTCTCCTGCAAGCCCATGAATGTATATACCTAAGATACATGCTTCTTTTTGTTTGTATCCTCTAGCCAATAGACCGGTGATAATACCTGTAAGCACGTCTCCACTGCCCGCTGTTGCCATACCAGCATTGCCGGTTGAGTTGAATAGTACGCGACCATCAGGTAGACAGAGTGCAGAAATATGTCCTTTTAATATAATATATGATTGCAAATGTTCAGCCAAATCTCTCGCCCTGGAAAGTCTTTCATAACCTTCTATATTGTGTACGTTTGTTAGCCTTTCTAGTTCTTTAGGGTGTGGAGTCATTATTATCCCTTGTGGTAATTGCTCTAGCCATGCACGATGACTTGATAGAATATTCAATCCATCTGCGTCTATCACTATTGGTGCATGTGTGCGTCTTATCTGTCCTATAAGTGCGATTGCTGTATTTTCAGATAGACCCAAGCCCGGTCCAATACCCATTGCATCAAATTTATCACTGTCTATAGTTTCTGAAAAATATGTTTCTTCTTGGTCTAGGTCTACTATCGCTTCAGGTACAGATATCTGCATTATATCATTATTTTTCTTTGGAGTATGAATGGTCACTTTTCCAGCCCCAGCTCTCATGCAAGCTTGCGTAGCTAAGACTGCAGCTCCGGCCATACCGTAACTACCTGCAATTAACAGGGCGTTACCCATGTCTCCTTTGTGAGAAAATGCATTTCTTGGTTTTAGTATTTCTCGTACGTCATTCTCTTCAAGCATTGAATATTGAGAATCCATCATATTAATGCCTTCAGAACTTAGTCGGATGTCTAGAATCTTAGTCTTTCCAATATACTGCTGATTTTCTGCGAATAGAAATGAAAGCTTGTTTTGTTGCAGAGTAAGTGTGACATCTGCATGTAATATATTAGCTTTAATGTTGTAAGTGTTGTCTTCAGTCATAAGACCAGATGGGATGTCTATACTTACAACTTTTGCCGCAGATGCATTGATATATTTTACTAATGATGCAAACCCACCTGCAAGAGGCTTGTTTAGGCCAGAGCCAAAAAGGCCGTCAATGACAAGGTCGTCTTTGTTTAGTGTTGGAGGTTCGAATTCTTGTTCGACTTCTATAAAGTCTTTTATTCGTTTACTATCTATTATTCTTTGCTTGTTTACGGCGCAGTCTTCTGATAGACGACCGTGAACATTAAACAAATATATTCTAATATGATACCCTAGCTCTGATAACATTCTTGCTACTGCTAGAGCATCACCGCCATTATTACCAGGGCCGGCAAATACTACTACAGGTGTCCTGTTACTCCATATGTCGGTAATTGCATGTGTCAAAGCACGCGCTGCTCGCTCCATGAGGTCTATTGAAGCAATTGGCTCATTTTCTATCGTATATTTGTCAAGCTCATGTATCTGAGTGCCTGTAAAAATCTTCATACATGCAAAAATACAAAATTAATGCTAACCGATAGCTATAAATTGAAGTATTTTTAGTATTTTTGTAGCAAAATTTTTAAATTTGTATAATGAGCACTACTAAAATTAAGGATAAGACATTTGAAACGTCTATACCTGAAGCAAAAATACAGAAGAGAGTAAAAGAAGTAGCAGAACAGATAAGTAAGGATATGGAAGGTAAAAACCCCCTTCTTTTGGCTGTGTTAAATGGATCTTTTATCTTTGCAGCTGACCTTATGAGAAATATAACAATTCCGTGTGAGATATCTTTTGTGAAACTGGCTTCGTATCAGGGTACAACTTCTACAGGAAAGGTTAAGGAGGTTATAGGACTTAATGAAAGTCTTGCTGGACGTACTGTAATAATTGTAGAAGATATTGTTGAAACAGGGACGACGATGCAGCAGATGATTGAATCTCTTGGGACACGTAATCCCGAATCAGTGCATATATGTACTTTGCTTCTTAAACCTGAAAAGTTGCATATCCCATTAAATATCGAATATACTGCATTCCGCATTCCTAATGATTTTATCCTCGGATATGGGCTTGACTATGATCAGCAGGGTAGGCAACTTAGAGATATATACACGCTTAAGCAGTAATAATAAACAAATAATAAATTAATATGAAAAATATCGTAATTTTTGGTGCTCCTGGTTCTGGTAAGGGCACACAGAGTGATCTTATGATTAAAAAGTATGGCTTTAATCATATTTCAACAGGTGATGTACTTCGTAATGAAATAAAGCAAGGAACTGAACTTGGAAAAACCGCAAAGGGATATATAGATAACGGACAGCTTATACCTGACGATTTGATGGTAAATATACTGGCAAGTGTCTATGATAGTTTTGGAAAAGATCACAAAGGTGTTATCTTTGATGGTTTTCCTCGTACGATACCTCAGGCTGAGGCTTTGAAAGTAATGCTAAGCGAGCGTGGACATAAAATAGCTGCAATGATAGAACTTGATGTTCCTGAGGAGGAACTTATGACTCGTCTTATCAGACGTGGACAGGAGTGTGGACGCTCTGATGACAATGCTGAGACAATTAAAAAACGCCTTGATGTATACCATAATCAGACATCACCTCTGATTAATTGGTATAAAAAAGAGGGAATACATAATCACATTAAAGGATATGGCGAATTAGATCGTATCTTTGGTGATGTATGTTCTGTAATCGATAATATATAATATTATGCCAGAATCCAACTTCGTAGACTACGTTAAAATATACTGCCGCTCAGGTAAGGGTGGAAGGGGCTCAATGCACTTACGCCACGTCAAATACCAGTATAACGGTGGTCCTGACGGTGGTGACGGAGGCCGTGGAGGATGTGTATATCTTCGTGGCAATCATAACTATTGGACATTGCTTCATTTGAAGTATGAACGGCATGTTTATGCTGAACATGGTGGCAATGGTAGTAGTGATAAGTGTCACGGTACTGACGGAACAGACCAATACATAGATGTACCTTGTGGTACTGTTGTATATAACGCAGAAACAGGCAAGTATGTCTGTGATGTTACATATGATGGCCAAACGGTATTACTGTTGAAAGGCGGTAGAGGCGGATTGGGTAATTTCCAGTTCCGTACCTCTACTAATCAGGCTCCAAGATTTGCTCAACCAGGTGAACCTATGCAAGAACTTACAATAATTTTGGAATTGAAGCTTCTTGCTGATGTTGGACTTGTCGGTTTTCCTAATGCGGGAAAGAGCACTTTGCTTTCTGCATTATCTAGCGCGCGTCCTAAAATTGCCAATTATCCATTTACAACTTTAGAGCCGTCTCTTGGAATTATAAGCTATCGTGATAAACAGTCTTTTGTTATGGCTGATATACCGGGTATTATAGAGGGAGCTAGTGAAGGTAAAGGACTTGGACTTAGATTTCTAAGGCACATTGAACGTAATTCGTTGCTTTTGTTTATGGTACCTGGCGATACCGATGACATTAAGCATGAATATGAGGTACTACTTAATGAATTGAAAAACTTCAATCCTGATATGCTTGATAAGCATAGAGTACTTGCTGTTACTAAGTGTGACCTTTTGGATGAAGAGCTCATTGAGATGCTTCGTGAAAATATCCCACATGATTTGCCTGTTGTTTTCATCTCTTCAGTTACGGGCAAAGGTGTTGATGAATTAAAAGATGTACTTTGGTCGGAATTGAATAGTGAAAGTAATAAACTTAATGAGATAATATCAGAAGGTAACTTGGTCCATCGTGATAAAGATATTGGTGAGTTATCAGAAGAACTTCATTTGGAAGGTGAAGATGATGTCATTGAATTTGTTGATGAAGATAATATAGAGGATTTGGATGATTTCGAATACGAAGATGTAAAAGATGATTAAGCCTATCCTAAAATATTACGATATTGGTATTGGTGTTAAAGCGTTTAGCAGTACACGCAAGGGTGGATGCAGTCATGGCAACTATGGTGAGTTTAATGTTAATATGTACTGTGGCGATGATGAGGCTTGTGTCATTGAAAACCGTAGAGCATTGTGCAATGAGTTGGATATAAACGAAGATCGTTTGATAATGCCACACCAGAGCCATGGAATAGAAATAAGGCAAATAGCTCCCGACTTCTTTAAATTACCTAATGCGATACAAACGCAGATACTAGAGAATGTTGATGGAGTAATGACAAACATGACGGATGTATGTGTGGCTGTTTCAACAGCCGACTGCATTCCTGTCTTGTTATATGATAGAGAACATCATGCTTGTGCTGCAGTTCATGCCGGATGGAGAGGAACTGTAGCTAAAATTTTACAGCGAGCCGTTGCTGTTATGAAAGCGGCATATAAGACAAATCTGGAAGATCTGCAGGTTTGTATAGGTCCTGGAATATCGTTAGATGCTTTTGAGGTAGGTGATGAAGTATGGCAGCAGTTTGCTGAAAACGGATTTAAAATGGAATCAATAAGCAAACGATATGACAAATGGCATATAGATTTGTGGGAATGTAACCGCTTGCAACTGATTGACATTGGTGTGAACCCCTGTAATATTCAGATTGCAAATATATGCACATACTCTAATACTGATGAGTTTTTTTCAGCCCGTAAAATGTCAATTAATTCGGGGCGTATACTCACAGGAATTCTTTTGGAATAATTATAATAAAAAACCTTTTGACCGTATGAATTTACATTTTAGACAATTACTATTGTCTTTGGCTCTCATTGTGACAATGACAGCAGAGGCAAATGAGACTTTTTCTTCTCTTGAACAACAACAGATTAGTATTCCAACTCCTGGATTGTTTAATCGTTCAAATGCTTTTAGCATAGATTTTGATATGTTAAATGCATCGGAATGGTCTTTTCCTTTACCAATAGGTAAGGCCTCTCTATCTGATGATTATAAGATGGAGATTAAAAGTAAAAAAGGAGATAATGTAAAAGCAATGTTTGATGGGATCGTACGTCTTTCTCGGGAAAATGTATCTTATGGAAATGTTATTGTTATTCGTCATAAAAATGGCTTGGAAACAGTCTATGGGCATAATGCGCAGAATTTGGTAAAGGTTGGCGATAAAGTGAAAGCAGGTCAGACTATCGCTATCATTGGTTCTAATGGAGGGAAAACTTATTGCCAATTTGAAATTATGATTGATGGGCGAAGGATCAATCCTGAAATTATAATGGATGTTACCGGGCATCGGCTAAAACGGCAGACTATACTTTGCGAAAGATCTGATGCTCGTATTAATGTTAGTATAATACGTAATGAATTAGCTAAAGCAAATAAAATAGGACTATTAAAGCCAGACAACATTAATGCAAAATCATCAAGGTTAGATCCTTTTAATGGAGGGCATGAGTTTACTATAAATTTATCAGATTTTAATCCTGGCGATTGGTGTTATCCTTTGCCAGGGAGCCATGTTATTAGTCCTTATGGTGGTGGACGTCATCATAGTGGGGTAGATATAAAGACAAAACCAAATGATAATATTTTGGCTGCTTTTGATGGTATTGTTACAATGTCAGGGCCTTATTTCGGTTATGGTAACTGTGTCGTGATTCGTCATGCCAATGGACTAGAGACATTATATAGTCATAATTCTCATAATCTTGTTAAAGTTGGAGATAAGGTTAAGGCTGGACAACCAGTAGGACTTACTGGGCGTACAGGTAGAGCAACAACAGAACATTGTCATTTCGAGTGCCGTATCAATGGTCGGCCTTTCGATCCTGCAATAATATTTGACCATTTAAATAAGTCTCTTAGGATGGATCTTATAACATTTACAAAGAGCACTAATGGTGCTGTAAAAGTAAAGTCTCAAAAGAACTATATGGCAAAGTCTAAATAAAAAGAAAGACTGCAATATGCAGTCTTTCTTTTTATTTATGCCTGTTCGCACGCTGTTCACGGTATTTAGCTTTTTGTTTGGCTGAACCGCTACCGTGTGCTCCAGTGATGTACTTCTTCTTCTTTGCCTTTGTTTTAATCTTTTTAGGATCTGATGAGTCCTCTCTGGCTTTGCTGAACACTATACCGCCTCCAGCAATTATCTCATCAATAGCATCACCTTTACTCATTCGCTTTTATATATTTAATGATGGAATAGTCTTATACCTGTGAATGCCATAGTTATACCATATTTGTCACATGTTTCTATGACATTATCATCACGTACAGATCCTCCTGCTTGCGCTATATAATCAACACCACTCTTGTGTGCACGCTCAATATTATCTCCAAAAGGGAAAAAGGCGTCACTTCCAAGAGAAACATTTTTATTTTTTGAAATCCAAACCTTTTTTTCTTCCATTGTTAGAACCTCAGGCTTTTCAGTGAAGAAATTCTGCCATACTCCATCAGCAAGTACATCCTCGTGATCTTCACTAATGTATACGTCTATAGTGTTATCTCTATCTGCTCTGCGTATTTTGTCTTTCCAAGGCAAGTTCATTACTTTCGGATTCTGACGTAACCACCAAATGTCAGCTTTATTACCGGCAAGTCGTGTACAATGAATTCTACTTTGTTGACCCGCACCGATTCCAATAGCTTGTCCATCTTTGACATAACATACAGAATTACTCTGGGTATATTTTAAAGTTATAAGACTTATTATCAAATCTCGCTTTGCATCGGCAGTAAAATTTTTACTCTTTGTTGGTATATTCCCAAATATGGCTGGGTCATCTAGCTTAACTTCATTACGACCTTGTTCGAATGTTACTCCGTATACTTGCTTGTGTTCTATTGATTCTGGAACATAGTTGGGATCAATTTTTATAACATTGTAAGTGCCTTTGCGTTTGTCTTTCAATATTTCTATTGCTTCTGGTGTATAGTCAGGAGCTATTACGCCATCACTTACTTCACGCTTGATGAGTGTTGCCGTAGCTTCATCACAAGTGTCGCTGAGAGCTATAAAATCGCCGTAGCTGCTCATCCTGTCTGCGCCACGTGCACGGGCATAAGCTGATGCTAGCGGAGTCAATGGAATCTTTACGTCATCAACGAAGTAAATTCTTTTTAGAGTATCGTTCAAAGGCAGCCCTACAGCGGCACCAGCAGGAGATACATGTTTGAAGCTTGCGGCTGCAGGTATACCTGTTGCGGCTTTTAGTTCTTTTACTAACTGCCAAGAGTTTAGAGCATCCAGAAAATTTATGTATCCTGGACGTCCATTAATTACTTCTAATGGTAATTCTCCTTCTGTCATAAATATCCTAGAAGGTTTCTGATTCGGATTGCATCCGTACTTTAATGCTAATTCTTTCATTATAATGAAGTCTATTTGTATTTGCAGTTGCAAAAATACTATTTTTTTTTAGTTTTTGGGCGATTAATAGCATCCTTTTATATTATTTTTCTAAATTTGCAGTCAAACTCTATAAAGATGAATAGAAAACGTTGGGCACTACGACAATTATTGACAGTTGTAGAGGATAAAATTAGTAGGGATAAGTTAAATCCAAAGTCTTTTAAAAAATTTTGGAGGGCTGTATCTACATTGGAGAAGCCTAAAGAAGGAACACTTGATAGACTTTCTTTATTTGCTGGCTTTCAAGATTGGGACAGTTTTAAGGAAACTCTTTATGGCGATACCGATGCACAGGTAAATTGGGAGGGGGACGAAAAAGAAAAATTGGATCAGATTCCGAAAAAATAAAGCATTGTATATAAATAAAAAGAGGTTCCATATGGAACCTCTTTTTATTTCATAAAGTCTACTTGGCTTAGGCTTATTTGACTTGTCTTTTTTCTTGAATACGAGCCTTTTTACCTGTTAGTTTACGTAAGTAGTACAATTTGGCCCTACGTACTTTACCATGCTTGTTAACTTCAATGTTATCGATGCTCGGTGATTCGATAGGGAAAATACGCTCAACACCTATTGTTCCTGACATTTTACGAACAGTGAAACGTCTTTTGTTTCCATGTCCACAAATCTTAATTACAACACCACGATAGAGCTGTATTCTTTCTTTAGTACCCTCGATAATTTTGTAAGCGACAGTGATAGTATCACCACTTTTGAATTCAGGGAAGTTCTTGCCGGTTGCAAATGCTTCTTCAGCAACTTTAATTAAATCCATCTTATTTATAATTAAATTTGTTTATCGTTCCAACGCAACATAGTAGGTAACTCTTATCCTACCAGCGATTACGCCGAAAAGCGGTGCAAAGGTACTAATTTTTCTTTTCTTTTACAAGAACCAAATTGTTTTTTTTGCTAAACTGACTTATTTTCTTCTTTTTTTAACTAACTTTGTGCCAAACTTTATGATTATGAATAAAAAATCTTTATTTATAGGATTAGGATTCCTATTGCTCACCAGCTATTCTTGTTCTACCTATCATTTATTAGAGATAAAGAGATCCTTAGTGATAGTTGACAAACGTTATGACGAAAAGCCTGATTCTGTTGCATTATCGTTTTTACGTCCATATAAACAACATGTGGACAGTATAATGACTCCTATAGTTGGACAAATTTCCGAGAATATGTCTGGTTATAGACCGGAAAGTCCGTTATCCAATCTTTTAGCAGATATACTATTATGGGCTGGTGGTACATATAATGAAAAACCTGATTTTGCTGTATATAATATAGGAGGAATAAGATCTTCTCTTGTTAAAGGCAATGTAACGTATGGTGATGTTTTGGATGTCGCTCCTTTTGAGAATAAAATATGTTTTCTTACATTAAAAGGTATTGATGTCATTGAATTATTTAGAAATATTGCCTCATCAGGTGGAGAAGGGGTTAGTCATGGTGTTAATCTGGTTATAACAAAAAACGGAAATCTTGTTTCTTGTGAACTTAATGGAAAACAGATAGATGAGAACCGTTTTTATAGAGTCTCAACAATAGATTATTTAGCCCAGGGGAATGATAAAATGTTGGCATTTAAGAGTGGATTATATTTAAATTCACCAAAATCGAATAGAAACGATACTCGATATATTATTGCAGATTTCTTTAGGCAGAAAATGAAAGAGGGTATTGTAATTGAATCAAAAATTGAAGGTCGCATAAAGGTAAATAAATAATGAAAGCAAAATATATATTATTAACATGTCTTTTTTTTGTCGCTTTTTCTTCATTTGGAAAAAAAAGACAACTGATAATTCTACACACAAATGATACTCATAGTTGTATATTGCCAATACCAGCAGATATTGGAGATACATTATTCGCAGATAGAGGCGGTTATATCAGGCGCTCAACTATGATAGCGGAACAACGAAAATCTAATCCGAACCTTTTATTATTTGATAGCGGTGATTTCTCGCAAGGTTCTCCTTTTTATACAATGTTTAAAGGCGATGTCGAAATTGAATTGATGAATATTATGAAGTATGATGCCGCAACAATAGGAAATCATGAATTTGATTTTGGACTTGACAATATGGCTCGTGTATTCAAAAAAGCGTCTTTTCCTATTGTATGTTCTAATTATGATGTTACAGGTACTGTGCTTGGTGACTGCGTAAAACCTTACATTATTATTAAGCGTGGTGGCTTGAAAATCGGAGTAATGGGACTTTCCCCACAACTAGAGGGACTTGTATTTAAAATTAATTATAAAGGGATAACTTATAAAGATCCTGGAATAGTCGCATTGCAAATGGCTACATTTCTAAAAGAAAAGAAAAAGTGTGATATTGTTATTTGTCTTTCACACTTAGGTTGGGATATTGGTGGACAAGATGATCAGTATATGATATCGCATTCTCGTAATATTGATTTGGTACTAGGGGGTCATTCACATTCCTATTTGAAGAAACTCGAATATGTGAAAAATATTGATGGTAAACCTGTTCCTGTTGATCAAAATGGAAAAAATGCAGTTTTCGTAGGTAAGCTCACTATTGATTACTCGAAGTAGAAGGATAGTACAATCATTTTTGTTCTTGATTCTTTCACCGAATTTGTATACAATAGCATGCTTTTGTCTTTCAAATCATTAGCATGCTTTGTATCTAAACTGTTTATTAAACTGTAACAGAATTTTAGTTCAGGTTTTAATTTAAATAACGGCATGTAAAAGTCACAGCCAATTCCAATTTCGAATAGATAGTCATATGTCTTTAGTTTGATATAGTCATCATTCTTTGCTGATAAATTGAGCATCGGATTAATACCTACAAGAATATATGGCCTTTGATTGTTGAATCTCTGTGAATTGTATATAAGATCTATTGCCGCTGAAGCGTATATGCTTTTTAAATCCTGATATGTTTCAGTGTAATTATTATTAATATCTAAATCTGTCCTATTCCTGAATGTTAAGTGTCTTGAGCCAAAATACATAGTTGGGGATATTCTTAATCCGAGATAGTTGTTAAGTTTAAATTCGCCAGCTACACCTACTGTAAATCCAGGATCCCATCTGTCTTGGTCACATACAATATCTTTTTTTATGCCAATTCCTGATTCATTAGCGATTGTCTGTTCTCCTATATTTTTAAATTGTGTGTCTTGTACGTGCGTACCGATTACTACCCCAAAATGGAATGTCTTCAAGTCTGCGTAAGGTATATTCTCTACTAGCCTTTCTTGTGCATTTATTCTTAATGCTAGTAGGAACATTATTAGAGTTAAGCATAATACTTTTCTTTTCATAATACTTATAACGTTATACTTGATTTCTTATTGTATCTTTCTAATTTTGACAAAACTTAAAATATTAAAAAATATATACCTAATTATAGGTATTTAGAAATATTAATGTAACTTTGCATCGTACATAAAACTAAGTACAAAACATTATTAACAAAAAACATTTAATTATTATGGCTTACGTAATTGGTGATGATTGTATCGCTTGCGGTACATGTATTGACGAATGTCCATCAGGAGCTATTTCTGAGGGAGAAAAATATTCAATTAATCCGGATATGTGTACAGAGTGTGGAACTTGTGCAGATGTTTGTCCTTCAGAGGCAATTAGTCTTCCGAAATAATTGAAGATTATTTATTAAATATAAATGGCGACTTTTAAGTCGCCTTTTTTATTAAAAAAATGGATATAAAGAAAACTCTATATCCATTTTTTATGTTTCGCTTATTATTTTTATTTGATTCCTAAAGCTTGTTTTGCAGTTTCGTTATTAGGATCAATGTTGAGAATCTTACGCCAGTATAAATTTGCTGTTGCATTGTCTTTCTTCAAGTAATTATAGTAGCCTAGGTATCTGTAACATTCTACAAGTCTAGCGTTATCTGCATTGTCTTTCTCTGTTTTTGCAGAGATGAGGTCTGCCAACTTTTCATAATAAGGCTTTGCCAGACCTAGTCTTGTATCAGGATCCATATATGAGTTAACTCTTGCTCTCATGAAATCAGCGAACTCAACAGCATTAGGGAATTTGTCTGCAAGATCACCATATATTGCATCTGCGCTCTTGTATGCTTCTGTCTTAGCAGCTCCGGTCAATTTATCAGCTTGCTCATTATATAGCGTTCCTAAGCCTGCTAAATCACTTGCAGTTTCTTTTTCAATACTGTTTAGATAATCTTTGTAGAACAAAATGGCATTACTATAATCACCACTTGCTTCGTAGGCTGATGAAATCTGCTTCTTTACATCTGCGATAATTTCTTTACGGTCAATGTTTTCAGCTAAAGCTTTTTTAAATTGGGCTATTGCGTTGTCATATTGTTTTGCCCCCATGAGAGCATGTCCGTAATAAGTATAGTCCAAATATGAGAATTTTGCACTATCTGATTTGTTGAATAATGCATCAGCATATTTTAATGCATTTTCGTAATCCTTTAGGTCGGTGCTATTAAAAAATGCTAATCTGTTGAATGCTGCTTCTCTTGGAGATTTTTGTATACCAAATGTAGCTATCTCTAAACTTTTTTTGAAGTCCTGTTTTAGGTAAGCAGCCATAGCATAATTAGTGATGTCGGTATTGTCCAACCTATTCATGTCTACTTTAGAATAGCTTTCTATTGCTTTATCAAATTTATTAGAAGAGTAATATATACGGGCAGCCATTGCATCAACCGCAATGTCTGGGCGCTGAATACGCAAATCCTCTAATTTAGAAACAGCTTCTTCCGGACTTCTTCCTCTATAAATACTTGCATACTTAAAGTATCCATCTGGATTCTTGGGATCAAAATATATGGCTTGTTGATACCATCCTGCTGCTGCTCCACCATCGTCTTTTATGACTTCAATGTCACCATGTAGAATGTACCCAGGCGCATATTTTTTGTCAGCCTTAATGGCAAGATCTGCGAAGTTCTTAGCTTTTGCAGTATCTTTAACATCCAAGTAAGCTCTACCAATACCTACAAGAACTTCTGCGTTCTTTTTGTTGTTTTTGTATACACTCTTTACTTGGTCGTCTACATCACCACTTTTGTTTTTGATAACTTTGGTAATTGACTCAATAGTCGCTTTGCTATCATTTTGAGCTATAGAAGTAGCGCTGAATCCTACAATCGCTGCTCCAATTAAAAGATATTTTATTGCTTTCATAATTGTCTTAATATTAATGGTTAGACATTTTATTCGTTAACGTTTACGTCTCTAATTGTAATATTCCCTTGTACAGGAAGCATTCCGGATTTAAATATTATCATTTGACCTTTAGGTGATTCCATAAAGTGTGCAAAACCCCATGGTAAACCGTTTATAGGATCATTAAGTAATGCATATATTGTTCTTATCAAAGGATAATTTCCATTATATAAATATGCCTGATATGGTTTCCAGCTGTTGTATGGTGTAGCTTTTGCCATTCTACTAACAGACATTACTCTTATTTTCTTGTTGAATGTTACGTTCGTACTATCGCCTTTTTCATTTAGCCAGTTCGAACCTATTATTCCGATTGCGTTAGGAGTTTTTTGTACATACTCAATAACTTCGGATGTCTTATTCGTTGCGAATATATTAGGACTATTAATTGGCTTTCCATGTAATATAGAATCAACTGCATATCTAACAGTGCTTGATTTCCCATTACTAAAAACTACTTCAATGTCTCCTAATTTGGATTTAGAATTAATTTGTTTCCATTTGTTAGCTTGTCCACTAAGTATTTTTCTTATGTTGTCAACTGTAATGCAAGTATCTACATTACTCTTGTTGACGATCAAGGCAAAACCGTCATAGGCAATTGGTATTGCTCTAGGTTGAAATTGTCTCGCTTGAAAGTTCGCATATTCCGCTTTAGTGAGATTTCTTGATGTAATAACCAAGCAAACTTTGTTGTGCAATAACATGTTTATTCCGTCCACTTCATTTGTATATATTGGATTGACCTTTGCACTTGGATATACACTTTCAAAAATTTGTTTTTCTTCATCAATTATTGAACCAAAACTTTCATCAGAAGCGAATTTAATCGCTCCTGATGAATATGTATCAGTTCTTCCACCTTTGTGTTTCTCATTACATGAAGAGAAAAGCACGGAGGATAGTATTAATCCTACAATAGCGTAGAATATGTTCTTGTTCATTTTATTGCAATCTAAATGTTACAGGTACTGTGTATTTTACACGTACTGCTGAACCATTCTGTTTACCAGGAATCCAGTTAGGCATGCTTTTTACGACACGCTGTGCTTCTTTATCTAGTGAAGGGTCTACAGATTTTGCTACACGCACATCTGTAATAGAACCGTCTCTCTCAACTACGAAAGTAACGATTACACGTCCTTGTACACCATTTTCTTCAGCCACAACTGGGTATTTGATGTTCTTGCTTAAGAAAGACATCAGCGCTCCATTTCCACCAGGGAAAGCAGGCATCTGTTCTACTACATCGAATACTTTGTTTTCTTCCTCTTTAGGAGGTTCAGGTTGTGCAATTATTTCCTTTGCTTTAAGGACTTCGCCACCAGCATCGTCATTACCTTTTACATCGAATCCACCAATTGCTTTTGTGTTGTTCATCAACTGATCTTGAGTTTTCAACTCATCTTCAGGTTTAACTTCACTATCCTTCTTGATGATAGGAGCTGTGAATTTAACAGAACTTTTTACTTTTTCAACTGGTTTTTGTTCTTCAACTTTAATTGGGGCTTTTTTCTTAACCTCGACTTTTTTGTTGTTGATTACAGAAGCATTCATCGCTGCATTTAGTGCAACTTGTTGTTTTGCGTCAACGATAGATTTGATTCCAATAAAAGAGGCTATGAGTGCAGCAGCTAGTAGCATGATAATGATAGACATAATATTACGCTTAGAAGTACCTTTACGGAGCTTGTATGCCCCATAGGTTTGGTTTCTTCCTGTGAATATCAAGTCGCACCATGCATCTGATGTTAAATCAATTTTTGACATTGTCTTTCCTTTTAATAATTAATTGTCTTCGTATTGATTACTTTACACCTTTCAACTTGAGTAACTTCATGTCGTCAGGATTGATTTTGTCAATCACATATTTACCAATACTACAAATCTGCATTTCATCGAGTGCGTCGACCATATTCTTGTAAGAAGCATTGTCTGTCGCTTTGATGATGATAGTCATAACAGGGATTTTCTCTCCGTCTACATCACCAGCTTTTATCTTAGTGAGCTCATCATTATATACTTGATCGGTATATTTTTTAGGCTCCTTAAGCTTTTTAGCATCTAGTTTAGCTTTAGCTTCCATTATTGCTTGTACAGGTGTAGATCCATCTTCTATTACGTGATTAATCAACACTTTACGTATGCCCTTTGATCCCCATGTGGTTTCTTTCATACATTTAGGATCATTATAATTAGGCAAACCGTCTACGTGGAAGACTTTGTTGTCTCCACATACATAGATAGTTATAGTCTGAGAAGCTTTGGTCGCAGTCTGGTCCTGTTGCTGGATGTTCTTATCGTTACTAGGCATTGTCAACTCCATTGTCTGAGGCTTACTCAAAGACGTACAGAGCATGAAAAATGTAATAAGCAACATCATCATGTCCACCATAGGCGTAAAGTCTACACGGACATTTATCTTCTTTTGTTTACTTTTTTTCTGTTTCGCCATTCTTTAGTCCTCCGTCTTTTTATATGAAGTAATCAGATAATAACGGTTTTGATTCATATCCTGTAATTCAGACATTACTTTCTTAACAAACTTGTATGGAGTATTGGCATCTGCTTTGATAGCGATCTTAAGTTTATCGTTATCATTTGTAGCTGCTTTTATCCAATTTTGGAACTCGCTTGCTTTTTTGTCTATGCTGTCTGTAGGTATACCTTGGTTCTTGATCTCATCAGCCATCTTAGATGGATTCAGATTAAGATAATCGCCTAATTTATCCATTGGAACTCCAAACATAGGATCCTTTACAAATTTTTTTGTCTGCTCAGCATTTAGTGACAAACCATACTGGTCGGTCATGCTGCTTAGTACAGACTCCAAACTTAGTTGGTTGTCCATACTCATGAATATCTTGCCGTCTTTCGCAACAAGTATATTCAGCACATCTTTTTCTGGAACCTTTATTTCCGATACAGAGCCAGGTGTGATAACCTTTACTGGTTCATTCTTCACGAACGTTGAAGTCAACATGAAGAACGTCAGCAAGAGGACCATCACGTCACTCATAGGGGTCATATCGATCCAGACGTCGTTTTTCTTAATTTTTACTTTACCCATAGTGATAAAATTTAAAAGGGTTAGTAGAAATTAAGCTTCTTCTGCGTGATTGGCTTCGTATGTCTGAGCGATAGAGTAACCGACCTCATCGAGGGCGTATGTCAACTTATCAATCTTGTTTGTGAAGTAGTTATAAGAAATAACAGCACACCAAGATGTTGCGATACCGAATGCGGTGTTGATCAAGGCCTCAGAAATACCAGTAGACAAAGCGAGTGAGTCGCCACCACCACCAGCTGCCAAAGCTGCGAATGAACGGATCATACCAGTTACAGTACCGAGAAGTCCAGTAAGTGTACCTAGTGTTACGATTGTTGCTACAATAGGCAAGTTCATCTGAAGAGTAGGCATTTCTAACTGAGTTGCTTCTTCATGAGCTTGCTGAATCTTAGCTACTTTCTGACCTTTCTTTATACCAGAAGTTGCTTCCATTTCTTTGTAAGCGTTAAGAGATGCTTGTACAACGTTTGCAACAGAACCTCTTTGTTTGTCACAAAGCTGCTGTGCTTTGTCAAAATCTTTAGCGCTGATGGCTGTCTTGATGTTTGCAACAAACTTTGTTAATGAACCTTTTCCAAATGCTGTACGAAGAGCAAGGAAACGCTCTATTGATAAAGCAATAACTGTTAGTAGCAGAGTGTGAATAACTGGTACGACAACACCACCTTTGTAGATTGTTCCCCAGATATTGCTATTAAGGACGGCACCTGTATTATCTCCATTGACGAAATGCTCTCCACTTCCAAGGAAGTATTTGAAGAAACAAACTGCAATGATGAAACATACTACGATGATCCAAAATGCTGCTCTGATACCTGAGAAGCCCTGACTTTTTTTCTTAGGACTTGCTGTTTTTGTAGTTCCCATAATTTTAATTTTTTAAATTTTTAGTTATTTGTAAATTGTAAGTTTATTTTGTATTAAATTCGGGGTTTGATGCAATGTGTTGCAGACTACACCCGTCGATAATTGTGGCAAAAATAGTAATTTATGATGGACTACCATATTAATTAACTACTTTTAACCCCTAATTATTTCTTTTTGTGTTTTATATTTTGCAGAAATTTTTAAGACCTTATTTTAATTTCATTAAAACCTCTTTTATTCTATTCATCGCTTTTATTATATTTTCATCGCTAGTAGCATAGCTAATTCTAAAACACTCAGGTGCACCGAATGCATCCCCTCCGACAGTCGCAACGTGTGCCATTTCTAATAAATAAAGAGCAAAGTCTGTAGAATTGTTTATTATATGTGTCCCGTCACTCTTTCCAAAGAAACTATTGCATTTTGGGAATAAGTAGAAAGCTCCATTGGGAATATTGACTTCCAATCCAGGAATATCTTTTGCTAATTTTACTATTAAATCTCTACGGCGTTCAAATGCTTTTCTCATATATTCTACTTCACTTTGAGAACCTACATAAGCATCTTCTGCGGCCTTTTGACTTACAGAACAAGGACCACTTGTGTATTGACCTTGAAGCTTGTTGCAACCTTTTACAATCCATTCAGGGGCAGCAATGAAACCAATACGCCACCCAGTCATCGCATATGCTTTAGAAACTCCGTTTACGATGATTGTCTTATCTTTCATTCCTGGTAATTGAGCAAAACTTGAATGCTCTCCGATGTAGTTGATATGTTCGTAAATTTCATCAGCAAGGACATATAAATCGTTATGCTTTTTTATAACTTCTGACAATCCTTCGAGTTCTTTCTTTGTATATACACTACCTGTTGGATTACAAGGTGAGCATATAATCAACATTTTTGTCTTTGGAGTTATAGCAGCCTCAAGCTGATCGGCTGTGATTTTGAAGTTCTGGTCTATTTTGGTTTCGATAAATACTGGAGTTCCACCAGCAAGTTTTACCATTTGTGGATAACTTACCCAATATGGAGCTGGTATTATTACTTCGTCTCCGGGGTTTATTAGTGCCATTACTGTATTGCATACACTCTGCTTTGCTCCATTAGAAACCAATACTTCGCTTATGGAATAATCAAGCCCATTCTCATTTTTGAGTTTAGCAACAATTGCTTTTCTCAAGTCTGCATAACCAGGTACAGGCGAATACTTTGAGAAGTTATCGTCTATCGCTTTTTTGGCAGCCTGTTTTATGTGGTCTGGTGTAAAAAAGTCGGGTTCTCCGACGCTCATGTTAATTACATCGATGCCTTGAGCTTTCATTTCATTGCTCTTCTGTGACATTGCTAATGTTGCAGATGGGGCTAGTCTATTCAGACGATCAGATAGTTGTGCCATAATATTCTTTCTTGATGGTTCTTTAGTATATTGCTAGCTGCAAAAGTAGTCAAAATATTCCTTTTACAGAAAAAAATCTATCAAATTCTCACTAATTTAACTTAAAATATTTCATTTAGCGTCTCATTTAAGATGCAGAGTGTGCCCCATGCGCTCTTGTTTTGTTTTGAGATACTTATAATCATATTCATTAGGGGTTATTTCGATAGGTACATTCTCAATTATTTCAAGACCATATGCTTCTAGCCCTACACGTTTTGTCGGATTATTGGTCATGAGGCGCATTTTATGAACTCCTAGATTTCTTAGCATTTCTGCCCCGCATCCATATTCGCGTTCATCAGGTTTAAATCCTAAGTGAATATTGGCTTCAACAGTATCATAGCCTTCTTCTTGTAATTTATATGCAGCAATCTTGTTCATCAGGCCTATTCCACGACCCTCTTGTTGCATGTAGATGACAACACCTTTACCTTCTTTCTCTATCATTTCCATAGACTTATGTAATTGTTCACCGCAATCACATCTTTTACTTCCTAAGATGTCACCTGTAGCACAAGATGAATGAACGCGTACCAATATAGGTTCGTCTTTTTCCCATTCACCTTTGGTTAGTGCTATATGTTCTAATCCATTACTTTTCTGTCTGAATGGTATTAGTTTAAAATGACCATATATAGTAGGCATATCAACCTCTTCTCCAACTTCAATAAGTGTTTCCTTTTTTAGTCTGTATGCTATTAAATCTTTAATAGAGATGATTTTTAGTCCGAATTTTTCAGCCATTTCTTTTAACTGAGGCATTCTTGCCATAGTTCCATCGTCATTCATTATTTCCATTAATGCACCAGCAGGGTAGAGACCAGCAAGATTACATAAGTCTATCGTGGCTTCGGTATGTCCGCTGCGGCGTAGAACTCCGTTGTCTTGTGCATAAAGAGGGCTTACATGACCAGGCCTTCCAAATGTCTGGGGGTTAGAACTAGGGTCTGATAATGCTTTTATTGTTTCAGCACGGTCGTGCGCCGAAACTCCAGTTGTGCATCCTTCGAGTTTGTCAACAGTTATTGTGAATGGAGTTCCCAATACAGATGTGTTTTCTAGCACTTGGTGTGGGAGGTCTAGCTCATCGCAACGTCCAAGAGTTATTGGTGCACAAAGGACTCCGCGAGCATGCTTTAACATGAAATTCACTTTATCTGGTGTAATCATTTCTGCGGAGATAATGAGGTCGCCTTCGTTTTCGCGATCTTCATCATCTACTACTATTACAAATTTTCCTTTTTTGAAGTCATTTACAGCGTCTTCAATGCTGCTTAATTTAAAGTCTTCCATATTTATACACCTTATTATAATAATATATACGATATCTATTTTTTGTTTAACTCTTTTATCCTTTCTATGATATTAGAGTTTGTTGTTGAAATTGTACGTAAGTCAAAATATAGTCTCAATCTGAATTTCCACATTCTGAGATAGAAGAATATGCCTAGTGGTACTAGTATTGCTGACATTACATTAAGCCATTGATGTTCGAATGGTCGGGTATGTGCTTTAACCGAAACTATTGGATATTTATTTAGTTCAGACAAGATTATTTTATCATTTGTATTTGATAAATCTTCTATAATTTCTTCCATTTCAGTACTTAACTTTTCTATTATATGGTCCTTTTTGTATTTAAAGAATACCTTTATTATATTAGGCGCCATAAATAGCCTGTGTACTTTAGAATATTTTGTTGCATTATCAGATAATTTTTCTAGGCGGATTATATCTGTTGCGTAATCAGGATCGTTGATTATTACTTCCTTTCGATATACCATACGCTGGATTTTTAACCCAAGCAGTTTTCGCATTATATCTCGATCAACATCAAAATTGAATACAACAGAATCTTTGTTAGCTTTATATGTGAAAAAGATAGCTAAAGGCGTTAAAACCCCTGTTGCAATACTTTTTCCAAACCAAACAGCCCACATTCCACCTCTGGCCATTCTGAATCCAGTATTGTCAAATATATAATAAATAATAAAGACTATTACCGATATAATAACAGGGATTCCAAGGCCTCCTTTCCTTATAATAGCACCTAAGGGAGCACCGATAAAGAAGAAAATCAAGCACGATAATGAAAGCGTAAACTTGTTTATTGCTTCAATTTGATGCTCACGTATGGTCTTGTCTCCGTCAGAAGTCGTGAAACTTTTGTATTGCAGTGTGTTGTATATCATTTCACTCCTGTTAAGAGCTGCATTTATAATTGCTTGTCTTTTTTCAGAAGATATATGAGCGAAAACAGTATCAATGTTTATTTTCCCATTCATAGTTTCACTAATAGCTTTCATAGAATCCTTTTTGCTTGTGAGCGGTATATAATAGTCGCTACGCATCGCATCCGAATAAAATCTATGCCCAACACTATCGTATACACAATTAATAGAGTCTATATCCCGACTTATTCTAGAAAGACTTTTTGCTCTTGCATCTCCGGAAATTAAAGAACCGTCATTCATATTGAATCCACTGTCAAAGTCAAGTACTATACTTTTAGATTCAAATGTTTCACGCCTGTAAGGTACACTTGCGCTTGAAGCTAGTTGTTGCGATTGCATATTCTCAAACCACTCGCCACTGTATAAATTTAATAATAAATGCTTCTTCTCGGCCGTAGAACGTAGCATACCAGAATCAGCGAGAATAATAGCCGCATCTTCATAACTACCATTCATTTTATATATCATAACACCGTAAAGCATACCCGTCTTCATGTCTTTTTTCTGTACGTATATGTTGGTTTGTGGGATCCCGTCATAAAAGATTCCTTCCGGGATTTCTAGCTCGGGACTTTTCTGTTTCATTGAAATTAGCAGGGTAGCAAAATCTTTATTTGCTGCCGGACCTACAACATTCTGGAAGAAAAAAGATCCGATAGATATGATAATTGTTATAAATATAAGAGACCTGAAAGATTGAATTAATGATATACCCGCTGCCTTTATGGCTGTCAATTCGGAACTCTCTCCCAAATTACCGAAAGAGATAAGAGATGATAGCAGAATAGCCAACGGAAAAGCCTGGGGCATAAGCATAAGTCCCATATACCAAAAAAACTGCCCCATTATTTCTAGAGACAATCCTTTTCCTATAAGTACGTCAACGTAACGCCATAAGAACTGCATCATTAGTACGAATTGGCAAATGAAGAACGTACCGATGAAAAGGACTCCAAACTGTTTAGCTATGAATATATCTAATTTTTTTATACGAAGCATTATGATTTTTGCGCAAATTTGTGCTGCAAAGGTACTATAAAAATATTATAGTAAATATAATTTTCTAGTTTTTTATCAAAAAACAACTATAGAGTTGTTACTTATCTGATATTAGATTCCACTCGCTTGATGGAGCCTGTTCATATTTTCGTTCCATATGTATTTAAGTCCGTCAGGATCATCATTATCGGCAAAATCAGTTATAATTAGAAGATACTCATCGGTTTCTTTACTTTGTTCAATTCTTAATTCCCAATAGTCATTATCGTCAGTATCATCGTTCCATTTGAATCTTATAAATCGATTTTTTTCCTTATTAACAATCCTTGCATAACGTATCTCATGATGCCCCCATATTTCACCCCATGTGAATATTATATCATTGTCTTTCTGTTCTACATTGTTAGCAACCCAATTGGATAAACCGTCGGTTGTGCTAATCAGATTCCATATAATAAATGGTGATCTTGTGTTTAGCTCGTACTCTAAAGTGATTTTCAGCTTATTCATAAGTACATGTTTACTTGTGTTTGGCGCATTAATGGCACAAAAATAATACATTTATTCTAAAAATAGAAGAAAAATCTGTTTTTTTTTTTGTGCATTAAAAATAATATATTACCTTTGCACCCGCAAATCAGCAATTGGCGGGATAGCTCAGCTGGTTAGAGCGCATGATTCATAATCATGAGGTCCCCAGTTCAATCCTGGGTCCCGCTACGATTTCAAAAGGCAATATCGATATTTCGGTACTGCCTTTTTTTGATGCTATTATTATAGCAATATTAATTCTTACTCATTTAAATTAAGATCTTATTATTTTCATGGTAAGTGGATATTTTGAATAATATCATTGTGGTCAATGTGTTTTTCATTATTGGTTAATAATAAATATGTTGATAAATAGTTATAAACTTAAAACATTATGCAAAAATATATTTTTCGCCAATAAAAACATTTTTTATCGTTAAAAGTTACCAAAGTCAAAGCCTTTTTAGTAACTTTGCAGTCTGAAATATTTAATAAATATATTATGGCTGCAACAAAACAGATAAAGACCGCTCTAATCTCGGTCTTTCACAAGGACGGTTTGGACACATTATTAGCTAAACTGAATGAAGAGGGTGTAAAGTTCTTGTCTACTGGTGGAACTCAGAAATTCATCGAGGGACTTGGTTATGAATGTCAGACGGTAGAAAGTGTGACTACGTATCCGTCAATATTGGGTGGCCGTGTTAAAACGCTTCATCCTAAAATATTTGGAGGAATTCTTGCTAGACGCGATAATGAAAACGATAAAAAGCAGATGGCGGAATATGAGATTCCTTCTATAGACCTTGTAATTGTTGACCTCTATCCGTTTGAAGATACTGTTGCAAGTGGCGCAGCTGAAAATGATATAATAGAAAAAATAGATATAGGTGGTATTTCTTTAATTCGTGCAGGTGCTAAGAATTTTAAAGATGTAGTAATTATACCTAGTAAGTCAGAATATTCAGTGTTGCTCAATATACTTAATAAGAAAGGCGCAAATACTGATATTGAAGATCGTCGTATGTTTGCAACACGCGCATTTGGCGTAAGCAGTCACTATGATACTGCAATTCATGGCTGGTTTGAAAAATAATAAGAATTTATAGCTATAATAAGAAATAATAAAAAAGATGGGATTTTTTTCATTTATTCAGGAGATTGCAATGGACCTTGGTACGGCCAATACTATTATTATCAGTGATGATAAAATTGTAGTAGACGAACCATCTGTCGTAGCACTCGACCGTCGTACAGACAAGATGATCGCTGTTGGCGAAAAAGCTAAGATGATGTACGAAAAAACTCACGACAATATACATGTTATACGCCCTTTACGTGATGGCGTTATTGCCGATTTTACGGCTTGCGAGCAAATGATGCGTGGGCTTATAAAGATGGTACATTCAGGTAGCCGCCTTTTTTCTCCGTCTTTGCGTATGGTTATTGGCGTTCCTTCTGGTTCTACTGAGGTAGAGCTCCGTGCAGTACGTGACTCTGCAGAACATGCGGATGGTCGTGATGTATATCTGATTTTTGAACCGATGGCAGCTGCTATTGGTATAGGTATTGATGTTGAAGCTCCGGAAGGTAATATGATTGTTGATATTGGTGGTGGCAGCACTGAAATTGCTGTTATATCATTGGGCGGTATTGTATCTAACAATTCAATACGTGTAGCCGGTGATGACCTTACTGCTGATATTCAAGAATATATGAGTCGTCAACATAATGTAAAAGTCAGTGAACGTATGGCTGAACGTATAAAGATACATGTTGGTTCTGCTCTTACAGATTTGGGTGAAGAAGCACCGGAAGATTATATAGTTCATGGCCCTAATCGTATAACGGCTCTTCCAATGGAGGTTCCTGTATGCTATCAGGAAGTAGCTCATTGCCTTGATAAAAGTATAGCTAAAATAGAGACAGCGGTGCTTAGCGCGTTAGAGAATACTCCTCCAGAACTTTATGCAGATATCGTAAAGAATGGTATATACCTCACTGGTGGTGGCGCTTTGTTGCGTGGTTTGGACAAACGTCTTACAGATAAAATAAATATTCCATTTCATATAGACGAAGATCCTCTGCACAGCGTAGCGAAAGGAGCCGGTATCGCATTGAAGAATGTTGACCGTTTCTCTTTCCTAATGAGATAATATGCGCAATCTTTTAGATTTTATTGCGAAATATAATCACTGGTTCCTCTTTATATTATTAGAGGTAACCAGTTTTGTGTTGCTATTCCAGTATAATAGCTACCAAGGTAGTGTATGGTTAAGTTCTGCCAATGTTGTTGCGGGAAAGGTTTATGAATGGAACTCAAGTGTAGAACAATTCTTCAGCCTTACTCATGTTAATAAAGAACTAATGCTTCGCAATTTCTACCTTGAGCGTCAAGTAAATCAACTACGTGCTCAGATGTACGATATTACAAAGGATACTACATCTGTTCAGCGTAACAAGTTGCAAATGCTAAGTCAGTATCATCTGATACCTGCTAAAGTAATAAGCAATTCGGTTAATAGAAATGATAACTTCATAACGTTGGATAAAGGTAGTGATGATGGAATAAAAAGTGACATGGGAGTAGTTTGCGGAAATGGAGTAGTTGGAATTGTATATTTGGTATCTAAGCACTATTCTATTGTAATTCCTGCATTGAATCCAAAATCAAATATAAGCTGTTCCATCCGAGGTCGTGGCTATTTTGGCTATTTACATTGGTCTGGTGGCCCTAGTCAGCAGGCTTTTGTTGATGATATTCCTCGTCATGCTCATTTTAAGTTAGGTGATTGGATTATCACAAGTGGGTATTCTTCAGTTTTTCCGGCAGGTGTCCTTGTTGGCAAAATTCTGCAAGCGTATAATTCGCATGATGGACTTTCATATAGGCTCAAAGTACAGTTATCTACTGATTTTGGAAATCTAAGGGATGTCTGTGTCGTTGATGAACCTAATATAAAAGAAAGAGTTCTGCTGTTAAATGCAGCAAAAGATTCGCTCAAACAGAAAAGTAATTATTAAGAGATGACTATAGATATATTAAAACGAAGCTTGACTTTTATCGTTTTATGTTTGGCACAGGCGTTGGTGTTTAATCACATCCATCTGTTTGATTGTGCTACACCATTGTTATATGTCTATCTGGTGATGTTATTCCGTCGCAATACATCGCGTTGGAGTATATTGCTATGGAGCTTCTTTCTTGGCCTATCTGTAGATATGTTTGCCAATACCCCTGGCGTTGCAGCTGCGTCACTTACTTTCATTGGACTTATCCAACCTTATATACTTGATCTTTTTATGCTTCAAGATAGTGATGATGATTTTGAACCAGGCTTGAAAAGTATGGGTGGGGATCGTTTTTTCTATTATGTATTGATATTAGATCTATTATACAATATAGTGTTCTTTACATTAGAAACATTCAACTTCTTTAATTGGATTCAGTGGTTAGAGTGTATAGGTGGAAGTACTATAATTACAGTTATTCTTATACTTGTAATTGAAAATCTAAGGAAGAAGTAGTATAAGGAGACACAATTTTATGAAGGACTACGAACTAGAAAATAGGCGAATGGTTATTGGCGGAGTCGCTATAGCTATTGTTGCACTTTATATTATACGTCTTTTCACTCTTCAAATAATGAGTGATGACTATAAGAAAAATGCAGATAGTAATGCCTTCTTAAAAAAAATAGAATATCCATCAAGAGGTGCAATATATGATCGTAATGGCAAATTGATGGTATATAATCAGCCTTCTTATGATATTATGGTTGTTATGAACGAGGAAAGTGGTAGATTGGATACAACAGACTTTTGTAATAGTCTAGGCATAACAAAAGAATTCTTTATTCAACGAATGAAAGATATAAAAGATCGTTCAAAGAATCCTGGTTATTCTAGATTTACACAGCAGATGTTTATGAATCAATTGTCTGATAAAGAATTCAGTCTTTTTCAAGAAAAGATATTCCGCTTCCCCGGTTTTTATGTCCAAAAACGATCGATTAGACAGTATCAGTATGGCTACGCTGCACATGTCCTTGGAGATGTAGGCGAGGTTTCTCCTGCAGATATAGAGGAAGATAACTATTATCAGCCAGGTGACTATATTGGAAAACTAGGTGTTGAGCGTTATTACGAAAAGCAGCTACGTGGCGTAAAGGGTATACAGATTCTTCTCCGTGATGCTCATGGCCGTATACAGGGGAGTTATCAAAATGGTAAACTAGACCAAAAACCGTTACCAGGTAAAGATTTAACTTTAGGCATGGATCTTAATCTCCAGGCTCTTGGAGAAAGACTTATGCAGGGTAAAATAGGAGCTATTGTAGCTATAGAACCAAGTACGGGAGAAGTTCTATGTATGGTTTCTTCACCTACATATGATCCGCGAATATTGGTTGGCCGCCATAGAAGTAAAAATACAGTAAGCCTTACACGTAATGTTTGGAAACCATTACTGAACCGCTCTATTATGGGACAATATCCACCTGGTTCAACATTTAAGACAACACAGGCTTTAACATATCTTACAGAAGGAATCATAACACCTCATACAATGTTTCCATGTCATCATGGATTCTATTATAAGGGTTTACATGTCGGGTGTCATGGTCATGCATCTCCATTAGACCTTACTGATGCTATTAGTACATCATGTAATAGCTATTTTTGTTGGGGACTTTACCATATGATGTCTGATAGGCGCAAATATAAGAATGTTCAGCAGGCAATGGACCTTTGGCGAGATTATATGGTAAGTATGGGCTTAGGGTATAAATTAGGGATAGACCTTCCCGGTGAGAAACGAGGACTTATACCAAATGCTAGTTTTTATGACAGAGCTTACCGAGGATCATGGAATGGTCTTACGGTAATAAGTATAGCTATTGGGCAAGGTGAGGTTAATCTCACACCGTTGCAAATTGCAAATTTATGTTCAACAATAGCTAATCGTGGCTATTATTACATACCTCATGTAGTAAGAAAAGTACAAGGAGATCCTTTGGCACCGGAATATATGCGCAAGCATTATACTAAGGCTAGTCATTGGGCTTATGAAGCTGTTGTCGCAGGTATGCGCAGTTCAGTTATAAAGGGCTCTTGTAAGGCTGCTAATAGAGCAGATTATTTAGTTTGTGGTAAAACAGGAACAGCACAGAATCGTGGCCAGGACCATTCTGTATTTATGGGATTTGCTCCTATGAATAAACCGAAAATAGCGATAGCTGTATATGTAGAAAATGGTGGTTTCGGTGCTGATTATGGTGTACCTATAGGTGCACTTATGATGGAACAATATATAACAGGCAAACTTTCTCCTAGTTCAGAGAAAAGAGCTACAGAATTCCAAAATAGACGTATTGCATATGGCTCAAAGAACAGGTAAACAACAGGGAGTACTTGGTTCATTAGATTGGTGGACTATCGGTATATATTTAGTATTACTTGCTTTTGGATGGGTGAGTGTATGTGGAGCAAGTTATACATTTGGTGAAACTGATATATTTAGTTTTGGAACACGTTCAGGCATGCAGATAATCTGGATAGGTACATCAATATGCCTTGGATTTGTATTGTTGATGCTTGATGATAGATTCTATGAAACTTATGCATATATTATATATGCAGCTTTGTTATTACTACTTTTTATAACGATATTCAATCCTCATGAGATAAAAGGTTCACGTTCATGGCTCGTATTAGGACCATTGAGATTGCAACCGGCAGAGTTCGCAAAGTTCGCAACAGCATTAGGCGTGGCAAAATTTATGAGTTCTTATGGATTTAATATGAGCAGATGGAAAGATTTTGCATGTGCTTGTGGCATGGTCGTTTTGCCAATGCTTTTTATTGTAGGCCAGCGTGAGACTGGATCTGCTTTGGTTTATCTAGCCTTTTTCCTTATGTTTTATAGAGAGGGAATGCCCGGGAGTATATTGTTCACGGGAGTTGCTTTGGTAGTATATTTTGTTGTAGGAATACGTTTTGAAGAGACTCTCATTTTGAGTAATACTACTTCGGTAGGTAAATTTGTGGTATTATTTTTGGTGCAGATCTTTACAGCATCAATGGTGCATATATATTGTAAAGAGGCTAAAATGGCACGTTATATAATCTTTTATGTAATAGGCCTGACCCTTATCTTCGTACTGTTTTCAACGTATGTAATACCATTTGATGTCGTTTGGGCTCAACTATTCATGACAGCTGGAATGATTGGATTCCTGTTTTATCAAGCCCTTAGTACCCGTTTTAAAAACTATTTTTATATAGTATTGTTTGCTTTGGGGTCAGTACTATTTTTCTATTCGGCAGATTATGTTCTTAATGATGTGATGGAACCTCATCAGCGTGTGCGTATCAATGTCCTGTTAGGATTGGATGAAGACCTTGCTGGTGCAGGATACAACGTGCACCAAAGTGAGATAGCAATAGGTTCTGGTGGATTAGAAGGAAAAGGATTTCTTAATGGTACACAAACAAAACTTAAATTCGTCCCAGAGCAAGATACAGACTTTATATTCTGTACTGTAGGAGAAGAAGAAGGTTTCCTTGGATCTGCAGGTGTCTTACTATTGTTCTTAGCCTTGATTCTACGTTTAATATACCTTGCAGAGCGGCAACAATTTAAGTTTGGGCGAATCTATGGCTATTCTATAGTAGGAATATTTCTATTCCATGTATTCATAAATGTCGGTATGGTTTTGGGATTAACTCCTGTAATTGGTATACCTTTGCCATTCTTTAGCTATGGAGGATCTTCATTATGGGGATTTACGTTCTTACTTTTTATATTTTTGAGGATAGATGCAGGCCGCAATCTTGTAAGGACATAAAAATATTATCTTCCTAGAGAAAATCCTACGTCGGATATTCCAGGTAAAATTTCCCGTTTCATGTTATGCCTTATGCATACATGTATAGAGTCTCCTTTGTGTAATTCTATATGCGAAATGTTAAAGTTGTATTGGTAATAACTTATTCCATTACCCTTTGCATATCCATCTTTATTGATTAGACTACAGTTTAGTGTATCAACAATAGTTTTATTGCTAGGATATATTGTTTGCTCTACTATAAGGCAGAGGCTCATAAAGGGATAAGCACCGTTTATACGTAATCCAAGGTCTTGCTTGTAAAAGCCTCCTTCGGCTATTGGTATATCAAATTTCAATGTATCATTTTTCTCCCAACCTGTTATGGGTGTATGATTGTATTTATTATACACAACATGTTTATTGCATGATGACAACATAAATGTTGTCATCATAATAAACGATTCTAATAATATGTAAAACTTGCGTTTCATCATTATTTTTTATTCACATCATTTTGTTTTGGTTGGGCCTCAGGATTATTATTATCTTGCTTGTCATTTATATTGCGTGGTTTGCGTGGCTTCCTCTTTTTGTTTTTCCTGTTTTTATCAAAGCGGTTTATGTTTTCTTGAGCTAACAAGTCTACATGCTCATCAGCTTTCTTCTCTTTACCGTTTTCTTCAAGTGAAAGAGGCTTCTCACCTTTTCTGTTCATCTCGATTATTTCCATTGCACGCTTCCCTGTTATCGTCTCAAGGTTTGCTGGCATATTCTTATCAGTAGAGTAAGTTATAAGTCCTGATAGTATATCAGATTTAAACAAGTAATAATCACTGTCGGTAGTTTGCAATATTATTTCTCTACTAGGCAATCTCTTGTTTGCATCAATATAATCATCAACTTCGTAGTTTAGACAACATTTCAATTTTGCGCACATACCAGCTAATTTCTGTGGGTTAAGTGATATGTCCTGAAAACGAGCTGCGTTTGTACTTACAGATACGAAACTTTTCATCCATGTTGCGCAACATAGTTCACGACCACAAGGTCCCGTTCCTCCGATACGTCCGGCCTCCTGTCTTGCACCTATTTGTTTCATTTCTATTCGGACGTGAAATGTCTCAGCTAGAACTTTTATTAGTTGTCTGAAGTCAACTCGCTCATCAGCGATATAATAAAATATGGCTTTGTTGCCATCACCTTGGTATTCAACATCACCGATTTTCATATTCAGTCCCAGACCCTTAGCTATTTCACGGCTTTGGATCATAGTATCATATTCTCTACCTTTTGCCTCTTCGTATTTATCCATATCTACAGGTTTGACAATACGATATATGCGTTTTATGTCATCAGCAGATTTTAGATTGGCCTTTTTGATTTGCAACTTTACTAACCGCCCTGTTAGTGTTACTACGCCAATATCGTGGCCAGGACTAGCTTCTACAGCTACAATATCACCCTTTTTCAACTCCAGATTATTTACATTATGGAAATAACCTTTGCGCGTATTTTTGAATTGAACTTCAACAAGGTCTGTACTTTCTGCATTGCCAGGAACATCAGCTAACCAATCATAAGTATTTAGTTGCTTATCTTGACGACTGCAACCTTTATGGCAGAGCCCTCGGTCGCATCCTGAGCATATTTTGAATTTCATATTTTTGTAATCCATATATTTATTTTTGTATTAGTAATACTATCATATTTAAAGCTAAATCAAAAAAGACTATTTTCCCATTAGCATTTTGTATTATATCTCTTTGAGCTTTGTTGATCAAATCTGCAATAGGAATTATGTTGGCTTCATTTATGAAACGGGCAAAATTCCTAGAGAAGGCTTCCTCTTCAGCTGTAAGGTAGTTTATCTCTGTTTTATTGAAGTTGTATACGAAGTTCTCTCTCACCATCCTTAAAAAATAAGTAAGGAAACGTTTCTGTTTCTCTCTTCCAAAACTTGATACAGATTCACTCCATTTAGCAAGCTCTTTTACGTTGCGAACGTATGCCATTCGCATTAGTATGATGAACATATCAAGAAAGGCCTTGTTTTCATTTCCGTAGTCCAATTCCTGAAGTGCACGCATCCAACTTCCGTTTGCTATGTGAGCAATGCGTAGGGCTACAGGTTGGTCTATTCCACGCTTTTCAATAAGCCCATCTTCTATTTCTTTATCGTCAATTCGTTTTAGATCAAAACGTTGTGTTCGGCTTCTTATTGTTTCTAATAGTCGTTCAGGTTCTTCTGATACTAATATGAATACTGTTTTAGAAGGTGGCTCTTCCAACAATTTCAGCAGTGCATTAGCACATTCCTGATTCATGTTCTCTGGCAACCATATCAGAGATATCTTGTATCCACCCTGACTCGACTTCAAACTTAGTTTCTTTAATAAATCTGTACTTTCGCCAACACCTATTTTTGCCTGCTGGTTACCCGCTTTCTGGTAATCCAGCCATTGCTCCATATCAAAATAGACTCCCTTGCAAATCATTTCATGCCATTCCGTACTGAAATCATCACTGATCATCTTATGTGCAGCTGATTCTCCGGCAGGTCTAATTACAGGATAAGTAAAGTGTAGGTCCGGATGTTCCCATTTACCTAACATGACGCACTGGCTACACATACCACAAGAATCCTCATCTTTGTGGTCTTTGCATAGTAGATATGATGAAAATGCCATAGCCAGTGCCATTTTTCCACAACCTTTGGGGCCACAGAATAATAAGGCATGTGGTATGCGATTTTCATTAACAATCTGTATCAGACGGTTTTTTGCTTCACTTTGACCTATGACTTCACTGAATTTCATCTTAGAGTAACTTGTTTACAATTTTACGAACCGAATCTACAGCCGAGACAGTATAAAAATGCACACTGTGAACGCCTGCTTTGTACAATTCTTCACATTGCGAAGTTGCCCATTCTATGCCCAATTGCTTTGCTTCATCGTCTGTTTCGCATTTAATGGCTTCTCTAGCGAGTTCATCTGGTATATCGCAATGAAATGTTTTAGGTACAATATTCAATTGTGATGTTTTAGTAAAAGGTTTAATGCCAGGAATAATAGGAATAGTTATTCCCATTTCTCTAGCACGCTTTATAAACGAGAAGAACTTATTATTGTCATAGAAAAGCTGTGTAACCGCATATTCAGCTCCTAGATCTTGTTTCTCTTTTAGATATTTCAAATCCATCTCGATGTTAGGCGATTCTTCATGCTTTTCAGGATAACAAGCCACTCCATAGTCAAATTTTTGTCCAGAACATTTGATTTTTGTTCCGTCTTCAAAGAATCCATCGTTGAATTTATTAACCTGCTTTATTAAATCTGTCGTATGAAGATGTCCACCGTTAGTAGCTTTAAATGATTTGTCATCTTTTGCTTTATCACCTCTGAGTAGCAGTAGATTTGAAATACCTAGAAATTGCAAATCCAGCAATTCATATTCAATATCCTCAATAGTAGCTCCGCTACAAATTATATGAGGCTGTACAGGAATGTCAAATTTGTTCTGTATGGCAGCTGCAATAGCAATTGTGCCGGGACGTCGTCTTACACTTTGACGCTCAAGCAATCCATTATCAAGTTCCTTATATGTATATTCGCTATGATGCGTGGTTATATTTATAAACAGAGGTTCAAAATCTCTCAGCTTATCTATTGTATTGAAGAGCTTTTCGGTGCCGGTGCCTTTTAAAGGAGGCAAGACCTCAAACGAAAAGTGCTTGCGATCAACATCTTTTTTGATTAAATCAATGATTTTCATCTTACTCTTGTATTATTTTGTTGCAAAATTAATAAAAAAATATCTCTTTAGTGTGGTTTTTACATAAAATGTTATTAAATTTGTAACCTAAAAAGTAATAGTATGGCATTAAATGAGGGCAATGTCCAAAGACCATATTATATAAAACTCTAATACACAATGGAATATAGTCAGAAAGGTAGCAAAACTTACTTGGTAACAATTGTTATGGTCGCTGTAATCGGCGGCTTGCTGTTCGGATATGATACAGCAGTAATCTCTGGAGCAGAAAAAGGTCTACAAGCTTTTTTTCTTCAGAAAGGCGTTAATTTCGTATATACAGATTTTGCACATGGTATAACATGTTCTAGTGCATTGATAGGCTGTATAATAGGTAGTGCCTTATCAGGCTTATGTGCTACAAGATTAGGTCGCAAACGTTCTTTGTTTCTGGCAGGTGTTTTCTTCTTCCTTTCTGCTTTAGGATCGTATTATCCAGAGTTTCTTTTCTTTCATTATGGAAAACCTACATTTGGATTGTTGATAGCATTTAATTTTTACAGAATAATCGGTGGCGTTGGTGTTGGTCTTGCTTCTGCAATATGTCCTATGTACATAGCAGAAATAGCCCCTTCTAATATACGTGGAACTCTAGTATCATGGAACCAGTTCGCAATTATATTTGGACAACTTGTTGTATATATGGTCAACTTCTTTATAATGGGCTCTCATACAAATCCAGTATTTGAGATTTCTCAAGGAATAAGTACTATTGCAGCAGGAACTGATATGTGGACTGTTGAAACAGGTTGGCGCTATATGTTCTTAAGCAATGCTGTGCCCGCAGGAATATTCGCTATCTTAATTTGCTTCGTACCAGAGACACCGCGCTATTTAGCAATGATAGGTAAAGACTCAAAGGCATTACATATTTTGGGCAAAATAAACGGAACTGCTAAAGCTGAAGAAATCCTTGCAGAGATAAAAAATACCGTTTCAGAAAAGACCGAAAAGTTATTTACTTACGGAGTTATGGTAATCTTTATTGGTATTATGCTTAGCGTATTCCAACAGGCAGTAGGTATAAATGCCGTATTATATTATGCACCACGTATATTTACAGATATGGGCATGGGTAATCCTATGATGCAGACTGTAATAATGGGTGTCATTAATATATCGTTTACTTTGGTAGCTATCTTTACAGTCGAAAAATTGGGCCGCAAGCCTCTTCTTATAATAGGTTCTTTAGGTATGGCTGTTGGCGCATGCGGTGTGGCCTTAAGTTTTGGTCATAACTCTATTGTTACAATGGTCAGCATCATGTTCTATAGCGCATCGTTTATGATGTCATGGGGACCTATCTGTTGGGTTCTTATATCAGAAATATTCCCTAATACGATTAGAGGTAAAGCAGTGGCAATTGCAGTAGCTTTCCAATGGGTATTCAATTGGATTGTAAGTTCTACTTTTGTGCCAATGTTTAATCTGAGCGTGGGAGGAAATAATAACTTTGGCCATGTATTTACATATAGCATTTATGGCGTAATCTGTCTAATTGCAGCAATATTCGTATGGAAACTTGTACCGGAAACAAAAGGAAAAACACTAGAAGAAATGAGTAAACTTTGGAAAAAATAATTAATCAAACTAAATTAATAGAGATAGGAGAACGTATATGAAGACCATTTTAGTAGCAGAAGATAATGATGGCAATTACATTCTTATGACTTATATTCTCAAGAAGAATTATAATATTGTAAGAGCTGTAAATGGACAGGAAGCAGTTGATAAAATTGCAGAAGGTGGCATTGATATGATTTTGATGGATATAAAAATGCCAATAATGGATGGCTTGGAAGCGACCAAAATCATACGTAAAGATCATCCGGACCTTCCTATTATAGCATTGACTGCAAATGCCTATGAGAGTGACAGGGAGTCGGCTTTTGAAGCTGGTTGTAATGATTTTATTGCTAAGCCTGTAAACTGTCAGACTACACTTGATATCATTGCCAAATATATCAATAAATAATTTGAGGCATATCCTCTGGAGAGTCTATCTTTAAGGTGGATTCTTATAAAAATAAAATGAGTTCGGTTTTTCGCCGAGCTCATTTTATTTTTTATTATCCGCAGTGAATATCCGTTTATGAATCAAATCTCTACAAGTGTCATGTGCTCATCTGCCGCAATATTGATATTTTCGAATAAATACATTAGTATATAATGCGAAAAGTTATTCTCGTTTTGCCTTCAGCCGTCACTTAAGATTCTGATTATCAAATCATTCGGCTGAAGGCAACTTCCAGAGGATATTTTGTATGCTACTTTTTATCTTATCTCAGATTTAGGTCGACTCTTTTAAAACTTATACCTAATATTGGTTGGTTGAAAATGGAGCTTTCTTAATGTCGTTGTGCTTTGCTCTGAAAATTGGTTTTAAAAAGATGAAAAATGCTTTGTTTTAACACCTTTTTTATACATAAAAGCAATGCTTCTTTATTCCGGAAATAATCCTTTACAGTCGTGCGACCTAGGTAGAACGATCGTTTGACCTGGGTCGCACGATCGTTTGACGTCGTCGAAAGTTCTAGGATGATAACTTTTATAACTTACTATATATGCATTAGATGTACGTTAGTTAGGCTATAAGAACTTATTTGCAATACTATAGATTGGTAAAGCCTATCTTCATTAAATAATAAGTCCGAGTTTGAATATGGCTTGGCAATAGTGACCAATATATCCTCTTTGAATTTGCCTTCAGCCGAATGATTTGATAATCAGAGTTTTAGGTTCCGGCTGAAGGCAAATTTAGAATGGCTTTTATAAAAAACATTAGATTATAATGACCGCCGATTAATCTCTCGAGTTGTCCGTTACGGACAAAGTATGGTAACTTATACTGAATTCCATTCTGGAAATCTCAGAATAGATTTCTGTAGATGCTAGCTATATTTTTATTCCTGTCATTTAATCCTACCCACAAAACCACCGCCTGGTAACATCTTTATTTCCAGTTTATCATCTGGTGAGACGGTTTTCTCGCGTCTGTCTATAGCAGTATTTGAGCTGTTGTTGTCATAAACGAGTGTAGCAGTTTTCTTCGTCTTCAAAAAATCCAATGAGAGATTAATCGTACGTGCCTCAGCTCCGTTCATCACACCAATCCACCACATATCACCTTTACGGCGTGCATAAGCTACGACCTTTCCCATTTCTGTACATGAAAGCACACGTGTTTCATCCCAGGTGGTGGGGATCGTCTGAAACAAATCGAACATCGGGCTTTCTATGTAGAACTTATACTGATCACAAAAGTGTGTGATGGGCGAAAGATATACAATAGCCTGCGCAAACTCGTGTGGCCACGAATACTTTGCCGACTGGAGCTGCTGAGGATCGAGCATCACAGGTGTTACATCTGCAGCTCCCGCCATCAATCTCGTGAAAGGTAGACTTACATCCTGATCATACGGCATTACACGACCGTAGCGGCTCATGTGGTATTCATCTCCGCGAACAGCCTCACGAGTGATATTATTAGGATAGGTACGTGAGAGTCCTGTCGGCTTCACACTACCATGGAAATTCAATAACAGTTTGAGTTCGGCACAATCCTGCATAGCACCCATATACCACTGTAGGATTTGAGAAGTTGCATCCGGAATGAAGTCGATCTTAATACCGGCAGCACCTAATGCTTTAACCTTCTCCAGGTATGCACGGCGGGCAGACGCATTACGCATCTCACTGGAATTGACCCAAACCATCGATTTTACACCAACACTCTTACCATAATCTATCACCTTTTTGAGTAATGTCCACGGATCTTTGCCCTCAGATTTCCAGTTGCTCCATCCCTCGTCAATGAGATAATACTCCCATTTCAGTTTGGCAGCAGCGTCATACCATGCTTTCTGATTTTCATATATCGGTGCCCCTATGCTCCACCAGTGCCAAAGGCAACGACCGGGTTTCACCCAAGAATAATCAGATCCGGCCGAAGGAGCGGGACACAGATTCATGATCAAGTCGGAATTGACCAAATCCGTCAGGTTCTTTGCAATGATAACCGTTCTCCATGGAGTCACGTGCAAGTTTCCATACATACCTTTAAGTGACGAAGGATTCTCATCGGCAAGGCGTTTTATCTCCCAACCGTTCTTTGCAAAAGGGAAACAAGCCTTGAACGTTCGGTCATGACAAACAAACGCCATATCAGAAAAATCCTCACAGTCAGCTTCGGATATCGACAAAAGATGAGTTCCCTCATTAATAGTAAGAGGTCCCATCACGATTTTATCATTAGGCACACTTTCGAAAGATGTCACATGACTGAAACCCTCATAGCACTGGTTCAGATCCATCCATGCCACTGTTTTTGCAGTCAAGGGCAGTCTCCATGAAGTAGACTCACCGTCAATACGTTTTGCACCATCAGGCAGGGAATAACGGACAGCCACCCCATCATTATAGGCACGTAATATAAGATGATATTTATGTCCCTTACTTGTCAACGCCACAACTGCCTCATTGGCTAAATTATGTGCAGTGCTATGATTACCGAATATCTGATATTTCTCATCTATCTTCTTGTAAGTCGGTGAAGAAGCAAACATAACATTCATTCCTAAGTCCAAACTATCGACAGTGATGCCAAGCGGTGAATTGGCAATCACCGTTGAACCGTCGGCAACAACTGTATAGGTAAGACGGTTACTGACGATGGTCGCATTGACTATAATGTGGCTGTCGGGACTAGATAACTTAACTCCGTTCATTCGTGCTGCTGCACTGGTTATTCCCGACCCCGTTACCAACAGAGTCAGAAACAAAAGATGTTTGAATATTTTCATTTTCATAATAAAGATGTGACAAATTTACATAAATAATTTGAAACAGCAAACATATTAGATAATTACCTTATTAATAATAAGTCATAGCATGATTCATATCTGTTCTCCATGAGCTCCGATACGGTAGTTGATATTGGCTTTGTTTGCCTGAGATATTTGGAATCTGCGGCGAACAAGATACAATTTCCCGTCCTTTACTAATCTGGCCCCTGTCTGGTGGAAATGAAAAGGAATATTCTTTTCAATACACTGCGCACGAAGATCCAATATCCAGTCATAATCGCAAACACGAGCTTCGGATCCAGATTCTCCGCTGACAGCAACTTCCGCAATAGAATTGTCAAGATATGCCCTTAAATCAACACGCTCTAAGATCGGAGCAACAATAATAGCCTTATGTTTTATCTTCTGGCTTTTGAATATGGGTAGCCTATAATCTGCCATGGCCTGATTTTCGACGGTACATCCCACAATTACATTATCATAACCTTCCCCCCAGTCCTCCGGTAGGCATTGAGCAAAGCGGTCAATTCGTTTAGTGAAAAAGAAAAAGGTCAGATCACTTCGTTTACGTATCATATTCCATGCTTCAGAACGCCATTCATCAGCACCTTCAACTAGGAAGTCAGAGGTAAAACAGGTGAAAACAATTGTTCCGGGATCTATCTTATAACTTTTATCCCGTTTCCGTTTGATCGGTTTATTAAAATCTGCATTCTTAGTTACAACACAGCTTCTCTTCTCAGAACCATACATCTCATCCTGCCGATACACATAACAATATTTGCACCCCGGACTAATCTTAGTACAACCATGCCATGGATTCCAATCTATATACGATTGTTGAGTGCACGTCATTCTCTTTTGTTTTCGCAGAATAAAATATCAAAACAGCAAAGTCTATAAGAGATTTCTGTTTGTATAAAATAGAATCTAATATATGACTTTGAGATGAAAAAAATAACTATTTACTTTTTATAACGAAATTATCTTTTGGGATTCTTACTTTTTTCATTTTTACGAGCCAGTCGTTTGTGTTATCTCGATAGCCGAGGGGCATTAAAACTACACTTCTAAGTCCTTTAGATCTCAGACCTAACAGTTCATCCAAGGCTTTATTATCGAAACCTTCCATAGGGGTGCTGTCCACTTTCAACTCTGCGGCCTGCGCCAAGGCTAATCCCAAACCGATATAAGCCTGTCTGGCTGTGTGTGCAAAATTCTCTTCTGCAGTCTGTGGCAGATAGAGGGCTTTCAGTTTGTTAGTATAAGAATCAAACCTACCTTTTGGTAGACCTCTTTGATCTGTGGTATAATTATAGATGTCATCAATTCTTTTTTCTGTGTACTTATCCCACGCAACAAAAACCAAAAGATGAGAACATTGAGCTATATTTTGTTGATCCATAGCAATGGGAACTATTTTTTCTTTCAGTTCCTGATTGGTAATAACCATTACTCTGAATTGTTGTAAACCTGAAGAGGTCGGGGCTAAACGTGCCGCTTCGATAATCTTATCTACATCTTTCTGATCTACCTTTTTTGTAGAATCATACGCTTTTGTAGCATATCGCCATTTTAAGTCATCTAATAGAGCCATATTATATATATATTAGTTATGAGACAAAGTTATACAACTTTTTTGAAACGCCAATATATTTCTGTTATATTTTTCTATTATTGAATATATGGTGGCTATTAGCGGTAAAGCAGTATGCAGACATTCAGTGCCATCTCTTTATGACGGCCTAAGGATTCCGTCCGCAGGAGACTCATACATACTGATTTGCAGCGTGTTATGGCAATACAAGACACTTATCAGGAAAATATCAGGGAAATCTCAGTTTGTTTTTTCCTCCATCCCTTATATAGTTTCTACCTTTGCGCTTCAATTCAAAATAAGGCGCAAATGAAACGAATAATCCTTTTATCAGTTCTCTTAGGTTCAACACTCTCATCCTTTGCTCAGGATGTGGAAAAGGAGGTCAGTCTTCAAGAAGTAGAAGTGAAAGCAGCAAGAGTTGTCAACAAGGTAGATGGTCAGTTTATTTTTCCATCGGAAGAACAGAAGACCCATTCATCATCTGGATACAGTATCTTGCAGAAGCTATCCTTACCAAATATCCGTATAGATGAGATTGCCCACAGTATTGCTGCCATTGACAATCGTGGTAGTGTGCAATTGCGTATCAACGGTATTGAGATTGATAAAACAGAAATGCTCTCACTCGATCCTAAGAGTATCTGCAAAATTGATTTCATTAACAATCCTGGTGTGCGCTATGGAGAAGGTATTGCATACGTCATCAATATCATGACATGTAAGGTAAACAGGGGTTATATCGTAGGCACAGATCTCACCCAGTCGATTACAGCAAAGAATGGCGATGACATGATATTTGGAAAGTGGAACGCCGGAAAAAGTGAAATATCGTTGAGTTATGAATTTGGTTACAATGATGACAAAAGTAATCGCACGAAGGAATCGGCTGACTACCATCTAAATGACGGTTCGGTCTACACTATACAAAGAAACGATTTCGCCTCTCGGAACAGATGTTTCAGTAACAATATGAAGTTGACCTATAATCTGGCTGACTCCACAAACTATGTGTTTCAGGCAACTCTGAGTGGCGATTTTATGAATATCCCCGGAGATTATAACTACAAGAACATTATTGATGGTACCAATCAGTATGTCGCAACAGATCATCAACATAGTCTTAGCAGCACTCCCGTTCTAGACCTTTACTACTTCCGCCAGTTGACACCAAAACAATCCATCACACTCAATGCGGTGGGCACTTACATCAATACCGATGCACTTAATTATTACGATGAGAGAACACCCTATCAATATAACGTGAATGGAAAAACCTACTCAGCAATCACTGAGGTAATCTATGAAAACAGACTCAAGCCTTTCATCCTTTCTGCAGGTGTCAACTATAAATATAAGTACACGCGCAATGAATATACAGGTGATGCCCAGTCGCATGATACGATGCAAAACAATCGTCTTTATGCCTTCTCTGAAATAAAAGGAAATCTAAGTAAGTTACGTTATGCAGTCGGAATGGGAATAAGCTATCTCAATTATCACCAGCAAGAGCATGAGTACAATTATTCGTTATTCAGAACAAAGGTTTCATTGGCATACAACATTACGAACGAACTCCAACTTAGTTATTCTTCCGAGATGTACGATGCCGCCTCTAGGATTGCAATGATTAGTGACATCACCATTCGAACGAATAGCATGGAGTCGACAGTAGGAAGCCCTGATCTCAAGCCAAATAGAGATTTTGAGCATACCCTTAAGATGTCTTATAACAAAGGACCTTGGCAATCATTTATTCAGTGTTACTATAAATCGTGCAATCATCCCAATATGGCTGCTTATGAACGAACTGCTGACAATCAGTTCATCTATACTCAACGTAATCAGAAAGAGATTGACGTACTCCATATAATGGCATACGCTAATTATTGGCTCATTCCCGAGAAACTGAGCATTGCCACTGACGGAGGGTTATTCCGCTGTTTTAATTTCGGAGATGACTACACACATTGCTATACTTCATATTTCTGCACAGGAAGCATCAATACCTACCTCGGCCACTTTACACTCGTAGCTCACGCTGACAACGGCTCACGTTTCCTTGAAGGAGAGGGGAAAGGCTACAATGGTTCGTGCATCTCCTTGCAAGGGTCTTATCAGTACAAAAATTGGCAGTTCTCCCTCACATGGTCGCAACCATTTTCCCGGAATTATAAAATGTACGAGTCTGAAGTTCTCAATCGTAATCAGCACAAGATTACCACCCTTTACAGCAGTAGCAACAGCAACCTCGTCAGTTTGAATATTACATGGCGACTGAGCAAAGGCCGTAAATACCAAGGTGTTGATAAAAAAATCAATCTGAAAGATAATGAAACAGGAATTATCAAACGATAGGGCTTTTGATAATAAAGATATTATTCCCTCACTTTATTAATAAGTGCGCCACGACTTTTACTCCCGAGCATAAGGTCTTCATCTGCTTAGAACCGACTTTAGGCAGTTTGCCTTCAAGGATGAAGTTGCAATGTACCGCTTTCACGTGCTCGGCCACATTAAAATAATTGGGATTACTAATCGAATTACTCTTCGTGTGCCTATAATAAATATATTGCCATTTATTAATGTTTTTAATTGTATTGATGTGCAACCAATAATAAAACATTGAAAATTCTTATATGGAAATATTGGCATAATACAAAAATATAAATATCTTTGCACTCTTATCAAAACATATTAATCCTCTTTTTATTTATGATAACGAATTGGGAAATAGAAGATGTATTTCATCTTAATGACGAATATGAAATTTATGAATTTTGCAAGGCCTATGCCATGAAGAATCCTATCATAATATTCCATCAATGATACGACAACTAGAATTTATTTTAAATTTATAATTATGGGGAAATTAACAGATAAAATAATAACTGAGTTTGTGAGTCAATATGGCGATAATTTCAACTCTATCGATGAAATAAACAGCAAGATGCAGCAGTTTATGACTCAATGTAACAACGTTGGACGTGATGAATTTGAAGGATATTCACCTGTTGAGATGAGTGATATTCTTTATTGTACTTTTTCTACGGGCAATATAGTTCAATTAAAAGAATGCTCTTCTGATGTCTATAACGAAAGCCCTCTCTTTCGTCAAATAAAATACGTGATATCTGTATTGCAACGAGATGGTAAAATCAAATTGACCACAAAGGGTGCGTTACCCTCAAAACTTGTGAAAGAATTGTATCCGCTTGGTGCATTAGATTATTGGGTGGAAACCGGACTTACCAAAGTATATAAAGAGGCTGATACTATTTCAACTCAACTCACACACCTTATAATGAAGCAGATGAAAATAGTAAAAGAGACACATGGGGTAATGACAATTGTCAAGGGACGAACAAAGATGCTTGAAGACGACCATGCTTTAATGAAGTCAATGCTCTATGTAATGACAAACTTATTTAACTTTGCGTATTTTGATTTGATGGAAGAGAATCTAGGTGTTGTCGGTATAGGCTATTCGATAGTTTTACTTCATAAATATGGAGATAAAAAGAGAGACGCTACATTCTACTCTACTAAATATTTTAAAGCATTATTTCCTGGGGAGGATGATCATTATGTATATTGGATAAGAGTGTTTGATAGATGCTTACGTCAGCTGGGACTTATTGCATACAAAGAACGTAGATTTTGTGAATCTCCTGATATTCAAAAAACAGATTTATTTGATAAACTAATTACAGTGGCAGCTCCCAAAGGTAAGTAATTCACTATGGCTTACAAACCTAAAAGTCCATATGAGTCCTATACTATTAGCGTTCAGTTACGCCAACGCAAGATAGCAAATACAAACTGGCCCAGATTTTTCCTCTTCAGAGTAGCTAAACTTTATGCATAGAAATTGTTAAATTCCCAAAATTATGAATCGACCCCGAATTGGGACATAAGAAGTCTATTCAACGAAAAAAGGACTCCGTAATGGAATCCCTCTAAATTTGTCTTAGTGATCCGCTTGGGGTCATGGAATAAAATTGTTATACTTTTGAATTCATTGAAGTACAATGAAGTAATAAAAATTAAGGATTCGAGTAGCACACTTTTGTAGCGCATTTTTCCATGATTCCTTGTCGGATCATAATACATGACCCTTTGTAAGAGAGATCCTTACCTTTTATATCTTATGAAATATTTTTCAATCGCAGTATCTCCCATTTTGATGTTGGGATCATACGCGAACTTAAAGAGAAGGGCTTAGGGCAATAATGAAAAACAAACTGATGCCTCTTTGGGATAAAATCATGTTGCGCAAAAGGTATATCATTGAATGCATTAATGATAGACTCAAAAATACAGCTCAGATCGTATATTCCAGACACCGTTCTATAAACAATTTCATCATGAATCTCGTTCCTGTTATTACTGCATATTGCTTCTCTGACAAGAAGCTACGGCCTCTTTCTAGATATGAAATCGTTCAAACTAATCAACCATCTTTCTTCTGATTTCTTATACCGAACTCAAGTAATTCTTCATCAGGGGCCAACTCTTTGAATACTTTTTATAATCAGTTATTTTTCCGATCAGATCACTTCACCAATATGTTTATAGTTTGACTTAATGATCTTAAAAATTTCATCTACACGTCCGCTTATCATCATTTTCCCCATATAAAAAGCAAAACCTTTCATTTGGTCGAATTCCAGTTTAGGAGGCATGGCAAGAGCATTCGGATCAGTCTGAATGGTAATTAATGCAGGACCATCCTGTAGAAAGGCTTTTTCTAATGCCGGTCTAACATCTGCAGGATCATTAATTAGAATTCCGTACATTCCCATTGCTTCAGCTAATTTTACGAAATCAGGATTCAACATATCCGTTTCAATGTCAGGAATTCCTGCTACTTGCATTTCCAGTTTTACCATACCCAATGAACTATTATTAAAAAGTACAATCTTCACAGGTAAATTGTATTGAACAATCGTCATCAAGTCACCCATCATCATGGATAAACCGCCATCACCGCAAAAGGCAATCACTTGTTTGTCGGGACAGGCAAATGCTGCGCCAATGGCTTGCGGCATGGCATTTGCCATTGATCCGTGATTAAATGAACCCAACATTTTTCGTTCACCGGTTCCAGCAATATAGCGTGCAGCCCATACACAACACATTCCTGTATCTACCGTAAATATGGCATCCTTGTGAGCCAACTCATTTATCACAGAAGCAACATATTCAGGATGAATAGTATTTGGTTTACCGGGATCGTTTACATATAATAATAAATTCTTTTTGACTACATCGTAAAACTTTAATTGCCGATTGAGAAATTTAGTATCTTTTTTCGTTACTATAAGGGACAAGATGGCTTGTAGCGTGTCTTTTACATCACCACAAAGACCCATCTCAAGTTTTGCTCTTCGTCCAAGATTCTCCGGTTTAATATCAATTTGTACAATTTTATTATGAACAGGCATAAAGGGTGTATACGGAAAATCTGTTCCTAATAATATAAGCAATTCACATTCATGCATGCTTTGGTAAGCAGAAGGGACCCCCAGTAAGCCGGTAAGACCCACTTCATAGGGATTATCATACTGAATCGCCATCTTTGCCTTATAAGAATAGGCAACTGGTGATTTTAATTTTTCTGCAAGCTGAATAATCTCATCATGTGCTTCTGCAGCACCAAGTCCGCAATAGATAGTGACTTTCCGATACGAATTTATTATTCCGGCGAGTTGTAACAGTTCATCCTCGGATGGTCTGACAATAGGTTCGGTATGAAATAGCCTTGTTGTAGTTTCGGCCTCTTCTGCAGGAAAATTCGTGATGTCACCAGGCAACCCAAGAACAGCTACCCCCTTTTTCTGTATGGTATATTGAAGGGCGGCCTGTAGCATACGAGGAAATTGCGTTGTTGTTGTAGCCATTTGATTATAGCAACTGCAATCGTCAAACAGCTTGAATATGTTTGTTTCCTGAAAATAGTCGGTTCCAAATTCACTGGTCGGGATAGTGGATGCAATGGCCAATACGGAAGCCGACGAACGATTTGCATCATACAGACCATTGATCAGATGAACATGTCCTGGACCACTACTACCCGCACAACATGCCAGACCGTTTAACTGTGCCTCTGCACTGGCTGCAAAAGCGGCAGTTTCTTCGTTTCGGACATGAACCCACTTGATCTTGCCATTACGATGCACTGCTTCATTTACATGATTAAGACTATCTCCTGTTACGGCATAAATTCGTTGAATTCCTGCTGCAACTAAGGTTTCCACTAGTTGATCCGATATATTTTTACTCATAATATATATATTAAATAATGCATAATTTTTTTTTTACTAAATAGCAAATAATCCTAGTAATCCGATTAAATAAACGATCATTACAATGAATGAATCAATACCCATCCTTAGTATTTGCTTTCGGGGACGGAATATTAAACCGCAGATATAGATAATAGTTAGAAGTATTGCTAACGCTGTGAGATAAATATCAGTTTTATGCGCTTGCGGAAGAACAGATTCACCCGAAATGATAGTTGCCACCATAAATAATACCGGCAGGAATGCATTTCCTCCGAAAATATCACTCATGGCCATTTGATAATCTTCTAATTTCACGGAAGTTAAACCTGTAGCTACTTCAGGCAGCGAAGTCGCAGCCGCTAAAATTGTAGCACCGAATAATACACCCGTCATTCCTATCTGTTTAGCAATGGCTTCGCCCGTTACTTCCAATCCCACACCGGCAACTAAAGTAACCAATGAGCATAAAGCAAAAATAAAAATAACAACTTGAATGCTTGTCCCTTTTTTTATAGCTAAATCATATTTTTTTATTTTGCTGTGTCCTCGCTTTTCTTTTTGACTGCCCGGAAGAACACCTAACTGATGCCAAGGCAAGTTAGTTCTTGCTTTCCCGATCAAATATATACCTACAATCCACACCAACACGATGATTACATCTATTGGCGCTACACCATGGAAAATAACCAAGGAGCCAAACTGATTGCCCACAATCACTAATGTCAAAACAATAATAACCATTAATCCTTCCAGCACTAATATAAGCGATGCAGCACGATAAGTAAGAGGATCTTTTTTGCCCAGTCCAAATACATCCAACACCACAAGTACGACAGTTTGTAGAGCAATACCTCCCAGAATATTTCCGATAGCAAGTGCCATATTGTGCTGAATTGCAGCGCTTACAGTAATGGCAATTTCGGGGAGATTTGTTACAATTGCCAGTAAAATTAATCCACCCAATGCTTCACCCAAACCGAAGTGTATGGAAAGAATGTCGGCAGTCTCGGTTAATTTGATTCCTGCCAACCATATTAGTATTGCACTAACGCCGAATATAAGTAGAAGCATTGTCAATGAAAGAGATTCAATCATAAAAATATATTGAGTAACAATTAATAGTCCATTTCAAATCTTTTAAAACCTCATTTTCTTCTTTAATTCTTACAGATAACATAATCAAATTAAGTACCGTAAACACAATTGAGGTGCAATACAAATGTAATGTCTCCAAAATCCGTACCCTTTGGGAAGTCTTTTCTAATAAGTCCATTTGTGTTTTCATTGGCTCCTCTTTCCCATGAGTGATATGGTTTCGCAAAGTAAATAAAAATATTCAATTTCTCTGCGATTTTTTCGTGAAAACTGAATTATTTTCCATTATCAGCCGTTATTGTGTGTATTATGTCCTTAATTGGTAATAATGCTTTTATGGCAGCTTCGGTCAGTGGAGCGGCTTCTTTCCCACTTAATAATCGAATCCATACCAGACCTGTGGCCCTATCATTGATAGTAAGAAGGGCTCCTTTCTGGTTCTTGCCAATCACTGTGTCAATCTCTAAATCTCGGAATCTAAGCTTCTCATCTACGATAGATGGTCTTTGATCAATGTCAATACGATTCTTGATAAATCCACGATCATTCGTCTTTTGACCACGTTTTGTATAGTGTCTTCCGAGTCGACGAAGATTCTTGTGTAATTCTTTGCCACCTAGTTTCTTGGGACAATAACTTGAAAGTGAAGGTCTTTAACTCTACCTCTAATAGCGGTGTAAAAGTAAGCAATTTATTTGTGGATAAAGAATTTAATACTAAAAATGGTATTGCTAATGACATCCTAGCTTCATCGGCCATTGAAGGTATTATTCTTGATTTGTCTGAAGTGCGCTCTTCTATAGCTCGAAAGTTGGGTATCAAAGTTGCAGATGAAAAAGCTCCAACGCATTATATAGGTGGTATCGTAGAAATGATGCTTGATGCCACAGTTAATTATCTTGACCCGCTATCTGAAAAAAGGCTTTTCTCCTGACATGGAGCATTATTCCCCACAGGACGAAGTGGACTTTCGGAAATTAATGTTGGAGCCTATCGCACAGAACCAATGCAAGTCGTGTCCGGCATGTTTGGCCGTGAAAAAGTGTATTATCGTGCCCCTGAAGTGGAGAAAGTGCTTGTAGAAATGAAGACTTTTATCGATTGGCTAAGATTTTTTCAGAAAGAAGTCACCTTGCAGGATTTGGTTGACAAGTATTTTGCATTCCTAGAAATGGGATAATAAATTCATTTAAACAGATGAATTGGAACATGAAAAGTTTATTTAACTAGAAAAGGAGTTCATTTGAACTCCTTTTCTAGTGATCCGCTTGGGGTTCGAACCCAAGACCCCAACATTAAAAGTGTTGTGCTCTACCAACTGAGCTAGCGGATCATACCGTGCTTATTTTGTTAAGCGAGTGCAAAGGTATGAGTTTTTTTTGTAACAACCAAATTATTCAATAACTTTTTCGGGAAAATCTTCATTTCCCTGCTCTTTTGTGACATATTTTTGGTAATATGCAATTATCAAAGTGGTCAGCGGCAGGGCAATTATTAGCCCGATGAAACCTAACAAAGTGCCCCATACGGATAACGAAAGTAATAATATCGCAGGGTTTAACCCCATAGCTTTACCCATTATTTTTGGCGTCAGTATCATATCTGCAATAAGTTGAACTACTATAAAGACGGCAACTGCAGATAGTAGTATTATCCAGAAATTCTGTCCAGTGTCAGCTGCTTTAAGCAATGACAGAAAAATAGTTGGTATAATAGCTAATGTATGTAGATAAGGAATCAAATCCATCAATCCTATAAGTATTCCCAATCCTATAGCCATTGGGAAACCTATTATGGTGAAACCAATACAGAATAAGACTCCAACACATAAGGCTACAACTGCCTGACCACGCATATAACTGTTTAATTCGTGTTCTACATCAGTCATCAGTTCTTTCCAAAAAGGACGGTTCTTTTTAGGAAATACCTTAATCCATTTGGAAGAAAGTACCTCGTAATCCATAAGTATGAAGAACATATATAATATTGTGATGAAAGATGCTATTATACTTATTATTATGTTAGCGGTCTGACCTAAAACAGAAAAAACTCCAGGCATGGCATTTTTTATAGCTTCAATAACTTCTTTGTTCTTAAAGAACTTCTCTATATTTTTGTCATTTGCCATTAGCCATTCTTGAATTGTAGTAGGATAGTTCTTTATGTGGGTAGTTTGATTCAAATAGCGTGTAGCTAGATCGCCCAATTTCTCAAATTGTTCTATCAGAGGTGGAATAATAAGATAAACTAAACCTCCTATTACAGATATTACGAATATTAGTGTGACGATAATAGACAATACGCGTCCTGGAACATGTAGTTTGTGTTGTACAAAACATACAATAGGATAAAGAAGATAGGCAAATAGCCATGCAATAAAAAAAGGTAATAGTACGCTACTTAGATAATTTGTCACATATAATATAGCGATAATAAGCAAAGCAGTCAAAGCCCATCTTATGAATTTATCGAATGTTATTTTATTTTCTAACATATTTTTAGTTATAATTGAATAAGGTCATACATTATTATAATTAAGTGCAAAAATACAAATACGTTTTAAAAATTGCAAAGAATTGGCTGCTTTTTTTGAATAAATCAAATAATTATATATATTTGTATTCAATATGGGTATATTATACGTAGTGCCTACTCCGGTAGGGAACATGGAAGATATTACTTTCCGTGCTATTCGCATCCTGAAAGAGGCTGATCTAGTCTTGGCAGAAGATACAAGAACATCTGGTATTCTGTTGAAACATTTCGATATCAAGAATAATTTGATGTCGCATCATAAGTTTAATGAGCATGGAACATCTGCTAATATAGTGGAAAAACTAAAAGCAGGTATGACAATAGCTCTTATTAGCGATGCAGGTACACCTGGAATAAGTGACCCTGGCTTCTTCTTGGTTCGTGAGGCTGTAAAGGAGGGCATCACAGTGCAGTGCCTACCAGGAGCAACTGCATTTGTTCCTGCATTAGTGTCTTCTGGCTTGCCTGATGATAGGTTTTGTTTTGAAGGCTTTCTTCCCCCAAAAAAGGGTAGGGCCACAAGACTGGAAAACCTTAAAAGCGAAACGCGTACAATGATTTTTTATGAATCACCATACAGGTTACTAAAAACATTGCAGCATTTTGCAGAGGCTTTCGGTGAAGATAGACAAGTAAGTGTATGCCGTGAAATATCTAAAATTTACGAAGAAAGTGTAAGGGGCACTTTATCTGATGTTATAAATCATTTTTCGGAGACAGAACCTAGAGGCGAGATAGTTATTATTCTTGCCGGTGTGAGTACAAAAGAATATAAACAAAACAAAAAATGAAGATGAAAAAAGTATTAATACTAGCTGTATGTGCTTTGTCGTTGGTGGCTTGTAATAACGAGAAGCCAAAATCAAATGTTGTTACAGCTCAACAGACTGATTCGCTTCAGAAGATTATTGCTCAGAAAGACAATGAACTCAATGATATGATGGGAACTATGAATGATATAAATGAAGGTTTCCGTGAAATTGGTGAGGCTGAAAATAGAGTCGCTTTGGCTAAACAGGGGGAAGGAGCTGATGCCACTCAGCGTGTACGTGAAAATATACAGTTCATACAGTCTACAATGAAGCAGAACCGTGAACTAATAAATAAACTGAAAGAGCAACTGCGTGAAAGTTCTTTTAAAGGAGAACAATTTAAACGTACAATAGATGGTCTAGTAAAACAACTTGACGCAAAAGATCAACAACTGCAGCAACTTAGAGCAGAGTTGGATGCTAAGGATATTCATATTTCTGAATTGGATGAAACAATATCTAATCTTAATACAAATTTATCTAGTTTGACAGATGAGAGTAGTCAGAAATCACAAATGATAAGCCTTCAAGACAGACAGTTGAACTCTGCTTGGTTTGTGTTTGGCACTAAAAGTGAACTTAAAGAACAGCATATTATAGAAGAAGGTCGAGTTTTGCAGTCTAACTTTAACAAGAATTACTTTACAAAGATAGATATACGAGTAGATAAGGATATAAAATTATATTCTAAATCGGCAAAACTTCTTACAACTCACCCAGCAGGTTCTTATAGCCTTCAGAGAGATGCAAACAATCAATACGTATTGCATATAACAAACCCTCAATCATTTTGGGGAACAAGTAAGTATCTTGTGATATTAGTCAAATAACAAAAAGAGCGGTTCATAAGAGCCGCCCTTTTTTATCTTTTGTCTTTAAAAAAATCTATTATCAGCTGTTTGCATTTGTCAGCTAATATGCCTTCTGTTACAGATGCTTTTGGATGCAATGCATTAGGTGCATATTTATGATAACCTCGCTTATCATCTGCAGCGCCATATACAATACGTGTAATCTGTGCCCATCCGATAGCACCCGCACACATCGTGCAAGGCTCTATAGTTACATATAGAGTACAATCACTTAGATATTTACCACCAAGAGAATTGGCGGCAGATGTTATAGCTTGCATTTCTGCATGAGCAGTGACATCGCAAAGGGTTTCTGTAAGATTATGAGCTCTTGATACGATAACATCATTGCATACAATTACAGCTCCTATTGGTATCTCTCCTGCATCGAGTGCCTTATGAGCTTCTAAAAGTGCCATCTGCATATAATGTTCATCTTTATTTATTGGTTCTTCTTTATTATTCATCATGATACTTGTTTTTTGTGGCTGACTATAGCAATTTTATTTCCTGCAAATTTAATAAAAATTCCTGATATGGTTTTGTAGGATTGGATAATTGTAGTATTTTTGCAATATAATAGAGAATATAAATGGCCGCACATAATAATTTAGGGTCTTGGGGCGAAGAAAAAGCTGTCGAATACCTTAAAAGAAAAGGATTTCAAATATTACATCGAGACTGGAAATATCAGCATCGTGATTTGGATATTGTAGCAAGTATAGACAATCAATTGGTTATTGTTGAGGTTAAAACACGTAAGAAAGATACTGTACTTGCCCCTGAGATGGCTGTTGACCGTAGAAAAGTGCGCAGTCTTATGATTGCAGCCAATGCTTATATTAAGTTATTTAAAATAGATAAGGAAGTCAGATTTGACATCATTGCTATCTTAGGTGATAACGATGATAATATGGAAATTAATCATATAGAAGATGCTTTCTTGCCGATACCTTATTAGAATTAAATGAAGACTAACATAATTTATCTGGAAGAGACGGACTCTACAAACAGATATCTTAAGGATATAAGTTTGGACGCAAGTGATGATATAACAGTGGTATGGACTACTTATCAAACTGCTGGAAAAGGCCAAGGGGGTCATAAATGGGAGTCTGAGAGAGGTAAAAATCTGTTATTTAGTGTTTTGCTACATCCTGTTAACGTGCCTGTAAGAAAACAGTTTATTCTTTCAATGGCCATAGCATTATCTATAAAGAATGCTTTGACAAAATATACTTCTGATTTAAGTGTAAAGTGGCCAAATGATATATATTGGCAAAATAAAAAGATATGTGGCATCCTTATTGAGAATAGTATTTCTTCAGCAGGTTTCAAAGACTGCATTTTGGGACCTGGCATTGATGTTAACCAGAAATTTTTTTATAGTGATGCTCCCAATCCGGTATCTCTCTATCAGATTTTGAATAAGGAAACAGACATAAGACAACTACTTGATTCGGTTATTGAGAATCTAACTATATATTTGGAATCTATATACAGTGGTGAATATATGAATGTAAGAGAAGAGTATTTAGCGTCTCTGTACCGTAGAGATGGCTTATATTCTTATAGAGATATGGATGGAGAGTTCAGAGCTTATATAAAAGATGTTACTGATAATGGATATTTAGTGCTTCAGAATACAGAGGGCATCGCCAAAAAATATGCATTTAAAGAAGTTGAATATTTAATAAACAAATAATATAAATAAAATGGCAAAGTATAAAAGAATCCTTTTGAAACTCAGTGGAGAGAGTCTGATGGGTAAACAGAGCTTCGGAATAGATCCGGACCGTCTGGCAGATTATGCGCGACAAATAAAAGAAGTGCACGATATGGGCGTGCAGATTGGTATAGTTATAGGTGGTGGTAATATATTCAGAGGATTGAGTGGTACCGGTAAAGGATTTGATCGTGTAAAAGGAGATCAGATGGGTATGTGTGCTACTGTTATTAATTCGTTGGCGTTAAGTAGTGCAATAGGTACTTTGGGAATTAAAACGAAGGTGATGACAGCAATACGTATGGAGCCTATAGGTGAGTTCTATAACAAATGGAATGCTATCGAATATATGGAACAAGACTATGTTTGTATATTTAGTGCAGGAACAGGAAATCCATATTTCACAACTGATACGGGTTCTTCTCTTCGTGGAATAGAAATAGAAGCTGACGTGATGTTAAAGGGTACGCGTGTAGATGGAATCTATACCGCAGATCCTGAAAAAGACCCATTTGCAAAGAAGTTTAAAGATATAACTTATGATGATATTTATACGCGTGGCTTAAAAGTTATGGATCTTACAGCAACAACAATGTGCAAAGAAAATGACTTGCCGATATATGTTTTTAATATGGATATATTCGGTAATCTGAAAAAAGTTATTGAAGGTGAAGAAATCGGGACACTAGTTCATAACTAAGAGTCTTCTTCATATTTTACATATTCTCCCTCTTTTTGGGAGAATATTTTTCTTTTAGATATAGAAGGGTCTCTTGTGTCTATTATAGTATCATCTTTACTTTTGCTATTATTCCCATTACTGCTACTAGATCCCTTTTCATCATCATCATTAAACTCGTAGTTTTGTCCACCGTTCATGCTATTAAAATCATAACTGGCATTTTTTGCTTGTTTTAGAATCTTATATACACGGTAAACGAATTTACCTATAAGCAATGCAATAATAGCGAAAAATGCGATTATTAAAATGAAAATAATAAGCAGTCCATGCATAATGAAACCTATTTATTTCTTTTTACTATTTGTTATAATAGATAATACGACATACCAAGCTATGATGATGGCAAATCCACCAAGCCGAAATATTAGAAGCAATGGTATGCAAGTTATAAGGAAAATATACTTTATTTCATTACCTTTCCATTTCCATTGTTTGAATTTTAACGCAAACATTGGAATCTCTGCAATTAGAGTATAACTGCATAATACGATCAGCGCCAAAACTATAATTAGTGCTGATGAGCCAACCTCTGCAAGACTTGTTCCTGTTATCAGTGATGCCCAGAATAAAGCATTTGCTGGTGTTGGCAGCCCTATAAATGATGTGGCTTGTCTTTCATCCAAGTTAAACTTTGCGAGCCTTAGAGCAGAGAATGCTGCTATTATATATGCAAAGTATGGCATTATTGGACGTGCAAATTCTAATGCTGATGGATATTCTATTGTATATAGAAGTGCAAATACCATAGATGCGGGGGCAACCCCGAAGGTTACATCATCAGCTAATGAGTCGAGCTCTTTTCCAATTGGTGAAGAAACACCTAGCAGTCGGGCACTCATTCCATCAAAGAAATCAAAAATAGCACCGATCACAATAAAAAGGAATGCTTTTTCTGATGCTCCAGCAAGTGCAAATGTTGTAGCAATACATCCTGAAACTAAATTGCAGCAGGTAAGAGTGTTCGGTATTATTTTAGTAATGCGATTAGCCATTTTATTTTAATTTTGCTAAAACAGTTAGGTCTCCAGTAGTACATTGTCCCATCTTTACACATACTTCTGTGCCAATAGGCAAGAATACGTCAACGCGAGATCCTAACTTTATAAATCCTAAATGCTCATCTATATAGCATTCTTCACCTTCCTTAGCATATGTTACTATACGGCGTGCCATGGCTCCTGCTATCTGGCGGCATAAAACTTCTGTTCCATCTGCCGTCTCTATCATTGTGTCAGCTCGTTCGTTTTCTTCACTTGCTTTTGGTAACCACGCTTTATGATAGTTACCGTCTTGATGATGGACAAACTTTACCTTACCATCAACTGGAAACCAATTGGCATGTACATTAAATAAACTCATGAAGATAGAAATCATCAATCGCTTGTCATGAAAATATTCATTTTCTTCGACTTCCTCGATAACTACGACTTTACCATCAGCAGGCGCAACGACAATATTGTCAGTCTCACCATTAAAATAGCGTATTGGACATCTGTAGAAGTTTACAACGATGCCGTAAACTACTCCACATATCACTAAAAAACACCAAAAAGGTATTGTTGATTCGAAAGAACGCCATAGAATCACTGCGATGGCAACTATGGAAAATAATCCGTAGATTAGAGTATCAGTTCCTTCGCGGTGCAAGCGTATTTTCTTAAGTTTTTTTATTCGTTCTCCCATTGTATTTTTCGAAGCTTCATTCAATTTTGCAAAGGTAATCCTTTTTTGGTTATAATACAAATTTTTCGACTTTTTCTTTTGTTATCTCGACTAATAAGATTATCTTTACAGCTTGAAAATAACACCCTTTATATAGATTATGCAAGATTTTGTTCATTTACATGTACATACTTATTACTCGATTCTTGATGGTCAGGCCAGTATACCTAAATTGGTTGATAAGGCTATAGCAAATGGTATGAGAGGTATGGCTGTTACCGACCATGGAAACATGATGGGTATAAAAGAATTTTATAATTATTGTAAGAAAAAGAATTCGAAACTTAGAGAAGAAGGTAAGCCTGAATTTGTACCTATTTTGGGGTGCGAAATGTATGTGGCACGTCGCAATAAGGAGGATAGAGTTAAAGATAAAGGTGACCAGAGTGGTTATCACCTCATAGTTTTGGCAAAAAACTCTATAGGATATCACAATCTTATTAAATTGGTATCAAGAGCATGGGTGGATGGCTTTTATATGCGTCCGCGTACTGACCGTAAAGATTTGGAAACTTATCATGAAGGTCTAATTATTTGTACAGCATGTATAGCAGGCGAAGTGCCTTCAAAAATATTGAAGGGTAGACTAGATGAAGCTCGTGAGGCAGTGGAATGGTATCACAACTTGTTTGGCGATGACTACTATCTTGAATTGCAACGCCATGAAGTTAAAGATCCTAATATAAGGGCTAATCGTGAAGCATTTCCTTTGCAGCAAAAAGCGAATAGAATACTCATCGAATTTGCTAAAGAATACGGCATTAAATTGGTTTGTACTAATGATAGTCACTTCGTTGATGAAGAGAATGCCGAGGCTCATGACCGTCTATTGTGTCTTGCTACAGGAAAAGATCTCAATGATGAAAAACGAATGCTATATTCTAAGCAAGAGTGGTTTAAAACAAAAGAAGAAATGAATGAAGTATTTGCCGATGTACCTGAAGCATTGGCAAATACTTGTGAAATACTAGACAAAGTAGAACAATATTCAATAGATCATGCACCTATTATGCCATTCTTCCCCATTCCTAAAGAGTTTGGAACGGAAGAGGATGTTAGAAAAAAGTTTTCTAAGGAACAGCTTTTCGAAGAATTTACAAGGGATGAGAATGGTAATGTTATAATGTCGCATGAGGAAGGTGAAAAGAAAATAAAAAAGCTTGGAGGATATGATAAAATATATCGTATTAAGTTCGAAGCTGACTATCTTTCAAAACTTGCTTATGATGGTGCAAAAAGACGTTATGGAGATCCTATTCCGAGTGAAGTTTCTGAGCGTGTAAACTTTGAATTGCATGTCATGAAAACTATGGGTTTCCCCGGATATTTCCTTATTGTGGAGGATTTTATAAACTCAGCCCGTGATGAACTTGGTGTGATGGTTGGACCTGGTCGTGGTAGTGCGGCAGGATCTGTCGTGGCTTATTGTCTTGGAATAACTAAGATAGACCCGATAAAGTATGATTTGCTTTTTGAGCGTTTCTTAAACCCGGATCGTATATCCTTACCTGATATTGATACAGACTTCGATGATGATGGTCGTGGAAAAGTTCTTGATTGGGTGACTGATAAATATGGTGCTGACAAAGTGGCGCATATTATTACATATGGTACAATGGCTACAAAACTAGCCATAAAGGATGTTGCTCGTGTTGAGAAATTACCGTTGGACATATCAAACCACCTTTGCAAGCAGATTCCAGATAAGTTACCTGATGGTCTGAAAATGAACCTTACTAATGCGATTAAGTGTGTTCCTGAACTTAGGCAGGCTGAGGCTTCTTCTGATTTAAAGTTACGTGAGACTATCAGATATGCAAAAATGCTTGAGGGCAATGTACGAAATACAGGTATACATGCTTGTGGTACCATTATATGTAGAGATCCTATAAGCGATTGGGTTCCTGTATCTACAGCTGAAGATAAAGCTGACCCTGGACGTAAATTGCTTTGTACACAATATGAAGGTAGCGTAATTGAAGAAACAGGACTTATAAAGATGGACTTTTTGGGACTTAAGACTTTGTCTATCTTGAAAGAAGCCGTAGAAAATATAAGAATAAGTAAGGGCATTGAAATCGATTTGGATACAATACCGATTGACGATGAAGAGACATACCAACTTTATTGCGAGGGTCGTACGATAGGTACATTCCAATTTGAGTCTGCCGGTATGCAGAAGTACCTGCGTGAACTTCACCCTTCTACTTTCGAAGACCTTATAGCGATGAACGCCCTGTATCGTCCGGGACCAATGGATTATATACCAGACTTTATTGACCGTAAACTCGGTCGTAAGCCTGTAATATACGATATTCCCTGTATGGAGAAATATCTAAAAGATACTTATGGTATAACGGTCTATCAGGAGCAAGTCATGCTTCTTAGTCGCCAGTTAGCAGGATTCACTCGTGGTGAGAGTGATACACTTCGTAAGGCAATGGGTAAAAAGCTGAAAGAGAAGTTGGACCACTTGCATCCTAAATTTATTGAAGGTGGACAAAAAAATGGATATAAAAAAGAGACACTTGAAAAAATATGGTCAGACTGGGAAAAATTTGCATCTTATGCATTCAATAAGAGTCATGCCACCTGTTATTCTTGGGTAGCATACCAGACTGCATATCTTAAAGCACATTATCCTGCTGAATATATGGCCGCAGTAATGAGTCGAAATCTTGACAATATTACTGAAATAACAAAACTGATGGACGAGTGTAAGGCTATGGGAATAGAGACATTGGGACCTGATGTAAATGAGAGTCGACAAAAGTTTAGTGTTAATATCCATGGTGCTATTCGCTTTGGTTTAGCAGCTGTTAAAGGAATTGGCGGATCTGCAGCTACTTCAATTATAGAAGAACGTGAGAAAAATGGTCCTTATACTAGTATATTTGATGTGGTACAACGTATAAGTCTTTCTTCATGTAATAGAAAGTGTTTTGAGAGTATGGCATTAAGCGGAGGTTTTGATAGTTTTGGCATAAAACGTGAACAATATTTCGGGCAAAATGCAAAAGGAGATACATTCCTTGATACATTAATTCGTTATGGACAGTTGTATCAGTCAGAGCAGTCACAGGCTCAAAATTCATTGTTTGGTGAAACAAATTCTGTTGAAATAGCTACACCTCAAGTTCCTGAAGCTGAATCATGGAGTGATATTGAAAAACTAAATAAGGAACGTGAACTCGTCGGTATTTATCTGTCTGCACATCCTCTTGATGAATATGGTTTTATACTGACTAATCTTTGCAATACTCATTGCTCAGAGTTAGCAGATGATAAAGTAGAACTAGCCAAACGCGAGCAACTTACGATAGGAGGTATTGTTACTAAGGTTAGATCCATGTTTACAAAGGTAAGTGGCAAACCATGTGGATTTGTTACATTAGAAGATTTTGAAGGGTCTGGAGAACTTGCTCTATTCGGAGACGATTGGTTGAAGTGGCAGGGCTCTCTTCAAAATGAGTATCGTGTATATATAACTGCAAAATGTCAGCAACGTTTCCGCGATAGTAATTCTTATGAACTTAAGATAGAAAATATAGAATTATTACAAGATGTAAAGGAAAAAAGGGTAGAGACTATAACAATCACGATGGATGTTACAAAGATAGATGAGACTATGGTTCATGATTTATATACACTCATCAATGACCATCCCGGTAATACCCAAATTTATTTTCAGATTAAAGATGTTGAAAGCAACAGCAATGTAAAATTGAAGAGTAACAAAAACAAAGTGGATGTAGTACGTGATTTACTATCTTATATAAAGGAAAACCCGGCGCTAGATTATTCTATCAATTAAATTGGCATAACATTTGCAAAGAATATATATATTAATAATAGTATTAACAATAAAAGAGAAAAAATGGAAGTACAGATTACAAATGAAAACTTTGAGAGTTTTAAAAACGGTGACAAACCTTTAGTCATTGATTTCTGGGCTACATGGTGTGGCCCATGTCGTATGATTGCCCCAATAATTTCAGAATTGGCAGAAGAGTATGACGGAAAAATCGTAGTCGGAAAATGTGACGTAGAAGAAAGTGATGAATTGGCAGCTCAGTTTGGAATACGTACAATTCCTACAATCCTGTTTTTCAAAGGCGGCGAGATCGTTGACAAATTTGTTGGAGCTTCAACAAAAGCGAAGTTGGATGACAAATTTAAAGCTCTTCTTTAATTATGGCAAATATTGATGATGAACTGCTCGCTGATGCAGAGGAAAATGCGCGTGAGGTAGAGTTTATTAAAAACCAATTATCTTTTGAACTAAAAGAAAAATTTAGTGATGAAGATTATTACTACATGCTTGATAAGATATTAGACTATTACTATAATAGTGGTGTCTTAGATCAAGAGCCTGACAAAGAAGGCTTTGTTGACATCGACTTGGACAAAGTTGCTGAGTACGTATGTCAAAAAGCAAAAGAAGACAACCACGGCGAATTTGATCCGCAGGATGTCTTCTTCGTAGTTCAGGCAGATATGGATTTTGAAGAGCAGAGTATATCAGAATGATACGCTTCTGCTTCCATCCTCTTGCTCGGCGATAGTCACCTTAACGGCATCTTCGGGCAAGAGTTCTTCTATTAGTTCCGGCCATTCAATAAAGCAAGGAGCTCCACTATAGAAGTAATCCTCGTATCCCATATCATACACTTCTTCCAGTTTCTTTATTCTGTAAAAGTCGAAGTGATAAATTGGTTCACCGTTATTCGCGCGGTACTCGTTTACAATTGCGAATGTTGGTGAAGTTATTACATCTTCTACTCCAAGGTATTCGCATACAGCCTTTATAAAGGTTGTCTTTCCAGCCCCCATCTTTCCGTAGAAAGCGAAGACTTTACTAGTACCCATGTTAGCAACAAATTCTTTAGCTGCCAGATGGATGTTTTCCAGATTGTCTATCTTTATTTCCATAATCATATATATAGTTATTTTCTTTTCCTTTTCGTAAGGGTTATTATTGGTATTATCATTTCTTCCATGGATATGCCTCCATGCTGAAAAGTGTCTTTATAGTATGAAACATAGTAGTTGTAGTTATTAGGATATGCAAAGAAAGTGTCGCCTAATCCAAATACATATGATGTACTAAGATTTGGAGCAGGTAGTTGGGCATTACGTGGATCGTGAATTGTAAATACTTCTTTTGAGTCGTAACTTAGGTTTTTGCCCAACTTATATCTTAAATTTTTATTAGTGTCCTTCTCGCCGATTATCTTTATCGGTTTATTTACTAAAATGCTACCATGATCGGTTGTTACAACTATCTTATAGTTGCTCTTTGCCAGAACTTTAAATAATTCGTTCATTGCAGAATGCTTAAACCAACTCAATGTAATACTACGATATGCCGATTCTGTATTAGCCAATTCGCGCATCATTTTTGATTCTGTTCTGGCATGACTAAGCATATCGATAAAATTGAATACAACTACATTGAGATCGTTTTTTTCCAAACAATAGATTTGATGCAGAAATTTTTCAGCATCGTTCGAGTCATTTATTTTATGATATGAAAATGTGTTATGTCTCCTATATCTGTCTAATTGGGTTTGTATCAGAGAACTCTCATTTAGATTTTTGCCATCATTCTCTTCTTCACTAACCCAGAGGTCAGGAAACATTTCTGCTATTTTGTTTGGCATCAAACCGCTGAATATCGCATTACGTGAATACTGCGTTGCTGTTGGCAATATGCTGAAATATAATTCTTCGTCTATATCAAATAGATCACCTATCTCTTGTGATAGAACTCTCCACTGGTCATACCTGAAGTTGTCAAGTACAATCAGAAAGACCTTTTCACCATTATTAAGTAGAGGCAAAATATTATTTCTGAACACATTCGGACTTAACATAGGAATGTCTTCGTTATTATCATTGGTGGTCTGTATACTTAAGTTAGTCCTTAACTTATGTATATTATCTCTTGATGATAAATCCTTTCTTGGAGAGACCCATTTCAAATAATTGTTCTTTATATATTTCGAAAAGCCTATATTTGCTTCTTCCTTTTGCGCTTTAAGCATATCCGTCATATTACTGTCAGTATTGCAAAGCTTTATTTCCCATTGCACCAAACATTTATATACTTCGATCCAGTCTTTATATGTCTTGCAGTTAGAAATCTTCATAGTGATATCCTGGAAATTCCTTTGATAAGAACTCTGAGTAACCTCGGTGACTATTTCTTTACGATGAATATTCTTTTTCAGTGTGAGTAATATCTGATTAGGATTGACCGGCTTGATAAGATAATCAGCTATCTTTTGTCCAATAGCCTGCTCCATTATATTTTCCTCTTCACTTTTCGTCACCATTACTACAGGTGTAGCCGGTGATATATCCTTGATTTTTTGAAGAGTCTCCAAACCACTTATTCCGGGCATCATTTCATCTAGCATTATGAGATCGAACGTCTGCTGTCCGCATTTTTCTATTGCGTCAGTACCGTTGTTTGCAGTTATGATTTCATAACCTTTCCTTTCAAGAAACAAGATATGTGATTTTAGCAAATCTATCTCGTCATCAACCCATAATAATAGTCCGTTATTCATTGAGAATTTTTTCTAAGTCGTCATAAAAGTTGTCTTCATTTTTTTGTGGCTTTTTCTCTTTCTGATCTTTTTCCTTCATTATTTCTTGCTCTTGCATTTGCTTGTCAGGATCTATTGGTTCAGGATCTATCAGTAGAGGCTGTGCTGTTATCTTTAGTGGCGCAAAATACTTTTCATAGAAATTGTCATAATCATTATAACTGAATTTCTTACCTAGAAGTTGTATATTGTTCTCACTTATTATTATATTTCTGCATTTATTTAGTTCTTTAGATACAGGTTTGTCACTGTATAATTTGCGGGCATATTGTAAAGCTTCATCATAATTTCTGAATCCTCCGATTTCCATTCTTCTCAGTCCACTGTCTTCAATAATATTAATATCGAAGTTTCTTACCAGATAGTTAGAAAAATTATATTTTGCTATGTCGTACAGCAACTGGTTCTCGTTCAGCGTATCTGATTTATATACTAGCATGAACATGAAGTTGACATCTCTTTCATTAGTAAATGTCTTGACGATATTACTGTCGCTATCCTTTTCAAGTACTAAATTGCGCCTGTTCCATATATCTCCAATATCTAATTTACCGCCATGTAGTTTTCTTCCGTTATTTACACCCTTAACAATCATGCCGGCCATTTCACTGATGCCACTTTTTGGGTATTTTTCCAAAATGTCTTTCATGTTTTTTATGCATCCTATGACATCTCCCTCGTTCAGTTGTCGTAATCCGTCTATAAACAGGAACTTATCTCTGTTATATCCCATAGGAAAACGTGATTTAGACAGTTCGCTGTTTTTCTTTACAACTTCAAGGTCGTTGATTTTGAAAGCATCATACGTAGCTGCATACAAAGAGTCTTCTATATGAACACCATACTTTGCATTCTCTGCGTAATATGGATCTGATAGTAGCTCTGTCCATTCGTTTTTGGGGAAATCCCTCTGTAGCATTGACAAGTACTTGTTAGCCATAGTCTTGTTGCCGATACCTGAATATAACAAGAAAAGATGATAATACACATCAGGCATTTTCTTAAAGTCCTTGTAGTTATTTGCAAGTCTTGTTAGATACTTCTCGCTGAGCTTCATATTACCAAGTTTGTCCTTAAAGATAACCCCCGAATTGAATAGACCATCCTCTATTGTCATATTGCTGGCATTGAGTTGCTCATCTGTCATTGGTATACTACCTAGATAGTATTCACGCTTGTATGGATCGTTGACAATTTTTTCTTTACTGTCGGGTTTCTTATTGTCTATAATAATAGAATCATTATCCTTCTTATTATCATTATCTGTGTAGTCTGCCTTAACAATTGTCTTATTGATACGTTGCCAGTCGTCGACATTTTCACGCTTGCCCCATTGCTTCTGAAAAGTTTCCTTACCATTACTGATGGCCAATGGATTATAAAAATACCAAGTGTCATTAGCAATGTTTGTAGAGCCAGGCTGATTGACATCTGCCATCTGCGAATAATTGTTGTCTACATTACCTCTTCCTTGCGTCATCCTCTCGGTTGCTTCAGTGAGGCTATCAATTCTTGCCTCTTTTTGCTTCTTTTTAAGAATGTATATCTTCTTGTCTATAATATTATTTCTCTCCGACTCAGACATTTTAGCGAGAGATTGAAGTGAATCTTGCAAATCAACAGCATCGGTATATGGTACAAGCTCGTCAAGAATTTTAGAACGCTCAGACAATTGTTCGTAATCATTGCGTTCTTTGTCTAAAAGTCCGATTGCTTCACTGTAGCAGCGGCGTGCATCGCTAAACTTCTCCTTCTCCCAATATATATTGCCAAGATGTAATAGCAATACACCCTTTTCTATCCCATTTCGCATTGACATCTTGGCGCCTTTCTCATAAGCTATTGTGGCATTTATAGTATCCTTCTGTGATATGTATATATTGCCAATGGCGTAATATATCTGATCAAGATATTCTCTGTTCTTATCAGAAAAGGCCATGTGCTTCAGTTTGTTAACCATCTGCTTGGTACTGCAGACGGTCATTGCTTCGGTCTGAGCAATGCGCGCATTAAATTCCAATTCGTATGGAGGGTTCAGACTTATAACTTTACGATAAGCTTTGTAAGCATCTTTTTTTTTGTTGCAAGAGTTGCAAATCTGGCCCATAATAAACCATTCACGAGCTTTCTGTATCTTTCGTGTTTCGCGCTTAATCACATTGCGTAGATATGGTATGGCTTCTTCAAATCTGCCTTGTTTCAAATAATAGTCAGCATAAGTACAATTCCATTCGCCAACAGCTCTCCAGTCCATAGAGTCTCGCCTCATCTTGGTTATTACATCTTCAGCATCATAAATCCATCCCAGTTCTGTATAACATCTTGCTAACCATGCACGGGCTTTTCCATAAATTGGTGGTTGTTCTGCATATAATTTACTCATATAAGAGAATGTAGAAGATGCTTCTTCAAACTTTCCCTCCTGAAATTGTGCTTTGCCCATAAGCAACCATGCTTTCCATAAGAAAGGATTGTATTCATGCCTGTTCAACCAAGAGATGTCTCTTTCGGTCTTTTTCCGTTTTTTATCCCATACAGGTCTGCGTTTTATGCTATGTATCTTGATTGCTTTCTCACATTTTTCTATAGTGCGTTCAAAATTGCTTTTGCCTATTTCCCTGCTGTTCTTGTTGGCAACTGCGAATAGAGGTAATAGTTCTGTGAAATTATCTTTGTTAGATTGTTCTTTCTCAATGTAACCTTCAATATATGCCATACTACCGTTGTAATATGTATTATATCTGGCGTTAAAAGAATGCCACCATCTGCTTTGTGATGTGTTCTTGCTCGTAGAACATCCTGATATGACTAGCAATGCTGCCATATACAAAACAATGATGATATTTCCACTTTTCAGTTTCACAATCTTTTCTGTTATTTCCTATAAGCATTATAAGTTCATACTTCAATTGGTCAGGCACATTTATACCTCTCAATATCAAGTTATGGTTCAAGACTATTCCATTCTTTTGCTATTTTTTATCTATTATGAATCCAACATTTCTCATGTCATTCCAAAAATTAGGATACGATTTTGTAACAACATTAGGGTCATTTATCTTGATTCCCGGCAGTTTAAAAGCTGCGGGAGCAAAAGAAAGAGCCATCCGGTGGTCTTCGTATGTGTCTATTGCTATGTCTGTAGCAGGTTCACATCTTTCGCCATCCCATACGAGAGAATCGCCATTTTCATCTTTTATGATATATCCCAATTTCTTCATCTCCGTTTTAAGGGCTTCTATACGGTCAGTCTCTTTTATCTTAAGTGTGCGTAATCCTGTAAACTTGAACGGAATATCCATTAGCGCACATGACACTACGAATGTTTGGGCCAGATCCGGTGAATTGATAAAATCATAATCTAATCTAGGCACATGCCTTTCAAGTTTTTTTAATGTCACAGTAGTAGGTATGCCCTGTTTCGTTGAATCGAAAATAGTCTTTACACCCATCAGACTGAATAGGTATCTAGCAATAGAATCGCCTTGCATACTGCCATCCATCAGTCCGGCAAACTTTATCTCATCTTCGTAGTTGTCGCTCAGAGCAAGCGTTTCATACCAGTATGATGCCGCACTCCAATCGCTTTCTATCGAATATTCGCGTGACTTGTATGGTTTAGGCTTTACTGTTATAGTGTCAATGTCGCTCCAGTCTGCTTCTGCCCCAAATTCTTTCATCATCCAAAGCGTAAGGTCAATGTACGGGCGTGATATTATCTCGCCCGTAAGTTTTAGTGTGAGTCCCTTGCAAAGAACAGGACCTATCATAAGAAGTGCTGAAATATATTGTGAACTAACGCTTCCTGGAATTTCCAGATAGCCTCCTTCATGTTTCCTTCCTGTGATTTTGAGAGGAGGAAATCCTTCTTCGTTTAGGTATGTGATGTCAGCTCCTAAAAATCTTAGGGCATCGACAAGAACGCCTATGGGTCTGTGCTTCATTCTTTCTGTACCTGTAATGGTATGTGTGTCTTCTGTTACAGAAAGATAAGCTGATAAGAATCTCATAGCCGTGCCGGCAGCCTTAATGTCAATGACATCAGGCATATTTTGAATAGCATTTACTATTACATTGGTATCATCACAATCGGATAGATTTTCGGGCAGAGTTTTGCCTCCCGAAAGTGCATAAATTATCATGGCCCTATTGCTTATGCTTTTAGAGGCCGGCAGTTTGACAGTCGTGTTTATCGACTTCGGAGCGTTAATTATATATTGCATTTCAGTAAAATCTTTATAGAGTACAAAGGTACGTCAATTTCACTGAAATGCAAAATAAATTAGTCTATTTTAGAAATCTATATTATTTGTCAAATTTTTCTCCTGGAAGAGGCCAATTTGGCGTAGGATGATGCATCTTTTCCATCTCTTTTTCAAAGCCAATAACCATTTCAGGATACTCTTTTGCCAGATTGTGGCTTTCAGTCATATCCTCTTTTATGTTATATAGTTCTAGAGGTGCATCTTTCTTTATTGTTACGCATTTCCAGTCGCCGTGGCGCAATGCCCTCTGAGACCCAGGGAACTCCCAATACAGCAGGCGGTCGTCTGTGTCTATTTTTTTACCATAGAATAGTGGCAGAATGTCCATTCCGTCAATGTTCTGAGGTAAACTTTTCGTACTTCCTGTAAGGTCGGCAAAGGTCGGCATCATGTCTGGGAAGTATACAATATTTTTGAGAGTCTGAACAGGAACCTTTCCCGGTTGGTTTACTATAAGAGGTACTCTTATGCCGCCTTCGTATAGTTGTCCCTTACGTCCTTTGAAACTTGCGTTACATTTCAGTTCTTTCAGAGGAGCCATAACTGCGGCACCATTATCCGAAGCAAAAATTACTAAAGTATTGTCTCTAAGATGCATCTTGTCCAGATAAGCCATCAGGCGTCCTATTGCGGCATCCATATGTGTAATAAGCGATGCGTAGCGTTTTGTATTCATATCCCACGACTCATCGTCATACCATGATGTGTTATCAATAATATAAGGTTCATGAGGGGCGTCGTATGCCAGATATAAGAAGAAATGATTATCTTTATTTCTCTTTATAAACTTCATGGCATCGTCTGTTGATATATCTGTATTATGTTTGATATGCTTATCGTGAGCATTAGCATCAATATTTACCAGTTTTTTATTGTCAAAACGCCAGTAAGGATAATAATACGGGGTGTTAGAGTGGGGGGCACTTATCAGCCAACCGTAGAACTCGTCGAATCCTCTGTTTAGTGGTGTCGCTTCGGGATTGAATCCGTCAAGATGCCATTTGTTTACAAGGCAAGTACGATATCCGGCAGTACGCAAAACTGTTGCGATAGTTGTGTCGGTAGGGAGTATATTCATTCTTCTTATAGTACCTTTTCCCTTTTTGCCTTCTATGCCTCCGGCTTTGCAGAAATTATCTCTAATGGTCGTTTTTCCGGTATTTTTTCCGGTCATGAGCGAACAGCGTGAAGGTGAACTGATACCTGAACCTGCATAACATTGTGTAAATCTTGTACCTGTTTCAGCCAACTTGTCTATGTTTGGAGTCTTTATGTATTGATTTCCATAGCATGACGGATCTCCATATCCCATATCATCGGCTAGGATAAATATGATATTTGGTTTATCCGGTGTTGCTTTTTGTTTGTTGTTTGCAGCTTCTGCAGATTGAGCCGTAATAAGACCTGCAGCTGCGATAATACCTTTGTAATAGATTTTGTTATTCATCTCAATTTGTTTTTATTTAATGCAAACTTACATAAAATAGTCGATATGTGGAAAGATAACAAATGCATATTTTTATGTAATGACAAATATTGAAGTAATTAGCCAAAAAACAAAGTTGCTCCCGACTCGTAATATTTTATATATTGTGTGGCAAAGTTTGTGTCATATATAAAAGTGCCATTCTACTTTTAGATATATTTGAGAACTAAAAGATTTCAAAAAATTTGTTTTTTTCATAAGAAGTGCTTACCTTTGCGTCCGCTAACGAAATATATCGGGATTTAGCGCAGTTGGTAGCGCACACGTCTGGGGGGCGCGAGGTCGCAAGTTCGAGTCTTGTAATCCCGACAAATTTCATGAAAAGGACTTACGTTATAAAGTGTAAGTCCTTTTTGTTTTTATAATTCAATATCAAACTGTGGCTTATCCGAATCTTTTTGTTTTGTGTCACACTCTTAATTGCAAAACTCATACAAACATACATAAGCCTTATAACACATTAATAATAAATAGCATATAGTATGAATGATGCTTTCGTACTATGCATTATCTTACATAGTATTTTGATTATCAGACAGATGATGTAATTTTTCTTTTACGCGAAATACTATATAAATATTGATCAAAAGTTCTGGTTTTATAATATGAAAGCATTAATATTCGTATTGTCTACAACTGTCGGCAATATTGTCTATAGTTGTCAGCCATATTGTCGATAACTGTCGAAAATAGTGTAATCAATTGTATTAAGACTTAAAACCATAGCTATTGTACTTTTGTTTATATAAAAATAGCTTTTTATACTTAATATATAGCTGTGTATAGTGAGTGTATGATTGTGTATGGTTGTTTTAAACTTAATGTCCTGATATTCATCGTATTAAGACACTTTCGTGTAGGATGTACCATTATTTTGAAAACTATCTGAGAGAGAATATATTAAGTTTCCCCATTGTATGTATGGTCAAAAAGGAATCTTCTCCACTTGACAAATCCTTTAAAATCAATGAAGCCATATATCTTGTAGTACTGAATTCTATTTGGAATTTCTTAATTGTTATACTATCATTGGTTTTGAAGTATTCCTTCAGCTTTTCCACAATTGAATCTTTGTCTATATTGTCTGAATTAAGAATATGGTAGTTCTTGAAATTTACATCCAATGATCTTAATTCGTTGACTAATGAAGCTTCCGGTAGAAACTCCAAATTGTCTATAACAATGTCACGGCCTTTTATCTCCTTTTTATTAGTAACCCTTTTCTTATCTTTAAACTTCAACTTAAGGTAGAAATATCCTAGTCCGTCAATGTGGATTCTCCTGTTTTGTGGAAGAAAAGTAAGTATAGCATCACGAAGTGCTGAAGGTACGCTGTTTAGTTCTGTAACTCCTAATGAAGTGTTTCTAACAATATAATCCTTAATATTATCATATGACATTGTCTCTTTGTTTGGCATTGCTCTAACCTGAATGTATTTGTTGCCTTCTTTATCTTTTAATGGTGACTCGTACAGATTATATAACAGCGTTTTTTTTATTCCCATGAATATTTTGATTTAGATGCAAAGTTAATAAAATAACGATACATAAACAAATAATCCTTGAACATCTCATATTATGGTTATACTTTGTTATTAACTAAAAACCTCTTATTAGTAACATATTTTTCATTCCGGTCAAAAATAATAGTTCTAAAGTCATTTTTTTAAGTTCTATTTAACAACTATCACTTAATTTTGCAGAACCTAAAATAAGTCTAATAACAAACGATAATCTAATAGCTATTTTCGTGGTTAATCTTATAATGACAAACGAAGTTAAAAATACAATCTAATAAAATAATAATTTATTAACTAATTAATTAAAAATGAAAGACATTGGAAAATCTTTTTTGTCCAATCGTTGGGAAATCTTCCAAAGATTGATTCTTTTTGTTTTATTGGCTGTTTGCACTTCGGGTGTAATGGCGCAAAACAAAATCACCGGTACCGTTGTTGATGCCAGCGGTGAAGTAATAATTGGTGCAAGTGTTCTTGTGAAGGGAACAAGCACTGGAGCTGTTACAGACTTGAATGGTCACTTTACGTTGGATAAAGTGCAGGCAAATGCTAATCTTGTAGTTTCTTATGTCGGGTACAAATCCCAGACAGTATCACCAAGCGGTCGCTCTGATATAAAAGTGACTCTTGAAGAAGATAAAAAAGTGCTAGATGAGATTGTTGTAGTAGGTTACGGCGTTCAGAGAAAGAGTGATGTTACAGGTGCGCTAACGCGTGTCGGCGAGAAAGAATTGAACGAGAGACCTGTCAATAATGCTTTTGAAGCTTTGCAGGGTAAGGCTGCAGGTGTGGATATTACTTCAAGTGAGCGCCCTGGCACTATCGGTAGTATACGTATTCGTGGTAACCGTTCTATCAATGCTTCTAACTCTCCACTTTATGTCGTTGATGGAGTTCCTTTGAATTCCGGCGGTATAGAATCACTCAATCCTCGTGACATCGAATCTGTAGATATCCTAAAAGATGCCTCTTCTACAGCCATATATGGTTCGCGTGGAGCAAATGGTGTAGTTCTTATTACTACTAAACGAGGTAAATCAGGTCAGTTGCAGTTGAGTTATTCAGGAACTCTTACTTATGAGAATCTTGTAGATAAATCTCCGGCTATGAGTGCCAGTGATTATATCACATGGCGCCGCTGGGCTTGTTACAATGCCAGTCCTTCAAAATATAATCAGGGCAACCAGCCTAGTTATGCTCAAGATCAGTCTATATTTGCGGGTGATCAATATGCACTTGCAAATATGAATAAAGGTTGGAATGATAATCATACTTCATGGGATGGATCTAAGGTTACTGATACAGACTGGACCGGTTTTGTTACTCGTACAGGAATTACACAAGAACATACAATAAGTGCTTCGGGTGGAACAGATAAAATTCAGACTTTTGCGTCTTTTGGATATCTGAATAATATTGGTACTCAGAAAGGTCAGGATTATGAACGTTATAATTTGTCTATATCAACAGACATCCAGGCTAAACCTTGGTTCAAGATGGGCGGATCTATCAATGCTTCTTATGCAAAACAAAACTATGGATATTCTCGTACCGGTCAGAGTTCAAATTCAGGACCTGTAGACATTTATAGTGCAGCAAAGAGCATTTTGCGTTATTGTGTACCTTATGATGATAATGGCGACATAATATCAAACCCTGGTGGTTCTACTACCAATACATATACGGTAATAGATGAATGGAATAAGTCTAATGATAACCGCGAGACTTTCAGAGCATTGGGTAGTTTCTACGGACAGGTTGATTTTGGTAAGATATGGGAACCTCTTACAGGCCTTGTCTTTAAATCTTCATTTGGTCCTGACTTGAGATATTTCCGTGATGGTATCTACCTTGATTCAAGTTCGGCTACTCGTCTGGGAAGTACTAGTTATGCGAAACGTAGCGATGAGCGCAACTTCTCTTGGACATGGGATAATATGCTTCTTTATAATAAGAAATTCGGAGAGCATTCTATTGGTGTAACTTTGCTTCAAAGTGCTTCTAAGGTTAACACCGAAAATAGTAATATGAATGAGGTAAATGTCTATATGTCTTCATTTAAGTGGAACAATATGGGTGCTACTGATGTTACAAACTCCAGTAATAAAGTTGGTCTTGGAACCGGACTTACCGAATCTCAGTTGGCTTCATATATGGCTCGTGTCAACTATTCGTTTATGGATCGTTATTTGCTTACTGTTAGTGGACGTTTTGATGGATCTTCTGTATTGGCAGAAGGTAATAAATGGGATTTTTTCCCTTCTGCAGCTATTGGATGGCGTATGGAACAGGAAAAATTTATGAAAAACATAAAATGGATTGATCAGTTGAAACTTCGTTTCGGTATAGGTACAACAGGTAACTCTGCCGTTGACCCTTATGGAACACTTGGAGTGATAAGCAGTTATTTTATGCCTTTCAGCATTGCGAATACCAGAATATTGGTTACCAACGAACCATATTATACTAGTGGATCTAACCAAATGCCTAATAAAAATCTGAGTTGGGAAAAAACTACTCAATACAATGTTGGACTTGACTTCAGTTTCTTGAAAGGCAGAATAGGTGGTACTATTGATGCATATTATTCAAGAACAAACGACCTTCTTATGAATATGACTATACCGTCATTGACCGGATATCCTTCGATATTGACAAATATTGGAGAAACCGAAAACTCAGGTGTTGATATTACTCTGAATCTAGTACCTGTGAAATATGCCGGATTTGAATGGGATTCAAATATCAATGCAGCATACCAGAAGGATAAAATCATAGAATTAGCCAATGGTAAACAGGATGATGTTTCCAATTCCTGGTTTATCGGAAAGTCTATTAGTGTATACTATGGTTATCAGGCTAATGGACTTTGGCAGGCATCTGATGCAGATGAGATGGCCAAGTTTAATGCAAAGGGTGCTAATTTCAGCGCCGGAAATGTTAAACCGGTCGACCAAAATGGAGATTATGTAATAGATGCCAATGACCGTGTTATACTAGGTAACAGGAATCCTCGTTGGACTCTTGGATGGAATAACACTTTCACTTATAAAGGTTTCGAACTCAGTCTTGAGTTGTATGGACGTTTTGATTATATGGTAAGTACAGGTGGTGAAGGGCAGTTAGGTATGTATCAGCAGCGTGAAATAAATTATTGGACTCCTGATAATCCTGATGCAGAATGGCAGAAGCCTATTTATAATCAGTCGGGTGGTGATCCATATTCAGGTTTGCTAGGATTCAAGAAAGCTTCTTTTATAAAGGTAAGAAATCTCTCTTTGGGTTATAATTTTGATAAGAATATCTGTCAGAAACTACGTATTAATGGCCTGAAATTGTATGTACAGGGTAAAAATCTTGGCAATTTGTATTCATCAATTGATTTTATGGACCTAGACCTTGGTTCAACCTATTATAATAGGGGCGTAACATTCGGTTTACAAGTTGATTTCTAATATTCTAATATCTTAAAAGAAAAATAATCATGAACAATATAATTAAAAATATATATTTTGGTGCTGTTTCTCTTTCACTGTTGTTGGGTACAACTTCATGTGGAGACAGTTTCCTAAAAGAAGATTCGGGTCATCTTTTTACAGATGAACTTCTCGAAACAAGTAATGGGGCATTGGGCATGGCTGCCGGCCTGTATAGTAATATCAGATGGCATTTCGGATATGAATGGGCCTATGGTATTACACTATATGGAACAGATGAATTTACAAATGGTTCAGACCTTACGTCACAGTGCTGGAATAACTACGACAACCGTCTTAACCCTCTGGATTGTACTACGGCCTTAGGTGCTGCAAATGGTAACTGTCCGGGAGTATCTGCATTGTGGAATGAGATGTATTATGGTATATCATCGGCCAACCTTTTGATTTCAAAAGCATCTAGTGTTGCAGACAAGGATTCTCGTAATAAAGCAATAGGTGAAGCTTATTTCTTGCGTGGATATAACTATTATAAACTATTTGCTCAATATGGAGGAGTGGTGATACAGACAGAACCTGCTAATGGATCAATAAATCATTATTATACCCGTTCTACGGCAGAGGAAACGCTCAATCAGGTGATTTCAGATTTGCGTCAAGCTTATAGTATGTTACCTACATCTAAATGGCGTGGTAATGGTACATGGACAAGATATACAGCAGCCCATTTCCTTGCTAAGGCATTGTTGTATAGACAGTCAGAACGTTGCAGTGATTGGAACTCTAGATATTCATCAAAAACAGATTTAGATAGTGTCGTAACACTTTCAGATGAAGTGATAGCTGCTTGTCCTTTAGCCTCAGACTATAATTCTCTTTATGCAGATTGGAGTGGCACTGATTGTAAAAATGAAGCCCTTTCAGAGATTTTAATGGTGGCAGAACATAATGCTGACAGTTCTACTAAAGGCCGTTATGGTAATCGTACATATAGTTACTTTACTCCACAGTTCTCCAACTTTTCAGGTGGATGGGTTCAGAGAGGACAATATGTAGGATTGGATTTTCAGCGTTGTCGTCCAACAGAGTATTCGTATGATGTTTTTGATAATGTTAATGATGCGCGTATGTGGAAAACATTTAAGACTGTCTATGGATTGAATAATATTGTGAATTCGAAACCGAATAGAGTTAATTTTAAAACCGATGCTGACTATCAAAAGGCTCTTGCTGCTTGGAACAAGTTCTTGGCAGATAATAATATAACAGAGGAACAGGTTCCTACATTGGGAGATCAAGGAATTATTTTTATTCTTAACAAGAAAACCGATGCACGTTTCAATAATAATCCTTATGGAACTTTCGGACGTGGGGCTGTAGCTCATTCGTTTATTAATCCTCAAAGTGGCAAGTGGGTTCCCAATGTATTCCCTTTATATCAGAATGGCAAATATATGATGGACCAGTTTGGCGTGAGTGGTAGTCCTTCTACATCAAATGTATTTTGTGGAATAAATAAGACAGAGGATGGTACACGTACAGGAGAAAAGGATGATGGTACACGAGATGTAATTATGGCTCGTACCGGCGAGACTTATCTTATCAAGGCTGAAGCTCAGACACGTCTGGGTAATTATCAGGATGCTATTGAAACAGTTAATAAACTTCGTGCTCGTGCTCAATGGAAAAATGGTGAAGACAGAAGTTTTTATACTGATGGAACGGAAGCATTTGCAAGTAACTCTACCGCAAATGCTACACTAGGAAAATGTAAAGATGCCAATAATGTAAAACTGACAAACCAAGATGCATACAATGCTTCTTTCATAAAGAAAAGTTCATATTATCTCTCTACCGGAATAGATATAACCACTAATGCTTCAAATTTGCAAATCTTAAGTTATAAGCAATTACCTGAAGAAGATGAGGCTGTTTTATCTAAATTAGGTTGTACAACAGATAAAGATCGTATGATTAATTTTATCCTAGATGAACGTACACGTGAAAATCTTGGAGAATGGAACAGATGGGAAGAGTTGAGTCGCACAGGTATGCTAATTAAGCGTGCTAAAGCTTTCAATACAGAGGCTGTTTCTAATATACAAGCCAACAAACATGAACTTCGTCCTATTCCACAAGCTTTTATTGATCAATTACAGAACCAAGATGGTACCAATTTGACTGATGCACAAAAGGCAACATGGCAAAATCCGGGATATTGATATTATAATATGAAAAGAATCGAGTTGTATAAACTCGATTCTTTTTGTTTAATTACTATTTATATTAATAAAATAAGTATTATTTGTTAGGCAGTCTCCCTGTCTCATAGTCTTTATTCCCTATTATTGGTGTGTATTGAGGGTCTTTCTTACCTCCTCGGTAATAGTGACGTTTTACAGGGCCATTTTTTACGATGTATTCATTCCAATCTACAATAGGTATAACAATACCTAAAACCCCAATGCATGCTATTTTGTCTTTGGTGTGGTAACGATTGTGTATATGCGCTGTAGAATAGAAGTAATGTTTGAAAATGTCCAGTGTATTATATGTATAGAACATCTTATTCACGTCTTTGTCAGTAGTTGATACGAATGGGCTGTCATCATTTATATCAGACTTCACATAATAAGATATGGAACTTACCATTAACTGCTTAGATGGCACTGTGATGTGTGCTATAACTAATATGATTACGATAACGGTGAGTATTATTGTCTTTTTACTGATTATTGAAGTTTCTTTCTTTTTATAGTATGATTGAGGCATAATTAAATGGATTTATTTTATACTGAATCTAATGCCGAATTTAAGACTGAAGTCAGTTGGATGTTCCTTATATATAGTCTGAATATCGCTTCCGTCTTTAAAGTGATGACTTACACCTGGTTCCATATATATACTGCAGTGTGGCAAAAAACTATATTGGAAACCAATACTACTGTTTATTGACCATTGTATATGGTGATCTTTTATTTTTTCGTCAGCACTTGATTCTACAATATTGTCAATTGTATAGTCGGTAGTAAGTTTTCCGTCAATGCAGTATTCACCCATACCACCTCCTGAAATGTATACTGATATAATCTTATTGTTCCATATCGTATATATCGCATTTATCGGAATGCCCATGTAGTGCAGTTTCTGTTTGCTCTGATAGTTGTTAGCGTCAGCGCCAGAATAGATGTCTGATGTTAGATATGTATATGTGACACCTGTTTCTATAGCCCAACGTGAGTCTAGACTATATTTAGCTGTTATGCCGAATCTTACAGGTTGCTTATGCTTTATTTTAGTCTTATTCTCTTTACTCAGACTGTTGGATTGGACATTCAGTAAAGGATTGGAAGTTTCGTAATTATACTTATTACCTGGTATTGGGTCATTCATTAAACCATAACATACGTCCATTGAACTATTATTATTTCGTGCAGCCATAAGTAAACTAGAATAGCTGTTGTTGTTGATCTCTTGAGAAGGAATATTTGATACATACAAATTGAAATCCCATTTATTTTCGGCGTGGTGTAAGTTTTCAGCTAGGGCCATATTATTGTAATAGTGCTTTGGATAATTGTATCCTTTTTTATTTGTAGTATTGTCTTTGCCTGATATACTTTTAATGGTATCAGTCTTTTCCTCTTTTTTTGTTGGCAGCTCTGTATAAACTTCGTTATTCAAAATGTTCCTGCTGAAGTCTTTTTCTGCACTATATGTGTTTGGATTGCTTGTGTTCTTTTTTATCTTGACATATTTTGCAGAGGCCAATATATTGTTATCTGCAGATATCTTACTCCTTTTGCTTATTGCTATATTTTTATTTGCCGGTTCTGATATTATGTTTGAGGAAGTCCTGTACGAATGGTCGTAATTTTGCTTATTTATAAAGAAAAAACCGATGAGGCACAGGGCTACTGCTGCCATAGTTGCAGAGGAGTATTTGAGCACTGTTATCCAAGCTATTTTGTGTGATTCTTTATTTTTTGGAATAGAGTCTAAAGACTTTTCAATTTCATCCCATAGACCTTCTGGTGCCGGTTCTTCATATCCTGCCATCTTATCACGAAGCTGGTTTGTCCAATCCTGTTTCATTTGTTTTCCTCCTTTCGTTTCTCTTTATATTCTTTTATACGTTTTGCTAATAATCTTTTTGCTCTTAGATATTGTGAAGCTGATGATGATTCTTTTATTCCTAAAACCTTGGCTATTTGTTTATGACTCTTTTGTTCGAAAACATACATATTAAAAACCGTTCTATAGCCTAAAGGCATTTGTCTTAATATCTCTTGTATTAAAGCTGGAGGAATGTCTTCTGTTTGTGGCGTATATTCATCCTCCATATCTGGAATATCTGTGTCGCAACTGAAAATATTCGATTTTTCTTTGTGTTTTATAAAGTCAAAAATTTCGTTTACCAATATTTTGGTCATCCACGCTTTTAAAGAACCGTCGCCACGGTATTCGAAAGTGTTGATTTTGGTAATTACTTTTAATATGCTATTCTGAAGTATATCTTTAGCGTCATCTTTGTCTGTAATATATCTATAGCATACGGCAGATAAAAAGCCAATATAGGCTGTGTATAGCTCTTTTATAGCTGATTTGTCATTAGCTTTTATTCGCTTGCACAGCTCTTCTTCGCTGTTAACTGCCGTATGCTTAAACATCTTCTTTTAGTTCCTAAGTGCCATTTACTTAGGTTTTACTTTGAATCCATTTCTATAGCAGTAGTAGTCATGTTACTGGAGTAATAAGTGTTATCGATATATAGACCTGCTGTTACAGCTAGTACATATGCAAATCGTTGTGTGACATTCCATCCACCTACGTAGTTAGCATTAGTTAGTATTGTAATTACGTGTGCAGCTCCATTATATGTGAGGCTAAATCTTAATGCTGTTACAACATAATTTATAGATGTGCTACTTACATAGTTAGTACTAGGAATGCAGTAGTATGCTTTTATATTCTGATTTGGTGCCGCAGCTAAAGCTGCCTTAAGGTTTACTAACTCATTGTTGTTGCTTGTCGTAATGTAGTTTGCAAAGAATTTTACAGGGACATTAGTAATTGACATTGTTGAATCTGCATTAAGAGTCCATGCTACATTAACAGTAGAATCCTGTTTAACAAATTTATTGGAATTAGCATCAAAAGAGTACAGCCTCGTTTTACCAGAATATGTTCCGGAAATTCTCTGTTGATAGGCTTTCTGGTCAGCTTTTGAAATAAGGTTATCACTGTTGTTGTCATTGTTAACACATGACATTACTGATAATGCTGTTACGAATAGTAACATCATAGAAATTAAATTTAACTTTTTCATTTTTATTTCCTTTTTGTTTAATATTGTTGTTATTTTATATAATAAACGTAAAAGTAATAATACATTGCATCAAACAACAAAGAAAAGTGCAAATAATTGTGTTAAATTCTTTTTCCTTCGCTTTGAAGCAGGTTCATAAATTCTTCGCGTGTCTTTGCCTGATTGAATGCTCCGCAAAAGTCGCTTGTTGTAGTGATGCTGTTCTGTTTTTCCACTCCACGCATTTGCATGCACATATGCTTGGCTTCTATAACAACCATCACACCTAGTGGCTTTAGCGTTTGCTGTATGCATTCTTTAATTTGAAGGGTCATGCGTTCTTGTACTTGCAGACGATGACTGTATATATCTACGACACGTGCTATTTTGCTTAGACCTGTAATGTATCCGTTTGGTATATATGCTACGTGTACTTTACCATAAAAAGGTAGCATGTGGTGCTCGCATAATGAGAAAAAATCAATATCCTTAACTATTACCATTTGATTATATTTCTCTTCGAAAAGGGCATCTAACAATACTTTTTCAGGGTCCATGTTGTATCCACGTGTAAGCACCTGCATAGCTTTCGCTACACGTGTAGGAGTCTTAAGTAGACCTTCACGTTCGGGATCTTCACCTAAAAGTTTTAATATATTTTTATAATTTGCTGCGAGGTCATCAATCCCTTCGCGATATTCTGTTTCTGGATTCATTATTATCTTTTTAATATTGTATGCTTATTTTGCCTTTTACTATACATGCTTGTTTGTATCCAAGTCTTTTTACGTTTAGAAGCATGCGGTGTGCTTCTTCATAAGAGCGGTAGTTTCCCACTCTGCATATCCAGCGTGGTGAATAGAAATGTACATATATAGGTTGATCTGGATAATTCATTTTTATGTCGTTGCCTATATTCTGGGCCTTTTGACGGTCGCTTCGGCTATTTCCGCCTGCAAATACTTGCACTCTGAATCCCATAGCTTTATAACTTTTACGCATTACTTTTTTGCGTAGATCTATAGTAGGAATGTCTATATCAAAATCTGTTTCTGAAGATTCTGATGTGCTGACCTCTTCTTTTCTTTTGGGTTCAGTTGGCTTAGGTTTACTCACTTCGTGCCGTATTGTGTCGTGAGTTTTTTCGGTAGATTCTTTTTTTGCTTTTTCAGGTTCTTTTTCAGTTCCTGTCTTTTTGTAAATCCTTACTTTATCAGCTTGTTGTTTTTGGTTAGGCTGTATCGCTTTTGGAGCAAAATTCTTGCCGTTTACCAATTCGTCAATATTTGCACTTTGGTGTATAGTGACAGAACCTTCTCCTGGAATGTTTTTTTGTAGGTCTTTAAGAAAATTCTGAGCCTTAGCTGATGATAAGGTACAAATTAATATTATTAATAAAGTGACGAATTGTTTCATTTTTTTATTGAAATTAAGTTAGCCGCAGACCTATCTTTATATATAAGTCTGCGACTTTATAGTTCTTGTTATTTCTTCCAAGCATCAATGATGCCCTTGAAATCAGCTGCTTTAAGTGAAGCACCACCAATAAGACCACCGTCAATGTCAGGTTTAGCAAATAGTTCAGGCGCATTAGATGCTTTGCAACTTCCACCATAAAGGATTGTTGTGTCTTCTGCTACCTGCTTTCCGTATTTGTCTGCTATGCAGTTACGGATATAAGCATGAATCTCTTCAGCTTGGTCTGATGTTGCAGTAAGGCCTGTACCGATAGCCCAAATAGGTTCGTATGCTATAACAATTTTAGCGAAATCTTCGGCAGACAAGTCAAATACGCTACCATCAAGTTCTGCTTTTACTACTTCATTCTGTCTATTAGCCTCGCGCTCTTCTTTGCTCTCACCGATGCAGAAAATAACCTTAAGATTGTTATCTAGTGCAAGCTGTACTTTTTCTTTTAGAATAGCAGGTGTCTCGTTGTAATAACTGCGACGCTCGCTATGACCAAGTACTACATATTGAGCACCTGTACTCTTTACCATTTCAGCTGATACCTCACCAGTATAAGCTCCTTTGACTTTGTCTGCACAGTTTTCAGCGCCAAGACCAATAATGTCTTGATTAAGGAACTGTGCGATAGAAGCCAAGTGGATAAATGGTGTACAGATTATTACGCCACAATTAGGCTTTTCTGCTGTAAATGTATCGTTTAGCTCTTTAGCCAAAGCAATACCGTCTTGCAGGTTCATGTTCATTTTCCAGTTGCCTGCTACAATTTTCTTTCTCATTTTTTTACGTTTTAAAAGTTGATATATTTTGTTAGATTTTTCCTTGTTTTTTACCCATCTACTCCATGCCCAAGTTCTGTCTGCTAAAGTTAATACCATTAAGGGTAATACATACCAAAGTATTATTTTAAGTATTTTGCCAGTAACAGAGTCTTTAGGCATAGTACCTATCTCAGAATGTTCAAGAGGTTTACTAAACTGTTTTTCGTCAGGCAGTGTGTTATGACTCCATTTTCGTATAATGGTTCCGGCTTTAATAAGTAAAAGTCCTGGGTTGCTACGTATAATTGTCTTAAGGGTAGTTTCATCAGTATTGCAGAATGAATATTCGGCTCCGGTGATACTCTGCCATCTGTTTATAGCTTTTCCGGTGCTAGCCGTTAGACAATAAAATTTGTATCCGTTGTCAGTACAGTATTCGGATATTTGGTTTATCTGATCAAGCTGACTGTCGTCTGCTGTTTCCAAATGTGGCGAAATAAGCAAAAATGTATACCCTTTATCACCTAATATATTATTAGTAATATCCTCTCCACTACCAACTTTTTGTATCGAAAAATCATGTATTGGAGGTATATATCCTTCTGATATTTGGACAGTCTTACTATCTATAAATTTCCATGTCGAATCTGGATAATTATCAAGTTTGAACTCTTTTCTTACTCCATTTTTCTCCATTATGAAAGTGTTCTCAAACTTTGGTTGCTTGGCTCCTGGAGGTATTTCCATCCCCTTTTTTATATTCGCACCTATGTGGTATGGTCGAAAGTCAAATTGGGGTAGATCGTATAGACTGTATCCTGAAATAAAAACTATGAATATTATAGTGTAGTTGATTACTATCCATTGGTTACTTTTACTTATAAACCTCACCATGCAAAGAGGATATTTCCATACCGTTACAGCTGCAGCCATAAGTATTATGTTCTTAATGAATGTTTCCCAATTCGTCAGCTTTATAGCATCGCCAAAACATCCACAATCGCTTACAGGATTAGCTATGGCAATCCACAAAGTGATAACCGTCATTATGCTGATGAATACAAATATTATTTTAGAGACTATATGCCTTCTTATTGCGAAAAGCATGAATACACCCAAACAAAACTCAAGTGAAGAAAGAAGAATGGATGAGATAAGTGTTAAAATGTCTGGTATATATGATGCAATATGAAGGGCTTCAAGATAATCACCTATCTTGTATTGTGTTCCTAATGGGTCTACTGCCTTGACAAATCCTGACAATATGAAAGTTATAGCCAGCATAAACCGGCATAAATTAATAACTGAATATTTCAAGACTTTTTTAGTCATCACTTACTCTCCGTATGTGAGTTTTATAACGCCAAATACGGCATAATTGATAATGTCCATATAGTTGGCATCTATTCCTTCTGATACGAGTGTCTCGCCGTTAAGGTTCTCTATTTCTTTTATTCTTTCTATCTTTGTAAGTATAAAATCTGTATAACTGCTGACGCGCATAGATCTCCATGCTTCATCATAGTCGTGATTTTTCTTTTTCATTAGCTCCAATGTTGATTTTACATATTTATCATACATTGTCATGGCTCTGTCACTATCTATGTCTATCGTGTCAGAAAATCCTAATTCTATCTGTATTAAACCGATTATTCCGTAATTGATAAGAGCGATGAATTCTGGCCGTATGCCTTCACCGACAAACGACTCTTTTTTTATTTCAAGGCTTCGTATCCTTTTTGCTTTTATGTATAGTTGGTCAGTCAGGGCAGTAGGGCGTAATATTCGCCATGATGCATTATAATCATGTAATTTCTTCTCAAAAAGAGATCGGCATTCCGACATTACATTTTCAAATTGAACTTCAGTGCTTAATACTTCTTTTGACATATTGCTATAAAATTGGTGGCAAAATTAATAATTTTATATGAAAACAGCAAATAAAACTATGTTTACTTAGTCTTTTGTAATTTGTGGATATAGTGAATTTTTGCACAAAGAATATCAAATCTTGTTTTTATAGAATCTCGTTTCAATTTTTTAAGCGTCAACTCTTGCAGTTCTCCTGCTGTTGCGCATAAAGCTTTTTTGTCTTCGTTGACTTTGATTAGGATAATGTTGTATTCATTGTTTATTGATGTAACCAACTTGTCTGTGTGCTCCAAGTCAATCTGAGCTTTTTTCAACTCTATATTTTGGTATAGTGCAAGTGCTTCTTTCCTGATCTCTATAGCTTTAGGATATTCTTTCCTTATAGAGTCTATCTTTGATACTGCTGCATCATATTTGTTCTCGTTATATGCGGCTTTCGCATCATTAAGTAAAGCCTCAGCTTTATCTGTGTAACTGTTGTTACTACATGCAAACAGAAATAATGATAAAAAGAGTGTATTTATTATTGCTTTCATCTTTTATGAGTATTTATTTTGCAAAGATACGCTTTTTTTTCGTACCTTTGCACCTGCCAAAGAAAAAAGTAACGATGAGGTTATTATCAAAACAAGATTTAGCAGAAATTCTCAATAAAGATATTTTTCATAAGATTTCAGCTGCAGCTGACGGCCTGGGTGTGGAATGTTATGTAGTAGGTGGGTATGTACGAGATTTGTTTCTTGAGCGTCCATCTAATGATATAGATGTAGTTGTTGTCGGAAGTGGAATAGAAGTAGCGGATGCTTTGAAAAGAGAATTGGGTAGGAAGGCCAAAATAACTGTTTTTCGTAATTTTGGAACAGCACAGGTTAAATATAAGGATTTGGAAGTAGAATTTGTTGGAGCTAGAAAGGAAAGTTATAGCCATGATTCTAGAAAACCGGTAGTTGAGAATGGAACTCTCGATGATGATCAGAATAGACGAGACTTTACAATTAATGCTTTGGCTGTTTGTTTGAATAGTAAAAACTTCGGTGATCTTGTTGACCCTTTTGATGGTATTGAAGATATGAAGGATGGTATTATCAGGACTCCACTTGATCCTGATATAACATTTTCGGATGATCCTCTGCGTATGATGCGTTGCGTGAGATTTGCTACACAACTTAATTTCTTTATTGAAGATGAAACATTAGAGGCTATAGACCGAAATTCAGACCGACTTAGAATTGTAAGTGGCGAACGTATCAAGGATGAACTCAATAAAATAATGATGACACATACCCCAAGTAAGGGGTTCGTGGAGATGCAAAGATGTGGCTTGCTAAATTATGTCCTACCAGAACTTGGTGTAATGGATATAGTTGAGACAAAGAATGGAAGAGCACATAAAAATAATTTTTATCATACTCTTGAGGTTCTGGATAATATATGTAGAACATCTGATAATCTTTGGTTGCGATGGGCTGCTCTAATGCATGACTTTGGTAAACCTAAGAGTAAACGCTGGGATCCTATAAATGGATGGACATTTTATAATCATAATATTATTGGTGCGAAAATGGTACCTTCTATTTTCCGCCGTCTGATGTTGCCTATGGACAGTAAAATGAAGTATGTTCAGAAAATGGTTGAATTACACATGCGTCCTATTGTTATTTCAGATGATATTGTTACAGATAGTGCTGTTAGAAGACTTCTTAATGATGCAGGTGATGATATTGATGATCTTATGGATCTTTGTGAGGCAGACATAACAAGTAAAAATTCTGTTAGAAAGCAAAAATTCCTTGATAATTTTAGAACGGTTAGGCTTAAGTTGACAGAGCTTAAGGAAAAAGATTATAAACGTTTACTTCAGCCATGTATAGATGGTAATGAAATTATGGAAATTTTTCATCTTAAACCAAGTAGGGAGGTTGGTACTTTAAAACAAACCCTAAAAGATGCTGTACTTGATAATAAGGTGGAAAATGAACGTGAACCTCTTATGAAACTTCTTCTTAAGAAGGCAAGGGAAATGGGACTTTGATATTAGTTTTTTGTGCTAATATTTTCAAAATGCGTTGCCTTTTTCAGTAAGATATGTTAAATATTGTATTCGTAGTATGTGACCTACACATAGTTTGTGTATCTTTGCATTCTGAAAACTAAACTAAATTAAAAAGTTTTCGGTATAATATTACAAGGATTTATAAATGTATTAGTATAATTGGGTATGAAAAAAAGAAATTTGATGTTGATTGCTGCTTTTGCTGCAATTCTTGTTTCATGTGGTGGAAAACAAGGAAAACCTGATTTTGGTGATGATGAATATGCTGTAAGAACAATTCAGTCTCAACCGATAGAAATGCAGACCAACTATCCTGCAACTATCAAAGGTGTACAGGATGTTGAAATTCGTCCTAAAATATCAGGATTCATTACAAGATTGTGTGTTCATGAAGGTCAGACTGTCAGGGCTGGTCAGTTACTTTTCGTAATTGATAATGTAACTTATGTTGCTGCTGCTCGTCAGGCTAAGGCTGTTGTAAATTCTGCACGTGCTCAATTGAATACTGCTTTGCTGACTTATCGTAATAATAAGAAATTGTTTAAGAACAATGTAATAGGTGCTTATGAACTTCAGTCGGCCCGCAACTCATATGAAAGTGCAGCTGCTGCGTTAGCTCAGGCTCAGGCTAGCTATGTATCAGCAAAACAGAATCTTAACTTTTGCTATGTTACAAGTCCTGCAAACGGTGTTGTTGGCGACCTTCCTTATAAGGTAGGAGCCTTGGTAAATGCAACAAATCAAAATCCGCTTACTACTGTTTCCAATATTTCGACTATGCAGGTTTACTTCTCTATGACAGAAAAAGACTTGCTGAATATGACAAAAAAGGCAGGTGGTATACATGCAGCTATAAAGGATTATCCTGCTGTAAAGTTACAACTTGCAGATGGAACTATATATGATCATAATGGTAGAGTAGCTACTGTAAGTGGAGTTATAGACCAGACTACAGGTTCTGTTTCTATCCGTGCAGATTTTGCAAACCCTCTGCATTTGCTTAAGAGTGGCGGTTCTGGTTCAATTGTTGTACCGCGTACCAATCAGACTGCTATAGTAATACCTCAGGATGCTGTTGCTGATGTTCAGGATAAGCATTTCGTATATGTTCTTGGTGAAGGCAACAAAGTCAAGTATACTGCAGTTACTGTTGATCCTGAAAATAATGGGAAAGATTATATAATAACTAGTGGTTTGAGACCTGGCGATCGAATTGTTATTCAAGGTATTTCGACTCTTACAGATGGAATGAAGATTACACCTATTACAGAAACTCAATATGCTGCTAAATTAAAGAAAACAAAGGCAATGGGAGCTGATCAGAGTGATATTAGTAAGTTGAAAAAAGACTTTGGTAAGTAGTTTTAACGATTAAATAAATGAATTAATTCATGAGACTAGATAATTTTATAAAACGCCCGGTACTATCAACCGTTATTTCTATTTTGATAGTAATTTTGGGAGCAATAGGACTGGTGTCCTTGCCTATTGAGCAGTATCCTGATATTGCTCCTCCTACAATAATGGTTAGTGCCTCTTATCCAGGTGCAAACGCTCAGACTGTATTGAATTCAGTATTGGCTCCGCTTGAGGAACAGATAAATGGTGTAGAGGGCATGACATATATGACATCTTCTGCTACTAATGAAGGTACTGCAAGTATAACGGTTTTCTTTAAACAGGGAATGAATGCAGATATGGCACAGGTTAATGTTCAAAACCGTGTGTCTCAGGCAAGTGCATTGCTTCCTTCTGAAGTAACGCAAGCTGGTGTTTCTGTAACAAAACGACAGACATCTACCGTGTTGCTTTTTGCATTGACAAGCCCTAACAATAAATATGATGATACATTTATAGCCAATTATGCAAATATAAATATAATACCGGCTGTTAAACGTGTTAATGGAGTTGGTGAGTGCCAGTCGTTTGGTACAAAAACATATACAATGCGTCTATGGCTCGATCCTGCTAGAATGAAACAGCATAATCTGATTCCTTCTGATATATCTACAGCTCTAGCAGGTCAGAATGTTGAGGCCGCTCCAGGTAAGTTTGGCGAACAGAGTAACAATCAGTATGAATATACGATACGTTATAAAGGACGTCTGAAAACTCCAGAAGAATTTGGTAATATGATAATCAGTAGCGATGCTACAGGTCAGACATTACGCGTCAAGGATGTTGCTCGTGTAGAAATGGGTGCTCTTTCTTATTCTGTAATACAGACGCTTGATGGTCATCCTACTACTATGATGATGGTTACACAGACTGCTGGTTCGAATGCTACTCAGATAGCAAAAGATATTAAGAAAGTTCTTGATGGTCAGAAGGCGATGCTACCTCCAGGTTTGTCTATCAAATATATGCAGGATGTCACAGAGTTTATTTATGCATCTATTGGCGATTTGGTGAAAACTTTGTTTGAAGCATTCGTTCTTGTATTTATAGTTGTTTATATATTTTTACAAGATTTCAGGTCTACGCTTATACCTCTTGTTGCGGTACCTGTCTCATTAATAGGAACGTTCTTCTTCTTGTATGTATTTGGCTTCTCTCTAAACTTGTTGACGTTGTCTGCGTTAGTGCTTGCCATAGCGATAGTGGTCGACGATGCGATAGTGGTCGTCGAGGCGGTCCATGCCAAGTTGGACTTGGGATATAAGTCTGCTCGTATGGCATCAATCGATGCTATGAATGAGATTTCTGGTGCTATTATTTCAATTACATTGGTTATGGCATCTGTATTCATCCCAGTTTCATTTATAGGAGGAACTTCTGGTACTTTCTATAAGGAATTTGGTATCACGATGGCTATAGCAATTGTTATTTCCGCTTTAAACGCACTAACATTGTCTCCAGCGCTTTGTGCAATTCTTCTTAAACCGAAAAATGAGGATGGCTCTGAACGTAAAATGAGTGTTGTAGACCGTTTCCATGCAGGGTTTAATGCCTCGTATACAAAAGTTCAAGATAAATATAAAGTAGGTGTCAGACATATTATAGAGCATCCTGTTATAGCAGGTATAGCAGTGATCATTGGTATCGCAATACTTGGCGTTACGGCTATGAATACTAAATCTGGTCTTGTCCCTGATGAGGATACAGGTACTATATTTTGTACTGTTTCTACACCTCCGGGCACAAGTTTGAACAAGACAAATGCTGTTATGGATCAGGTTGATTCAATGCTTGCAACTAATCCTGCTATAAATGGACGTATGCGTATCACAGGTTATAACTTTATTGCTGGTCAGGGATCTAACCAAGGTACATTTGTTATAAAACTTAAATCATTTGAGGAACGTAGCAAGTCAGAGGGCTTCTTAAAGTATTTGAATATTCATAATGAAGGTTCAGGTATGGTACTTGGAATGATTTATAAGCAGACTGCAGCTATTAAAGGCGCTCAAATTTTAGCCTTTCAGCCTCCTATGGTACAAGGATTCTCTGCTACCAATGGTCTGACTTTCTCAATGCAAGACCGTACAGGTGGAGATGTAGATAAATTCTTTAAGGTTACACAAAAGTTCTTAGCAGAATTGAACAAACGTCCTGAAATAAGTAAAGCAATGACATCTTATAACTCAAACTATCCTCAATATCTTATGGATGTTGATGTCGCTAAATGTAAGCAGAGTGGAATACAACCAAGTGCTGTTCTTACAACAATGCAAGGATATTTCGGAGGATTATATGCAAGTAATTTCAATGCTTATGGTAAACTTTTCCGTGTATATATTCAGGCAGACCCAAGTATGCGTACAGATATAAAGAGTCTTAATAATATTTATGTTCGTACAGGTTCTGGTACAATGGCTCCTATCAATGAGTATGTAAAAATGACAAAGGTTTATGGACCGCAGGAGATTGACCGTTTCAACTTGTTCACATCAATAAATGTGAATGCATCTCCAGGTGAGGGATATTCTAGTGGTGATGCCATTAAAGCTATTTCTGAAGTAGCAAAGGAAAATCTGCCTACTGGATATACTTATGAGTTCTCAGGTCTTACCCGTTCTGAGCAGGAATCAAGTAATTCTACGGCGATAATATTTGTACTTTGTATCACATTCGTATATTTGATCTTGAGTGCACAATATGAAAGTTATCTGCTTCCACTTTCTGTTATCTTATCAATTCCATTTGGTCTAGCAGGTGCATTCCTGTTTACGAACTTATTTGGTAAGAGTAATGATATATATATGCAGATCGCACTGATAATGCTTATCGGACTTCTTGCCAAGAATGCGATTCTTATTGTTCAGTTTGCCCTTGAACGACGCCGTACGGGTATGGCTATATCGTGGTCTGCAGTGTTAGGTGCTGGTGCTCGTCTGCGACCTATTTTGATGACGTCATTGGCTATGATAATTGGTTTGGCGCCAATGTTGATTCCTACCGGTGTAGGTGTAAATGGAAATCAAACTCTTGGAGCTGCAGCGATAGGCGGTATGCTTATAGGTATGCTTTGTCAGATTATGATAGTACCTGCTCTGTTCTATATCTTTGAGACATTGCAAGAGAAGGTTAAACCTATTGAGTTTGAAGATGAGAATACTTCTTCAGTGGATACGGAACTTGCTCAATATACAAGTCCGATAGATATCGAGAAGAATGATTAGAATTTATAGAATAAAGTGATGAAGAAAATAAATATAATTGCAATAATATCTACAGCTGTTCTAATGAGCAGCTGTGGAATCTATAACAAGTATGAACGTCCTAATGTAAATACAAAGGGATTGTATCGTGATTCAGCTTCTGTTGTAGATACTCTAGCTGCAAGAGATACATCTAATTTTGGAAATTTGGCATGGCGTAGTGTCTTTACAGATCCTCAGTTGCAAGACCTTATAGAAAGAGGGCTGGCGCATAATACGAATATGCTTAATGCCGCTCTGAATGTTAAGATGGTTGAAGCTGAATTGATGGTAGCAAAATTAGCTTTTGTTCCTTCTTTTACATTTTCTCCTCAGGGGACAATCTCTTCGTGGGATGGAAATAAAGCTGCAAAGACTTACTCTTTACCAATTTCAGCTAGTTGGAGTGTTGACTTATTCGGTAATCTTCTTAGTGTGAAGAGAAGTGCACAAATGTCTCTTCTGGCTACAAAGGATTATCAGTTAGTTGTTAAGACGAAGGTGATATCTAATATAGCAAATATGTATTATACTCTACTTATGCTTGACCGTGAGATGGAGATTGTCAATAATATGTCTGGGCTTACAAAGAACACTTGGGATATGATGAAACTTCAGAAGGAGTTGGGTAGGACTAAGGAAACCAGTGTGCAAAGTGCCGAATCTAACTATTATTCAGTACAGGCTCAGACTGCCGAACTTAAGAGGCAAATCAGAGAGACAGAAAATGCTTTGTCTTTACTTCTAGGTGAACCTGCGCAAACTATCTTACGTGGAAGTCTTGCATCACAATCTTTACCTTCTTCTTTTAGTACAGGTGTAGGTCTACAGATGCTTGCAAATCGTCCGGATGTGCATTATGCAGAAATGAGTTTGGCTCAATGCTTCTATGGAGTTGAGACAGCTAGATCAAAATTTTATCCAAGTATAACAATTTCTGGAACTGGCGCTTATACTAATAATACTGGTGGAGGTATTGTAAATCCCGGTAAAATGCTGCTTAATGCTGTTGGTAGTCTTGTACAACCGATTTTCGAACACGGACAGTTGATTGCAGGATTGAAGGTCGCTAAGTTACAACAAGAACAAGCTTATAATACATGGCAGAATGCAATACTTTCTGCTGGAAGTGAGGTGAGCAATGCTCTGGTATTGTATAATTCTTCGGCAGAAAAAGCACAGTTTGAACAGAAACAGATAGAGAGCATGACAAAGAATGTAGCTTATACTCAAGATTTGTTTAAGATGGGTAGCAGCACATATCTTGAAGTAATCAGCGCTCAACAGACATTGCTTAATGCTGAACTTTCTAAGGTAAATGATGACTTCTATAAGATGCAGGCAGTAGTAAATCTCTACTATGCATTAGGTGGAGGAAGAGATTAACATAAAAAGAGTTATTATGAGTAATATAAGTTCAAAAGCAGAAATAGATTCGAAAGCAAAAATAGGCAATAATGTTACTATTTATCCTTTCGCTTATGTAGAGGGTGATGTAGAAATCGGAGACGATTGTGTAATATATCCTTATGTAAGTGTTATGAATGGCACTCGTTTGGGGAAAAATAATAAAGTGTATCAAAATACAGTCTTGGGTGCAGAGCCGCAGGATTTCAAATATAAAGGCGATGCTTCAAAATTGATTATCGGTAATGGTAATATAATAAGAGAGAATGTTGTTATCAATCGAGCAACATTCAGTGGTGGATCGACCGTTATAGGAAATAGAAATTTTATTATGGAAGGTGTCCATATCTCTCACGATACCAATATTGGTAACGCATGTGTATTTGGATATGGTACAAAGATAGCCGGAGATTGTGATATTCACGATAATGTAATCTTTTCATCTGGTGTTATTGCAAATCCTGGCGCTCGTGTCGGTATTGCTGCAATGGTTCAGAGTGGATGTCGTTTCAGCAAGGATATACCTCCTTATATAGTTGCTAGTGGAAGTCCAATAACTTATGGTGGAATAAATGCTACAATACTTGGCAATCATGGTGTAGAAGAGAAAGTCCGTGATCATATTGCGAATGCATATAGACTTGTATTCCATGGACAGACGAGTGTCTTTGATGCTATAATGCAGATAAAGGAACAGGTGCCTGATGGAAAAGAAATTCGTAATATTGTAGATTTTATAAAAGATACAAAATTAGGTATAATAGGCAAAATTTAGTGTTGAAACTAATATATCAATAAGAAGAGAATTTTTTCTTATTTTTACTGTCAGATGTTAACTAGAGGGGCAAGCTCAAAGGTAAACATCTGACAGTTCTGTAAATGGGAAAGTTCGATTAATACAGGCATTGGACTTTTAAATTGCAGTTCTTTGCAATAATCCAGGTATGGCATTGTGTAATCATGAAGGAGTGATACAGGCGTAGATCGTACTGCTGTTATTTACCCATATATGAGTCTTGGCTATATACTTTAAGTCGAAAACCATAAAAAAAACAAAAGTGTTTGTCTTATTATTGTATCCTATTTTTTAATTATAACTTTTGAAGTTTAGCTATAGACTATTGAATTATTAATAAGTAAAAAGTCATTTTCGTAGTCTCTTGATAACTGTCGAAACAACGCCCCATACTTTAAAGTTGCAGTCTTCTGTTATTTTTATTGGTTCATATTTGTCATTTGCAGGGCGCAACCATATTACCCCATTATTTTTCTCAGACAGATCCAGATACTTTACTGTAAATTCACCGTTTATAAAAGCTACAATTATGTCATTATGGATTGCATCAAGAGAACGATCTATCACCAAAATGTCATTATCACTTATTCCAGCTCCTGTCATGGAGTCGCCATTGACTACAGCATAAAATGTGGCAGCCGGATTAGAAATAATATTCTTGTTGAAGTCGAAAGAATTATCAATATAATCTTGGGCCGGACTAGGAAATCCAGCGTGCACTCCTCCATCGGCAAGCGGTAACCTTAAAGATGAGGAAAAATCGCCTGAGAATATTTCTATTTCAGATATCTTCTTATTCATATCGTTGCAAAGTTACTGAAAATGTGCTATATTTGCGAAGATTATTTGTAAAAATGTACGGACTTGTAGATTGTGATAATTGCTTCGTGAGTTGTGAACGTGTGTTCCGCCCCGACTTGGAAGGACATCCTGTTGTTGTTTTAAGTAATAATGACGGGTGTGTTATTTCACGTAGTCGTGAGGCTAAGGATATTGGCATACGTATGGGTATGCCTTATTATCAGATGAGGGAACACTATCGAGATAAAGAGGTTACCGCCTTTTCGAGCAATTATGAGCTTTATGGTAATATGTCAAATCGCATTATGAATATTCTACGCGAAGAGGCGCCGATCGTTATGCAATATTCTATAGATGAAGCCTTTTTAGATCTCAATGGTATGGAAAATATTAATATTAAGGAGTGGGGGGAGAATCTATCTCTTAAAATTCTTAAGTGTGTTGGCATGCCTGTGAGTATAGGTATCGCTAAAACGAAAACTTTGGCTAAGATTGCAAGTGAATTTGCAAAGAAGTATCCTGGGTATAATAAATGTTGTTATATAGACACAGATGAAAAACGAGAGAAGGCTATAAAAGTCTTTCCTATTGACGATGTTTGGGGCATAGGTCGTAAAAACTCAGTGAAAATGGAATATTTTGGAATACACACGGCTTATGATTTTACATTGAAGTCAAAATCTTGGGTTTTGAAAAATTTTAGTATTACAGGCGTTCGTACATGGTTTGAGCTGAAAGGTTATGATTGCATACCTTTAGATTCACTTGACTCTAAACGAAAAAGCATATGCACTAGCAGGAGTTTTCCAAATATGATAGAAAACTTCGATGATATCCGTACACATATTTCCAATTTTGCAGTTCGTTGTGCTGAAAAACTCCGGCTACAGCATTCTGTCGCAGGTTTGGTTACTGTCTTTATTGATACAAATCATTTGAGATACGATCTTCCTCAATATGGTAATGGCATGAGTATAACACTACATACAGCTAGCAATGCAACTCAGACAATAGTAAAAGCCTGCTTCTCGATCCTTTGCGACATATATAAAGAAGGATATAAGTATAAGAGGGGTGGTGTTATAGTGACTGATATATGCGATGAATGTGCTGTTCAGACAGACTTCGCAGATTATGATGCTGATAATCATCGTAAGATGCACGTGCTTACTTCTACGATAGATAATATTAATCGTCAAAATGGAAAAGATATGGTCGTTTTGGGTTCTCAACAATATAAAGGGAAAAGTAACGATGGCAAAAATCTAAAATTCAGCAATGCTGTTAAAAGAGCTCTAAAGTCGCCAAACTATACTGAACCATACAAATTTATAGTAAAGAGTAAATAAATAGTGGCTACATAAATTTTTATGCAGCCACCTCTATTACCTATTGAGAATGTTTTATTATGGGTTACCTTATTGTCAGATGTATATCCTATAGAATCTTTTATACCAAAGTGCGTAATTATTTGATATTGCAAAGGTAACACATGTTATCTAAAAGGCAAAAGGGATTCTCCTACTATTTAAGCGGGAAATCCCTATTGTTTTATGTTTGTCTTTATTTAATACGATGCTGTACATGCTATACCTTCAGCAATAACTTTGTCGCGTATAGCATCAAGCTCTTTATGGGTAGCTTTTTTCAAGTTTTTATCCGGTGTCTCACGGTCTATCGTATAAACCATTACTTCTGATGGTTTTATCTCCTTTATTGCGTTTAACCATGGTCCGACATATTTATCCGAGGTGTTATCAACATCATCACCGTCAATATTACCTTTCATAAACATTGTCTGGATTATAACATGACTGTTGAACGATTTAAGCCCGTCTATAATCTTGTTTATATCATAATTTCCGCCTACAGGTCTGTCTACCTTATTAATGTACACAGGATCTATAGTATCCAATTTTAAAATGTTGTTGTCTATACGCAAAAGAGCCTCATGTACAGCATGCCGATGGATAAAAGTACTATTACTGAGCACTGATACTTTGGCATGTGGAAAATATTTATCCCGCAGTCGTAAAGTATCGTCTATAATCTCTGGAAAATGTGGGTGACTTGTTGGTTCTCCGTTACCGGCAAAAGTCAGCACGTCAGGCGAAGGACCATCCCTCTTCATTTCTTTAAGTTTTTCTTCAAGAGCAAAGGCAACCTCTTCACGGGTAGGCAATTTTAATTTAGGGCGATTATCTTTGTTAAAACCGCATTCGCAGTAAATACAATCAAAAGTACAACTCTTTCCGTCGGAAGGAAGTAAATTTATACCTAGAGAAACACCAAGACGGCGACTATGTATAGGACCGAATATTGGTGATGGATATATAATTGTAGACATGATATTTTTTTTGTAAAACAAAGGTATAAAAAAAATATATATTATGGCAGTTAATAGTAGTTAAATATATTGGCCGTTATCCGTTTTTTTTGTTACTTTGCACAAAACTAGGTATACTATATCTTAGAGTAATGACAAAAAAACGAAATAAAACCCGCAATCGTCACGGTATGCAGGTACTAACTTTATGTATAAGCACTACTTTAGTGCTGATTCTATTAGGGCTTGTTGTCTTTTCTGTATTAACAACGCATAATCTTTCCAATTATGTTAAGGAAAACCTTACAGTAACTGTAATGTTAGGGGATGATATGTCTGTAAATGAAGGGCACATGCTTTGCCGTGATTTATACCATCGCCATATTTGCAGTCACATTGATTATATTAGTAAGGATGATGCTCTAAAAGAACAAACAAAGGCTATGGGTACAGATCCATCAGAGTTTATTGGCGCTAACCCTTTTGTAGCTACGCTTGAATTGCATATGAAATCGGAGTATGCAAACCGCGATTCTCTGAAATGGATATCGGCCGAACTGAAGAGAATACCAAAGGTTACAGATGTTAATTATCAGGAAGGGCTGATGGATAGCGTAAATAATAACCTCCAAAAAATAAGTGTTGTATTATTGGTGCTGGCTGTTTTGCTTGCGTTTGTCTCATTCTCGCTTATCAGCAATACTGTGAGATTGGGTGTATATGCTCATCGTTTCTCTATAAGAACAATGAAGCTCGTTGGTGCCTCATGGAAATTTATAAGGGCACCATTCCTTAATCAGTCAATAACAATAGGTGTAATTGCCGCATTTGCTGCTGATATTGTTCTTGCATGTGGAGTGTTCTTCTTGTATGATTACGAACCGGGTATAATCAATGTTGTTACATGGCAAGTAATGACTATAACTGGACTTTCGGTAGTCTTCTTCGGTATAGTCATATCTATGTTTTGCACATATCTTTCAGTTAATAAATTTCTGAAAATGAAAGCTGGAGAACTTTACAAAATATAAATGTAAATTAAGAAATAAATAAAATAATGAATAAGAAAAATTTCGCTTTCGACAAAGTCAACTTTATATTGTTGGCTGTAGGTATGTTTATCGTTATCTTAGGTTTCATTCTTCTTAGTGGTTCTGGTTCAACAGAAACTCATTACGACCCAGATGTATTCAGCGCCAGGCGAATTAAAGTAGCTCCTGTTGTGTGTCTGATAGGCTTTGTGTCTATGATTTATGCAGTTATACGTAAACCTAAAGATAACGAAATCAATAAATAATTTCTAATGACAATATTACAGACCATCATTTTGGCCATAGTTGAGGGACTGACTGAATTCTTGCCAGTATCATCTACGGGTCATATGATAATTACCCAAAATCTGTTGGGTATACCAAGTACGCCTTTTGTGAAAGCGTTTACGGTGATAATACAGTTTGGAGCAATCCTTTCGGTTGTTGTGCTATATTGGAAGCGCTTCTTCCGTTTAAATCATGAAAAGGCAGAAAAGGGTTCTTCTAACATTAAAAAGTTTCTTACTAAATGGGATTTCTATTATAAGTTGTTGATCGCTTTTTTGCCAGCTGCAATTATAGGATTTCTAGGTAATAAGATAATAGATAAATTATTGGGTAGTATTGAGGTCGTTGCAACAATGTTGGTAATAGGAGGTATCTTTATGCTTTTCTGTGACCGTATATTTAATAAGGGTGATGTTCATACAAAGATAACAAAGAAACGTGCTCTTTTTGTTGGATTATTCCAGTGTATAGCAATGATTCCAGGTGTTTCACGCTCAATGGCAACTATCGTTGGTGGAATGTCTCAGAAACTGACTCGCAGGGCTGCCGCAGAATTTTCATTTTTTCTGGCTGTTCCTACTATGTTTGCAGCTACATGTTGGGACTTGTTTAAATTGGTGAGAGATGGAGGAACAGCTGCTTTAACAGAAAATGCCGGTTCTTTAATAATAGGTAGTTCGGTAGCTTTTGTCGTTGCAATGCTTGCTATAAAATGGTTCGTAGATTTCCTTGCAAAATATGGATTTAAGGCTTTCGGCGTATACCGTATAATTATTGGAGGTTTCATCCTGATATGGCTTTTAACAGGTCATTCAATGATAATGTTTGATTAATGAATTTCAGTGAGGGAGAAATAATTTACATCAATAAACCTTATAGAATTTCTAGTTTTGGTGCACTAGCCAGAGTTAGAGGAATCATATCCAGAAAGGTTGGTGTGAAGAAAATGAAGACCGGACATGCGGGTACGCTTGATCCGTTGGCAACAGGTGTACTTATACTTTGTACAGGTCGTGCTACAAAACGTATAGAAGAGTTCCAATTTAAGACAAAAGAGTATACTGCAACACTTCAATTAGGAGCAACGACACCGAGTTTTGATATGGAACATCCTGAAGACGCAACTTATCCTACAGAACATATAACAAAAGCTCTGATAGAAGAAAAACTCAAAGGATTTATAGGCGAGATACAACAAGTACCACCTGAATATTCAGCCTGTAAAGTGAATGGTGACAGAGCCTATGAATTAAAACGTAAAGGTAAGGACGTTCACCTGAAGCCCAAAACATTACGTGTGGATGAGATAGAACTGACTGACTTTAAATCTGAAAATATGCAGATGAGTATTAGAGTAGTTTGTGGGAAAGGTACATATATAAGAGCTTTGGCGAGGGATATAGGTTCGGCTTTAGGAAGTGGAGCCTATCTTACGGCACTTTGTAGAACAAGAGTCGGAGACGTTAAAATAGAAGACTGCATAAAACTGGATGATTTTCCAGAATGGCTTGACAAACAAATAATAGAATTTAATAACTAGATATAGGAGAACCGATATGAAATTATCACAATTCAAATTCCGTTTACCTGATGACCAGGTCGCACTTTATCCACCTCTTCATCGTGATGAGTGCAGATTGATGGTCCTTCATAAGAAGAGTCAGACAATCGAAATGTTTAAGAAAGATGAGGATGGCAATGATCTTAAAGATGAAAACGGTAATCCGGTATATCTTGATTTTCGTAGTGTACTAGATTACTTTGACGAGGACGATACCTTTGTATTTAATGATACAAAGGTTTTTCCTGCACGTCTTTATGGTACTAAAGAGAAAACAGATGCTAAAATAGAAGTATTTTTGCTTCGTGAATTGAATCAGGATATGCGACTATGGGATGTCTTAGTTGAACCGGCTCGTAAGATAAGAATTGGCAATAAATTATTTTTTAATGATAATGGTACAATGGTAGCTGAAGTGATTGACAATACCACAAGTCGCGGAAGAACCTTGAGGTTTCTTTATGATTGCCCTCATGATGAATTTAAAAAAGCTCTATATTCATTAGGTGAGGCACCTCTACCAAGGTATGTTATTGACCATAAAGATGAGGATGGTAAATATGATCGTCCGGCAACACCTCAGGATATGGATGATTACCAGTGTATCTTTGCTAAAAATGAAGGTGCTGTAACTGCACCGTTTACCGGACTTCATTTCAGTAGGGAAATGATGAAAAGAATGGAAATTAAAGGCATCAACTTCGCATATATAACAATGCATTGCGGATTGAGCTATTTTAACGCTATAGAGGTTGAAGACCTCACAAAGCATAAAATGGATTCAGAACAAGTAAAGGTAGATGCAGATGCTTGTGGTATCGTAAACAAAACGAAAGCAAGCGGCCATCGTGTTTGTTCAGTAGGTACTAGCGTGTTGAGAACTACAGAGACAGCAGTCGGTACAGACGGAATGTTGAAAGAGTACGAAGGATGGACAAGTAAGTTTATCTTCCCTCCATATGATTTTGGATTGTCAGATACGTTGATTGCAAACTTTTATCACCCTGAGTCAATCTTTATGATGTCAACGGCAGCATTCGGTGGATATGATCTTGTTACTGAGGCATACCAGAAAGCACTTAAGAACGGTTATAAGTTTGGATGCTATGGCGATGCCATGCTGATTTTGAACGATTAATGCATAAAGTCTATTTGAGCCTCGGTTCGAATATCGGGAACCGACGCGAAACGATACTTAAAGCGATAGAAAAAATAAAAGAGCTGGTTGGCAATGTTGATTGCCAGTCAGCTCTTTATGAGACAGAACCATGGGGTTTTAGTTCCGAAAATATGTTTATAAATGCTGCAGTACGCTGTATCACTGAACTTACGCCCAGACAAGTATTGGAAACGACACAAAGAATAGAATGTGAATTAGGGCGTGTTCATAAATCCATTAATGCAGAATATCAAGATAGAATTATTGATATAGATATTCTTTTATATGACGATTGCCATATAGACGAGCCCGATCTTAAAATACCACATCCTTTTATGAAAGAAAGAGATTTTGTGATGAAACCATTAAACGAAATCCTCAATAAGAAATAAAAAGAAGAATCCCTGCAATGTATTATTGCAGGGATTCTTTTAATAGCCTTAAGCAAATCTGCGCTTATTTACGCAGACCCAAAGCCTTAATGACTGCACGGTAACGATTGATGTCGCGGTCATACAGATAGTTGAGCAATGCACGACGTTTTCCTACCAATTGAGTCAAAGCTCTTGCCGTAGTATAATCTTTACGGTTCTTCTTAAGATGTTCCGTCAAATGGGAAATACGGTATGAGAACAATGCTACCTGGCTCTCTGCAGAACCGGTATCAGAGTTAGACTTTCCGTATTGTCCAAAGATCTCTTGTTTTTTTGCTTGATCTAAATACATAGATTTGTTTAATTTTATTGTTTATATTTCTTAAAACGCTGCAAAGGTACAATAAAATATTTATTTTGACAAACTTTGAGCTACTAAAATAGGTAAAATATAGGTTTTTTTATAAAATATCCACTCTTATGACACCTTTCTCAATTATTATTTGTACCTTTGCATCCAATTTTTTAAGGTATAATATGCAAGATATCAGAAACATAGCAATCATTGCCCACGTAGACCACGGAAAGACTACGCTTGTGGACAAAATGATGTTAGCGGGAAATTTGTTCCGCGAAGGTAAAGACATGAGTGGTCAGGTATTGGATAGCAATGATTTGGAACGTGAACGTGGTATCACAATCCTTTCAAAGAATGTTTCAATAAATTACAAGGGCGTGAAAATCAATATTATCGATACTCCGGGACACTCGGATTTCGGTGGTGAGGTAGAGCGTGTCCTTAATATGGCAGATGGTTGTATTCTGCTGGTAGACGCTTTTGAAGGCCCGATGCCTCAAACACGTTTTGTACTACAGAAGGCTTTGCAGATTGGTTTGAAGCCAATTGTTGTTGTAAACAAGGTTGATAAGCCAAATTGTCGTCCTGATGAAGTGTACGAAATGGTTTTTGACCTCATGTTTTCTCTTAATGCAACTGAAGATCAGTTAGACTTTCAGGTTGTATATGGTTCAGCCAAGAACGGATGGATGAGTGAAGACTGGAAAAAACCTACAGATAATATACTTTATCTATTGGATAAAATCCTAGAGGTTATACCTGCTCCTAAAGTTTTAGAAGGTACACCTCAGATGCTTATAACTTCTCTTGATTATTCAAGTTATACAGGCCGTATAGCTGTAGGTCGTGTTCATAGAGGCGTTTTGGCCGAAGGTATGAATGTTACCCTGGCTCATCGTGACGGTAGCATGGAGAAAACTAAGATTAGAGAGATTCATACATTCGAAGGTATGGGACATGTAAAGACTGATAAGGTACAAAGTGGAGACATCTGTGCTATTATTGGACTTGAAAAATTTGAGATTGGTGATACCATCTGTGATTTTGAAAACCCTGAACCAATGACTCCTATCGCTATAGATGAGCCAACAATGAGCATGCTATTCACTATTAACGATTCTCCTTTCTTTGGTAAAGAAGGGAAGTTCGTTACAAGCCGTCATATTAATGATCGCCTGCAGAAAGAGTTGGAGAAAAACTTGGCACTTCGTGTAAGGACTTTTGAGGATTCTACTGATAAATGGGTCGTTAGCGGCCGTGGTGTGTTGCACCTTTCTGTTTTGATTGAGACTATGCGCCGTGAAGGTTATGAACTACAAGTAGGTCAGCCTCAGGTAATATATAAAACCATAAATGGTGTGAAGTGTGAGCCTATTGAGGAACTTACAATCAATGTACCTGAAGAGTACAGCAGTAAAATGATTGATATGGTTACTCGCCGTAAGGGTGAAATGACATCTATGGAGAGTCAGGGTGAACGTGTTAATATCGAGTTTGATATGCCATCACGTGGAATTATCGGTCTTCGTACTAATGTCCTTACAGCCAGTCAGGGCGAAGCCATCATGGCACATCGCTTCAAAGAATATCAGCCTTTCAAGGGTGAAATAACTCGCCGCCTTAATGGTAGTATGATAGCAATGGAGACAGGAAATGCTTATGCTTATTCTATTGATAAACTTCAGGATCGTGGAAAGTTCTTCATTGATCCGGGTGAAGAAGTTTATGCAGGAGAGGTTGTCGGAGAGCATGTTCATGATACCGATTTGATTATTAATGTAACAAAAGCAAAGCAGTTGACAAATACTCGTGCTAGTGGTTCTGATGATAAGACACGTATCGTACCGCGTACAGTGTTCTCTTTGGAAGAAGCTCTTGAGTATATCAAGGAAGACGAGCTTGTTGAGGTTACTCCTAAAAGTATGAGAATGAGAAAGCTTTGTCTTAATCATCTTGATAGAAAACGTAATAATAAAGATTAATTTACTACAATAGTTAAAACGGCATGAAACGTAATATGTTTCATGCCGTTTTTTATTTTATAATATGTATATAAATTAATACGGTATGAAGCAATATCTTTCGCCTTATTGCGTTTATCTTGAAAAGCTTCTATTATGAGAAAAATTATAGTAATGGTATCCATCGTGGTTTTTGCCATAGCGGCTAAAGCCCAAACCCGTGTTGGCGAAATATCAATATATCCGCGTGTAGGAACTAGTATTTCTAATTTTACAAATTATAAACTAGGGATATCAACTGATATGGAAAAAGGTAATAGTAGTAGTTTGAAATCTAATTTTAAGCCAGGTTTTACAGCGGGGCTTGAAGCCGAATATCAAATTACACCTGTCGTAAGTTTGTCTCTCGGTGCAATGTATACTATGCTTGGAACAAAATTTAAAGACCATACTTCTCAGATTGGTAGCGAATATAATGGATTGAGCAATAATTCTCAGGCAACTGGTTCATATTATGGTATCGGCGATCATCAAATAAACCTGCAGTATATAGACATTCCACTTCTTTTTAATGCATATGTTTCTCAGGGGCTTGCTATAAAAGCAGGTATTCAAGTTGGTCTTATGTTAGATGCCAGAGCTAAAGACGATGAAACACTAATGACCAAAACAACGGCAAACGGCTCTACCACTATTACACACGGTGATACCGAATCTATGGATTATAATGTAAACAGCTATTTCAATAAAGTTGATTTCTCAATACCAGTAGGAGTATCTTATGAATATATGAATGTGATAATGGATGCCCGTTATAATTTTGGACTTAGTAAAATATTCAATTATACCGATTCTCCAAATTCCAAGAATAGTTTCTTGACAGTGACCTTCGGATATAGGTTCAGGTTATAAATAAAAAAGCTTCATTTGTAGTGAAGCTTTTATTTTGGGTAAGTTAGATTTTCGTCTGTAATATTCTCAAGTACTTCCTCAAGAAACTTCATAGACTCCCATTTAGCCATTGGAAGGTCATGCAGTAACCAGTTACCGCAATCTTTAGGGGCTGCGCCAGGAATGTCTCCTTCGAATTCGGCTACAAACCTGAATGTCTTTTTCATTAGTTCAACAATATCCTGGCTCTCAAAGTCACCCTTAAGCAAAAGATAATTACCAGTAAGACAACCCATAGGTCCCCAATATATTATCTTATCTTTCCAGTCTTTGTCATTGCGCAAGTATGTTGCGGCTAGATGCTCTATCGTATGTATTGCACCTTGATGGATTACAGGTTCGCGATTAGGCTCTTTCATTCGGATATCAAATGTAGTAACTGTTTCTCCACCTACAATGTCCTTTCTTGAAACATATATTCCACGTTTCAGACGGTTGTGGTCTATTGTAAAACTAGGTATCTTATCCATCTTGATTAATATAGACTTTCAATAAAGTTCTTTGTAACATTAAAGGAATCATTTGCTATCGTATCCCAAAAGTTATTATATTGCTCGGTCGAAGTGCCTGACAGAGGCAGGTCGCTGATTATACGGAAACTTATAAAAGGAACCTGATTTACAAAACAGGTATGTGCAATGGCACCTGATTCCATGTCAACAGCCATAGCTTCAGGGAACTTTTCAAGAATAGACTCCATCTTCTCTTTGGTGTCAACAAACCAGTCGCCACTAACGATAAGTCCCGGGTGAATCTTATGCTCGTATTTTACAGACATAGCCTTTTCCAGCATCCTTTTATTGCATGTGAACACAGCTGGTAAACCTAACACCTGTCCATATTTGCATTCAGTTCCACACCATACATCATGATAGCATATAGATGAACTTACCACGATGTCCCTTATATTTATATTCTTATTCGTTCCGCCTGCAACACCTGTCGAGATGATAGCATCGGGTGCGAACAGACTGATCATATCTTCAGCGCCTATAGCAGCATTAACTTTACCTATACCGCATTTTTGTATCACTACGGAATTATCTCCTATGCGGCCCGAGATAAACAGTTTGCCATTCTTGGATATTTCAGAGGCACCTTCAAACAAACTCTTTACCTGTTCGAATTCCTTATCCATAGCAATTATAATACCAATTTTCATACCTATATTATTTTTTCTTTGTTGATGCAAAGATACAAACTTTAATGTAAAAAAATGCAGTAAGATGGTAAATAAATGAATGTTTTATGACTAAAATTTTGTTTTGTATTAATATTACCAGATTTTTTACCCGATAATCTGCATATTAATACACTCATATGTGATAATGGTTATTTATTCTGGTGAATAGTTTAAAAGTTATTAGTGTTTTGCTTTCAGTTATCCCTTAAGAGACTGACTGTCAGCACCTTCGGCTGAAGGCAACTTTTATACTCATATTACAGCCATCTTTTTTCATTAACTTTTGCCGATAATATCAGCATGTAGTTTTGTTACTCTTTATAAGCGTAGATCTATTATGAATAATTGAGACGTTTTGTATGGTAAATCGTTGACATTATAAAAAATATGTATAGTAAATAAGTAATTATAACTAAGCAAATGTATATCTAATGCATATGTAATAAATAATAAAAGTTATCCTCTTAGAACTTTTGACGACGTCAAACGATTGTGCGACCTTCGTCAAACGATCGTTCGACCTAGGTCACACGACTGTAAAGAATTGTTGTAGGGATAAAGCCACATAGTTTTTATGTATTCAAAAGGGTCCCGTTATGAGTTATTAATTACCCTTTTAAAATCAATTTTTATGATAAAATATGGAAGGCGTTGAAAAAAGATGGCTGTAATATGAGTATAAAAGTTGCCTTCAGCCGAAGGTGCTGACAATCAGTCTCTTAAGGGATAACTGAAAGCAAAACATAATTTTATTTATTAATAAAAAATTGGTCTTGTGATGATATTTAATGCATGATATATCAATTTATATATTGATAAAAGCCAAAAGGTAATACAATTATCATAAAATCAAAAAAAGACGCCTTTTATTTTGTATTTTATCTAGGTTTACAGTATCTTTGTACCCGAATTTCTAGAAATACAAACAAAATATCTTATGAAAGCATGGAAACAATGTTTGCCTGATATCCTGGCAATACTCCTTTTTGCGGTTTTATCGTTCGCTTATTTTTTTCCTGCAGATACAGAAGGCAGAATATTGTATAGGCATGATTCTTCAGCCGGACGTGGTGCAGGGCAAGAGGCATCTGAATATTATCAACGTACAGGTAATATAACTAGATGGACAAATTCTTTGTTTGGCGGAATGCCAACCTATCAGATGTCACCTGCATACAAGAGTTCAAAAGGACTTGATGTAGCAACTAAAGCATATCATTTGTGGCTTCCTGAAAACGTGTGGTATGTGTTTGTATATCTATTGGGATTTTTTATCCTATTAAGAGCATTCGACTTCAGGCAGTCGCTTGCCGCCCTAGGTTCTATAATATGGGCATTCTCCAGTTACTTCTTTATAATAATAGCAGCGGGTCATATCTGGAAGGTTATGGCACTAGCCTACTTGCCTCCAATGATAGCGGGACTCGTACTTGCGTATCGGGGGAAATATCTTAAGGGGGGACTTGTCACCGCTATATTTACAGCTTTTGAAATAAATGCCAATCATGTACAGATGACATATTATTATATGTTTATCATACTTTTCATGCTTATCGCATTTCTTGCAGAAGCTATTCGTAGCAAACAAATGGCTAATTTCTGGAAAGCAACGGCAGTATGTATTGTCGGAGCCGCATTAGGTATATGCCTTAATATATCAAACCTGTATCATACATGGCAGTATGGTCAGGAGTCAATGCGAGGTAAGAGCGAATTGGTTAAGAAAAATAAAGGTAATCAGACCAGTTCGGGTCTAGACCGAGATTATATAACCCAATGGAGTTACGGTATAGATGAAACTTGGACGCTTCTTGTTCCAAACACAAAGGGTGGGGCATCAGTTCCTTTGTCAGAGAATAAAATAGCTATGGAAAAGGCTAATAATAATTATTCTCAGATATATCAGCAGTTAGGGCAATATTGGGGCGAACAGCCAGGAACAAGCGGTCCTGTATATGTGGGTGCTTTTGTACTTATGTTATTTATCCTCGGATTCTTCATCGTAAAAGGACCTATGAAGTGGGCATTGCTTGGTGCCACGATATTATCAATATTATTGGCATGGGGTAGGAACTTAATGGGATTCACCGACTTCTTCCTTGATTATGTACCAATGTACTCAAAGTTCAGGACGGTAGCCTCTATATTAGTTATAGCCGAATTCACAATACCACTTTTGGCTATGATGGCTCTGAAAAAGATAGTGGATGAACCTGAAATACTTAGCAAAAAGATAAGATTCTTATATATAAGTTTTGGCCTTACTGCCGGTATAGCACTTTTGTTTGCGATAATGCCTACATTATTCTTTTCAGATTATGTATCGTCTAGTGAGATGCAGGCCATGGCTCAGATACCTGGTGACCAATTGAACCCATTGCTGGACAATCTTCGTGAAATGCGACGTGCAATATTTACAGCCGATTGCTGGCGTTCGTTCTGGATTATAGTAATAGGTACAGCATTCCTGTTACTTTATAAGGCAAAGAAACTAAAATCGGAGTATATGGTTGGTGCGATAGCAATATTGTGCCTTGTCGATATGTGGCAGGTCAATAAACGTTATCTCAACGATGATATGTTTGTAGAAGAGAGCCAACGCGAAACTCCACAGCAGAAGACCGCAACAGACGAACAGATCTTGAGAGATCATTCTCTTGATTATCGTGTGCTTAACCTTTCTTCTAGTACATTCAATGAGAACGAAACATCATATTATCATAAAAGTATCGGTGGATATCATGCTGCAAAACTGCACAGATACCAGGATATGATAGATACCTATATAGCACCGGAGATGCAGAGTCTGTTTAAGGCAGCAGCTACAGCCCAGGGTGATATGTCGAAAGTTAATGGTGATAGCATATATCCAATATTGAATATGCTTAACACGAAATATTTCATATTCCCATTGCAGAATAATAAGACCGTACCATTACAGAATCCTTATGCTTTTGGTAATGCATGGATGGTTGACAATATTACATATGTAGATAACGCTAATGAGGAGATTGAAAAATTAAGTAAAATAGATCTCCATCACGAAGCTGTGGCAGACTCTAAATTCAAAGATGTTTTAGGTACAAGCAAGAAACAGGGAGCTGTGTCTACTGCAACGCTAAAAAAATACGAACCCAACAAGCTGGAATATGAAGTAAATTCTACATCAGGTGGTGTACTGGTATTCTCTGAGATATACTATCCTGAATGGACTGCAACTGTAGACGGTGCTCAGGTCCCAATAGGCAGAGTAAACTATATACTGAGAGCAATTAATATAAAGCCGGGTACCCATAAGGTTGAACTTTCATTCTTCCCCAAATCAGTGGATACAACAGAGAATATAGCGTATGCAGCTTATGCCATTCTTGTGATAGCCGTATTGCTTATAATATTCTTTGAGTGGAAAAAGAAAAAAGGAACCAACTCACAAAACAATTAATATGGATGTCAATAATTTGTCGCCACTGCGTAAAGGAATAGTAGGTGTACAATTCCTGTTCGTCGCATTTGGCGCAACAGTTTTAGTTCCTCTTCTTGTAGGACTTAACCCTTCGACTGCTCTTTTTACAGCAGGTATCGGAACATTTATCTTTCATTTCGTAACAAAAGGGAAAGTGCCTATTTTCTTAGGAAGCAGTTTCGCATTTATTGCACCAATAATTGCAGCTACAAAAGAATGGGGCATGGCTGGTACTTTGGCAGGACTTACAGGCGTGTCGCTTGTGTATTTCTTTATTAGCTTTATTGTTAAGTTACAAGGCAAGAAATTTTTAGACCGAGTTTTTCCGCCGATAGTTATCGGACCTGTAATTATACTAATAGGTCTTACATTGTCAAGCAGTGCCGTTAATATGGCTAAGTCTAATTGGATATTGGCATTAGTTTCATTGATTACGGCTATAGTTGTGCTTGTGTTAGGAAAAGGTTTGATAAAACTTGTGCCTATAATAAGTGGTATAATTGTAGGATATATCATTGCTGTGTTTATGGGTATTATAGACTTTACGCCGATAATTAATGCACCATGGATAGCATTACCTGATTCATTGGCACATTTTCACTTACCTGATTTCCAATGGGGACCTTTTATATACATGATACCAGTAGCAATAGCACCAGTTATTGAGCATATAGGTGATGTGTATGTAGTAGGGGCCGTAGCAAATAAGGATTTTGTAAAAGACCCGGGACTACATCGTACTTTGCTAGGTGATGGTATCGCTTGTTTAGTGTCTGCTTTATTGGCCGGTCCTCCGGTAACAACATACGCAGAAGTAACAGGAGCGATGTCTATAACTAAAGTAACAAGTCCCGTAGTAATAAGAATAGCAGCAGCAACGGCATTAATTTTCTCTGTAATAGGAAAACTAAGTGCATTGTTACAAACCATTCCACAAGCGGTATTAGGTGGCATAATGTTATTGCTTTTTGGTACTATCGCAAGTGTGGGAGTGCGAAACTTGATACAGTCACATGTGAACCTAGATCATACACGTAATATAATTATACTTTCAGTAACTTTGACAATGGGTATTGGAGGTGCAGCGTTGTCTGCAGGTAATTTTTCTTTGTCAGGTATAGGTCTATCAGCAATAGTTGGTGTGTTGTTAAACCTTATATTGCCAAAAGAAAAAGAAGTAGAAGAAGTTAAAATAGACGAGTAAACAAATTCGTAGTTTTTTATAAAAGGTGCAACATTTTTTGTTTTAAATAAAAAATGTTGTATCTTTGCAACCAAATTTAATAGGGGTGCCCGAAGTCTCGGGCTGAGATTAAACCCTCGAACCTGATCCGGGTAATGCCGGCGTAGGGAAACAGGACATAAAAAGACCCCCTTTTTGTGTAATTTAAATTAAGGTTTAAAGATGAAAAAGATCGTGTTGCTAGCAGCAACTTTCGTATGCTTTTCACAAGTGTACGCAGAGAATCCAACCATTCAGAAGAAAGATTCTCTAACAAGCATTAAAAAGACAGGTATGAAATCTGTATTGCTTCAGGATGTACAAGTCGTATCTACTCGTGTAGGTGCTAATACACCTATAGCAAATCAGAACTTTGTAAAAAGCCAAATCAATGCAGTAAATTTTGGGCATGATATGCCTAGCTTACTTTCATTAACTCCATCAGTAACATTCTCTTCGGATGCTGGTAATGGAATTGGATATACTGATATTCATGTACGAGGCACTGATGCTACACGTATCAGTGTTACAACCAACGGTGTTCCTATAAACGATGCGGAAAGTAGCAAAACGTATTGGGTTAATATTCCTGATATAGTATCAAGTGCCGAAACGATACAGATTCAGCGTGGTGTTGGTGCATCTACAAATGGTTCGGGCGCCTTTGGAGCAACCATAAATATTCAGACAGATAATATAGGTGTAAAACCATATGCCGGTGTTGATCTAAGTGCCGGTTCTTATGGATCTCATAAAGAGACATTTCGTTTTGGAACAGGACTACTGGGTGGTCACTGGGGATTTCAGGGACGTCTGTCTAATATAGGCAGTGATGGATATATAGACCGTGCATCAACAAAACTTAATTCTTATTTCATGCAAGGCGGGTATTTCTCAGGAAATACTGTGGTTAAGTTTATTACCTTTAATGGTACCGAAAAGACATATCATGCTTGGGATTATGCTTCTAAAGCCGATATGGAAACATATGGCCGTACTTATAACCCATGTGGACAGTATAATGATGCCAATGGTAAAACAGTGTATTATAAAGACCAGACCGATAACTATCATCAGCAGAATTATCAGTTGATATGGAATCAAGTCGTTAATTCTTATTGGAGTTCTAATGTAACTCTTCATTATACTAATGGATATGGATATTATGAACAGTATAAAACAGGACAAAAGTTAGCAAAGTATACCCTAACAGATGATTTCTCAATAAAATCAGATCTGATACGTCGTAAGATAATGGCAAATAACTTCTATGGATTTGTAGGTAGTCTTAATTATGATAATAAGAAAAACCTTACATTATCATTAGGTGGTGGATGGAACAAATATGATGGTGACCATTATGGTCAAGTGCTATGGGTAAGAACTTTTAGTGGAAGTCTGGAACCCAATCATGAATACTATAGGAGTAATGGAATAAAATATGATGGTAATTTCTTTGGCAAACTCAATTATTCTTTATTTAAAGGTTTTCATACTTATATAGATTTACAATATCGTCATGTGGGTTATACCATGACAGGCACATCTCAAGAGTATGACGAAAAGAATCTGCAGAAATTGTTTAATATAAACGAAAAATATAATTTCTTTAATCCTAAATTCGGCTTATATTATGATATAAATAACAATAATACTGTATATATGTCATATGCTATTGCCCATAAGGAACCCACCCGTGATGATTTTGAAAATATGATGGCGGAGTCTGAGTATGTAGCACCAAAGTCAGAACGTCTTAATGATTTGGAACTGGGATATAAATACCAGAGTAAAATATTCTCAGCAGGAGCAAATCTATATTACATGTGTTATGACAATCAGTTTGTACCGACAGGAGGTCAAGATTCAAACGGCGAAATGGTAGTTCGTAACGTGAAAGACAGTTACCGTATTGGATTGGAGTTGATGGCTGCCTTAAATCCTTTTAAGGGCTTTAACTGGAATGCAAATGCAACATGGAGCAAAAACCGTGAAAAGAATACAAATCTTAAAACTATTGATAATAATTATGTCAATGTAGGTACTACTCATCTGGCGTTCTCCCCTGATTTTATATTTAATAATATATTTTCTTATGAATATAAAAAGCTTAAAGTTAGTGTTATGAGCAAATATGTAGGAGAACAGTATATGACAAACTCTAATTTCCGCACTTATATAGACGAAGATAATAATAAAGAGATCAGTACAATGATAGATTCATATTTTACTACAGATATAGACCTTTCATATACATTTAAGATTAAAGGACTTAAGAGCTTGACATTGGGATGTACAATTTATAATCTATTCAATGAGGAATATGAAAGTAATGGTGGCTGTGCTTTATTTTTCAAACAAGACAATGGTAAAGTTGTAGCATTTGGTAATAATGACTTTTGGTCATACTCTGTATATTCTGCACAGGCGCCAATTAACTTTATGGCGCATATGTCATTAAACTTCTGATATGGAAACTCTTCAGATACTCGATATTCTTGCAACGATTGTAGGATTAGTCTATATCTGGCTGGAGTACAAGGCTAGTATATATCTATGGTTATTGGGCATAATAATGCCCGCCATAGATATATTCAAATACTTCAAGGCCGGACTTTATGCTGATTTTGGAATGGCCATATATTATCTTCTTGCTGCTGTATATGGTTTCATTATATGGAAATTTTTTAAGAAGAAGGGACAGGGAGAAAGTATGGAAATGCCGATAACGCATTTCAATAAAAAACTTATAATGCCTAGCACTCTTGTCTTTTTTGTGTCATGGTCTGCAATATACTTTATACTAGTACGTTTTACAAACAGTACAGTACCATTTACCGATAGTTTTGTCAATGCCCTCAGTTTTATAGGATTGTGGGCTCTAGCCAGGAAATACGTAGAGCAATGGCTAATATGGATATTGGTAGATGCAATAAGTTGTGCACTTTATGTCTATAAAGGTATACCATTTACTGCAGCTTTGTATGGACTTTATGTGATAATTGCCATATTGGGGTACTACAAATGGAAGAGAATGATGATAAAACGATGAACTATCCAATTATAACAAAAGACTATAAAGCCGGCGCAGTGATACTTGCTGCCGGTGATTATCCTAAAAATGAAATACCATTATGTATTCTAAACAATGCTGAATATGTATGTTGTTGCGATAATGCGGCTGTAACATATATAAAAAATGGGAATATACCTGATGTTATAGTTGGTGATTGTGATTCTTTACCTAAGGAATTCAAAGAGAAATATTCGGATAAGCTAAAGGTGGAAGTCGAACAGGAATTTAACGACCTCACAAAAGCTACTCGTTTTTGTATTTCAAAAGGATATAAGGATATCGTTTATATTGGAGCTACAGGAAAAAGAGAAGACCATACCTTAGGAAATATAAGTCTGATTGTATGGTACATGCAAGAGTTTGGCATATATCCTATTATGGTTACAGACTATGGATATTTTGTTACAGCAAAAGGTTTAAACAAATTTGGTAGTTTTAAAGGTCAACAAGTAAGTATATATAATCTAGATTGCAAAAAAATAAATGGAACAGGATTTGATTGGCCAACTTATGCATATCAGTGGATATGGCAAGGTACATTAAACCAAGCCACCGGCAATGAGTTTGAACTCGATGCCGATGGCTCGTATTTAGTATATCGCACTTTTGATGCTAAAGATAAACTTTAGGGTACAAGTATTATAGCGCCCATGGCCTGTATAAAGACCTTAGCGATTCCGTTCTTGCCTATTTTCATAGTTTTTACAACAGATGTTGGTATTTCCTTACCTTTCTTCTTGTTATCTGTATAATATTTGACTGTCTTTCCCGCTAACATAGGAACCTCAATATTAAGGGCCATTTCTTTATCGGTACCATTCAGTCCTGCTACATACCAATCGTTTCCATGTTTTCTGGCAATTACAACATATTTAGTAGGATATCCTGTTATATACTTTGTATCATCCCACGTGGTCGGGATATTCTTTAAAAAGTCGATTTCAAATTGCGGTAACTCTTTAAGATTATTTGGTTGTATGGCTATACAGTTAATGCTGCACTGATTTATAATGCCGGCTGCCATCTCAAAAGTATCAGACGTACGTCTATAATTGCGGCTGTTGTTATCCTGGCTCATCCTGCGGTTCATAATTACGCCACCCCAATCCATACTTGCTACAGCATTACGAGAAAATGGGTGCATTGTAAGTTCAAAACCTTCCTTATCACAATGATGCTGAGTGAAATATAAGTTCTCAGAAGCAAGAACAGCCTCACTACCAACATAGTTTGGATACATACGCTCCCAACCTCTAGGAATAGTGCAACCGTGGAAAATAACCTGTAGTCCATAGTCGTTGGCATCACTAAGAATATCTTCATAAAGTTTCATAGTCTCCTGTTTGTCACCACCGAAGAAATCAACCTTGATACCCTTTACGCCTATATCTTTAAGCCAGGCCATTTCCTTTTTTCTTGCAATGCTTGTATTCATGCAGTCGCGTGGAGATTGTGGCGCATCATTTACATACCCGTTTGAATTGTACCACACCATTAAATTTACTCCCTTGCTTTTTGCGTAATCAGATAACTGTTTCATTCTGTCTCGGCCTATCTGAACATCCCACCAGTTATCAACCAGAACATACTCATATCCCATTTCAGAAGCCAAGTCTATAAATTTAACCTGATCGTTATAGTTTACAGATTTGTCTTGCCATAATAGCCAACTCCATGTATATCTTCCTGGTTTATAATCTTGTGAAGGAGAGTATTGAGGTGCAGTTATATCATATGGTAGAGTTGTCTCTACAATTGGTTTTAAATCATTTCCAAGTGTAATTGTACGCCATGGTGTCTCGCCCGGTAAAGATATAGCAGCCCCATTTATACCAACGCCATTATTCTCACCTTTGTCAGGAAAAGCTATTGTATATCCTTTTTCAACATCATAATCACTAAGATGAGAACCACAGTATTTGCCGGTAACTCCTGTCTCGCTGACAAGAGCCCAACCATTATTGCCTATATGGAATAAGCAAGGAAATGTATATCCATGACTAAATTGCGATTTGACATTCATCTTAGAATCAGCGGTATATTCTTCTTCATAGCTAGGTTTTGTTCTTTCCCATCCTGTCATCGGACCAATTTGTGGGCAAAGGAATGTCGTTGTCTGAGCAGGAAAATTAAAGCTACTGGCTTCTGCCTCTATGATCATACATTTTGTATCTCCGTACCTTGGCATTGAATACTTGTATGCGATATTATTATTTGAAACTTGAAAAGTAACAGTAAACTCTCTCTTGTTACTGTTCTCAAAAGTAATTAAAGCCTGATTAGCATGATACTCAGAAACAGCTCTTTTTGTGCGGTTCATAGTATAACTGTTGTTCACCTCACTAGTAGCAACATCGTTTTTGAGTGTTAGTCCTTGTGTAAAATCCTCAATATTTGTCTTAAGGCCTAAATACGATTTAGTGAGCATCTGTTTACCCTCATAATTTACAGAATATTCAGCTCTGCCATCTTCATTACTTACTATAACGACTAATTTGCTGTCGGGCGATTTGATTAATACATCTCCAGCCATAGCCAAGCCAGCAGTCATTAAAGCTAGAGATAAAAGAATTTGTCTTTTCATGTTGATTTAATAGTTCTTTGTTATATTTATTTAATATGTTATTATTCAGTATGGACATGATTGGAATAAATAATCATGGTGTTGAAAACTATTTAAGAAAAGGATGTACCGTCTTGTCAGGTCCAAGATAAAATCCTGTCTCGGGAGGCTGATTATATCCAACGTTCTCAGTTGCGACACCTATACGATAAGGAATATCCTCTTCAAGACAATTGATGCGATAGTCTGTTGGTATCATAGATACATAGAGTCTAAGTTCGCTGCTGTCGTAAGTACGAGTTAGTACTTCTTCGCGCCAGTCACCAAGTATGTCAGCACTCAAGCACGGGTTTGACTTTGTCCCATTATTAAATTTGCACCCTTCAAATCTTTGAAGAGTATAACTAATGCCTTTATTACTATCATATTTAGTAATACTTTCATGATCTAACAATTCTCTTAGCAGGTCGCCATCCCACCAGATACCGAAGTTTGTTGATACTCCATATTTACGATGCCCGATAGACGGTTTACTAATAACGTTTCCTTTTATATTTCTTATTCCGCCGCTTGCACTGCTCCACATCTCAAGTCCTGGATTTGTTGGATCAATATCTGCAGCCATGCATCTTCCTACATCTTCATTACTAGGTATTTGAAATATAACTTTGCCTGTTTTTGCATCACGGAAATCAGATCCATCCCTTTTATTTTCATGACAGTCCCATACCTGCAGATTCTCTGTATTGGGATCGAAAGCAGTGAGATGTATAGCATCTCCATGCCCGAAACCTGTATTATATAGTCCATTCCCATTGTGGTCAACACACATAGCACCATAAGTTATTTCATCACATCCATCGCCATCAACATCTGCTATTCTAAGATTATGGTTTCCTTGTCCGGCGTACGACTTCCATTTAGGATTGTTTGTATCAAAAATCCAATGTTGCTTAAGTTCTTTGCCGTCCCAATCCCATGAAGTAATTACCGTACGAGTATAATACCCTCTGCAAAAGATAGCACTGGCATGTATGCCATCAAGATATCCAACGCCTGCCAGATACCTTTCACATCTGTTACCGTGATCATCTCCCCAATCCTTGGAATCTCCACGAGCAGGTATGTAATTTATAGTTTTTAGAGCTTTACCTGTCAGTCCTTCAAAAACGGTAAGATATTCAGGCCCCTTAAGAATACGACCCCTTTTGTTATCATTAGAAATCTCCCTATAATCTTTTGTACTATCTCCAATCACATTGCCTACACCATCAATTGTACCATCTGCCGTTTTCATTATAAGTTCAGCTTTTCCGTCTCCATCAAAATCATAAACGATAAATGGTGAATAATGAGCGCCTGCCCTTATGTTTTTCCCAATATTTATTCTCCATAGCCTTGTGCCGTCTATACGATAACAGTCAATATAATTATTACCGGTAAATCCTGCAAATGAATTATCTTTAGAATTAGAAGGGTCCCATTTAAGAATAATCTCGTAATTGCCATCACCGTCAACATCACCAATGCTAGCATCATTTGCAGAATATGAATATGTAATGCCATCAGAAGTAATGCCATCTGCAGGTTTCTGTATTTTTATAGGTATATATCCTATCGGTGAATTAGATTTAAGGCAATATGTTCCATTAACTTTTCCACCCTTAACTTCGTAATTAATATCGTTGGCTGATTTATAATTATCAATAAAAAAAGTTCCACCTTTTATGATAGACTGTTTGTTAATTTTTTCGCCATTACGGTATATATCGAAAGGTTCACCTTTTCCATCACTGTCAAGTGTACGCCAAGAAAGAATGTTATGAGTATCATCTTGCTTCACAACAACAAGTCCACGGTTTAGCTTTTCGTGCTTCAGTATGTTCATATTATATTTAGGTTGCGCCATTGCAAAACAACTGAATAACATGAAAATACCAGTAGTCAAATAATTTTTCATTGTTCGATTAGTAATAATTGTGCAAATGTATATATTAAATATTATATGAGCAAAGAATTGATAACAAAAAAATGCCCCGACACCAAGTCGGAGCACTTCTAGAGATGTGTTAGTAGATAGTTATTTATGTAGTATGTTTTTTGATTTCGCTGATTTACATCAACTGTGCAAAGATAGATATTTATTCAATCTGTTGCAAATATTTCTTCGTTTTAAATGCTAAATTTTACGTAAACGTTTTCATACTAATATTTTCTTGCATATAGTAAACACATATAATGATAAAAGACTATGTGTATAAATACGTCATGAAAGGTATATTGTATATGATTTGTACAATTACCTGTACTGCGCTTTATATGTATTAGTTTATAAAGCGAGTAACATTATGATGAGTTCGTATTATATAATTTTTTACTTTACGAAAAGAGATATGAATTTCATCTCCTTGCTGTCGAATAGTCCTTTATCGCTTAATTTGAGTTCTGGGATAACCAATAGGGCAAGAAAAGATAATGTCATGAATGGTGCTTTGTATAGACACCCCAATTTAGCAACAGTATCATTTAATATATTATATTTGCCGGCAACCTTTTCTCCATCACATATTGACATAAGTCCTGCAACAGGTAAAGGTAGTAATTCCCATTCATTTTTAAAGCCTGCAATTATTCCACCCTTACATTCTATAAGTTGATTTATTGCATATGTAAGATCGTCATCATTTGTACCAATAGCTATTATATTATGACTGTCGTGTGCTATTGTTGAAGCTATGGCTCCTTGCTTTAGATTAAATCCGTGAACAAATGCGACTTGTGGTACAGATGGTGTATAACGGTTGTATACAACGATCTTTATTATGTCACGGTTGATGTCTGATACAACAAAGCCATCTTCTATCTTAGGTGTTGCAATTATATTTTGAGTTGTAATATTTCCATCAGAAGTTCCAATGACATGTATTTTACATCCATCTGGACTAACGGTTAAGCTTTCAGAGCATATTTTGTTGGCATTGAATCTATTTGGAATCTTGTCATAAGCAGGTTTATGTATTGACATGTATTCTTCACTATATCCATTATTGGTATCATATACACAAACGCCATCAACATAAGTGGAAAGTATGTTGAAATTGCTTAAGTTATCAACAATAACAAAATCTGCATTATCATCCTTTTGCAATAAACCGACACTCAATTTATAATGTCTTACAGGGTTTAGGCTGCAGGCACGTAGTACATCAATGACATCATAACCTTGTGCTACGGCCCTTTTTGCAAGTTTGTTGATGTGTCCTGCAGATAAACTGTCAGGGTGCTTATCGTCAGAACAGAACATAACCTTATTAGGGTGTTTCTTTAATAGTCCTATAAGAGAATCAAAATTACGTGCAGCGCTACCTTCTCTTATCAATATGTCCATCCCGTTATCAATTTTCTCGATAGCCTCTTGTTCATTGTCACATTCATGATCGGTAGTTATTCCCGCACTGGTATATTTTCTTAACATTTCTCCAGAAATGTATGGCGCATGGCCGTCAACGACTTTACCGACAGCTAAAGTCTGTCGTATTTTACTGATGGTCTCTTCGTCATTATTTATGACTCCAGGATAGTCCATCATCTCACCTAATAAATGAAAATCGTCCATCTTTATCATTTCACCTACTTGTTGAGAGTTTATTGTCGCGCCCGATGTCTCAAAGGGAGTGGCTGGGACACAAGATGGAACGCTGAAATAAAACTTAAAAGGAACCTCTTTGCCGTCGTTTACCATATATTTGACACCCTCAAAGCCTAATACATTAGCTATCTCATGAGGATCAGCGACAACAGAAATAGTTCCACTTTTGACTGCCAATTTTGCAAACTCAGAGGGTATAAGCATAGAACTCTCTATGTGTATGTGTGAATCGATGAATCCGGGTATAATATAATTGTCGTAATCGCAAGAGCTATTTTCTTCCACATTAACAATCTTGTCATTCTCTACATACATTGCTCCGTTGAATATTCTTCGAGAAACTACATCAACAATCTTTCCCCTATAAATATGTGCCATATTTTGCTATTTTTTATCTCCTGTAATTACAACTTCTGATATTAATCTACAAAAATAGTATATTTTATATATATCAATTAATAAAATCAAAGAAAACTTCTAATTTAGTATAAAAGAACACGATAAACGAACATGAAAATAAACTATATTTTATTTTGTTCTGTCTTCATTTTGCATTATCTTTGCACATAATATTATATATCAGATGAAAGAATTTGTATTATCAGAGGCTAAGACCGAAACTGCCGTTCTTGTAGGACTTATTACTCAGGAACAGAATGAGGCGAAAACCAAAGAGTATCTTGATGAACTTGAATTTCTGGCAGATACTGCCGGTGCAGTTACTGTGAAGATATTCACCCAAAGAGTTGCTGGGCCTAACCAGGTAACTTATGTTGGTAAAGGTAAATTGGAGGAAATAAAACAATATATCAAGCAGGAGGAAGATGCCGAGCGTGAAGTTGGAATGGTTATCTTTGATGATGAACTTTCGGCTAAACAGATACGTAATATTGAAGGGGAATTGGGCGTGAAAATACTTGATCGAACTTCGTTAATACTTGATATCTTTGCTATGCGTGCACAGACTGCAAATGCAAAGACGCAGGTAGAATTGGCACAATACCGTTATATGCTACCGCGTCTGCAGAGATTATGGACACACCTTGAAAGGCAAGGTGGAGGTTCTGGCTCTGGTTCTGGTGGAGGAAAAGGCAGTGTAGGACTTCGTGGTCCTGGTGAAACTCAGTTGGAAATGGACCGCCGTATTATATTACAGCGTATGTCGTTGCTGAAACAGCGTATGGCAGATATAGACAAGCAGAAAATAACTCAACGCAAGAACCGTGGTCGAATGATTCGTGTTGCTCTTGTAGGATATACTAATGTCGGCAAATCTACTATAATGAATCTTCTTGCAAAGAGCGAGGTCTTTGCCGAAAATAAATTATTTGCAACACTTGATACTACTGTTAGAAAAGTAGTAGTAGAAAATCTTCCATTTCTTCTTGCAGATACAGTAGGATTTATAAGGAAGTTGCCGACAGATCTTGTTGATTCGTTTAAAAGCACACTTGACGAGGTACGTGAAGCTGAAATACTTTTACATGTAGTTGATATATCACATCCTGATTTCGAAGAGCAGATACAAGTCGTTGAGAATACGTTAAAAGATCTAGGCTGTGCAGAGAAACCGTCAATGATTATCTTTAATAAGATAGATGCCTATAACTGGGTAGAAAAAGAGTCCGATGACCTTACTCCAGTTACAAAAGACAATATTACTCTTGATGAACTGAAAAAAACGTGGATGGCAAAACTTAATGAGAATTGTTTGTTCATTTCAGCTCGTGAGAAGATAAATATAGATGAGATGAAGGACGTTCTTTATAAGAAGGTACGTGAATTGCATGTACAAAAATATCCTTATAATGATTTTCTTTATCCTGTTGAGGAATAAATGTCAAATTATTAATAGGCAAAATAATGAATGATTACAGATCACTGACTGAAGAGGAAATTTCTATCCTTGAAGACAATGGGTGTACGGCCGAAGATTGGAGCATTATTAATGTATCAGAAGATTTTCAGCCTGCTTATGTCAATAATGTTGCTATGTATGGTGATGTCAATCTCGGTGTTTTTGATAAGCATGTAGAGATTGACGATGGATTTTGTAAACATTCAGGCATTCGTAATGCAACATTACGCAATGTTACCATTGGTGATAACTCTATAATAGAAAACATAGGTAATTATATTTCAGATTATGTAATAGGCGATGAATGTTATATAGTGAATGTAGGAACTATGTCTACAAATAGTGGAGCTACTTTTGGTGAAGGCAATATTATATCAGTACTAAATGAGGCTGGTGATGGTAATATTGTATTTTTTGATGCATTGTCAAGTCAGTTGGCTGCATTTATGGTAAAACATTCTCATGATAAAGACTTGATTAAATCTCTTCGCTCAATGATACAGAAATATATATCAGAAAAGAGACAAGATAGAGGTTTTATAGGTGATCGCGTCAAAATAGTTAATACGAGTGAGGTATCAAATGTCAATGTTAATGATGACTGCGAGATAATTGGTGCAAGTAGATTGAGTGAGTGTACAATAATGAGCATTCCTGAAGCAAGTGTTTATATAGGTAATAATGTTATCTGTGATAATACTATAATATCATCAGGCTCTTCTGTATTGGATGGAGCCAAACTTGATAATTGTTTTGTAGGTGAGGCATGCCATATGGGTAAGGGCTTTTCTGGTACCAATAGCGTATTCTTTGCTAATAGTTATATGGATAATGGTGAAGCCTGTGCAGCATTTTGCGGACCTTTTTCTGTTAGTCATCATAAGAGCACTTTGCTTATCGGTGGACAGTATTCTTTCTATAATGCAGGTTCTAATACCAATTATAGCAATCATGCCTATAAGATGGGACCTATACATTATGGAATATTAGAGAGAGGCAGTAAAACAGCTAGTGGCGCACATCTGCTTATGCCTGCTAAAATAGGAGCATTCTCAATGTGTTTGGGCAAAATACAGAATCATCCAGATACCACTGAACTTCCATTTTCATATATAATAGGTGCGGGGGATACTACATATATAGTACCTGGACGCAATATAGTTACAGTAGGGACATACCGAGATATACATAAATGGCAAAAACGTGATATGCGTCCAAGATCTGGCAGACAAAGTTTGATAAATTTTGACTGGCTAAGTCCTTTCACAGTATCAGAGGCCATAAAAGGCAAACATCTTCTGGAAAGAATAAAAAGAGAACAAGGTGAGAATCCTGCTGCATACAGTTATGATGGGTGTATAATCAAAAATAATGCGTTACTAAAGGGCATTAAATATTATGACATGGTTATACGTCTATATATGGGCGAAGCTGTACACAATCATAATATGGAACTTCCTTATACTTCTATCGGTACTGGTAACTGGTGTGATTTGGCCGGTCTGATGGTTCCTGAATCAGAAGAAGAACAGTTAGTAGATGACATACGTGAGGGTGTTATACAAGACATAGTACAGGTAGGGGATCGGTTTAGTTTTCTATTCAGTCAATATGAACAGTATAAGTGGACATGGACATATCGTGTTATAACTAATTATTTCAATCTTGAAACACTTACGTCAGATGATGAGGCTAAAATAAATAAAGAATATGAGACAGCTCATCATGATTGGATAAATTTCATACAGTATGATGCTGAGAAAGAATATAAGATGGGTGATGTAGATGAAGAGACACTGAACAAGTTTATTCGTAGTATAGAAAAATAAAATAGTAGATAGTAAACTTTAATATAAAAACAATTATGGCAACAACACCAGAATTCAAGTATGAACCTATGTTCCAGTTGGGCAAGGACGATACTGAGTATTATCTGTTGACAAAAGATTATGTATCAACAGGAGAATTTGAAGGTAAGCAAATTCTGAAATTGGCTCCGGAGGCATTGACTGCATTAGCAAATGCGGCATTCCGTGATGTAAACTTTCTGCTTCGCCGCTCTCATAATAAGCAGGTCGCAAAGATATTGAGTGATCCGGAGGCTAGCGAAAATGATAAATATGTAGCTCTTACATTCTTACGTAATGCAGAAGTTGCATGTAAAGGCAAATTGCCTTTCTGTCAAGATACCGGTACTGCTATTATTCACGGTGAAAAAGGACAGCAAGTCTGGACTGGTTTCTCTGATGAGGAGGCTCTTTCTAAGGGTGTCTACAAAACATATACAGAAGAAAATCTGCGTTACTCTCAGAATGCTCCTCTCAATATGTATGAAGAGGTTAATACCCGTTGCAATCTGCCTGCACAGATTGATATAGAGGCTACAGAAGGTTCCGAATATAAATTCCTTTGTGTAGTAAAAGGTGGTGGTTCTGCAAATAAAACATATTTCTATCAGGAGACTAAGGCCCGTATTCAGAATCCTGGAACATTGGTTCCATTCCTTGTAGAGAAAATGAAAACATTAGGAACAGCTGCTTGTCCTCCTTACCACATCGCATTTGTTATTGGTGGTACATCTGCAGAGAAAAATCTTCTTACTGTTAAGTTGGCTTCTACTCATTATTATGATAATCTACCTACAACAGGTAATGATACCGGTCGTGCATTCCGTGACATAGAACTAGAGAAACAATTGCTTGAAGAGGCTTACAAAATAGGTCTTGGAGCACAGTTCGGCGGTAAATATTTTGCTCACGATATCCGTGTAATAAGATTACCTCGTCATGGAGCATCTTGTCCTATTGGACTCGGCGTAAGTTGTTCAGCAGATCGTAATGTTAAAGCGAAAATTAATAAGGATGGTATATGGATTGAAAAATTGGATGATAATCCTGGAGAACTAATCCCTGCAGAATATCGCAAATCAGGCGAAGGTAATGCGATCAAGATAGATCTTAATATGCCAATGGCTGATATCTGCAAAGAACTTTCCAAATATCCTGTAGCAACTCGCGTTAGTCTTAATGGTACAATAATTGTTGCCCGTGATATAGCTCATGCAAAACTGAAGGCACGTCTAGATGCTGGTCAGGATTTACCGGAATATTTTAAGAATCACCCTGTATTGTATGCAGGACCTGCAAAAACTCCAGAAGGAATGCCTTGTGGAAGTATGGGACCGACAACAGCAAATCGTATGGATCCTTATGTTGACGAATTTCAGGATCATGGAGGTAGTATGGTTATGATTGCTAAAGGTAACCGTACACAGGTAGTTACCGATGCTTGTAAAAAGCATGGTGGATTTTATCTGGGAAGTATAGGTGGACCTGCTGCTGTTCTCTCAATGAATTCTATTAAGAGTATTGAGTGTGTTGAATTCCCGGAAATAGGGATGGAAGCAATCTGGAAAATAGAAGTAGTTGATTTCCCTGCATTTATCCTTGTAGATGATAAGGGCAACGATTTCTTTAAGCAGTTGAAACCGTGGTCTCCAAGTTGCAAATAATATACGCAAGTATTTTAATTTAAATATAAATGTCCCAATCTGTTATATACTAGATTGGGACATTATTTATATTGCATCAATATTTATTGATAAGCCTTATCGCTTAAGGGTTGAAACCTTATTTTTCATACCCGTTTTATTATGTTCATCATTCCTTTTGGTATTTGGATATATCGTTATAGGAAGGTCTTTGACAACATTGGCCTTGATTATCTTTATGTCATTAATAGGGCGATTGTTATTGTCTTTCTCAACATTTTGTATTTTATCTACTATATCCATGCCATCCACTACCTCACCAAAGACTGTATACAGTCCATCAAGGTGTGGAGCACCCCCAATTGTCTGATAATCATTTTTTATTTTATCATTAAATACAATTGTTCCTCCCGATTTCTCGGTAAGTTTGTTAAGCATAGCATCAAGCATTCTTGGACCGAAAGTTTTTCCAGTTACTATATAAAACTGGCATGAAGACGATGCATGATCCTGTGAATTATCCTCTTGCGCAGCCGCCACAGCGCCACGTTTATGATAGTATTGAGGAAATCTTATTTCAGCAGGAATTGTATAATCTAGGGATACATTACCTAGTAATTGACCAGGAACAGCTGACTTACTTGATGGATCACCAGTTTGAACCATAAATTCAGGTATTACACGATGGAATAAAATTCCATTATAAAAACCTTCTTTTACTAGTTTTAGAAAGTTGTCGCGATGTTTGGGCGTTTCATTATAAAGAGCGATCTTAATATTCCCGAAAGATGTTTCTAGAGACACTACACATCTATCATCCAAAGTCTTTATTAAAGAGTCCTGATTATTCTTCTGTGAAAAAACTGGCAACGATAATATTGTCAAGAGTACAGACAGTAATATTTTATTTTTTATTGTCGTATGCATGTACTGGATAGTCTATAGTAAAATGTAATCCTCTGCATTCCTTGCGTTCAATAGCTTGGCGCGTGATGAGATAGCCCACATTAATCATATTACGAAGTTCGCAGATATCCTTACTTGCTTTAACACGCTTAAATAGAGCTTCTGTTTCCTCATACAAAAGGTCAAGACGATCCCATGCACGTTTTAGACGTAAGTCACTGCGCACGATTCCAACATAGTTACTCATTATCTCACCAACTTCTTTTACGCTTTGAGTTATAAGTACACGCTCCTCGTTTGTCATAGTACCATCATCATTCCATTCTGGTACATCCATATTAAATGTGTAATCATCAACGTGTTTCATTGAATCCTTTGCAGCAACATCAGCATATACCACAGCTTCTATAAGAGAGTTGGATGCAAGGCGGTTACCTCCATGCAGACCGGTGCATGAACATTCACCAACTGCATATAAGCGTTTTATGCTTGATTCACCATTTAGGTCAACCTCTATACCTCCGCACATATAATGAGCAGCAGGTCTTACAGGTATATACTCTTTTGTTATATCTATACCTATAGTAAGACACTTATGATATATATTGGGGAAGTGATGCTTCGTTTCCTGAGGATCCTTGTGAGTTACATCCAGACAGACGTGATCTAATCCATGTATTTTCATTTCTTTGTCTATGGCGCGTGCTACAATATCACGAGGAGCCAAAGAAAGACGCTTGTCATATTTTTCCATAAACGATTCACCTGTAGGCAACCTTAATATACCTCCGTATCCTCGCATTGCTTCTGTTATTAAAAATGCAGGATGTGTTTCGCCAGGATGAAATAGAGCTGTAGGGTGGAACTGTACAAATTCCATATCATGAACAGTGCCTTTGGCACGATATACCATAGCTTCACCATCTCCGGTAGCGATGACTGGATTTGTAGTTGTCTGATATACAGCGCCACATCCACCGGTACACATTAGTGTAACCTTACTAAGGTAAGTGTCAACTTTTTGTGTTTCCGGGTTTAATACATAAGCTCCAAAACATTCTATATCTGGAGTACGGCGTGTAACTTCTACACCGAGATGATGTTGAGTAATTATTTCTACAGCGAAATGATTTTCACGTATCTCTATGTCCGGAGATTCGCGTACGGCCTCCATAAGTCCACGCTGAATCTCAGCTCCGGTATCATCGGCATGATGTAAAATACGAAATTCAGAATGTCCACCCTCACGGTGAAGGTCGAATTTGCCATTATCCTTTTTGTCGAAGTTTACACCCCAATTAACTAATTCTCTAATTTGTGCGGGAGCATTTCTTACAACCTGTTCTACAGCCTTTCGGTCACTTATATAGTCACCGGCAATCATTGTATCTTCGATATGTTTATCGAAGTTGTCGACTTCCAGATTTGTTACTGAAGCCACTCCACCTTGTGCAAATGATGTGTTGGCTTCATCTAGCGAAGTTTTGCAGATCATACACACCTTACCTTTATGCGCTCTTGCAATTTTAAGGGCGTAACTCATACCGGCAACACCTGCGCCGATAATCAAAAAGTCGTATTTGAATACCATATACTTTGAAATTTCGGTTGCAAAAGTATAAAAAAATCCGCATAAACAATAAACAAGTAGCTTTTTTATTATGAGAAGAAATTAAATAATCTTCAGTCCTTTATATAAATAGATTCATGTTTGCCTGTTCTGCTCTTTCCAGATACGATGCAACACCTCCTAATTGTATATTGTCTAATAACTCTTCTTTCTTAACCCCCATTACATCCATGCTCATTGTGCATGCAATCATTTCAACACCGCTGTCAATCGCTTGTTGAATCATTGATTCAAGACTATCTATGCGTTTGTCTTTCATAATGTGACGCATCATTATTCGACCAATACCGCCCATGTTCATTTTAGATAATGAGAGTCTTTTGCTGTCCGATGGCATCATCATTCCAAACATTTTACCAAAGATATCTTTTTCAACAGAAGGCTTATTACGTTTCTTTATCACATTCAGTCCCCAAAACGTGAAAAACATAGTTACTTTTTTTCCGGTAGAAGCTGCACCATTGGCAATAACAAAAGATGCAAGAGCACGATCTAGATCATCACTGAAAACAATTAATGTTTTACCATTTCCATTCCCAATATTATTCATGACGCATGCAGATGGTTGGGCTTCTGTCTTTTCGATAGTAGCATGCACAATGCCTTGGGTGTTATTTACCGTTACAAGTCTTGCACCGGTAATATTACACCATGCAGCTACATCTTTTGCAAAAGCAGGATCTGTCGCTTTTATCGTAAGTCTGTCTCCAGAAGCGAGATTGTTATAATTCTGTTTAAGTTTTATAATTGGTCCGGGGCACATCAGTCCACAAGCATCAATTTCTATCGAATTGGTCTCTACTTCTGCGTCAGATGCAGGAATCTCTATATTGACAATTATATTTTCACCATTTTCTGATTGAGATGTCCAATCATTAGTTGCCATATGCCATGTCTTGAATCCGCCTGAGAGGTTATGCACATCGCAGAAACTGTTTTGAACAAGTATTCTGTATGCCAAATAACCACGCAGACCAACAGCACAGTTTACTATAATTTTTTTATCTTTAGGTATTTCATTGATACGAGAACGCAAGCTGTCAAGAGGAATATTTATTGCTCCTGGTATTGCTCCTAGAGAGTATTCGTCATTAGTACGCACATCTAGAATAATAGTATCTTTCGCATTGACATTCATCTCATTCCATTGTATAATCTTGACTTTGCCTTCTAAAATGTTTTCTGCAACAAAACCCGCCATATTCATTGGGTCTTTTGCAGCTGAATAAGGAGGAGCATAAGCTTGTTCCAATTGAGCAAGATCGTAAACCGAACCACCTTTCTGAATAACTTGTTCTGCCATTTCAATACGTTTGTCCACACCATCATAGCCCACAATTTGTGTACCTAAAAGTTTTCCATTATTAGGTGAGAATAGAATCTTTATAGACATTGATAATGCTCCGGGATAGTAACCGGCATGAGATGATGAGTGAGTAAATGAAGAAATAAAATTGATTTCTTCACGTTTAAGCAATTTCGCATTTGCACCGGCTACAGCTACAGTAAGATCAAATACTTTAGCAACAGCAGTTCCTATTGTTCCTGAATATTTAGAATTGTTACCATTTACTATATTATCAGCTACAATACGTCCCTGTTTGTTAGCAGGACCTGCAAGTGGAATCATTGCCGGCTTGCCCGTAACTCCATGTATAATCTCGCATGCATCTCCAAGTGCATATATGTCTTTGTCTGATGTCTGCATATATTCGTTAACAGCTATTCCACGTGTTATACCGGTCTTTAGCCCCGCTTCAACAGCAAGTTTTGTTTCTGGGCGGACACCAATGCTTAGTAAAACCATATCAACATTCAGTGATTTTCCACTATTTAGGTTGATCTTTATCTTATCATTTTCATCTGTAAATTCTTTAACCCCATCGTTCAATATTAATTTAACGCCTTTATCTACAAGTTCTTTATGTACAATTTGTGCCATAGATAAATCTAGTGGTGCCATTACTTGATTAGCCATTTCTACAATATTGACTTTAATACCTTGACGGTGGAGATTCTCAGCCATTTCAAGTCCAATAAAACCTCCTCCTACAACAACTGCAGATTCAGGTTTATTGTCAATAATATATTTCTTTATTGCATCTGTGTCATTAACATTGCGCAGAGTAAATATTTTGTTATTATCAATTCCTTTAATATCAGGGCGTATTGGTTCTGCTCCTGGTGAAAGGGCAAGCTTGTTGTAAGTCTCTGAATAGATCTCACCGGTCTTAAGGTTTTTTACTTCCACTGATTTACTTTCAGGATGTATTGCTATTACTTCCTGTTCTGTACGAATATCAATGTTGAATCTGTCTATAAATCCCTGCACTGTTTGTACAAAAAGCTTTTTTCGGTCGTTTATTTCTCCACCTATATAGTATGGTAATCCGCAATTAGCATACGATACATATTCTCCTCTTTCAAAAAGTATTATTTCAGCATGCTCGTCAAGTCTGCGTAAACGGGCTGCAACAGTGGCACCACCGGCCACACCACCTATAATAAGATACTTCATAATTGTATTGTTTTTATTATTAATATTGTCTAATAGAAAATAATTATATAAATAAAAATGTGCTTGTTATTTGCATACACATTTACGTAGTTGACTATATAAATCATCTGTTTTGAAGCCAGACTTTTTCAGTCCTGTAATTTTTTCTAATCCAGATTTAGTTAGGGCAAAAAGCATAAGTCTTTTGTCTGAAGAGCCTATTTTCCTTTCTATTAAATTCAACTTTTCTACAGAGTTTATTATTTTTGATACTCTTGAAGGAGAAAGTCCTATATATTCGCAAATATCACCTGCCGTACGTGTCATACCGTCAGCCAAGTAGCATAGTAACATTGCTTCATTTATTGTCAAATTGTATTTTGTCTGAAAGTCTTTCTCAAATTTGTATAGTGATTTATATATATCTTTTAGTTCGCAAATTGATTCCATACGATTTTATTATTATATTATTTTGCAAAGATATAAATTATTGTTTAGTATACAATAGTTTGTAGTGGAAAATATATATTATTTATTGTAAATGATGTTAATAGAATAATTATGTTTATTCATTTACAATAAATCATGGTCATTTTTTTATGTTAAGATAATCTTTCAGAGCTTCAACGTAAATTTCAAAAGCATTCCTACCTTTGTCAGTCATGCGACATAAAGTACGTGTCTTTTTCCCATCTATAATTCTTTTAGTTGAAATGTATTCGGCAGCAGACAATTTTTCCAGTTGTACACTTAGATTGCCTGCTGTTGAATCTGTTTTCTTGCGTATATATACAAAGTCAGCTTCGTCGACCGACATAAGTATTGATACTATTGCAAGTCTTAATTGTGAGTGGAGTAGTGGATCAAGTTCTTTTAGCATTCCTTATTCTCCTTTTTATTAAGGACATGTCCTGGAATTATCATTATAAGAACAAAAGATAATCCGAACAGTAAGTTGGCCGGGATTTCTAAACTCAAGCCTTGGTATAAGGCCGCTAGTAAGTATAAGCCTATTCCTATGCCAGTTAAAGGGAGGTATGCTGTAACTTTGTCTTGAATTATTATGCCTGTGGTGGAAACTCCTATACCTACGTATAAAGACGATAAAGGCATCATCAGATCAAGTGATTTGTAATTGTTGTATATGATTCCCAGTGTAAAGATTACAGCAAATGTTACAAGAAACATTGTGCCGATAGCATACCATACATGATTAATAACTTTATTGGTATAAGTCATTACTGGATTACATTTGCGTTTTCCTATTATTGACATAAATATCCAAAATACGAACATGAGCATCCATAACCATCCACACTGTCTCCATCCAGTAAGTTCATAAATAGACTGTATAACTACAGCTAGTATTGCCGTAAAATATCCCCAGTATAGAAAATGGTTACCATTACCTATCCCGATATACTCCTTGGTAGATTGAATCATCTGTAATATGAGTTCAATACTCTCTTTCTCGTCGATTTTCTTTTCTTCCATGTCTATTCTTATTTGTTTGCAAAATTAAAAAAACTTCTGTAAATCACTTTCATAAATATAGTATTTTATATTTTATTCCATAAAAACTTATAATTATTGCTCTTGCGACATTCTTTTGCGGTCTTCCTCAGAACTGTTTTCAACCCTTCTTTGTCTTATTTTATTTCCAGTTTTAAAGTTATATGTAATAGATATAATTACTTTTCTTCCTGTAGTACCCATAATTGTACTATTATTAATTAAGTATTCATTTAGAAGGCATTGGTATCTGTTAGAAGCATTTAATATATTATCTATTCCGGCAGTAAGTAATATATTATCATTATAGAATGTCTTTTTTGCTTTAATGTTAAATATATTTCTTGACTCAATAGAACTATTGCCAGAGTATAGCTGATTATGCATATTATATTCTAATTCAATAGAACTCTTTTGGGGTAAATTTATACCTGCTATACAATTTATAAAGATAAGATTATGATTCATGTATTTATCACCTGCATCTGTTTGTATACATTGTCTTACAGCGGTAATGTTATTTTGTATGTTTATTATACTTCCTAATTTTATAGGTGCATTAATGTTTATGAACCAATGATTCTCATGATTATGGTTTTCATAGGTTATGTAAGATACATTTTTATCTGCAGGGTCTTGCTTTGCAAATTCTCTTATAAGATCTCTGTGTAAGTTACATCCAATAGTTAGAGTATAAGAATAGTCATGAATTAATGTGGCACTTATCTTATTGATGTAAGTAGGACGTAAGTCTGGGTTGCCAACTTGATAAGAGTATTGTGATATCTGAATGCGATTGGGATTAAGTGCATCAAAAGCAGGACGTTCAATTTGTCGAGCATACCTAAGCGAAATCATCCATCTTTTCATTTCATCAAAAGAGTAACCTAATGTGATGTGTGGATAAAGATTAAAGTAGTTGTGATTCAACTTATATCCGCGATTCGTAGTCTTTGTGTTTTCTGCTCTTAGGCCAGCAGCAATTTGCCAATTTTTTATTGTTGAATTTATTTCAGCATATCCTGCCCAAATGTATTCATTGTATTTCGATGCGTAGTCAAAGGCTGGAAGACTAATCCATGTGTTATTATATAGTGATTGATAACTATTATTGTTACACATTTGTGTTGTTGTAAATTTCAATCCGGTTTGTATATATGTTGATGCTGAATATACATTCTTGTATGACAAGTCTGCAGATGCAATGCTATAATTAGATGTCAGATGACTTTTGTATGTCGTATCACTATTATTCCATAGAGAAAGAATACTATATAAATCATTATTAGATGATTCCTTTTTTGCATAATCAGCCATTATTTTTAATACAGAGCCTTTATTATCAAACTTTCTATTGTAATTTATGGATCCTGAGAACATATTAAAATCCATCTTTTGCGAATACTTTGCACTACTGTTGTATGTGTTTGTCTCGTTTACCAAGGTTGAATAACTATCTGTTTTCATATCGTCATAGTTGCGGAAGTATCCGACTTCAGCACCAATACTACTTACAGAGTCTATATTATAAAAAGCCCCGGCACAGACATTCACGTTGTTTGATGGTTGATTTATATCTCCATGGCTTTCAAATTTGTTTTCTTCATTTTGATATATGCGTGTAGACTTTAAGACACCTTTATCTTTTGTTGTCCATGTATTAGAGCCAAATGCGTAAAAATCCCACTTCCCATTGTGCATGTTAAATGAAGCAGAAGGTTGTACAGAATAACTCTTATTTGATACCATGTTTTTTATGGCAATATTACCTTGGTTATCATTCTTTTGTTTATGCCTTAGCATTATTCTTATAATTCCACCTTTCGCATCAGCATCATCACTGGCACCTGCCATTGGCTGAACCTCAATCCTTTCGATGTCTTTAGAATTTAAACTTCGTATATAATTTATCAGATTATCTCCTTGAAGTCTTATTTCTCTTCCGTTGACGACGACTTTTGTACCTCCTTCACCGTTTATAGTTATATCATTGCCATTAAATACTACACTTGGAGCCTGTCTTAGAAGCTCTTCACCATCTTTATTTTCATTTACAGGAACATGCATAATATATTTATCGGCATTACTGATAATTCTATGCGATTCTACTACAACCTCGTTTAACTTTATAGGTTCTTTATTGATGATTCCTGTGCTAGTCGTGTCGGTCTGGGCATTACAGTAAGCGACACACATATATAGTATTATAGATAATGCAATTCTCATTATTCTGCAGTTTTTGGATAGAAAAGTTTTGTGTCAATCTTAGTGTCCTTTTTTGAAACCAAATCAGTTTTATTTATTTTTATAGTTTTTAATATAAAGCCCTCTGTTGGAATTCCCTTTTCATCTTTATCTATTTCATAGTTGCCGTTTTCATCATGAAAAGCAGATATCTTGTATGTACCTTCTTGGATGTTATTTAATACAAAGTTACATGACTTCCCAGTTATTTCAGACATATACTTATTTGGCGTTTTTAAGTTGTCTGACTCAATCATAAGTAGAATCTTTCCTTTGCTATTGCGAATTCCACTTATCGTAATCTCAAGATTTTGTGCAAATGTAGCACATGAAAACAACATTAATAATGTTGCCGATAACATAATTTTTTTCATATTCAGAAATGTTCTAAATTAATTTATATAATAAAATATTATTGCTAGTATAAAGCCTTGTACATATTGTTAATTATGATTACGTCCGCAAATATAGACCAGTTTATAAAATAAACCAAATAAAAATGTAAAGTTTAATATTGTTTAACGGTAGGCGTAAAGCCATTTATTGGTTCATTATCAATATGGTAATGATGTATAACGTCAGTAATATGAATATAAAATAAAAACAAAAACTTTGTTATTTTATTTTGTATTCCGCTTGATTTGCACTAACTTTGCACCTATTAAAATAATAGAATGGATCGATTATTCCATCAGCGTTTTACCTTGGCGTCGAAGTGTGGCATCACGATTCTAACTTTACTAGCAGGATATCTTTTATGGATGCGTTCTGCGGCAAACGCTTTGTTAGGATTCGTTGTTGTTATAATACTTGTCGTTATTATTGAACGTGTAATTCATACTGTTTACATATTTACATCCGCAGGCAACCTGGTTATTGACCATGGGAGATTCGCTCGAAAAATAACAATCCCTGTAAATGAAATTATTAAATCAACGGTAGTGAATACTCCGATGGGACTTTCTCACTATATTCTTTTGGAATATGGCGCGGAACATTTTGTATCGGTCCAGCCTGAAAATAACGAGGCTTTTATTGAAGAACTAAGGGAGCGTCAGGCAAAAATTGATAATGGTTTATGATTGTTCGTGTATTTAAATTATTTTTGTTGGTAATGCTAGTCGCTGTAACACCGGTTATGGCGCAGACAGATGATACTGTTGTGGATAATGATGAGAGTAATACTCCTGATTCGGTATCAGTAGATACTACTCATGTTATGTCTTCCTTACCTTGGCCACAGAATATCAAAGTGAAGCTTGATAGACTTATGACAAGTAAAATGTTCGAAACATCACAGTTGGGTATGGAAATATATGACCTTACAGACGACTCCGTGATTTATAAGGTAAATGAGAAGATGTTACTTAGGCCGGCTTCTACTATGAAACTTATAACTGCTATAACTGCTATAGATAAACTTGGTGGATCCTATCAGTTTCGCACATCTCTATATTATACAGGCAAAATATCAAATAAGACGCTGAATGGCGATTTATATTGTGTAGGTGGCTTTGATCCACGATTTAATAGCGATGATATGAATGCTTTTGTTGAGAGCCTACATCGTATGGGCGTTGATACCATAAGAGGTCGCCTTTATGGGGATTTATCAATGAAAGATACAGCTAAGTTGGGTGAAGGCTGGTGTTGGGATGATGAAAATCCTACGCTTACACCTCTCCTTATAAGCAGGAAAGATTTGTTTATGGACCGTTTTCGTCAGGCTCTACAGAATGATAGTGTACATGTTGATGCAATTACTGATACAGGTGCTTTGCCCAATGGTGCCTTCTCTATATGCACACGTTTTCATACTATAGACCAAATCCTTATGAATATGATGAAGGAGAGTGATAATCTATACGCTGAATCGATGTTTTATCAGATTGCGGCTTCCACAGGCAACAGACCAGCAACAGCACGTAGTGCAAGGGCTATTATAAGGCAGTTGATAAAAAAAGTAGGGTTGGATCCGAGGGGATATAGGATCGCTGATGGAAGCGGACTTTCGCTATACAATTATATATCTCCGGAACTAGAAACAAGATTTTTGAAGTATGCTTACGAAAATAGTAATATTTATCTTCATCTTTATCCATCGCTTCCTATAGCAGGTCAGGACGGAACTCTTAAAAATAGGATGAAAGGCAGTTTTACTGACGGTAATGTGCATGCTAAGACCGGTACTGTGACAGGCATTAGCAGTCTATCCGGATATTGTACGGCATCTAATGGGCACAAACTGTGCTTTTGCATAATAAACCAGGGAATGTTACATGGTAAGAATGGTCGTGCTTTTCAAGATAGAGTGTGCTCTATTCTTTGTCAGCCATGATGAGATAATTAGAACCTTAATGACAATTTTAATAGAATAATTATGGAACAGATACGCATTTTTGTAGAAAGAATTATTCAGTTGTGTGGCGTACATGGTCAGATGGTACCTGTAACGAGACATATATTGTTAGCTGTGGTGGCTATATTATTAGCTTGGCTTTCTGATTTCCTCTGTCGTAAGATTTTTGTTCCTATTATTGTTAAATTAACAAAGAAGTCTGACGCAAAATGGGATGATGTTCTTCTCAACAAGACAGTCCTGTTCTCGGCTTGTCATATCATACCTGCCATAGTAATTTGGAAATTGTTGCCTATGGTATTTTATCAGTTCCCTGTTGTTGAGGCACTGCTTAAACGTTTTACATCAATATATATAACTATAATGTCGGCCAGGCTGGCTATAGTCTTTATTAGTTCATTCAAAGGGCTTGAGTCAGAACGACGGTCTTCAGTACAGCAATATTTTGTTACCTTTTGTGGTGTACTTAAACTCTTGATTGTGTTTATTACTGTAATTATAGTTATAGCAACATTGATAAATAAGAGTCCGTTTACTCTCTTTGCCGGTTTGGGAGCCACTTCGGCTGTATTGATGTTTGTGTTTAAAGATACGATATCGGGATTGGTTGCTGGCGTTCGACTTACTAGCAACAATATGTTGCACAAGGGTGATTGGATTACAGTACAAGGCACAGAGGCAAACGGAGTGGTAGAAGAAATATCACTTACAACCGTTAAAATACGAAATTTTGATAATACTATTATAACAGTTTCACCACAGAGATTGGTTGAAGGCTCGTTTCAAAACTGGATAGGTATGCAGCATAGCGACGGCAGGAGAGTAAAGCGTATGGTATATTATGACTTCCGTAGTGTGAAAATTACAGATGATAGTATACGAGAAAATCTGGTTAATAAAGGGTATTATAAACCAGAAGATATAAGAGGTAATGAGGTTAATATGTCTCTTTACCGTAAATATATGGAGAAATATCTAACCAGTCGTGATGATGTAAATTCAAATATGTATGTAATTGTGCGCCAACTTGAAGCTACTAATACAGGATTGCCACTTGAATTCTGTTTTTTCTTAAAAGACAAAACACCTAATGAATATGAGCACAACCTTGCAGACATTATGGAGTATGTTTATGCCATTACGGCAGACTTTGGACTTACCATATATCAGCAATATCCTGAACAGTAATATCAATTACCGTTATTGTTACATGCCACGGGCTTTGAATATACGCTCTTTAGCCTCGTTTATTTCCTGAAATTTTTTCTCTGCCGCCTTGCGTATATCATCCCCAAGAGTTGCTACACGATCAGGGTGGTTCTTCAAAGCCAACTTGCGATATGCTTTACGAACCTCATCGTCAGTAGAGTCTGGAGAGACTCCTAATACTTTATAAGCATCATCTATGCTTGCACCTCGTAGATTGAGCATAGTATCTACATCCTCTTTATCAATTTGCATATATAGTGCAACTTCCTTGATAGCATTAACCTCTTCTGTGCATACATTTCCATCAGCTTGCGCTATCATCACAAGGAAGTTAAGCAGTTGGAGTCGTTGGCTATATTCCATATTCGCAGCTATCTGTGCACTACATTGACGTATCGTTTCTCTAAAGGCATAAGGATTGCTACTATTTTGGTTACGCTGTTGTTCTAATAATTTTTTCAATATTTGTTCACCTTGACTTACTGATGATTCACCAAAGTTTGTGCGCAGAAAGTTTCGCACCAGCTCCATCTCGCTGTGCATAACTTTACCATCAGCATTTATAATATATGAGGCTAAGACCAATAAAGAGAAAAGGAAACTATTACGTTGTCCTTCATATATTTGTTGAGTACTATATCTATCTTGAAAATTATTTTGATAGCTATTGCTTGAATATCTATTGCCATTGCCTGTCTGATCGTTAACTGCATTAATTCCGAAATCAAAAATAGAGCCTAACACAAAACCTGCCAAAGCACCAAGCGGTCCACCTGTTATGAAACCAAGGAATCCGCCTAACCATTTACCTGCTGCCATATATATATTATTTGTTTAATGTAATATTGTATTCGCAAAAAGCGTGCCATCGATCTTTTTCGAATCCGCTTTTTATGATGCAAAGGTATATAATTATATTGATTATCGTCAAAAACAGTAATCTATATACATAGATAATTGTGAAAAATTCATAACTTTGCATCTAAATAATATTTAGATAATGGAAAAACTTTGGAATGGCAATTACATTAAGGTTATGACGGCTAATTTTATGCTTTATTTTGCCTTTTATATACTGACTCCGTTGCTGCCTCTATATCTTAGTGAAAAATTCGGGACATCAAAAGATATGATAGGAATAGTTCTTTCAGGATATACTGTTGCAGCACTTATCTTTCGCCCTTTCAGTGGATATGTGGTAGATAGTTTTTCCAGAAAAAAAGTTCTGTTGTTTTGTTTCTCCGTCTTTCTGGTATTTTTTCTCGGATATATTGCTGCCGGCACATTACTTATGTTCGCTATAGTTAGAACTCTTCATGGTGCTCCATTTGGAGCTGTCACTGTTGCCAACAGTACTGTAGCTATTGACGTACTGCCTGCAGACCGTCGTAACGAAGGCATTGGATATTACGGACTTAGTAATAATCTCGCAATGGCAATAGCACCATCAATAGGCATCTATATATATAAGTATACAGACAATTTTACATTACTTTTCTGGATAGCACTCGCCGTTGCTGCATTAGGTCTTCTGGCAGATAGTACTATCAGGTTACCGGCAAAGGAGATCATAAAGAATAATACCAAGATTTCTCTTGACAGATTTTTCCTTACTCGTGCATGGATGCTGGCTATTAATATATCTTTCGCTGGATTATGTTTTGGCGTACTTAGCAATTATCTGGCGATATATAGTAAAGAGAACCTTGGTATAACAGGAGGTACAGGGACTTACTTTATGTTGCTTGCTATCGGACTGTTCATGTCACGTCTGCAAGGTGCAAAAGCATTAAGATCTGGTAAACTTACTCATAATGCTGCCGAAGGTATGATAATCTCATTGGTGGGATATGTTCTTTTTGTTGCTTGTCCAAACATGTTTGGATATTATTTGTCTGCAATACTTATTGGATTAGGTAATGGACATGTATATCCTGCCTTTCTTAATATGTTTATCAGTATGGCTAAGCATAACGAAAGGGGAACTGCCAATTCCTCTATTCTCACATCATGGGATGCTGGTTTTGGCATAGGGGTATTGTTAGGTGGACTGATAGCTGAATATTTTGGTTATGTAGGTGCTTTTTGGACTGTTGTTGCTTTCAATTTTATTGGAGTTCTTATGTTCTTTACCGTAACAAGGAATTTCTACGAGAAACATAAAATTGTAGAATAGACGTCGTTACTTTATGTGCAGTAAAAATAAAAAATAATACCACAATACCACTATTACATTTAAATAACTGAATATAAATATATTATAAACTTTTGTAATTGATAAAAACGTCACAAAACGTCACTGAAATACCACTCCTAATATCATGCCTATAGCCGGACGGCTAACCACCGCAGTGTTTGGATGTAAAATAGTATTTATAAACATTATTCATGTGTAAACCTAACTGGTATCATTCCTGTAGATGTGCATACCATAATGGTAATACTTTCTCTAAAGTGTTTACCGAATCGGAATCATAAATTATATATGTGTAAACCTCTAACGGATAAAGTCAAGTCCCATCCTTTATATTATTCAAAACAGCCTGTACCTACGCAGTTAAAGCATAACTTTTACACTGTTACAGCATAGTTCCCGAAGTATAACGGCATAGCTTTGGCATAGTCGGAGCATAGCTTTTGAAAATAAAGAGTAAATTCGTCAATTTTTTATCATTCAGAGAGAGTTTTTCTCTAAAATCCTTCACGTTTTCACTTAATGCATTGATATTAAGTAATTTGAGCGTGAAGGAATCCTTTTTTTCTTCACTATTCCTTCACGGAATACAATATCTTGTCTGTGCTTATTATTAATAATTAACAGATCGCTTGTGTATGAAGTGTGAAGGAAAAGATGCTTCCTACACACTTATCATGCTGTATATAAGTATATTACAAATAAGGTGAAGGATTTTAAGGAAAAACTTCTTGTTAGTAAATTGCAGTTGTCTAAATTTACGGGAGTATTATACTTCTTTATTAGGTATGAAAACAGATAATAAGATACTTACAGATAAAACTAAAACTATAAACACTAGCGACCATAGACTATCTATATCTATCCAGTCATGTATAAGCAATTTTATACCAACAAATATTAGGAGTACGCAAACACCGGGTTTGAGAAACCTGAATTTGTCTGCAATACCTGATAATAAGAAGAACATAGCTCTTAATCCTAAAATGGCAAATATGTTTGAAAAGAAAACTACATAAGGATCAAGTGAAACCGAGAAAACTGCCGGAATACTGTCGAATGCAAAAACAAGATCGCAGAACTCAATAACCATTACTGTTACAAATAATGGAGTCATAAAACTTTTTCCGCCATTTTTTCGATCGGTAAGTTCATAATCTTTGCCTACTCGTTTGGCATGTACAAAGAATTTATCACCTGCAAATCTTGGATATACATGGAAGTATTTTGACAGGAATCTTACCATGGCATGTTTTTCTACATCAATAGACTCATGCTTGTTTCGTTCAATAAACATTTTGACAGCACTATATACTAGAAATAAACCGAATATAAAAAGAATCCAGGCAAATTTACTTATGATGGCTGCTCCAATAAAAATGAAGATGAAACGAAGAAATATAGCACCAAGTATGCCCCAGTTTAATACTCTTTGATATTCCATTTTGCTGACGCTAAATGAAGCAAATATCATCATCATAACAAACAGATTATCAACAGATAGAGTTTTCTCTATCAAATAACCTGTAATATATGTTAGAGTCATATTATGGCGATATAGTTCCAGACCTCCTTCATAATCATTAGGATTAAGTTTGATATGCGATGCATAACGATTGGTTACTTCTTGAAGGTCTTGAAAGTTATGGATTCCGTGTACCAAATCTCCATGAAACCAAAGGAATACAGAAAAGGCCAGGGCTAAAGTTATCCATACTCCAGTCCAAATACCGGCTTCTTTCATAGATACAACGTGGGCTTTGCGGTCAATGACTAGCATATCGAGAAGCAATATCCCAACAATGAACACTAAGAAACAAACGAAAAATATAATTTCGGAGTAATGCATATTATTTCTTTAAGCGACAAAGATAATGTAAATCTTTGAGATTACAAAGTGAATTAAAGCTATTTTTGATCTGTCTTCCGGATGTGCATTTATCATTTATGAATAAAGTAGATAAATGTATGCATCTCGTGATGCTTATATATATTAAAAAAGAGTAGGTGAAAACTTAAATAGTTTTCACCTACTCAATTATTCTTAAGATTTTTGTATCTTATTCTGCTGTTTCAGCCTCTTCCTGTTGAGCACGATAGAACTCTAGGTCTTCTACCTTTATGTTCTTTACAAACTCATAATGGCCTTCAATCTCAGACTCAGCATTACGTACATATACGTTAGCACTCTTAGCGAATAGCTCAGGAGCCTTTGATGCGTCGTCAAGAATGAGCAATGACATAATGATGTCTGCTGTCATTTCGTATAGACGGCGACCTGTGAAGTCATGAAGACACTGGTTTTCTGCAACTTTGATAGTCTCAATGGCCTCCTCAAGTTTTGCAACCATTGCTGCAACACGAGTCTGTAGAGATTTTAGTTCAGGAGCGACCTCACCATTTAGCATCTCTTTGATGATGTTCAGGTAAGTTCCGTTTGTAATATAACGGATTGCAGCTACAACCTGCAACTGTGTTGTTCCCTCATATATAGAGAATATACGAGCATCACGGAATAAACGCTGACTCTTGTACTCCATAATGAAACCTGAACCACCATGTATTGAGATTGCATCGTAAGCGTTCTGGTTAGCATATTCTGAATTCATACCTTTGGCTAGTGGTGTAAATGCATCTGCCAGCTTCTGGAATTTCTTCATTTCCTGACGTTCCTCTGGAGTAAGCTTGCGCTCACGAGAGATATCCTCAAGAGCTTTGTATATATCTACATAACGTGCTGTCTGATAAAGAAGTGAACGACCTGCATCCAATTTAGCCTTCATGCGAGAAAGCATATTGTAAACAGCAGGGAATGTTATGATTTTCTTGCCAAACTGTGCACGTTCTTTAGCATATGCAAGTCCTTCATTATAAGCTTCCTGCTCAACACCAACACTCTGTGCAGCTATACCAAGACGAGCACCGTTCATAAGAGCCATGACATACTTGATAAGTCCTAATTTTCTGTCACCACAAAGTTCTGCCTTAGCATTCTTATAAGTCAACTCACAAGTAGGTGAACCATGAATTCCAAGTTTATGCTCTATGTGACGAACATCTACGCCACCCTGATTTTTGTCGTATATGAACATTGATAGTCCACGGCCATCAGATGTACCTTCTTCCGAACGGGCAAGTACCAAGTGAATATCAGAATCACCATTAGTGATGAAACGTTTAACACCGTTCAGATACCAACATCCGTCTTTCTCGCAGTATGTGGCTTTCAGCATAACGCGCTGAAGGTCAGAACCGGCATCAGGTTCTGTGAGGTCCATAGACATTGTTTCACCGGCACAGATGCGAGGAATATATTTCTGACGCTGCTCTTCGCTACCGAACTCGTATAGAGTATCTATACAAGACTGCAGAGACCATACGTTCTGGAAACCTGCATCTGCTGCAGAGATAACCTCAGACAACATAGAGAATGTTATATTAGGAAGATTCAGTCCACCGTAACGGCGAGGCATAGATATGCCCCATAGACCTGCTTTGCGTGTTACATCAAGATTCTCAAATGTCTTAGAAGCATAAATCATACGACCGTTCTCGAGATGAGGACCTTCAAGGTCAACACTCTCAGAGTTTGGTTCAATGACATTAGCGGCAACATCACCTGTGATGTCAAGAATGCGCTTATAGTTCTCGATGGCATCCTCATAATCTACAGGAGCATCTGCATAAGTATCTTTATCTGCATAGTTGCGCTCAATGAGCTCAACGACTCTCTTCATCAAAGGATGATGAAGATGAAATTCCAATTCTGGATGATCTGTATAATAGTTTGCCATGATTATTTGCTGTTTTGTTTGTAATACTTAATCAGTTTCGGAACCACTTCTTCTACAGTACCGTCAATGACGTAATCAGCTATCTTATTGATAGGGGCGTCCTTGTCATTGTTTACTGAGATAATGATACCGCTATCCTGCATGCCGGCGATGTGCTGAATCTGTCCAGAAATACCGCAAGCAATATAAACTTTAGGATGAACTGTAACACCTGTCTGACCTATCTGACGATCAGAGTCTATAAAACCAGCATCTACAGCGGCACGACTTGCACCTACTTCACCATGAAGTTCTTTTGCTAGTTTGAAAAGCATGTCAAATCCTTCTTTGCTTCCCATACCGTAACCACCGGCTACAACAATAGGAGCACCTTTCAAGTTGTGTTTAGCAGCTTCTATATGACGATCTATTACTTTTACTACAAAGTCAGTAGAAGGTACATACTTGGCAACATCTGCAATTACTACTTCTCCTTTGTAGTTCTCGTCTATAACCTCGCGCTGCATAACACCGCTACGTACTGTAGCCATCTGTGGACGGTGCTCAGGGTTTACGATAGTAGCTACGATATTACCACCGAAAGCAGGACGAATCTGATATAACAGATTGTCGTAGTGCTTGCCACTCTTTTTATCATCATATTCACCTATCTCAAGTGAGGTACAGTCGGCTGTAAGACCACTTGTAAGAGATGAAGAAACTCTTGGTCCAAGGTCGCGTCCTATAACGGTCGCTCCCATTAGGCAAATCTGAGGTTTCTCTTCTTTGAATAAGTTTACTAAAATTGATGTATGAGGTGCTGATGTATAAGGGAAAAGTCCCTCAGCATCAAAAATATACAATTTATCTACACCATAAGGTAAAATCTGTTTTTCTACCTTGCCCTTGATGCCAGTACCGGCAACTACAGCATTGAGCTGTACGCCTAAAGTATTGGCTAACTTGCGGCCTTTGGTTAGTAATTCCTGAGATACTTCGGCAACAGTAGTGCCTTCGATCTCGCAATATACAAAAACGTTGTTCATAAGTCTACTCCTGTTTTATTAACCGATAATCTTTTCATCAAGCAATTCTTCGATCAGGCTCTCTACATCAGCATCGCTTGATGTAAGAGTTTTACTCTCTTTAGCTTGGAATACAATATTCTGTACAGCTTTAACCTTTGTTGGTGAACCGCTTAGACCGCACTGTTGAGCATCTCCACAAACATCAGATACAGACCATTGGTTAAGTGTAAGATAAGGACGAGTTTCATACAAATCCTTGTGTGGAGTATCATCAGTACGTTCCATCGGAGCAGTAGCATACTTGTATTTCATTACCAATTTTGCATTGCAAGGACGGCATGGCGCTGCGCTACCATTAACAGTTATAACAATAGGAGTAGGGGCTACAACAGTCTCTACACCGCCATCGATATGACGACGTATAGTAAGTTTACCGTTTTCACACTTCATTATCTCTTCAGCATATGTTACCTGAGACAATCCAATTTTTTCAGCAACCTGAGGACCAACTTGTGCCGTATCACCATCAATAGCCTGACGGCCACCGATAACAACATCTACGTCACCAATTTTCTTGATGGCTGTAGCAAGAGCATAAGATGTTGCCAGTGTATCAGCGCCAGCAAAGAGACGGTCGGTAAGTAACCAACCTGTATCTGCACCACGATATAAACCTTGGCGGATAATTTCTGCCGCACGTGGAGGGCCCATGGTAAGAATACCTACGATAGAGCCGGGATTTTGCTCTTTGAGGCGTAGGGCCTGTTCTAGAGCGTTCAAGTCTTCAGGATTGAAGATTGCGGGTAGGGCAGCACGATTCACCGTGCCCTCTGCTGTCATAGCATCCTTACCCACATTTCTTGTGTCAGGAACTTGCTTAGCAAGTACAACAATTTTCAAACTCATTATTTTTATGTTAATTGTGAAATTTCAGGCTGCAAAATTACTCATTTTTTATATCGTAACAAAGAAAAAGCTTTAAAAAATGCACAATACCAATCTAAATGTGCACAGATTAGCCAAAATGTGCAATAAAAAATTTTGAAATCCGGCCAAATTGATGTAACTTTGCATTTCTGAACAATTACAATAACGATGAAAAAATTACTTTCTACTATTACATTTTTATTTTTTACAGCTTCTCTGGTTTTCGGACAAGTTGTACAGAAACCAATGGAGGATGTCAATCATGTAATTGACCTCACTCTAGACAGTCTTAGCAAAGCTCAAACGGCTCGCCCTGTGCCGGGTTCAAGTCGTAAGGGCAATAATCCAGTGTTGTTCCTTGTGGGCAACAGCACTATGCGTACAGGAACTCTCGGAAATGGAAACAATGGTCAATGGGGCTGGGGCTTCTTTGAACATATGTTTTTTGATGAGAATAAAATCACTGTAGAGAATCAGGCCTTAGGTGGAACAAGCAGTCGTACTTACTATACTCATCTTTGGGCTGATGTAAGGAAGGCCTTAAAGCCTGGAGATTGGGTTATCGTTGAACTTGGACATAATGATAATGGACCCTATGACAGCGGTCGTGCACGTGCAAGTATTCCAGGTATTGGAAAGGACTCTCTTAATGTTACTATTAAGGAGACTGGCGTTAAGGAAACGGTCTATACCTATGGTGAATATATGCGACGTTTTGTCGAGGAATGTAAGTCGGCCGGAGCTCACATAATACTGTTTTCCCTAACTCCACGTGATGCATGGAAAGATGGTAAAATATTACGTGTTAATAAGACTTTCGGACTTTGGGCAAAACAAGTTGCCGAGGCTGAAAATGTTCCTTTTGTAGACCTCAATGATATCTCTGCCCGTAAGTTTGAAAAATTCGGACCTGAGAAAGAGAGCTATCACTTCTATTTGGATCATATTCATAGTAGTCGTTTTGGGGCAATGATGAACGCTCGTTCGGCAGCCGAAGGTATTGCACAGAGCAATGATCCGGGTTTGTCAGAGTTGAAAGCTATGATGAAACCTCTTGATTTGCCTACTGTAAGCATTAAGCGTGAAGAAGGCAAACCTGTAGTTTTTATTACCGGCGACAGTACAGTAAAAAATGAAGATCGTGATGATAACGGTATGTGGGGATGGGGCAGTCAAGCGTATACCGTTTTTAATCAGAAGAAGATAACATGTGCAAACTGTGCTAAAGCAGGTCGAAGTACACGTACTTATCTTAATGAGGGACGATGGGATGAAGTCTATAATAGTCTGCAGCCAGGAGATTATGTGCTAATCCAGTTTGGACATAATGACATTGGTCCTATTGACAATGACCGTATGCGTGGTGTTATCCCAGGTGTTGCTGATACCAGTCATGTATATAAAATGAAGGATAGCGGACAGTATGAAGTGGTCTACAGTTTCGGATGGTATCTGCGCAAATTTATACAAGATGTACGTGAAAAAGGAGCAACGCCTATTATACTATCTCTCACACCACGTAATGAGTGGAAGAATGGAAAGATAGAGCGCCGAAATGATACTTATGGAGTCTGGTATCGTGAAGTAGCCAAACAGACTGGTTGTGAACTTGTTGATGTTCATAATATAACAGCAGATTTCCTAGATAAGAAAGGTGAGGAAAAAGCTAAGGCTTATTATAATCATGATCATACACATACGTCATTGCTTGGTGCAAAGAACAATGCTAAGAGTGTTGCTAAGGGACTTAAAAAAATAAAGAGTCCGTTGGCGAAATATCTAAAATAATATTAACAATTGATAGATAGAGCCACTATAGATAAAATAATGGATGCTACAGACATTGTGGATGTAGTATCTGAGTTTGTTACGCTAAAGAAAGCTGGAGCAAACTATAAAGGATTGTGCCCGTTTCATAACGAGCGCACTCCGTCTTTTTCGGTATCACCGGCCCGTGGCATCTGCCATTGTTTTTCATGTGGTAAAGGAGGCAATGCTGTCAACTTTATAATGGAACATGAACAGATAACGTATCCTGAGGCTTTGAGATGGCTCGCAAAGAAATACAACATACCAATAGCTGAACGCGAGCTGACTGACGAAGAGAAAAAGGAAGCCAGTGAGCGTGAGAGTCTGTTTATCGTTAATGAATGGGCTATGGAGTATTTCAAAAACGTACTTCACAACGATGTTGACGGTATCGCTATAGGCATGCAATATTTTCGTAGTAGAGGCTTTCGTGATGATATAATACAAAAATTCTCATTGGGATTTTCTTTGCCTCAGCGTGATGCTTTATCAAAGTCAGCCCTTGCCAAAGGTTATAATCCTAAATTCCTTACAGGGGCAGGATTAAGTATACAGCGAGATAACGGTGAATTAACGGACAAATTTACTAGTCGTGTTATGTTCCCCTGGATTAATGTGAGTGGAAAAGTTTGCGCCTTCGGAGGTCGCCTTCTTGATTCACGTACCAAGGGTGTATCTCAGAAGTATGTCAACTCTCCTGATTCAGAGATTTATCATAAAGATCATGAGTTGTATGGAATATATCAGGCAAAAAAGGCTATATCCAAAGAGGATTGCGTATATATGGTTGAAGGTTATACGGATGTAATATCTATGCATCAGTGTGGACTTGAAAATGTAGTGGCCAACTCTGGTACTGCGCTTAGTGTCCATCAGATACGATTATTGCATCGTTTTACTTCAAATATAGTACTGCTATATGATGGTGATGCAGCCGGTATACATGCTGCTATGCGAGGTACTGATATGCTACTGGCAGAGGGTATGAATATAAAAACTCTTTTGCTTCCTGATAATGAAGACCCTGATAGTTTTGCACGTAAGAATACAGCTGAAGATTTTAAGAGATATATACAAGAACACCAAACTGATTTTATAGAGTTTAAAACCAGTCTGATGTTAAAAGGTGTCACAGATCCGATAAAGCGTTCTGAGGCTATAAGTAGTATTGTAAAGAGTATATCAGTTATACCTAACCAGATAATACGCGCAACATATCTTCATGATTGCAGTCAGAGACTTGGTATGTCTGAAGTTACTTTGATAAGTACTATGAATAAATTTATCCGTCGCGATCAGGATGAAAAAGAAAAAGAAGCCCGTCGTGAGCAGGAGAGAAGTAGTGTGCCCGAACCGATACAGCCCTTGACGATATCTCAGCAGACAAAGAAAGTTGAAGATTTGCTAATACAGATGGTTATAAGGCATGGAGACGAAGTTGCTTTTAAAAATATTGAGACAGAAGATGGTCAGACTATTTCACTTACGGTGGCTCAATATATTGCAGGTGATTTAGCTTCTGACGAACTAAAGTTCCATAATCCTCTTTATAATCAGATATTGGCTGAGGCCGAAGCCCATTCTGTTGAAGCTGATTTCAAGGCGGAATCATATTTTGCCCATCATCCTGATATAGAGATAAGTAAACTGGCCACAATGATGATAGTTAACCGTTATCAGATAAGTCAGAGTATGAAGACTAAAACCACTGATGAGATGCTTTCAGAACAGGTAGAACATCTCATAGGGGACTTCAGAATGGACTATCTGGAAGTACTCTTGCAGGATCTTATGCAGCAGATACGGAAGGTTGGTAGTGATATGGAACTTCTTAAACCTATTATGACACGGTATCGAGAAGTTAAGACAATACGTGATGCACTCGCCAAAAAACTAGGAAACAATATAATAGTCTGATAATATGATTTACTTCCATTGGTTGTTCTTGCTTATATATAGCCTTATAGTAATCGCTGTTATGGTAGCTGTGCTGATGGATAATCGTCAACCGGCAAAGACAATGGCATGGATACTTGTGCTTACTTTTATTCCTGCAATAGGTATCGTGTTGTATTTCTTTTTCGGGCAGAGTATACGCAAGGAAAAACTGATCAGTGAAAAAAGCCTTGACCAATTGTCCAAACGGCAGATGCTTGAATTTGTAAGTCAACCTAATTTACATCTTCCTGAAAATCATTTAGCACTTATTAAACTCTTTGCTGCTCAGAACGGAGCTTTGCCTTTTAAGGACAATGAGGTGGAAGTCTATACATCAGGATATGAATTTTTCCCGGCATTATTATCTGCTATAGGCAATGCCAAAGAACATATACATCTAGAAAGTTTTATTTTTTCTGACGACCCTTTAGGGCGTTTGATATCTGATGCTCTTATAGATAAGGTAAGACAAGGGGTAGAAGTGAAGGTTATATGTGATGATGTTGGCAACTGGAGCGTAAAAAATTCTTTTTATGAGCACATGCGTGAGGAAGGCATTGAGGTCTATCCATTTTTACCGGTTAGGTTCCCTAAGCTTACTAGCAAGGTTAACTATCGTAACCATCGTAAAATCTGTGTAATAGATGGCATCGTAGGTTTTATAGGAGGAATGAATATTGCCTTGAGATATGTAAAAGGTAATGGAGGTCATGAATGGCGAGATACGCACATGCGTATCGAAGGTGGTGCAGTATATGGATTACAGAAAGCCTTTCTTGTAGACTGGTTTTTTGTAGATCAGACTTTGATAACTAGCCGCAAGTATTATCCTGCAATAACAGGGCGCATTAGCAACAATTGTATAGCTCAGATAGTTACCAGCAACCCTACAAGTTCTAATCCTGATATAATGCATGGATATGTCAGGATTATCAATGAGGCCAAGCGATATATATATATGGAGACGCCATACTTTCTTCCGCCAGAGCCTGTGCTCTTTGCTTTACGAACAGCTGTATGGGCCGGTATTGACGTACGACTAATGGTACCTGAACACTTGGATACTAAATTTGTTGAATGGGCTAGTCGGTCGTATGTGAGAGAAGCAATGGATGCCGGTGTTAAAGTATACCTTTACGGTAAAGGTTTTAATCATTCCAAATTTATGGTATGCGATGATTATATAACGACCTGCGGTTCTACTAATATAGATTTCAGAAGCCTTGAAAATAACTTTGAATCAAACGCATTCTTCTATAATGAAGGAATTGCATTACGTTTTAAAAATATTTTTATTCAAGACCTGAAGAAATGTTATCTGCTCAATGAAAGAAAAGACAAAATTAAGACCGTGTTTATAAAGCGTCTGTGGGAATCGGTTGTACGTCTACTTTCTCCTCTGCTTTAAATATAGAGAAGTTTACACTGCCGTAAGCTCTATGCTCTACAAAATGAGCGTTGCCGCTGAAATCATTATTCTTGCCATGTTCCAAAACAAAAATTCCACCATCCTTTAATATATCCTTTTCGAATATTAATTGAGGTATATTATCTATTTCTTTTAAAGCATAAGGAGGATCTGCAAAGATGAAGTCAAACTTCTGATGGCAAGATTTTACAAATCTGAATGCATCTCCTCTTAGAGCTATACATTTGTCTGTGTTTAATTTACCAAGACATTCCTTAATAAAAGCATGATGGTCGCGGTCCATTTCCACACTTATCACTTGGTCGCATCCTCTTGAAGCCAATTCAAGCGTAATGCTACCTGTGCCGGAAAATAAATCTAGTGCAACTGCGTCATCAAAGTCGATGTAGCCATTAAGTACATTAAATAAATTCTCTTTAGCAAAGTCTGTAGTAGGCCTAGCCTTAAATGAGCGCGGAATATCAAACCGTCTACCCTTATATATACCTGTAATTATTCTCATCTTCCTTTTATTAACAACGTCATCATATCATAAGTCATGCCTTTAATCTGTGTAGCCGGTGCACGATTATAGTCTGCAACAGGGTTTATTATATAAGCGTTACGGAGGTACTCTCTTAACTTTTCTGTAAGCAAGTCTTTGTCTGGGATATTGCCTACCAGATGCATTTCATCCTGTTTAACATCCAGACCTGTCTGTTTCCATACATATAGTAAAAAATACAATGCGTCAAGCGAATGCTTGGCATTAAAACTGTTACAAAATCTGAACCTGTTATTCTTAAAGCTGAAAATATCAAGTTTGCTATCGTGAAAATAGCCATATAACTTCTGTCTGGCACCTGTAAAACTTCTCTGGTGTAGCTGTCTCCATACTGGAGCCATTGCTACGATATACTTAACGTCAGGAATATTATCCTCAATGACCATCTTAAGGTCTTTACTTATAGAAAAAACGGCAACAGCATTAAGGTCTGGTAACACATTAAACAATACAAAAACACCTTTGAGTTCTGGAAAAGAATGATAGTATAGAGCATTAATATCATTCTCATTAAACATTTCGGTAGGAATCATAAGTACCGGAGCATCAATTAGCACCTGTGCACGTTTATATCCCATCTGAAGAAGATCGGCCGACTTAAAAGCTTCTCGCATGTTAGCCGATATGGATATTCCACTTTTAAGAATAAAAGGTTCCATCTCTACAGGTTGGCTTGCTTCCGGGTCAGCCACAGCAATTAAGAGACTGGTATTACTTATTCGTATAGTCAGTCTTTGTTTTGTGCCCATTATGTTATTACCTGTTCCCGGCATTATTGTTTAGATGTTAATATATATATTATACACAGATTAATTGTCTCCCTGTATCTTTTCATACGAAAAAATGTGCTAACTTTGCGCAAAGATAGTGCAAATCGAGTGGAATACAAAATAAATGATGAAGTTTTTATTTTTATTGCAGCGATGTGATCTTTCTTAAACCACGGTTAAAGATATTGCAAATCCGGTGGAATTCAAACTAAATAACCGAAAAGTGCTAAGCGACGAACTAAAATATCAAATACATAAACAATTCCCTTTTGCTCCGACAGCAGAACAGGAAAAAGCTCTTGACGTGTTTTCTGCATACATTACAGACCGTAATTCCAAGAGTGCTATGATACTTCGTGGTTCGGCCGGTACCGGTAAGACAACACTTGCAGGAGCTATAGTAAAAACTATGGTTGAACTAAAGCAGAAAGTGATACTTTTAGCACCTACCGGAAGGGCTGCGAAAGTTTTCTCTTTAAATTCTTCTCATGATGCGTTTACCATTCACCGCCGTATATACAGACAGAAAAGTTTCTCTGGAGATATAGGTGTGTTCAACCTTAATGATAATCTTTATTGTGACACACTCTTTATTATAGATGAGGCTTCAATGATCTCCAACCAGAGTATATCTGAATCAGCATTTGGCAGTGGCAGGTTACTTGATGACCTTATACAATATGTATATAGCGGACAGAACTGTAGGATGATGCTCATAGGTGACAATGCCCAGTTACCACCTATAGGTGAAGAAGAATCTCCAGCTCTTATTTCTGATATTCTGCGTGGTTATTCATTAAATGTTTATGATATAGGTCTCAATGAAGTTTTACGTCAGAGTCAACAGTCTGGTATCTTATATAACGCTACTGTTATCAGGCATATGATAACTCACGACCGGTTTACAGAATTGCCAAAGATTCGTTTTGCAGGATTTGCTGACATTTGTATGGTTCCGGGTGATGAACTAATAGAAAGTTTGGCAAGCAGTTACTCGGAAGTCGGTATAGACGAGACAATGGTAATAACTCGTAGCAATAAGCGAGCAAATATATATAATCAAGGCATTCGAAATACCGTTATGGGCAGAGAAGAACCACTTACTACAGGTGATATACTGATGATAGTCAAAAATAATTATTATTGGGCAGAACGTGAGAAATCGAATATAACATTTATAGCCAATGGTGATAGGGCAGAAGTGCAGCGTATAAGAAATGTTCGTGAATTATACGGTTTTAGATTTGCTGATGTGTGGCTGCAGTTTCCCGATTACAACGACTATGAGATGCAGACAACAGTAATATTAGATTCATTAATATCTGAGTCGCCGTCGTTAACACGCGAACAGAGCGAACAGCTCTTTAACGCAGTAATGGAAGACTATGCTGATATACCATTGAAACACGATCGTATGAAGAAGATAAGAACAGATATTTATTATAATGCCCTTCAGATAAAATATGCCTATGCCGTTACTTGTCATAAAGCACAGGGTGGTCAGTGGGCACATATATACTTAGACCAGGGGTATATGAATGATAATATGCTAACTCCTGATTATATACATTGGCTATATACGGCTTTTACACGTGCTACAGAAAAGCTTTTTCTTGTTAATTGGCCAAAAGTGCAGACAGAAAATAAATGATTCTTTTGATAAGTATATTGGTTGTCGAGCTGCATACTAAAATTTAATAGTATTACATAGAAAAACAAAAAATAATACATATTTTTATTGAATTCAAAAAAAATATGTAACTTTGCACCCGCAATAGGTTCACTATGGCGTGATTAAAAAGGGAATCGGGTGTAAATCCCGAACAGTCCCGCTGCTGTAAGTTGTCCTTCGCGGTTGCAAACAATATGTCACTGATAATATTCGGGAAGACGTTTGCTGCCGGACAATGAAGTCAGAAGACCTGCCGTTGCTTTTATTAATCTTCGTTGTCGTCTCGAGGAAAGGCGTAGAAGAATAACCGTATTATAAGAATGAAATATTTCGCTGCCTTAGCGTTATTATGCTCAGTGGCTTTACAGGCTGCGGCAAGTAATGAACCTCTTGATACAATCATTGGGCAGGTGCATCATATTCAGGAAGTTCAGGTTGTATCAAGACATGTCGAAAAAAATATTACGTCAGGAACACCAACACAGTTTATAAGTGCTGATGATCTTCAGAAGATAGGTATATCCAACTTTTCAGATGCAGTAAAGAAGTTTGCCGGTGCTAATGTGCGTGATTATGGAGGTATTGGTGGAATGAAAACAGTATCGGTGAGAAATCTTGGTGCACAGCATACAGCAGTCAGCTATGATGGCATAACAGTAAGTAATACACAAGCAGGACAGATTGACATAGGTCGCTTTTCGCTGGATAATGTCAAAATGTTATCTCTTTCTATTGGGCAGAATGATGATATAATGCAGACAGCCAGACATTTTGCTTCGGCTGGAGTTTTGGATATAGAAACCATAAAACCATATTTTGGCGATAATCAGGATTACTCAATAAAATTAAAGGTCCGTGGAGGATCATTTGGATTGGTGAACCTATCTTTGCGCTATTGGCAACGGTTAGGCAAAAGATTAACGATGTCTGTAGATGGCACCTGTCTTCGGGCAGATGGTGTATATCCGTTTACATTGAAAAATGGTATGCTTAAGACACATGAGAAGCGTTATAACTCAGATATTAAATCATGGAATGGTGAGACCAACTTCTACTATACATTCAATGATAGTAGCCAATTAGACACAAAGATATACTACTATTATTCTCAACGTGGACTTCCCGGAGTAGTTGTACTATATAATTCTGATGCCAACGAAAGACTTTGGGACGAGAATTTCTTTGCTCAGTCAAGTTATAAGAAAAGATTATCCGATAAATGGGAACTGCGTGCTCACTTGAAGTATGACCATTCGTGGAACCGATACGAAGATGTCAATGTGAAGTATACCGATAACAAACAGATAGATGTGGATCGTCAGGATGAATATTATGGCTCTGCAACAATAGGATGGCATCCAATTCATAATTTGTCTATATCTCTGGCTCAGGATTTAGCTGTAAACAGTTTAAGAAATAACATAAATCTAAGTCCTAATCCATTAAGGTTCTCATCTTTAACCGCAATGTCGGCACAATTGCAATTAGGCAGACTTGCCTTGAACGGTAATCTTGTAAATACTTATATAACAGAATCTGTTAGTAACGGAGATAAACCGGATGACAGAAAACGACTATCCCCATCATTATCTTTATCATATCGTCTATTGAAAGATGAAGCCTTGTATGTAAGGACATCGTACAAAAGCACTTTCCGTGTACCCACATTCAACGACTTATATTATCTTAGGATGGGAAACACTGGTTTGCGTCCTGAAAAGGCCCGCGAATATGGAATGGGGTTAACTTGGAGTATGCGCCCATTTAGATGTTTGTACAACTTTACAGTAACTGTAGACGGATACTATAATGATGTTACAGATAAAATTGTAGCCTTCCCTTCTACATACATATGGAAAATGGCTAACTTTGGCAAAGTACATATTCATGGCTTGGATGCTACCGTGTCTACCGGTCTTCGCATATCCAGAGTTATAAGCATAGATATGGCTATGGCTTACACTTTACAGAAAGCAGTAGATCTTACAGACGAAAGTTCAGCTTATTATAAATCACAATTACCTTATACGCCTGAAAACAGCGGTAATGTATCATTCATTATCAATAATCCATTTATTAATGTAGGTTATTCGTTGATGGGTTGTGGAAAGCGTTATTCTTCTGTTATGAATACAGACCAGTATAAATTGGATTCTTACTTTGAACATTCGGTCACCTTGTCGCATGAATTTAAATTTAAGAGTTATAGTTTATCATTGAATGGTGTAGTACATAATATCACTAATAAACAGTATGAAATAATAAAGTATTATCCCATGCCAGGCCGCAATTGGGAGATTACGGGAATATTCACATTTTAAATATTTGATTATGAAATTAAGAAAAAGTTTGTATTTGTCGGTCTTGTTCGGACTAATTTTGACAGCTGGATTCAGTTCTTGTTCTAGCGATGACAGCGATTATGTAGATTATTCAGGTTCTAAAGTCGTATTACCTAAGACCCGTGGTTTTATATTGAATGAGGGGTCGTATAACGGAAACAATTCTTCATTGACAGCATTCAATTATGTGCAAGATACTATATGCAACAAATCATTGTATCTTTCACAAAATGGCGAAAATATAGGAGATACGGGTGAAGATTTGATTACAGATGGTGATAATTTGTATATGCTCGTTTATGGTTCTTCTTATATGGTTAAGATGAACGGAGCAGGAATGAAAGAGGCTTCATATAAGTTTACTTCCGACCAAGGTCAGCCTCGTAAAGCTGTAATAAGTGGTGATTATATATATGTAACTACTTATGGAGGTCTTGTACTTAAATTTACAAAGGATGATTTGAAATATGTAGCTTCTTGTAAGGTAGCTAACAATCCTGAAAATATAGTATCATCAGCCGGTAAACTTTATGTTATATGCAATGGTTATGGTAAATTGAACTTGATGTGTGTAATAGATGAGGCTACATTTACTAAGGCTGCAGATGATATCACAGTATGTAACAATCCTCAGAAGATGGTATCTGATGCTAATGGAAATATTTTTATAGAAGGTTATGATGCCAATTACGCAGGTGCAATATATTCTTATGATAAGGCAAATAAAACTGTTACTGAAATTGGGGCTGGTACCTCAATGGCAATAAAAGATAATGTATTATATATAGCTAATAGTGTTACTAATTGGACAACATATGTAACTGCCACTTCATTCTATTCGTATAACATCTTAACAGGAAAAACTGATACATCGTCATTCTTGAAAGATGTCCCTCCTGCATTGGCAAAATCAAGCGTATATTGTATGGACGTCAATCCTTATGACGGAAGTTTCTATGTAGGTACATCAGACTATGTTACCAATGGCGTAATATACCATTTTACTTCAGATGGAGCATATAAGGTAACATTCACCTCTGGTGGTGTAAGTCCAAGTCATATTGTCTTTATGAGATAGTCTGAATGAAAAAATCTTTATTCATAGCAATCACTATTATCACCATCTTTGCCTCGTGTGGAAATAAGACCGCACAGGGTGAGGGTGGTGATACTCTGAAACTGAAATATGCCCGTCTGCTCACTATTGTCAAACACAATGGTTATACAACAGTAGATATTGCTAATCCGTGGTATAAAGGTAAAGTGCTTCATAAATATGTATTGGTGCCATCAGATAGAAAAGTTCCAGATGATATTTCTCATGATGGTACGGTGATACGTACTCCGCTTAAACGTTCCATAGTTTTTACTACTGTACATTGTGCATTAATACAAAACATCGGCGCAAGAAGTTCTATTGCAGGCGTATGCGACTTGAAGTATATAAAGATACCTTGGATACAGCAGCAATGTAATCTGCATAAGATTGCCGACTGTGGTGAAGGCATGGGATCGAATATAGAAAAGATTATCGATACAAAACCAGACGCAATACTATTATCTCCATTTCAGAACAGTGGCGGATATGGCAAACTTGAAGAGATCGGAGTTCCGCTTATAGAGTGTGCTGACTATATGGAATATTCAGCTCTTGGCAGAGCCGAATGGATGAAATTGTATGGCTTGCTATATGGCTGTGAACAGAAAGCAGACTCTCTGTTTAATGTTGTTGACAGTTGTTATAAAGCAGGTAAATCTTATGCTGGTACGTTGAAGAGTCATCCTATTGTACTTATGGACAAGATAACAGGTTCTGTCTGGTACGTACCGGGTGGTGAGAGCACTATGGGACAGATTATAAAAGACGCAGGAGGCAAGTATGTTTTTGCCGGAGATAAACATAGCGGTAGTACAGCACTGCCATTTGAAACAGTCTTGGCCAAGGCCGGTAATGCGGATGTCTGGCTTACAAGGGACGGCAGTCCGGAATCATTAAACAAGATGCTTACAGAAAATGCCGCATACGCACAGTTTAATGCATACAAACGTAAAAATGTATATAGCTGTAATGTAGAAGATTCCAAATTCTATGAGGAGTCTCCTTTCCGTCCAGATTATCTTTTACAGGATTTTATCCGAATATTTCATCCTGAATCAAACAAGCAAGTAGAATTGAAATATTTCTATTTGGTAAAATAGAACTTATAACAGTAAAAGTAATAATATTCGAATAGTCGCGTTTAATATACTATATGAGTAAAGGATCTAAATATTGCATAATGCTTGGCATTATGATAGTAATTTTATTTGCCATGAATCTTATAATTGGGTCTGTGTTGATTCCATTAAAGGATGTGGCAAATATCATTATGGGCAAAGGTGTAGAAAACGAATCATGGCGATTTATAATATTAGGTTCACGCCTTCCTCAGGCACTTACAGCTTTGTTATGTGGTGCAGCTCTGGCCGTCAGTGGACTGATGTTGCAGACTGCATTCAAGAATCCTCTGGCAGATCCTTCAATATTCGGTATAAATAGTGGAGCCGGGTTAGGTGTCGCTCTGGTCATGTTACTATTTGGAGGTAGCATTTCAGCCGGAAGTGTTAGCATTACAGGATTCGCCGCAATATTTATGGCAGCCTTTGTCGGTGCAATGCTTGTAACTGTTGTAATATTCTTTTTCTCTTCTTTAGTACGTAATAACATGATGCTACTAATAGTAGGCATTATGATAGGTTATATATCATCCGCAGCCACGTCCTTACTAAACTTCTTTGCTACAGAAGAAGGTGTAAAATCGTATATGGTATGGGGTCTTGGCAACTTTGGCGGTGTGTCTATGTCACAGATGCCTGCATTTGCTGCTGTAACGCTATTTGGTCTTATCGTAGCAGTAGTGCTTATAAAACCTTTGAATGCTCTTCTGCTTGGTGAACGCTATGCAGAAAATTTAGGAATAAATGTGGTGCGTGTACGCAACTGTTTACTGGTAGTTACGGGATTGTTGTCAGCTATAACAACTGCTTTTTGCGGACCGATAGCTTTTATTGGATTGGCCGTACCCCATATAGCCCGATTGCTTCTTACTACAGAGAACCATCGCAGTCTTCTGCCTGCGACAATTCTTCTTGGCAGTGTTGTAGCTTTGCTCTGCAATATCCTATGTACATTACCAGGAGATACAGGTGTAATACCATTGAATGCTGTTACACCAATGCTTGGAGCTCCGGTAATTATATATGTTATAGCCAAACAAAAGAAAAAATAATCATATCAAACTCTTATGTGTAAGTCTGTTTACACGTAAGTCTCAATAAATTTTATTTCTCCTTTTACTTTTATCCAGTTAGTTGTAGCAGGTATAAGTATTGTTTCACCTGCCCTAAGTCCTATTTCGTTCCCTTCATTATCTGTTATTTTCCCCTCACCTTTTAGGCATACCAGAATTACGAAACTGTCAAGTTCTGAATAATCTATTGTCATATCCTCCTGCAAATCGTAGACTGCTGTTTTAAAGTACTGGCACTGTATAAGTGATGTACCTCTGTTCTTTGTTGGTACATAATCAGTATGATAGTTTGGATATACAGAGAAATCTATGCATTCTGCAGCCTCTTTTGTATGCAGTTGTCGATAGTTTCCATCTTTGTCTTTTCTGTTAAAGTCGTATATACGATAAGTAACATCACTTGTCTGTTGTATCTCTGCAAGAAAACATCCGACTCCTATACTGTGTATACGTCCGGCAGGCAGAAAGAAACAGTCTCCTTCTTTCACATTATATTCAGCTATGGCATCGCAGATAGTACCATTCTCTACCATAATTTTATATTCTGCTGGAGTAATCTGTTTTTTTAGTCCGATGCGTAATTTTGCCGAAGGTTCTGAGTCCATGATATACCACATTTCAGTTTTGCCATGATCTATTCCTTGATTATGGGCCACCTCATCATTAGGATGTACCTGTATAGACAAGTCCTGACGTGCATCAATAAACTTTATAAGCAACGGGAACTCGTTCTTAAAATGTTTGTAGTTTTCTTCACCTATCAGTTTCCCTTTCAACTTATTCAATAGTTCGTTAATAGTCATACCACAATATTCACCCTCACTCACGGTGCTTTCAGTTCCTTTCAATCCTGAGATTTCCCAGCTCTCTCCAACTTTATCCATGTTGGAATCCAAATGCTTAAAAGGAATAATTTTGTTACCGCCCCATATTGTTTGCTTGAGCAGCGGATTAAATTTTAAAGGTTTCATAATAATCTATATTTATTTGTGACTTAAAAATCTGTCCGGAAAAAAGGAGCTAATATTACAAGTACTGTAAATATCTCCAAACATCTCATTTTATTAAAGCATTTTTAATACTATCCACGTCAATTCCCACTATTTTATGCAGTTCTTCTACCTTGCCATGTTCTATAAATTCGTCAGGCAGTCCAAGTCGTTTTATCTTTGGTGTATAGTTATGATCATCCATCCATTCTAGCACAGCCGAACCCATTCCGCCGTTGCTTACGCCATCCTCAATAGTTACTATTTTTGAGAAGTTTTCACCAACTTCAGATAAAATCTTTTCATCAAGAGGTTTCAAAAACCTCATGTCATAAAGGGCAATACTTAGATCCGGACGTTCTGTCTCAGCTCTCTTTATTGCAGCTAAAGCATCATTTCCGATTGGTCCTATTGTCAATACCGCTATATCCTTACCATCTTTAAGTTTACGACCGGTACCTACCTTAATAGGCTCGAATGGACATTTCCATTCAATGCAGACACCACGTCCTCTAGGATATCTTATTACGAATGGCCCCATATCTTTAAGCTGAGCTGTATACATCAATTTGCGCAGTTCATGTTCATCCATAGGTGATGATATCGTAAGATTTGGAATTGGTCGTAGAAAAGCCAAGTCAAAAGCTCCATGGTGAGTCGGACCGTCTTCTCCTACCAGACCGGCACGGTCAAGACATATCACTACGTTCAGTTTAAGTATGGCCACATCATGTATGATATTATCATATGCTCGTTGAGAAAAAGCACTGTATATGTTACAGAATGGCAGCAACCCGTCTTTAGCCATACCTCCGGAGAACGTTATAGAGTGCCCTTCTGCGATACCTACATCAAAAGTCCTGTCAGGCATGCTTTTCATCATTATATTCATTGAGCATCCCGAAGGCATAGCAGGCGTCACACCAACTATTTTCTTGTTCTTCTCAGCCAGTTCCAATAGTGTGTTTCCGAATACATCCTGAAATTTCGGAGGAGTTCCACTCGTATCTGTTACTATACGTTCACCTGTGTCTACACAGAACTTCCCTGGAGCATGCCATATCGTAGCCGCCTTTTCTGCAGGTTCGTATCCTTTCCCCTTTTTGGTATGTATATGCAACAGTTTTGGTCCTCGCATATTCTTTATAGAATTGAGTAGTCTTACCAGGTCTATGACATTATGTCCATCAAATGGACCGAAATATCTGATGTCCATGCCTTCAAAAATATTCTGTTGATGGCTGATGGCCGACTTGAATGCATTACTGAGCCTTATAAGTCCCTTTCTTCTGTCGTCAGTCATCATCCCTCTTGAGTATAGCCATTGGGATGCTTTATAACGCAAAGTGTTATAAGTCTCATTAGTGTTCAGCCCCAACAGATATTGTTTCATGCCACCTACGCTGCGGTCGATACTCATATTGTTATCATTAAGAATGATAATCATATTGTTAGGCGTCGTGCTGGCGTTGTTGAGTCCCTCAAAAGCCAATCCTCCACTCATTGCCCCATCTCCAATAATGGCAACTACATGTCTTTTTTCACCCTGTAGTTTAGAAGCAACCGCCATACCTAGTGCCGCCGATATAGAATTAGATGCATGTCCACAAACGAAAGTGTCGTATTCGCTTTCAAAAGGAGACGGGAATGGACGAATTCCATTGAGTTTGCGGTTAGTTTGGAATTGCTCTCTTCTTCCTGTAAGAATCTTGTGTCCGTAAGCCTGATGCCCCACATCCCATACTATGCGGTCGTAAGGGGTATTAAAAACATAATGTAAAGCCACTGTAAGTTCTACGACGCCAAGGCTTGACGCCAGATGTCCGGGGTTTACTGACAATTCGTTTATTATATCTTGTCTTAATTCAGCACAAAGCTCAGGTAGTTGTTCTATCTTAAGTTCGCGTAAATCTGATGGGTAATTTATCTTTTTAAGAAGTCCCAATGTCTTATGTTCTTCCATTAATTGTTCATAATTATAATGCAAACTTACACAAAATTATCGACTTATCAAACGGGCACATGATAAAAATACAAATTCCAATTAAAAAAGTTGAAAATGTACGTAAAAACGAACTGATTATATATGTGATAAAAATATTATTGTACTCTCAAAAAAAAACCTACACCACGTATATTTTAAGTTCTAGATTATAATTCATCAATTATTATCCTCTATGTGTTTAGGGAGGTGCCACAAAGTGACGGAAAATACGATTTTCCATATTTTTCATCACATACCCTGCTTTCTGGACACCCCTTTAAATCCCTCAAGAGGGAAGAATATTCGTACCTACGAAATTCTTAATGACGATAATTTCGTAGATATTTTGCATAAGCTATTATATGTTATCTCTTCCATCGTTTATGAGTCCATAACCAGCAACTGGGGTCATCTTGGATATTTTGTTCCAATAGTTCAATATACTTTTTTGTGATCCCAAAATGTTGGGTATCTTTTGCATTCTCACAAATCGGTTGACAAACAGCCTCAAAAAAACCTCTTCGTTTTCGTGTCAGATAGATATATACAACTGCCGAGTGGGTTGCACAGGCTAACTTTTCAGGTCCGGATAACACGGATGTCATCTGATTTAGAAACGTCATCTGATAATCCACGTTTATCTTTTTCGGACATTGATCGGCAATTAATAAGTAAAGTGACGGTTTGTCTTTATTTGACAGAATATGTTTTGCTACTGATTTTGATTCTATTAGGTGCATACCGAAACGACCTCTTATATCAAACATGAGTTTATTAAATATCGGTACTCTTATTCGTTTGTAACCAGAATAAACATCTGTGTTGATTTTAGAGGGGAGGCAATTTAATATTTCCCAGTTGGTGCAATGCCCTAAGCATGCAATGACATTGTTACCTTTTTCTACTTGCTCCTCAACAAACTCGAATCCTTTTATATCTAACTTGCAAGTTTGTTTTAGAGGTGAAATAGATATACTTTTTACTACTTCCGCAAACATATCCGAAAAGTTTTGGTAGAATTCTTTTTCTATGGATTGTATCTCCTTATACTTCTTATTAGGAAATGCCCTTGACATGTTTTGAATGGTTACTTCTTCTCTGTAATTCGATAGCTTAAAAATAATAATAAAAATTAAATCTGATATTTTGTATAGAACGTTCATTGGCATAGTACTAAATAAATATAGTACTGAGAAAAGCGTCTGATAAGTAAGTTTTGTAATATAATTCATTATTCTTCTTTGGCAAAAGTATAGTATACCCTTTCTTTATTTAGGCAGGATTTATACCAGGCTACGGCCATGCCATTGGCGAGCTATTTTTGACTGCGCAAAATTATGCATTTATTTCCTTACTCCAAAGCATTTTTAGATATTTCTTATATATCCATACAATATTCTTTTTCTGAAATAAGTTTGTCAATACTTTGGCGTGGTTTATTGTAGTTATAAAACTTTTAGTTACAAAATAATAAATGTTTGTCTTTGTGCATGTAATTTGCATATATTTTATATAACTTTGCACAACCAACAAAAAATAAATTATGATATACGGGATAATAGGAACAGGAGCCATAGGTGGATTCTATGGCGGGAAACTTGCAAATGCAGGCAAGGATGTACATTTTTTACTGCATAGTGATTATGAATATGTATGCCAACATGGGCTTCAGGTAGACTCTTTCGATGGAGATTTCCATCTGGATAATGTTAATGCTTACAAGAACACACAAGATATGCCGAAGTGTGATGTAGTAATGGTAAGTCTTAAGTCTACCAATAACAGGTTGTTGAAAACTATGTTGCCACCATTACTGAAGCCACATACTCTTGTATTGCTTATACAAAACGGTATAGGTCTGGAACAGGATTTGCAAAATGAATTCCCTGATATTTATATCGCTGCAGGACTTGCTTTTATATGTTCGACAAAGACAGAACCGGGGCACGTTCAAAATCAATCATATGGCAATATAAACATAGGCAACTATTCTTGCAAGGACCAGAGTATAATAGATCTTATGGTAGCAGACCTTAATAGTGCAGGGGTTAAGGCTAAAGAGGTTGAGTATAATGAGGCCAGATGGAAAAAGGCTGTGTGGAATATGCCTTTCAATGGAATGACGGTTGCGCTTAATACACAAACTGACAAACTCATTGCTGATGAAAATTCAGCAGCTCTGATGCGCGATCTTATCATGGAGGTTATCGATGCTGCCCGACATTTGGGCGTAAAGAATATTGATAGTTCTTTCGCAGACGTAATTATAAATATGACACGTGATATGGAACCTTATTCACCAAGTATGAAATTGGATTATGACTTTCATCGTCCGATGGAAATTTATTATCTCTATAGTCGTCCTATTGAGGAGGCAAGGAAGGTAGGATTCCGCATGCCGAAACTGGAGATGCTGGAGGCAGAATTGAAATTCTTGGAAAGAAAAGAAAGTAAATAGATATGAAACAGAAAAAGGCATCCAATAGACGGGTGCCTTTTTCTGTTTATTATAAGTATGATCTTTATACCAATGTGCTGATCAGATCTTCGCGATCACCCGCAAGCATATCAATAACAGGCAATTCTATCATTGTATAGCAACCTGGCTGCTGACGCATTGATGCACGGGCTACATTGACAAGTACCTGACCTGTTAGAGCGGGATTGTTGATGCTCATGTCAAACTCCAGGCGCTGGTTCTGAGTTTTGCCGCTTACGCCTTTACGTACTAGGTTTACGCCATGGCCCATATCACGCACATCATCTACAGATGTTACTTGGAATACGTGTGTCTCATCGTTTGCAAAGTAAGGATCTGCCTTGATGGCTTTAGTTACTTCTTCGAGAGATGCACCATCTTCTAGTTCTACATATACCATACGGCGATGTATACCCTCACCCTTAGGGATAGTCATTGACAGGGCATTCTTTACACCTGCTTTAGAACGTACACATACAGAATGGCCCATACTCATACCCGGACCGAAGTTGGTATAAGAAAGTCCTTTTGGCGCAAGGCTTTGCATTAATGTACGTACGATACTGTCAGATCCCGGGTCCCAGCCGGCAGCTATTACAGACACCGCATTGTGCTCTTTGCATATAGGCATAAGGTTGGCACGATACTGACGGATGTTGGTGTGGATGTCAAAACTGTCAACTGTGTTGATACCAAGCGGAAGAATACTCTTGGCATATTCCTCACAACTGCGTGTAGGAGTGGCAAGAATGGCTACGTCTACATCTTTCAGTTCTTTAATATCCTTTACTACATCATATTTTGATAATTCCTGTGGCTTGTCTGCTGCGCCGTTACGACGTACTATACCTGCTATTTCGAAGTCTTCGGCTGCTTCGAGAGCCTCGACAGTATACTGTCCGATGTTACCGTAGCCTACTACGGCTGCTCTAATCTTTTTCATAATCTTTTATTGGTTTAAAATATTTGTTCCAAGTTTGCTGTTGCAAAAATACAGTTTTTCTGCTAAAAACATATTATTGTATATACTTTTTTTGATAAAATGGTATAAAAGTTGTAAAGTGTAAGTTATATGACTTTATTATTGATAAATCGTAAGTTGACGTTGTGCGATAGCCCCACTTGCACCTAAAACATATGGAATACAATAAAAGCAGCCTCTAATCGTTATGATATTGTATATACAGAAAAAATAAAAATTATGATTGAATATGTAAAGGGCGAGCTGGCAGAGTTAACGCCTGCTATGGCTGTAGTCGATACCGGAGGCGTGGGCTATGGACTGAATATATCGCTAAACACCTATACTGCCATACAGGGCAAAAAGGAGGTAAAACTGTTTGTTTATGAGGCTGTTCGTGAAGATGCCTACGTACTTTACGGATTTTCTGATAAGCAGGAGCGAAACTTGTTCTTATTGCTGATAAGTGTTTCGGGTGTTGGTGCAAACACTGCGCGTATGATACTTTCGTCTATGAGTCCATCAGAACTCTGCGACTATATATCTACCGGTAATGAAAAAGTACTTAAGGGTATTAAGGGCATAGGATTGAAGACTGCACAGAGAATAATAGTAGACCTCAGGGATAAGATTGTCACTCTAGGCATTACTACCGAGATACCTACCGGTGGTTCTATGTCAGCTCCTGTCAATAATGAGGTGAAGGATGAGGCATTAAGTGCTCTCGCTATGCTTGGATTTTCACCTGCCCCTTCTCAAAAAGTTGTTGTTAAAATATTGCAGGAGCAGCCTGATGCAGCAGTAGAGACTGTTGTAAAATTGGCTCTGAAGCAGATTAAATGAAACATCTGAAACTGATTTTGTCTGTATTGGTATTATTTCTGAGCATCAACATAGCAGAGATGTTCGGATGGGATAGAATACTTGTACAGCAAAATCAGCAACAGAAACAGCAAATAAACAATAGCCTTCCACAAAATAGGCAAAAGAGGCTAAAACCATTGGCCGATTCGGTAATGGATCCGCGATGGAAGATACAACGTACAGTACCTATAGTGTTGAGTGATCTTGACCAGAATACACTTGATCTGAAGCGACCTGATAACTTGCAGGAAAGCGTAGAATATAATGATTCGCTTAATCTGTATTATATTGGTTCGAAGATGGGTGGCACTTATATCAATGCTCCTATTATTATGACGCCCGAAGAGTATAGACTGTGGAGTCTTAGAAGACAAATTAACGAGTATTTTAAGAAAAAAAATGAGGATGAGCGCAAAACTGGGGGTAAGGATAAGTTCTCTTTCTCGGATATGCAGTTTGATTTGGGACCGGCCGAAAAGATTTTTGGTCCCGGTGGTGTACGCATAAAGACACAGGGTTCTGCCGAACTTAAATTCGGCGCTACAATGAAAAACATAGATAATCCATCGCTTCCGATACGTAACAGGAAGACCACTACGATGGATTTTGACGAAAAGATAAACCTCAATGTTAATGGTAAGGTGGGGGATAAACTTAACATGAACCTTAACTATAACACTGATGCTACATTCGACTTCGATGCAAAAAACATAAAACTGAAATATGAGGGTAAGGAGGATGATATAATAAAACTGGTTGAGGCCGGTAATGTGTCTTTTCCAAGCAATTCATCACTTATAACAGGTGCCAGTTCGCTGTTTGGTATACGTACCGACATGCAGTTTGGCAAGTTGAAACTGCAGACGGTGGTTTCGCAGAAGAAATCAACCTCAAAGAGTGTCTCTACCAAAGGTGGAACTCAGTTGACTCCCTTTGATATTGATGCCGCCAACTATGAAGAGAACCGCCATTTCTTCTTGTCAGGTTATTTTCGCGGGATATATGACAATGCAATGTCCAGATTGCCTAATCTTACTACCGGTATCATTATCAACCGTGTTGAGATATGGGTTACTAATAAGACAGGAACAACTGATAATACTCGTAATATCATTGCTCTTACTGATCTTGGTGAGAATGCTAAAGTATCTAATCATATTTGGACTACAACCGGTCTGTCTGTACCAAGCAATAATGCTAATACAGAGTATAGTACTATTGCCAATAATTATGGTGATGCAAGAAATATAGACCAGACCAATACTGTGTTAGACGGCATAAATGGGTTCGTAGGGGGTGCTGACTATGAAAAACTTGAGAGTGCCAGATTGCTGTCTCCGTCTGAATATTCAGTGAATACTTCTTTGGGATATGTTTCGCTCAAGACGTCTCTGCAAACCGATCAGGTGCTTGCCGTGGCTTACGAATATACTTATGGTGGTGTAACATATCAGGTGGGAGAGTTCGCTGCTGATAACACAGATACCAATAAAGCTCTTTTCGTGAAGTCGCTTAAGAATACCAGTAACAATCCACAACAGGGCAACTGGGACCTGATGATGAAGAACGTATACTATCTGGCATCGAATGTAGAAAAAGAAAAGTTCCGCTTGGATGTGAAGTACCAGAGTGATACTACCGGCGTGTATCTCACATATATACCAGAAGTGCATGTTAAGGACCAGACTCTGCTTAAGGTGATAGGGGCTGACCGTCTGGATAACAACAACAGGCCTAACAGCAACGGGTACTTTGACTATGTAGATGGATATACTGTAAGCAATGGCAGGGTATTTCTGCCTAAAGTAGAACCTTTTGGCCGTTCGCTGTATACTTATCTTACAGGGAAGGGTGTGCCTGTTGATATAGCCAAGAAGTATGTCTTTCAAGAGCTATACGACTCTACCAAAACCACGGCAAAACAGATAGCTGAAAGGGATAAGTATGAACTGGTGGGTCAGTTTAAGGGTTCGTCGGCCAACGTCATATCGTTGGGTGCATATAATGTGCCGCAAGGTTCGGTGGTTGTTACAGCGGGTGGCGTGAAACTTACTGAGGGCGTAGACTATGCTGTCGACTATTCGGCGGGTGAGGTAACAATCCTTAACCAGAGTATAATTGATGCAGGCACAGGTGTTAATGTTTCGTTGGAGAGTAATACTGACTATGGTCAAACTCGTAAAACGATGCTTGGACTAAACTGGGAGTACGACTTTACCAAAGATTTCCAGATGAGCGGTACTGTGCAGCATCTGTCCGAGCAGTCTCTTACATCCAAGGTCTCTATGGGTTCGGAACCGCTCAATAATACTCTTTGGGGCGTAAACATAAACTGGAAGAAACAGAGCCAGTGGCTTACCGATATGCTTGACAAGATACCGTTTCTGCACTGTACAGCTCCATCACAGATATCCTTCACGGGTGAGTTCGCCCAACTAATAGCCGGGCAGGTTAGGGGTACACAGGATAATGCTTCGTATCTGGATGATTTTGAAAATACAAAAAACTCTATAGATGTGTCTACACCTACATCGTGGATAATATCCAGTGTGCCGTCTATGTTTCCTGAACATTCAGACAAAACTACTGTGGCAAGTGGATACAACCGTGCCTTGCTGGCTTGGTATAACATAGACCCTCTGTTCACAAGGCGTAGCAGTTCTCTTACTCCGGGGTATATCAAGAGTGATCTTGATCAGCTCAGCAATCATTATGTGCGTGAGGTTTATGTCAACGAACTGTATCCCAACCGTCAGACTAACTCTTACTCCGGGGTTTCCAATACCTTGCCTATCCTCAACCTTGCTTATTATCCATCCCAACGCGGACCGTATAATCTTATTACAGAACTTAACCCTGACGGTACTCTTCTTAATCCATCGAAACGCTGGGGCGGAATGATGAGAAAACTTGATACCAACGATTTTGAGAGTGCTAATATAGAATATATAGAATTCTGGATGCTTGACCCATTTATATATAGTGATAGAAGTAGTGACGCAGCCAACTATGGTGGCGATTTCTATATCAACCTGGGTGAGGTGAGCGAGGACGTGTTGCATGATGGCAAAAAATTCTATGAGAGTGGCATGCCTGTTGACGGTACAGGTGGGTTTGTCACTACCCAATGGGGTAAGATTCCTACTCAAGCTACCACTACATATGCCTTTGCTACCACATCAGGGTCCAGAGCCAAGCAGGACGTCGGATTCAACGGACTGACTGATTCTGAAGAACAGACTTTTGGGGCTTATAAGGATTTCCTTAATACGATACATGGCAAGGTAGCTCCTGCTGTATACGATTCTATTTATGCCGACCCTGCTAATGATGATTATCATTATTTTCGTGGCTCAGATTATGATCAGAACAAGACATCTATACTTGACAGATATAAGCGTATAAATAATCCTGAGGGTAATTCTCCTGACAGTGAACAAAATAAGGAGAGTTATGACACATCTTACAAGACGGGTCCTGATGTTGAGGATATCAATCAGGATTATACGCTCAATGAATACGAGAAATATTATCAGTATCATGTCAAAATAAAACCGGGTCAAAACAATTGGGAGGTAGGACAGAACTATATAGTAGACAAGCGTACAGCCAGTGTGGCTCTGCGTAATGGAAAAACAGAGGATGTAACGTGGTATCAATTCCGTATTCCGCTGAGTGAGTATGAATCTAAAGTGGGTTCTATCAATGATTTCACATCCATACGTTTTATGCGTATGTTCATGACCGGATTTAAGAAACCTATCGTACTCCGTTTCGGTTCGTTTGATCTGGTACGTGGAGAATGGAGAACCTATAATCAGCAGTTGTCTAATTCATCGTCAGGTCAAGGTGGTACTATGGCTGTGAGTGCTGTGAGTGTGGAAGAAAACAGCGAGAAAACACCTGTAAACTATGTGGTGCCTCCCGGTATCAGTAGGGTGGTTGACCCTTCTCAGCCACAGCTTACTGAGAACAACGAACAGGCATTAAGTCTGATGGTATCTAATCTGGCTACAGGAGAGGCAAAGGGCGTGTATAAGAACACTACTACAGACTTGCGTCAGTATAAGCGTCTGGAGATGTTTGTGCATGCCAATGCAAATGATCCCAATACTACTAATCTTGCGGATAATGACCTATCTGTATTCATTCGTTTGGGTAGTGACTACAAAAGCAACTATTACGAATATGAGATACCTCTAAAACTTACTACTGCAGGTACATATGGCCAGTATAGTACAGCCGACCGCTTAAAAGTTTGGCCTGTGGATAACATGTTGGATATAAACCTAAGCATATTCACAGCCCTTAAGAAAGCCCGAAACAAGCAGAAGTCAATGGGGCATGCTTCGTTCAATTATATATTTAGCAATTACGATAGCGATCATCCTAACAATAAGATCAGCATAATAGGTAACCCTACACTTGGCGAAGTTAAGGTTATGATAATCGGGGTGAAGAACAATTCTGCTTCTATTAAATCAGGTGAAGTCTGGGTTAATGAATTGCGCCTCAAAGGTTATGACAATACAGGTGGATGGGCAGCTCAGGGTAGTCTTAATATGCAGTTGTCTGATGTTGGTCAGGTCAATATGACGGGCAAGTATATATCTCAGGGGTTTGGTGGATTGGAACAGGGGGTGAACGAACGTACCACTGATGACTATAAGGAATACAGTGTTACCACTAATGTGGAACTGGGCAAGTTCTTTCCTGATAAGGCAAAGGTTACCGCCCCTCTTTATTACAGTGTAACCAAGGAGCAGAGTAAACCAAAGTATAATCCGATGGATACGGATATGAAACTTGATGATGCGTTGGATGCATGCTCAACAAAGGCTGAACGGGATTCTCTTAAGAGTATTGCGATTACAAATACCACCAATACCAACCTGTCTCTGTCTAATGTTAATTTCGGTGTCCGTTTCGACAAGCGCCATCCTATGCCTTACGATCCTGCCAACTTCTCGTTTTCTTACAGTCACAGTCATAGATATACCAGTGGCGAGACTACTGTATACGAGAAAGAGGATAACTGGCGTGGCATGCTCAACTACAATTATTCTCCTATATATAAGACTTTCCAGCCTCTTAACAATTTGATTAAGAGCAACAGCAAATGGTTTGACCTGCCTAAACAGATAGGCTTGAATTATCTGCCTCAGAATATAGGCTTCAGCAGTGAGATTACACGTAATTATTATGAATTGCAGGAGCGTGATATGGAAAGTTCTGTCAATACCAAACTGCCTCTGACATTCAGTGAACAGTTTCTGTGGAATCGTGAATTCTCTCTCAGGTGGGATTTTACCAATAATCTGCATATGTCGTTCCAGTCGGCTACTCATGCTGAGATTGAGGAACCTTACATGCCTATAAACAAAGATCTTTATCCTGATCATTACAGTGCATGGAAAGACTCTGTGTGGACCAGCATAAAGCATTGGGGCAAACCTCTTAATTACAATCAGTCGTTCACTATGTCATATCAGTTGCCAATCAATAAGATACCGGTTTTCGACTGGATTAGTGCCAATGCCACATACTCGGCTACATACAGTTGGGTACGCGGAACGGATATGGATGATGGTACATCGCTCGGCAATACTATCACCAACAACCGTGATGTCAATGTTATGGGGTCGTTTAACATGGAGACTCTTTACGACCATATACCTTTTCTTGCTAAAGTCAACAGAAAATTCCATCAGCCTATACAGAGGCGGACGCGGGATATCAATAAGCAAAATATGCTTCCGATTAATAAGAGTACGTTCGAGAAGGAGGTAGCCTTGCTACCCGGTACTCCGATAACGATAAGCCATGGTAAGAACAGTAGGAAACTCCTGGTCACGGCAAAGACAAAAGACGGCCGGACATACAAGATAAAGTATAAGGTGCTGGATGCAAACAAAATACTGATAAAAAGTAATGACAGTATGATGGTCAAACTTATGGTTAAGGCTAAACCTAATCCTGAAGATAAGGGATGGTATAAGACAACACAGAGTATGGCACGTCTCTTGATGATGGTGCGCAACGTGAGTTTCAGTTACCGCAATCAGTACTCTATGTCTTTACCAGGATTCATGCCTGAAATAGGAGCCGCATTCGGTCAGCGTAAAGGTGATATCATGTCACCGGGATTAGGCTTCGCTTTCGGAATGACAGGCGATGGTTATGTGCAGAAAGCTTTGGAAAACGATTGGCTATTGAGAAACGACAGTGTGTCTACACCTGCTACGACGAATGGTACTGAAGACCTGCAACTGCATATGACACTCGAACCTGTGCGCAACCTGACTGTAGACCTTACCGCCACACGTACACAGACTAAGGCTAAGAGCATACAGTATATGTACAGTGGCCAACCTACCACCCGGAGTGGTACTTTCACTATGACAACAATCAGTCTGAAGGGTGTCTTTGAGGGTACCGGTAATGCCAATAACGGTTATAAGTCGGCCACATTCGACAAGTTCTGTAATTCACTTGATGGCTTTAGAAATAGGGTTGAGGCCGGATATGCCAATGCTGTATATCCTTTGTATTATACAGGTCTGGCAGGTAAAAAGTTTGATGTGGCAAATGGTACTGTCAATAAATACAGTGCTGATGTGATGATACCTGCATTTTTGTCTGCATACACATCCAGTGGCGGTGGTTTGGATATTTTCCCTACACTTGCACGCCTGTTGCCCAACTGGACATTGCGTTACAGTGGCCTGAGCCAGTTGCCTTGGTTTCGAGATCATTTCAGAAGTATCAATATCAACCATGCCTACCGTAGCATTTTCGCCGTTGGCTCATATAGCAGTTTCAGCACTTTTCATGAGTATATGGACGGACTTGGTTTCATAACCGATGCTACCACAGGTAACCCTGTTCCAAGTAGCATGTATAATGTCAGCTCAGTCAGTATCAATGAGTCATTCTGCCCATTGCTGGGTATGGATGTTACGTTCAACAATAATCTGACCTGTAAACTTGAGTACAGGTCTACACGTGTATTAAACCTGAGCATGACGAGTGTTCAGATAAACCAGTCGACCAGTAAAGACTGGGTTCTTGGTATGGGTTATAAACTTAACGACTTCAATCTATTTAATACCCGCAGTCATCATAAAGTTAATACATCCGGTAGTAATTCTAATATCAAGAGTCAGGATAAAAATAATTACATGCAGGGTAGGGATGATGCATTTAATAGCAACCTTAATGTCAGAATGGATGTGTCGTATCGCCGTCAGTCGGCTATAACAAGAGATATTGCTACAATGACCAGTGCTGCCAGTAGCGGCAATACAGCATGGAAGTGGACCTTTAGTGCTGATTATACATTAAGCAGACTTATCACGCTTACTGCTTATTATGACCGTCAGACCAATACTCCTCTGCTAAGCAGTAGCAGCTATCCAATTACCACTCAAGACTTTGGACTGAGTATGAGGTTCTCTCTTACAAGATAAATGGTCCATATTTAATTATTTCTTGATTGCGTTTTGCTTTCAGTCGGAGCTTAAAATGCTGACTGTCAGCTTGTTCGGCTGAAGGCAAATTCTCAACTAGTATAATTATCCGTTTTCGCCGATTATTCCCGGCACGTCCTTATTTATTGGTAAGGATTGTCTAGTATATAATAATTGGTGCGTTTTGCATAGTAAATCAGTGATGTGATGAAAAATATTTATAGATAATCTGTGAGAATAGCTAAACTAATAAGTTCCGAATGCATGTATATCGAATCATAAAAGCTATACTCTGAGAACTTTCGACATACGTCGAATAAGCTTGCGACCTAGGTCAAACGATCGTTCGACCTAGGTCGCAAGCTTGTAAAGCATTGTTTTGGTAATAAAAAGGTATTGCTTTCGTGTATTGAAAAGAGTCCTATTATGAAAACACACAGAAAGGCACAATGAAAATACCCAAAGATGGACAATATAAGTCCCATAAAAATTGCCTTCAGCCGAATAAACTTATAGTCAGTAACTTAAGTACCGACTGAAGGCAAAAAAGAAATAACTTTTTCAATATAAAATAATTTATCATTACATAAACGGGACAGTGATTAAAGTGTAATAACGTGAAATTAATGTTTGTTATTACCTAGTATTTGTTCTTTATTTCCACATTAATAACCTAAATTACGTATTTTATTAATTTATCGGTATAAAAATTTGTTTTATTTTTCAAATAGACATACCTTTGAATTTACAAAAAAAATTAATAAAAAGATATGAAAGAAGTGGGTGTTAAATATGTTAATATGTTTGCGAAATTGAATAATTTTGCTAACACACACACACACACACCTATATAGGCTCTTAATTTTTTTGAAGAAGATATATTATATATCTTCAAAAAAATGGTTGTTTTTATTTTTCTGTAGTTATTGTTATGCATGGAATTTTAATGTTTTAGCTAATGGCCTTTATAATTTCTTGGCCGTTATAAGCCTTTGTGTGCTTTTATCAAAATTACATTACCAAACTATTTATAAATTACCATTGCTTTTAACAAAGAAGCATAGTATTTCTGATAATAATAAATTTAAAATTATAATCAGGAATAATATAACATTATCAATTTTTATGAATAAGATTATGAAAAAAAAATCTTTTAGAATTAGTGATATAGCGTTATTGGCTTTATCTATGTCTGGCTTTTTTACATCTTGTAATAACGAATATCTAGTTAATACCAATAAACAAATAGGGGATCTGACATTAAAATTTACACTAAACCCTCAAACACGTGGTGCAGTCTATAAAGATCCGGGTATAGTCACAGAAAATAAACGATGTAATGATACCATAGAACAACAAGCATCATGCTGTTAATATGATGAACGAAGAAGTAGATATGGGTCGACTCGATTCCTTCCCATTTCTATTATCTCGCAGTGCCGACTAATATGTTCTCAGCGGAGACTCCCCCGGGTAGGCACTTGTGGTCGTGAGATTACAACGGTCATAGACTATGGCATGATGCTTTTAAAATTGAATTATGAGAATAAAATATTATTAAAGAATAAAATGAAATATATGTACTACATATTAAAACTATTAGCAGTATGTACACTTCTTATCTCGTGTGGATCAGAGACATCTGTATCTGAAGATGACATTTCGGAATCTTCATTGATACACTTGTCTCTGACATCCAATAAAACAGGTAATGGTAATATTAATACAAGGGCTAATGGAACTCTGCCTACAGATAATGGAGCGACGGCCGGTAATAACGAAGGCTATATTAATCATGTGTGTGCAGCATTGTTCGATACATCAGACCGTCTTGTTACTCTCCATGAGTATGATTATGCCAGGGGTTCTACAGAGACTATTGTAACCCGCAAGGATGCTACCCGGATGCTTGTATTTGCCAATGTACCGCTAGGTGTTTTCTCGGGTAAATACACTCTTAATGATTTCTATACAGTATCACAGAATTTGGGGTATACCACATCCGTAGACGGCAAGAGTATGACAGGGGTTACCACAGCAAACTCTCAGAGTATGAAGTCCCTGCCGATGTTGTCAGCAGTGCAGTCACTTGACTGGTCTTCCGGTGCAGTCCTTAATCCAACCGTAGGTCTTACCCGTATGGTAGCGCGCGTTGCACTGACAAGCCTTACCAAGACTTTCAGCGGTCCATATTCAGGTTGCAGCTTTACACCCACGGAAGTCTTTATGTATAATGCAAGCAACCAGCTTACCAATTGGAGTACACAGACAGTTTCGGGTAATGTAAGCGGAGAGAACACAGGTGCCAATGCCAACACCTTATATCTGGGCAGTGGCAAAATAAGTACTTATAGCGATCCATACTATTTCTATGTGTTCCCTCATAGCAGCACCAATCCTACAAAACTGGTAATAAAGGGCACCTTCAAGACTAATAGTGGCAGTACATACACCACCTACTATCCAATAACTGTAAACAGTAGTGCAAGTGGCAATATTATCTCGGCAGTACCATCAAGTACGGGTGATTCAAAGATAAGTCCTAATACTACTTATGACCTATCTGTAACTCTGAATGGTACGGGTGTAGCGAATGTGTCAGATGAACTTATTCCAACCAATGTTACCGTAACCACGAGTGTAGCCGGTTATACGAGTGCTACCATTCCTGAATATTTTGGTCCAAAGATAGGAGATATTTTATATTCAGATGGTTCATGCAATAGCTCTCTTATTTCAGGTAATATTCCTATCGCAATCGTATTCAGTACAACAACGAGTGCTGCAGACAAGGCAAAAGGTTTTGTTCATGGTTATGCCATGGCACTAAAGAATGTAAGTAACAGTTTGATTTGGGGACCAGAAGGTTCTACTCCTACCGGAAGTGCAAACACCACATTGGATATTACAGATTATGATGGCCTGACATATACAAGTCTGATAGATAACACTAGTTATCCTGCTGTAGTTGAAAATTATAGTCCTGCACAACTTGCTCCAGATGCAACAAGCGGATGGTATCTACCAAGTATAGGTCAGTGGTATCAGATACTTATAAATCTAGGAGGAATGTCAACAGTATTCCAAGATGATAGAAAAAATGGAACTTTACATTGGGACAATTCGTCAACGGTCTTTGTCAATGCAATAAATGCAGCTATGAATAAAGTAGGAGATGGTAATTATGATCCATTTACGACGGAATATCAATTTTATTGGAGTTCGTCTGAATACGATGCAGATAATGCATATATCCTGCTAATTTCAACTTCTAATAGTCTAGGCCTTACTAATATCGGCAAGAGTGACAATTCCAGCGTTAGACGAGTTATAGCTTTCTGACCTATTTGTTAATATATAGAGAATAAGATTTTAAAATACAATTAATTAAAATTAGAGATTATGAATAAAAATTATTTAGTTATCGCAGTGCTCATGTCTGTCATAACGCTGATGTCATGTACCTCTTCTGATAAAGAAGACAATGTGGATCCAAATGCTTGTCCGGCAAAAGTTTATCTTAATTTAAACACAAGCAGTTTGACTCGTGTAACAACAGATCCTACAAATGATGAAAAAACGATAAATGGCGGGTATGCCTGTGCCTTTGATGCCAGTGGGGCTAAAATCGGAGATGTTCAGCATTTCGACAGCTATGTAAGTACGAGCAAACCCCAAATAAATACTACAACTCAGGCCTCTCAGATAAGTGTGTCTGCAAATGTTAGTTCTGCGCAAACCGATTTTGCAAGTGTAACAAAGAGAAACCTTTTTGAAGGTGTCACTACTTTGTTGGCTAACACTACATCAAATGTACAGACTTATAACAGTCAGGATGCCAAGAAACTGCCAATGTATGGCAATACTACTCTTTCTTTTTCGAATAATTCGGCAACTCCAACGGTAAATCTAGACCACCTTGTATATAAGGTACAATCATCCTCAATAAGCAGTAATTTTAGCAATACAGGTTATGAAGGTGCTACTTTTGTACCCAAAGAGGTTTTCCTTTATAATGCGAATACCACCTGTACCCTAGATGGAGCAACGGGAAGTGTTCCTGCATCAGGTGAAAGTTCGGACGCAAGTTGCGCCTTTACTGCAACTAATACTTCATATCTGAGCAGCGGTGCTATTGCCTCTTATAATCCTGCAACGCCGACTATTTATACTTTTTATGCTTTTCCTAACACAACATCCGCTCCTACAAAACTCGTAATAAAGGGTACTTTCACTCCTAGTGGTGGTACAGCTGTGACGGTTTACTATCCAATTGTTATAAATAAGTATCAAAGTAATACACGTATAAGTCTTGATGGTGGTAGTACATATATAAATTCAGCACAGACAGATGACTCTAAAGTGTTGATGAACCATTACTATGCAATAAGTATAGTGATAAATGGTAGAGGGGTGGATCATGTAACAGACGAAATAAACCCGTCTTCAGCCACAGTTCAGATGCTTGTTAATGGGTGGACATCATATCAACAGATTGTAACTGTAAAATAGTGCTGATAAGAGTTTTTTCTGATGAAATAGTTTAATATATATGAAGAAGTTTATATTGAGAGAATTGCAAAATATCAAAAAACATATAATAAGGCATTGTTCATATTTATTGTTTTTGATGGCTTGTATGTCTTTACCATCATGCAGTTCTGTAGATATCCCAGAAATTTCTTCCGACCATGTATCGCTGACTGTAAATATAAGCAGGCAAAGCCCTACAATAGTTACACGAGCTATAAGTGATGCCATTGATAACATAGATATCCTTGTATTTGATGGTCAGGGCAATCTGATAGGCAGTGCTTATACATCAACTAGTCCAACTTCTGTTACATTGCCAGTAAGGGTTAGTGCAGGCTGTACAATATGTGCAGTAGCAAATACAGGCAGTAGTTCCTATCTTGATGGTATAAGTACGCTTGCAAAGTTGAGAGCAAAGGTTACGGCACCTGTATCAGACCCTGCATCAACATTGGGTATAATGTATGGTGAAACACCCAACGTGACAATAACGAACTCGACAGCTGCGCAGTCAGTGTTACTTAAGCGTATTTACAGTAAGTACACATTTACGATAACTCCGTCAAAAGAGATAACGATAACAGATTATCAATTATGTAATGTCCCTAATGAATGCTTTATTGCTCCGGATAGTTCAAGTAATCCGACTACAGGTTATAGTGGTATAAATTATAGTCCTGTTACGACATTGGTCTCTTCCGGTGGTGTAGTTACAGCCGGCCCTTACTATGTACTTGAGAATCTGGCCGGTAATAATAACTCTTTAACGGCATCAGAACAACGAACAAGTGCTAATGCCCCATCCTGTGCTTCTTATATATTGATAAATGCAAAAAGAGATGCTGGATGGGGAACTGGTTGGAAGTCAACCTATCGTATATATCTTGGAGGTGTGACTAATGACATATCTCCTGTTTTAGATTGCACCGATTTTAATATCTATCGTAATTACAATTATAATTGTAATGTATCAATATCTGGTAGTGGAATAAATGATATCCGTGTAACGTATTCCCCATATACTACACGTACAGATATCTATACAGGTGATGCCATCATAGGAAACTATCTTTATTCAGATGGAACATCCGGAACCACATTTAAATCAGGGCAGACTGTAGGAATAATCTATTCGAATGAACTTAATTTTGAACAATATAATGTAGATGGTTGCCGTCATGGAAAGGTTCTTGCTCTTAAAAATGCAAATGGAGGAGCCTGTTGTAATTGGTCAGGTGAATTTCAAACAAGTAATCCACCTGTTTTTTGTACAACTATGAAGGCAACGTATGAAGATATAGCTAGTGGATATGTCGGTACTCTAGATAAGGGTATGGCTGATTCACAATCAAATAACGCATGGTATTATTGCCATACTTACAATGACGGTATAACAAAGTCATTTACGAATACAGGTTGGTATCTTCCAAGTGGAGGTGATTGGTGGGATGTGATGGAGAATTTAGGCACATGGACTGCTGATCAGTATACAACAATAAAGGGTATGCGTACAAGTACAATAGGTATTAATAATGATATAATATTGAATCTGCCAGCAAGTACGTATTTTGATAACTTGAATACAAAACTGTTAAATGCCGGTGGAGATAAAATTAGTCTTAATACAGGTGCATTTAGTTTTTACACTGCGTCTGAGCACGACACTAATGGCGCTCTGAGGTTCATGTTCAACAGTGCTCGTATCTACTTGGGCTACAACAATAAGAATCTCACCATCAACTATGCTAGGGCAGTACTAGCATATTAATCGATTTATCAATTTAAAACTTTAAGTTTTTAGAAAATGAAAGATCAGTAAAATAAAGCCTTTTGACATAAAAATAAATGTACGATGGCATTGCTTTTAGAATATTGATGTTATAAGAATGGATGAAAACATATAAAATGAAAAATATATACTATATATCAAAACTATTAGTATTATGTATATTGCTTGGCTCATGTACCTCTGAGGCTCTTACGCCTGGATCAGATTTTTCAGAAAATGCATTTATCCATCTGTCTCTAACATCTAATAAGTCAGAAAATGATAGTAACAAAACTCGTGCAAATGGTCCTCTTCCTACTGATAATGGAGGAACTCCGGGCGGTAATGAAAAAACTCTAAATCATATATGTGCGGCTTTGTTTAATTCAGACGGTAATCTTGTTACTATTCATGAATATGATTATATATCAGGTACTACCGAAACGATAATGACACGTAAGGATGCAACACAAATACTTGTATTCGCAAATATCCCCTCGGGTGCTTTCTCCGGTAAATATACGATTAGCGATTTCTACACTGCATCTATTGATTTGGGCTATACTACATCCGTAGACGGAAAGGTTAAAACATGGGTCACAACAGCAAACTCACAGAATATGAAAGCACTCCCAATGATGTCGCCGGTGCAACCACTTCACTGGTTATCTAATACCATATTAAGCACAACAGCTAACCTGACTCGTGTCATATCGCGTGTAGCCATAACCGGACTTACAACAGATTTTAGTGGCCCTTCTTCCGGTTGTAGTTTTACTCCGACAGAGATCTTTATGTATAATGCTAATAATCAACTTACAAATTGGAATTCGAAGACTGCTACCGGCAATGTAAGTGGAGAATATATAACATCTAATATAAATACTTTATATCTTGGTAGCGGAATAATCAGTACTTATAGTGGTCCATATTATTTCTATGTGTTTCCACACGACAGTGATAATCCTACAAAACTTGTAATTAAAGGTCAATTTACCACAAATAGTGGTATTACATATTACACATACTATCCAATAACTATAAATAGTAGAGCTAATGGCAATATACTATCTAACATAACAGAAGGTACCGGTGATTCAAAGATAAGTCAGAATACTACTTACAGCATGGCTGTAACATTGAATGGAACAGGTGTTCCTAATGTGTCAGATGAACTTATACCGACAAATGTTACTGTAACCACTAGCGTAACTGATTTTACAAAAGCAATGGTCCCATCATATTTTGGTCCCAAAATAGGTGATATATTTTATTCAGACGGTTCATACAGCAGTACGCTTATTTCGGGTAAAACTCCTGTGGCAATAGTTTTTAGTACAACCACAAGTGCGACAGATAATACAAATGGTTTTATACATGGTTATGCCATGGCATTGAAGAATGCAGGTACAGGTGTTATCTGGGGACCTGGAAATACAAACCTTACAGGTAGTGCTAATACGACCTTAAATATTACTGATTATGATGGATTTACCTATACAGGGAAAATAAATGATAGTAATTACCCGGCAGCATATGCAGCAGCTACCACATTTAAGTCAACTATTCCAATACCTAGCGGAACCAGTGGCTGGTATCTTCCAAGCATTGGTCAATGGTATCAGATCTGTATAAATTTGGGCGGTATGTCAAGTTCATTTAATGATGGTAGAACAGGTGGTTATTTATATTGGTCTGGTGAGTCAACAGCTTGTGCGAATGCTCTAAATACAGCGATGAGCAAAGCCGGAAGTAATAATTATGATGCGTTTTCAGGAAATAATGAGTCTTACTGGTGTTCTTCTGAGTTTAATACGGGCTATGCCTACAGAACACTATTCGGCAGCGATGATAATCTGGCTCTAGGCTCTATTGCTAAGGTTGATGGTTTCTATGCACGTCCTGTCTTGGCTTTCTGATTTATTAAAATAAAATTATAAAAACGTGATAATAAATGAAATTAATTATAAAAACAAGAGATTATGAATAAAAATTATGTATTTATTGCAGTAATGATGTCATTATTAATGATGACATCATGTACATCTTCAGACACCGGAAATGGTGAAACTTCCGGTAGTCCCGCTATCGTTAATTTGAATCTAGGTCTTAAGACACGTTCTTCATCTACAACTGCACTCCCAAACCAAGCTTTTACCTATGGTGATGGCGAGGGAAAGGTAACTGCATTTTATGTAGGACTTTTTGATGGCAACCAAGGCAAAGTTACGATAGACACTAAGTCAGAGACGTCTATATCAACTACAACTCAGTCTCGCAACATACTTGTTGCTGCCAATACTACTAATGCAGCAGCAGACAAGACCGCATTTACAGCATGTAAATCAATGACAGATTTTAAGGCATTAACAGCTGATTTAAGTTATACAACAAGTGCAGATGCACAGTCAAATACAGCTTGCAATACAGCAAACGCTCAAAAAATGACAGGACTACCAATGTTCGGTGAGGTTGATAATTGTTTCAGTTCGTTTGCCTCTTCAAATACATCTACAGTAAATGTGCCTCTTTGTCGTCTTGTAGCCCGTATAGATCTTAACTCATTGACATCTGATTTCTCTCAGAGTTCATATCCTAATGCGTCATTCATTGTTAATGAGATATTTATGTATAACGTAAATGATATCTGTAGCTATGGTGGTACTCCAAGTCAGTCAGCCTCTCTTGCAGAATCGGAAACCGTTGGAAAATGTGAACAGACAAATGCGAGTGGTGCCATAAATGCAAATCTAAACAGTTTCGCATATCTGAGTAGTGGTGCCTTGACACTCTCAACATCACCATACGTTACATCATCAACTCCATATTACTTTTATGTATTTCCTCATTCCTCAACAAATCCTACAAAACTTGTAATAAAGGGTCGTTTCAAGACAAATAGCAGTGATACGGGTACAATACTGTATTATCCTATAATAATAAACGATGATGTTATGTCTGAAGAATCAATAACGACAGATAATGACGTAATAAAGGCCAATAATATATATTCATTGAGCGTAACTATTAAGGGCCGTGGTCTTACTGATCCTTCTCAGAATATAGTACCATCAACAGCTACAGTAACCTTTACTGTTACAGATTGGGCAACCAATAGTCAGACAGTTGTAATAAAATAATTTTTGATAGAAAATGTTTCCTTATGATGAAAATAGGATATTTCAATAAGTTACTAGCATGTTGCCTTATAATAATAGCCATTGTATCCTGTATTGATGATAACAACGCTAACTGTATAATGTGCTATGTGAGCGTATCCTCTAAAGATAGTACTGGCAAAGTACTGCCGTTGAATTTAATGATTAATCTCCGCGCATATCTGTTCAAAAATGGAAAATTTGAACGAATAGTTACAGCCGAACCAGATGGAAAATATCTTTTAAACTATGATAGTAGAATGGATTCTGTATCTCTGGTAATGATAGGCACTTCAGAAAAAGACAGTTTAGTTATGCATACTCCTGATGAGGGAGATGATATAGGTTCAATGGCGACAGGTGTAAAGTACGATTCAGTTAAAGAACAATATATATTGCCATCATCTCTATATTACGGCGTATACAATTATACTTCACATAAGTCTGTAAATAATATAACCTGGGCTAATATAGTTCTGATTAATAAGCCTGTAACAGTAAGAGTGGTAATTCGCCAGTTGAAAGAAACCTTTGGGGAAGGTCCATATAGAGTAGTACTTTCCGGATTCCGCAATTTTATGTCATTTACGGGCGAAAGTAAAGGTGATTCTATAACATATAGTCCAAAATTCAAATTTGATATGGACGATCAACTTGTTACTGATGCCGTTCGTTCATTACCTAGTATGATTGGCGAACATTTAACAGTCTCTGTATATAAAAGTCAAAGTGGTAAAAAATCTGAATCCAGAATATCTGGTTTAACATCACAACAATTATTGATTAGTGCAGACCGTGATGAAACTGGGAAATATGTATCCTTATGCTCAGGTGACAATAAAGTGGTGATAATAGACTTTAACAGTAAAAACATAACAATGAGCGTTATACCATGGAACGAATATATCAGAAATATAGTAATTCCATAATTTCAGATAGAAAATAATATGAGTATGAATAAGGTTCTTAATATAAAAGAACATCCAATAAAACTTAGTGTATGTCTATCAATGATAATAGCTTTTATTTTATTATCATCATGTAGTTCTGTGGATGTATCAGAAATGCAGTCTGGGCTGGTTTCGTTAAAGGTGACTATAAGTAAGCAAACTCAGACAACTGCTACGCGAACCATAAGTGATGCTATATATAATGTAATAATACTTGTTTTCAACAGTCGGGGGTATCTTATAGGTAATACCTATAACTCAACAAATCCAACTTCGGTTACTTTACCGGTAAGGGTTAGTAATGACTGTACTATATGTGCGATAGCAAATACCGGTAGCAGTTCATACCTTGATGGTATAAGTACACTCTCAGAGTTGAGGGCTAAAGTAACAGAACCTGTAGCAGATCCTGCATCAATATTAGGTATAATGTATGGTGAAACGTCAGGCGTAAACATAAATACATCAACAGTAGCACAGTCTGTATCGCTTAAGCGGATTTATAGCAAATATACATTTACGATAACTCCAGCAAAGGATATAACAATAACCGATTATCAGCTGTGTAATGTTCCTAATGAATGTTTTATTGCTCCGATTAATTCTAATAATCCAACTACAGGTTATAGTGGACTAAATTATAACTCCGTTACTACAGCTGTATCAGCAGGCAGTGTAGTTACCGCAGGTCCTTATTATGTCTATGAGAATATTTCAGGTAAAAATACCTCTTCAACTTCAGAAGAACAAAGAACAAGTGCGTATGCTCCTTCAGGTGCTTCTTACATATTGATAAATGCAAAAAGAGATACAGGATGGGGAACAGGTTGGAGTTCTACCTATCGTGTTTATCTTGGAGGTGTAACAAATGAGACGAATCCAGTCGTAGATTATGCCGATTTTAATATTTATCGTAACTATGATTATAACTGTAATATATCAATATCCGGGAGTGGAACAAATGATTTAAGGGTAACGTATACCCCATACTCTACACGAATGGATATATACACAGGTGATGCTCCGATAGGAAACTATCTTTACTCAGACGGAACAAATGGTACAACCTTTAGGTCAGGGCAGACGTTAGGCATCATCTATTCGAGGGAGTTGACACGTTCTCAATATGATGCCGGTTGCCGCCATGGTAAAGTGTTGGCGCGAGAATTGGCTTATAGTGACCATTGTCAATGGTCGGATGGTAACAATTCACCATATACCGATCGTACTAGCCATCCTTATGTCACAACCCTTAAGGACTGTTTTAATGATATAAGCAGTGTATATGATGCATTAGTAAATCAATCATTTATAAATACGTCCTCAAATTATGCATGGTATTATTGCAACAACTATAATGATGGCACAACAAAATCCTTTACAAACAGTGGTTGGTATCTTCCAACAGCAGGCGATTGGTTGGATGTTTTAATAAATTTGAGTAACCTTACAGATTCTCAGAAGAAAACAATAAAGCTTGCTCAGGCTTATACGGTAATTGGTGGCCTTAATATCATAGACAATTTAGATGGAACCTATTTTTCAGCATTGAATTCAAAACTGTCAGCTATAGGGGGACACTCGATACCAACCGATGGCAATGGTGCATGTAGTTTTTGGTCAGCATCGGAGTGTGATCTTGCTGACGCCGTGACGTTTACATTTGGTCCTTCATTCGTTTATGTCTGCCATGCAAGTAAGGCTTACTCCCTCTTATTTGTTAGGGCTGTGTTAGCATATTAGTCTATTCATGACTTTAGAATTTTATATAATGAATAAATAATATACTGAACGCGATAAACACACAAAAAAATAATATTATGAGAATAAAAGAGAAAATAACAGAAGTAGAAAATGTAGAAAAAATGAAGATTGCTTTTCTTCATAATATGAGTCATGAAATACGTACACCCTTAAATTCTATAATAGGATTTATGCAGTTGCTTGATACTGATGTCACGGCAGAGGAGCATAAGGTATTTATTAAAATAATACACCAGAATACAGAGTTATTAGTACGTATGATTGATAATATGCTTCTTATGTCTGCTCTTGAAAGTGGCGAATATCAGGTAGAGCCAATAGCATTCGACATAAGTTCTTTTTTGCATGATTTGTCTGAAAGTATTAAGGGAATTATTCATGACGATGTACGATTGAATATAATAAGGCATGAACCTCTTTATGTGTCTTTGGACAAGAACAGTATTATACGAGTACTTAAAGCCTTGATACTCAATGCCGACAAGTTTACACAAACAGGTAGTATTACAGTCGACTATAATGTTGGTGGTGATATGTTAAATGTACTGGTTACAGATACAGGTATTGGCATAGCAAAAAAGAATCAGAAAAAAATTTTTGGTAAATTTGAAAAACTGGATCAGTTTTCACAGGGTCTTGGTCTTGGCTTACCGATATGCAAAGCTATAGCCGAAAAGTTAGGCGGCAGTATAGGAGTGCAGTCAAAACTGGGATATGGGTCTACGTTCCGGTTTAGTATACCTTTGTTGTATTCTTCACTCAATAAGGAAATACTTGTATAGATATAAAAATCCCCAGTCACATTATGCAACCGGGGATCAAACATTCATTTAAATATTATTGATTACGATATATTAAAATTCAGGTGGAAGTGCGTTCAACTGTACTTTGCTGAATACAGGTCCGTCTTTGCAGACAAACATCGGACCAACATTGCATCGGCCGCATTTACCAATTCCACACTTCATACGGTTCTCAAGCGTAGTATATATGTTCTCATCCTTGAAACCGAGTTTCTCGAGCACAGGGAATGTAAACTTAATCATGATAGGAGGTCCACAGACAATAGCGACGGCATTGTCACTGCTTGGAGCTACCTCACCTAATACATTAGGAGTAAATCCAACTTTTCCTTTCCAGTCGGGCGTTTCACCACCCGGATCTACTGTGGCAAAGAGATTAACGTCAGGACGCTCTTCCCATTCCTTCAGTTCTTCTTTGTATACAAGGTCGTTCACTGTCTTGGCACCATAAACGATAGTTATATCGCCAAACTCATCCCTGCGATCAAGCACATTGTCTATCACTGCACGCATAGGAGGAAGAGCTATACCACCGGCTACGAAAACAAGATTTTTACCTTTCCAGTCGTCAAGAGGAAAAGAGTTGCCAAGCGGAGCACGTACTCCCATCGTCATGCCTTCTTCCAGACGGTCAAGTCCGGATGTTACTCGACCTGCCTTACGAAAAGTACACTCGATATACCCTTTGCGGGTAGGGGCGGAAGCTATACAAAAAGTACATTCGCCCTCACCAAAAGCTGAATATTCTGCGAAGTTACCTGCTTTGAATTCAAATTTATTGCCTTCTTCTTCATTCTGGAAACGTAGGCGCAATGTCTTTACCCCGGGAGCCTCGACAGTTATCTTGTCGACTACCATTACATAGGGTATGTATATATTATTACTCATTGTTTGCGATATTTGTTAGATGTTCTGCTATGTTCATGTCTACCGGACAGGCACGCGAGCAACGACCGCAGCCTGTGCAACCGTATATATCAAGACGGTCGGGCATATAAGAAAATTTATGCATTACACGCTGACGCCAGCGTGTGGCCTGCGTAGGACGTGGGTTATGACCTGATGTATGTTGGGTGAAGAGTGTAAATCCGCATGAATCCCAACAGCGTACGCGGCGACCGTGGTTACCATGAGCATCTTCTTGTATGTCGAAGCATGCACATGTAGGACAAACAAAGGCGCATGCTCCACATCCCAGACAACGCTCTGACTGGGCTTTCCATATAGGACTTTCGAAGGCTTTTGCCAGTTTATCATGTATCTGCTCTCGTGTAAACCTTACAGGTACTTGGGCTAATACCGACTCTTTATCAATGCTGTCGTCAGCTTTAGTAAAGCAATCCTTGCATAAGTCTATTAGTTTCTGACCTTTGTCTGTAAGTACTTCTACCAAAGTTTCTTTATCATTGATTTTGGTGAGCATAATGTCACTGCCTGCTGTATTGCCTGGTCCTCCACCTACAGATGTACAGAAGCAGCATCCGTCAGCTTTGTCGCATGCGAAAGAAACAACAACAAGGCGTGAGAAACGCTCATTGTACAGTTTGTCTTTATAGTCCCAATTGAATATCTTGGTAAGCGGACCGAAGCCAACTGCATCACATGGACGTGCACGCCAAATGACAGTGTCGAGGAAGTTCTCTTCAGCAACATCATATATTTTTGTATCAGTACCCTGTTTTTCATAAGCAAAAAGAGTCTCTGTATTAGGAAAAGCTGACGCTTTAACAGATGATGTAGTAGTGAGAGTATCGTATGCTACACTGTCGGCATCTTTTATCTCACTGAATTCTGCTTTGCTGCCGGTTTTGACCGGGGCAAGTACGCGTGGTACTGTCTCTATTATCTTAGCGAGCCATGTATGTATCAGGTCCGATTTTATTATAAGTCTTTCCATAATGTCATTTAATGAAGTTTTCTTTATCATTTACGTTATATGTAGACAGCACACTTCCGTCTTTCCATCCACCAAAAGTATTCTTGATGTCCATACCCATTTTCTTTGTGAGTATGCCGATAGGCAGTTCGAGAGGGCAGGCGGCTGCACATTCTCCGCAACCGACACATCTGCCTGACATGTGCATCACACGGTTAATCTGCCACTCCATATTGCTAAGCGGGGCAGCCCATGGCTCTATCCATTGAGGACAGTTGACCTCTGTTACGCAACGGTTGCAGTAACATAGTGGACAAGCTGCACGGCATGCATAGCAACGTACGCATTTGGATAGTTCGCTCTTCCAATATTCCCATCGCTCACTGCGACTCATCTTATCTATCTTCTCGATGGCGGCAAGTACTTTTTCATTTGGTACAGGTTCGTGAGTGTCTACATATTGTTGCATCTCGTCTATGTTGCCTAATGTAATGACATCATCGCCGTCGACAGTCATCAAAACGAGATTTTCAAGGTTAATCTGATTCTCTCGATTCAGTTGGATTACTGTCTTTATTACGTAATAATTGCCAACGACACCAATCTTGTCTTCTCCGATAATCTCTTTCTTTGTAAGATAAACAGCCAAGTTGCTACTACATTGATCATTGAATATCAATCGTTTACAATCCTCCGGCGTATGACAGAAAGCAGGACGAGGACGCTCTGTGCCCTGCTCGTAACCTATAATTATTTTTACTGTTCCCTCAGAAAGGAGGGTTGCAGTCTTTTCAGATAATTTACTCATGACTTATTTTTTCCTCCTCTAAGAATTTTGCAGCTTTTTTATATTCTGTATATGGTCCCATCTCACGTATTTTGCCTACCGTGTCATTAACGACATCAGCCCATTTGGCACCTTCGGCAGCTGAGACCCAAGACCAGCGTATTCTCTCAATGTCAATGCCCATGAAATCGAGCATGTCTCTGAACACCATCCAACGTCTGCGGGCGTGGAAGTTGCCACTGGTGTAATGGCAGTCATTAGGGTGACATCCTGATATTATGATTCCATCTGCGCCACCTGCAAAAGCTTTGAGTAGTAGCATGAAGTCGATGCGGCCCGTACACGGGAATCTCACAATCTCTACATTTGTGGCATATTTGATACGGCTGGTACCGGTCAGGTCTGCACCTGCATATGTACACCAATTGCAAACAAATGCTATGATGCGCGGCTCGAATATATTATTGTTATTTTCTTCCATTATAATAATGCTTTATTTGTTCAATAAGGCTGTTACCTCTGCGAACATCTCCTCATTGGTATAACCTTGTATGTCAATTGATTTAGAGCGGCAGAATGATACACATGTACCGCATCCCTGACAGAGTCCTGGATTGATTTTAGCCACGGTCTTTATTACTTTGCCTGTACGGCGGTCTTTAATCTCCTCGTGCTCTATAGCATTGTAAGGACATATGGTCTCGCACATAAAGCATCCTACACATGTACTGAACATTGGCGGGGCACAACGGTTGACAACAGCAACGATGGGCTCGCGAACGAGTGTAGGCTGTGACAACAGAGATACGGCTTTGACAGCTGCACCAGATGCGGATGCTACTGTCTCTGGTATATCCTTAGGAGCCTGACAGGCACCTGCCAGAAATATTCCGGCAGTATTAGTCTCTACAGGTTTAAGTTTTGGATGTGCCTCTGCAAAGAAATGGTATGGGTCGTAAGAAATGTGCATCTTCTGTGCCAATTCTTCTGCGCCCTTGTTGGCTACACCTGCGGTGGCAAGTACCACCATATCGGCTTCTATCTCAACCGGTTTTGCACCCAAAAGAGTGTCTACACCTTTGACAATAAGTTTGCCGTTCTTCTCATATACACGGGCTACACGACCGCGTACATAGTTTACATGGTCTTCTTCGACAGCGCGTCGTACGAATTCTTCATAGTTTTTACCGCCTGCACGTACGTCCATATAGAATATTGTAGACTCTCCATCGTGTACCTTGTGCTGATACAGCATGGCATGTTTGGCGGTGTACATACAGCAAATCTTTGAGCAATAAGGAATTCCTTTTGCAGGATCGCGTGAACCGCAACATGATATGAACACAATTTTCTTTGGTATCTGACCGTCTGAAGGGCGGCGTATCTCACCAAGAGTCGGACCGGAAGCGGAAGCCAGACGCTCGAACTGCAGTCCGGTAATTACATCTTTATATTTGCCGTAACCATATTCAGGGAAGAAATCTGTCTTCAGTACGTTGAATCCGGTGGTCACAATCACTGCGCCAATATCTTCAGTGATGAATTCATCCGGTTTATCGTATTCGATGGCACCGGTAGGGCAGAACTTCTGACATACCTTGCACTTGCCTTTCTGATAATAGTTGCAATGTTCTTTGTCTATGGCCGGTTTGTTAGGCACTGCTTGTGGAAATGGTGTGAAAATAGCTGTACGTGTGCCAAGACCTTCATTAAATTCACTTGGAATTTTCTTCTGAGGGCACTTAGTGGTACATAGTCCACAACCGGTACATTTGCTATAGTCTACACTCTTGGCCTTGAGACGTATCGTAGCCTTGAAATTGCCAATAAAACCGTCTAACTTTTCCAGTTCGGCATAAGTATAAAGGGTGATATTGGGATGTTGAGCTACCTCGACCATACGAGGCGTGAGAATACATTGAGAACAGTCTAGGGTAGGGAATGTCTCGGACAACTGTGACATATGACCGCCTATAGACGGACCTTTCTCGATAAGTATTACATTCTGTCCACAGTTGGCAATATCCAGACTGGCTTGTATACCGGCAATACCGCCACCTATAACAAGTGCCTTCTTTGTGATAGGAACCTCTATAGCATTAAGCGGTTTGTTGCGGCGCACCTTTTCAACTACACCTTTTACTATATCTATAGCCTTAAGCGTAGTAGCTTCACTCTTTTCGTGTACCCATGATACATGCTCGCGAAGATTGGCAATCTCGCAGAGGTAAGGATTAAGACCGGCCTCGCTACATGCGCGACGAAAAGTAGGTTCGTGCATACGAGGCGAACAAGAACCTACGACAACACCATCAAGATGATGTTCGCGTATGGCATTCTTTATAAGTGATTGTCCCGGGTCGGAACACATATATTTATAGTCGGTAGCAAACTCCACTCCCTCCATTTCGGATGCAGATTTAGCTACACGTTCACAATCCACTGTGGCACTGATGTTCTCGCCACAATGGCAAATGAAAACTCCTATTCTTGACATAACATTATTCTTTTATAGGGTATTGACTTTAACAAAATGGCGTTGCAACCCCAGTTTTTCAGGAGCAATGCCTACAGCCAATCCGATAGCTTGTGTGATATAAATAACAGGTGTGGATATTTCCTTACCTACATATTTGTCTATCTGAGGGCGACGCATATCCAAATTGGATTGGCACATAGGGCAAGCTACTATAATAGCTTCTGCACCACGGTCGGCAGCATCCTTAACGATATTACCTGAAAGCTTTGCCACCAGGTCAGTACGGGCAATAGACAGACTAGCTCCGCAACATTCGGTCTTGAATCCCCAATCAATAGGAGTGGCACCAATAAGTTGCATAAGTTCATCTAAAGAGGTAGGGTCTTCTACACGGTCGAAATCTATTATTTTGTGAGGGCGCACCAACAGGCAACCGTAATAGCAGGCTACCTGATGTTCAAATTTGTGTGATACCTTTTCGGCTATCTTATCCTTGATATATTTTTCGATAAACTGTACGACATTCAGTATTTTAATATCATTTTTGAATGTCATATTGATGCTCTTCTCTACTGATTTCTTAAGCATCTCATCTTTGTTAAGCTCATATTGGGCAACAGCAAGACGGTTGAAACAAGCAGCACAAGGTACGACAATTTCATCGAAACCCTGTTTCTCGGCAAGAGCAAGTGTTCTTGCGGGAAGAGCAAGTGAAAGATCTCTGTTTACAGCATGTGCTGCAGAAGCACCACAACAGTTCCAATCATCGATATCTATAAGTTCTATACCGAAAACAGGAGCCAATGCCTTAACAGATTCATTGTATTCTCTAGCCGTTCCATTGAGAGAACAACCGGGATAAAAACCTAATTTCATAGTAATTTCTATTTGTTATTAGTAGATTTGAAGATATTCTTTATGTTTCTCTTGCCTTTAATAGATTCAGGTATAAACTTCAATTTGCCTTTTGCCAGCATAGATGGAACGAGATTGACATCTTGCCAAAGGCGCAGTGTCCGTAGTTTGAATCCAATAGTCATGAAGACTTCACTCAGGCGTCCTGATGTTTTTACGGCACCAAGAAAAGATTGATAAAAAGAAAGAATGGGCTTTGCTTTAGGCGAAACACATTTGTTTTTCACAGAATCGGCACGCAGATAATCCATTATTTTAGGAATATCTACCTCCTTGGGGCATCTTCCGATGCAGTTTTCACAATTCTGGCATAGCCATATTGCTTCAGAAGAGATAATCTTGCGATAGTTCTCTTCATCATCGGTTTGCAGCATACGCATGATCATAGACGATGGGTAATCCATATCGTCAGCGAGCACGCAACCTGCTGTACATTTGCCGCATTGGTAGCACATATCAATGTCGACTCCGGTAGCTGCCTTTATACGGGTAGCAATTTGATGATTAGTAGTTGCCATTAGTTCGTATTATATACTTTTTAATTTAAGATTCTTTAGTTGCCTCTGATTATCAGTAGGTTATAGCCGCTTCTAGGCTTTTCTGTCGTTGTAGTAGTTTGTTCTTAATTATGCAAAGATACATATTATTTTTTCTATCGCAAGAAAATTAACGATTATTTTGTGTTATCGCACACAGTAAAAGAAATACTACCCTAATTTGGATAGTATTTCTTTCAGATTGAAACTAAAAACGATGAATCAAAACGTATTTAGTTATATATTATGCCTAATACTTGTGTTAGTTTTTGAATATTAATCCGTTATTATCTGCATCAATAATTATCGGTTTATCACGGTTTACTTCGCCTGCAAGAATCTTTTTTGACAAGTCATTGAGTACAAATCTCTGTATGGCTCTTTTTACAGGTCGTGCTCCATATTCAGGGTCGTAACCCATTTCTGCCAGATAATTGATGGCTGCACTTGTTGTATTAAGTGTGAAACCTTGTGGTTCTAGCATTCTTTTTACGATGTTCATCTGCAAGGAAACTACTTCACCTATTTCCGTTCTGTTTAGAGGTAAGAACATTATTGTTTCGTCTATACGATTAAGGAACTCGGGGCGAATAGTCTTCTTAAGCATCTCCATAAGTTTAATCTTTGTGTCGGCTATAAGGTCTTCGCTATTATCCGAATTTATTTGTTCGAATTGACTTTGAATATACTGGCTGCCAAGATTCGAAGTCATAATAATGATGGTATTCTTAAAGTTTACGACACGTCCCTTGTTGTCAGTAAGTCTGCCATCATCCAGAACCTGAAGCAGAATGTTGAATACATCAGGATTGGCTTTTTCAATTTCATCAAACAATACAACAGAATATGGTTTACGGCGTACTGCCTCTGTGAGTTGACCGCCCTCGTCATAACCTACATATCCAGGAGGGGCACCTATAAGGCGACTGACACTGAACTTTTCCTGATATTCACTCATATCTATACGAGTCATCATTGTCTCATCATTGAATAGATATTCTGCAAGAGCTTTGGCAAGTTCTGTCTTACCTACACCTGTAGTACCAAGAAAAATAAATGATGCAATAGGACGCTTGGGGTCTTGCAACCCTGCACGTGATCTACGCACGGCATCACTTACAGCAGTTATAGCCTCTTGCTGCCCGATTACACGCTTGTGTAACTCTTCCTCAAGATGTAAGAGCTTTTCGCGTTCGCTCTGCATCATACGTGTAACAGGTATGCCTGTCCATCTGCTTACCACTTCTGCAATATCATCTACAGTAACTTCTTCACGGATCATAGCGTTTCCTCCCTGAGTAGATTTCAATTGTTCTTGTATATGAGCAATATCGTCTTCGATAGTTTTCAGTTTGCTATAACGAATCTCTGCTACTTTCTCATAGTTGCCTTCACGTTCAGCTTTTTCGGCTTCAAACTTTAACTGCTCAATTTGCTGTTTATCCTGTTGAATTTTATTCACCAGTCCACGTTCACTTTCCCATTTTGCCCTGAAAGTTTTTTCCTGATCCTTAAGTTCTGCAATATCCTTGTCAAGCTGTTTTATTTTAGGAATATCATTCTCACGCTTTATTGCTTCGCGTTCAATTTCGAGTTGTTTCAGTTTGCGTGTGAGTTCATCCAGTTGTTCAGGCACAGAGTCACGCTCCATTCTAAGTTTTGCAGCTGCTTCATCCATAAGGTCTATAGCCTTATCAGGTAAAAATCTATCGGATATGTATCTTTCAGATAGTTGTACTGCGGCTATGCACGCATCATCCTGAATGCGGACTTTATGGTGATTTTCGTACCGTTCTTTTAGTCCACGTAAGATGCTTATGGCACTCATCTCGTCAGGTTCATTAACCATTATCGTCTGGAAACGACGCTCAAGAGCCTTGTCTTTCTCGAAATATTTTTGATATTCATTCAGTGTAGTGGCACCAATGCTACGCAATTCGCCACGGGCTAAAGCCGGTTTTAGAATGTTTGCTGCATCCATAGCACCTTCGCCTCCACCAGCACCAACAAGTGTATGAATCTCATCTATAAACAAGATAATATTACCATTGCTGTTTGTAACCTCTTTAATTACGCTCTTTAGTCTTTCTTCGAATTCACCTTTGTATTTAGCACCTGCCACAAGAGCTCCCATGTCGAGAGAAAACAATTGTTTGTCTTTAAGGTTTTCCGGTACGTCTCCTCTGACAATACGTTCTGCCAGTCCTTCTACAATAGCAGTCTTACCTGTACCGGGTTCACCTATTAATATAGGGTTGTTCTTAGTGCGTCGGCTCAGTATCTGGAGTACACGTCTAATCTCTTCGTCACGTCCAATAACAGGATCTAGTTTTCCGGCACGGGCATCCTCTACTAAATTTTTTGCATATTTAGATAGTGATTGGTAATTATCATCAGCAGATTGCGACTGTACTTTCTGTCCCTGTCGTAGTTCATTGACAGCAGCCTGCATATCCTTTTCGTTCATGCCGGCATCCTTAAGAATACGGCTTGCCGTAGAGTTCACTTTCAGCAGAGCTATTAGTATTAGTTCTGTAGAAACAAATTCGTCATTGCTTTTCTTTGCTAAGTCTATAGCATTTTGCAGAACCTCATTAGATTCTCTGCTCAGATATGGTTCGCCACCTTGTACTTTCGGTAGATGAGAAATTTCCTGTTCTATCAGAGTCTCAATCTGTTGAGAATTAACACCAAGTTTTTGAAAAATAAAATTTGTTACGTCTTTACCTTTAGACATAACACCTTTTAGTAGATGCACAGGTTCAATAGTCTGCTGTCCATTATGCTGAGTGATATTAACAGCATCCTGAATAGCTTCCTGTGCTTTAATTGTAAATTTGTCGAATGTCATATATTAATCTCCTTTCTTATTCATTTATAATATGTTATTCGATAAAGGAGTGTCAAAACATATGCCCAAAAAGAAAGGCTGTCAAACTGACAGCCTTTATGTTATATTTTAAGATTGCTTATCCTACTTATTATTTCTGTTATCTCCTGAGGTTTCAATTTTCCATAGAATTGTACAAAGTCGCAGTCACCACCTTTTGTTATAAGTACAACAACTTCTTTTGCTATTCCATTTTGCTCTTTGCAGTATACAGCTCCCAGTCCAGGTTTCTCTTCCATCTTCTTATATCCATAAGCAGATAGATCTTTTACTTTCTCATTAAAAGATGATTTTACACTTCCTGTACAGTTGTCAAGGCTAAGATATAGTACAGAGTCTATTTTCTCTACTACCTTATTAATATCCTCAGCACTGGCATTATTGTTTTTTACTTTGTCGGCTATTTCTTTTTGGTTTAGCATTTGTCCAACCAACATTTTTACCATGCTTTGTGGTACCATCATAAATTGGGCATTTTCTACTGTTTTGTATTGGTCTGTAATGTCATTAAGACTTTTACCAAAAGAAATTTGACATGCTAACAGCAAAATTAGGGATAATAATAATTTTTTCATTAATATCTATTTTAAATTTATGATTGCAAATATAACTATTTTATCCAATATTAATATTAGATGTTTATTAAATTTAACTCTACTATGCCTCATTACACTTAAATTGGCTGTTGTCTTATTCTTTGATTTATATGCTACTCACAATGACTAATATAATAAGGTATGCTAATTAGCAGAAATATAAGTTATGGTAGCATGTCCAGCATCTGAGCATATTCCATTAGTCATGCCAGTCGTACCACTAATTAAACTAGCTCCCAAATGTCCAGAACCACCGCCTGCAGCACCAGAGTAGGAGGTACCGCCTCCGCCATACCATCCTCCTCCACCACCTGCACCGTAATCAGATGTACTTGTATAACCGCATCCACCCTGTCCAAAACTGGCATTAATTAATGTGTTTGTTCCATTCCATACGGATAAATCAGGTGCAACAGAAGTTCCTCCTGATGTCTGGCTTCCACCTGGGGCAGATGCAGATACGGGTTGACCACTTACTTCTGATTTTCCAGAACTGCCGGAAATACCTCCTCCACTTCCTCCGTTGCCACCCCATTCAACTCCACCACCACCTCCGGCAACAATTAGAACTTCATTTTGATACGAAGCGTAATTTTTTAATTCACCTCTACTCGTAGTCGCAATATGGGTTGCTCCACCACCAGGAGCCTGACCTAATCCTCCTCCGTTATAACAACCAAATGGTGATGGTGATACAGGTCCATCTTGATATTGTCCGACAAAAACGTATAAAAGTTGGCCTGTATTTAATTTGATATTTCCATAACTATATCCACCATATGCTTTTATTCCATCAGCCCATCCAGCTCCACCGGCAGCTCCCCATACTTCAAGTTTATATGTACCTGCATAAGGCGCAGTAAAGATTTGGGCACTACCTGTATATCCAAAAGAGGAAACAATCGTTTTAGACAGATTATAAGTATAAGAACTGCCAGCATTCCATGCACCTGATATCGTAGTAGAGAATGTAGTCCCATTATTATATAGCAATGTAACACTTGCATTGCTGAACGTTTGAGGAATCATCATCATAGTAAAAGCATCAGATGTAATATTTGCTCCAGCCGAACCTGTAATTACAGTAGATGGTGAGACTGTAAATGATGTTGTTGTTGAACCTAAAGTCCATCCACTGCTAAAAGTATATGTGCCTGAATTGTTTATTCCACTTATCGTTATTGATTTTACAGTTCCACTAGGCAGCCCATTAGTTCCTACAGCAAACTTTACAGCTGCAAATATATGATTAAATGCTAAAGGTGTAGATGAATTAGTATTTCCACTAATCTTGTTTCCTGTAGCAGTCATTATATCAATTTGGTTTGCGGCATCACTTTGTACTGTATATGATAAACTAGGAGCAGATCCTGCTGTATGCGTAATACTACTAGAAATACTGGTAGGATAGTATGCATAGAAGCTAACTGTTTTAGTTGCAACTCCAGGCCAATAGTGAGAAGCAACTGTCTTCCACATATTATTAGTATAAGATACAGTCTCGTCTTTTATGATAGTGCTGTAGTTTTTTGTTCCATCATAAACATCTGCAATCAAATTAAAACTACTTGCTTTATCTAATGATGAACCAGAGACAGGCATAGCTCTCGTATTCAAATCAGAAGAACTGTCATTATTTTTCCATTCAGGTACAGATACAGAGAAGTTCAATAATTTAGTATTATCATTATCAAAAATATTATTTTCACTAGTGCAAGAACAGATGCACAAACAGACTATTAGTAATAAATATAAAGAGTATAATGAGTCTGTACACTTATTATTATCAAATTTCCTAGACATATCCGATTCCTTTTCCTATGTCTCTTCTCTCCGCGAGAGAAGAGAAACAAAAAAGAATCAGCAATTAATTAGCAGAAACGAATGTTATTCTTGCATAACCATTGCCTGCATGTCCTATTTCTGTTCCACCTGAAGGTGAAGGCATTGAAGCGTTACCTGCAATCATTTGTGAATTGGTAAAAACATATCCTGAATAATGATTAGGTGATCCTGTGTGTGTAATATTATCAGATGTTGATGATCCTGATATTGCATTACAACCAGAATAACCTGATATAAACGAGGATCCACCTGTCGAAGCACAATGTTCCGTTCTTGTTGTGTTTAAAATTTGGCTAGTTGTGTTTCCTCCGTAATATCCACCTCCACCACCTGTTCTATCTCCAGCAGCACCTATCCCGAATTGATAACCACTTGTTTGAGTCACTTTTAAAGCGATAAATTCCTGATCATAAAATAAATGTCGAGAATCTATTGATTCTAATCCACCAGCAAAACCAAGCCTATCATAAGCACTAACAACACCTCCGCCTCCACCAGCAACCATTATACGCGATTTTAAAGAATTAAAATCATCCCAATTTCCACTAATTAGTCTAAAATCTGTAGCCCCACCTCCTGAGTAATTATTTCCATCACTGCATCCAGATGTTACAGCTCCGCCACCATTCCATGATGGATTTGCTGTTATTATTCCAGTAATACCAGACTGTCCAACGTAAACATATATTATTTGGTTTTTATTTAATGAAATCAATCCACTAGTATAGCTACCAATATTACATGTTGTAATACCAGCTCCCCAAGCTTCAAATTTATATGTACCTGTATAAGGTGCTGTAAAAGTCTGTGATGCACCTGTATAATCATAATTATAAATTATAGTTTTAGACAAATTATAAGTATAAGAGCCACCTGCATTCCATGTACCAGATATTGTAGTTGAGAATGTTGTTCCATTGCTATAAACCAATGTAACAGTAGCATTACTAAAAGTTTGAGGAATCATCATCATAGTAAAAGCATCAGATGTAATATTTGCTCCCGCAGCTCCTGTAATAACAGTAGATGGTGAAACAGTAAATGGTGATGTTGATGATCCTAAAGTCCATCCACTACCAAAAGTATATTTACCCGAATTATTTATACCACTTATAGTTATTGATTTCACCGTTCCACTAGGTAGTCCACTCGTTCCAACCGAGAATTTGACAGCAGCAAAAATATGACTAAAACTTAATGGTGTAGAAGAGTTTATATTACCACTAACATTATTACCGTTAGCAGTCATTATATCAATCTGATTGACTGCATCATTTGGGACAGTGTATGATAAAGTTGGTGCAGATCCAGCAGTATGAGTAATACTGCTGGAAATACTATTAGGGTAGTAAGCATAGAAGTTAAGAGTCTTATTTGCAGTTCCAGGCCAATAATGAGGAGTAGCTGTCTGCCATATGTTATTAGTGAAAGATACAACCTCATTATTTATGATAGTGCTGTAGCTCTTTGTTCCGTCATAAGCATCAGCAATAATATTAAAACTACTTGCTTTATCAAATGATGAACCTGATATAGGTGTAGCCCTTGTATTCAGATTTGAAGTACTGTCATTATTTTTCCATTCAGGTATCGATACAGAGAAGTTTAATAATTTAGTATTGTCATTATCAAAAATACTATTTTCACTTGTGCAAGAACAGATGCACAAACTGATTATTAGTAATAAACATAAAGAGCATAATAAGTCTATATACTTATTCCTTTCAAATTTCCTAGACATATCCGATTCCTTTTCCTATGTCTCTTCTCTCCGCGAGAGAAGAGAAACGTAAAGAAATCAGTAATTAATTTGCAGAAACAAATGTTATTCTTGCATAACCATTACCGGAACAAATATTATTTTCCATTATCCCGTTTGTTATGTAATTGGTATTTATATATCCAGATCCTCCCGATCCAGCACTATTATCATAGCCTCCCATACCACCATACCAGCCACTTCCGCCTCCGCCTCCACAGCATCCACCTCCATGAGCTTTTCCACCATATCCGAATCCTCCAATACTATTTGAAAGTATAAAGCCATTACCTGGTTCTGTCTGCGTTCCTCCCGAATAAGATAAAATTCCATTTTGGTTTGATGATGTACCATTTGAGCTTCCTCCAATTGTTCCACCGCCGTATCCTCCATCGTAACAACTATTAATAGGCATTGCAATACCATCTATTGTATTATAAGCATTAGGCCAATAACTAGCACCGCCACCTCCTCCAGCAACAATTACAATCTCATTTTGATATGACAGATAATTTGTTAAAGTACCACGATTTGTAATTGCTATATGCGTAGCTCCACCTCCTGTCGAACCATATTTTGCAGTATTTAGTCCACCACCCCCATTGTATCCTCCACTATTCAGATCAACTGCAACATCAGATATATTTTGCATACCTTGTCCACCAATGCATATATATATATTATCTTTACTACATAAATGTATATATCCAGTAGACTTACCGCCTTTTCCTCCATGACCATATGTTTGATCTCCACCTTGGGCTCCATAAACTTCAAGTTTATATGTACCCGCATAAGGTGCTGTGAATGTCTGTACAGCGCCAGTATAATTGTAATTAAAAGCAACTGTTTTAGACAGATTATAAGTATAAAAACTGCCAGCATTCCATGTACCGGAGATTGTAGTAGAAAATGTAGTTCCATTGCTATAGACCAATGTAACGGTTGCATTGCTGAAAGTTTGTGGGATCATCATCATAGTAAAAGCATCAGATGTAATATTTGCTCCAGCCGAACCTGTTATTACAGTAGATGGTGAGACTGTAAATGATGATGTTGTTGAACCTAAAGTCCATCCACTGCCAAAAGTATATGTGCCTGAATTGTTTATTCCACTTATCGTTATTGATTTTACAGTTCCACTAGGCAGCCCATTAGTTCCTACAGCAAACTTTACAGCTGCAAAGATATGATTAAATGCTAAAGGTGTAGATGCATTAGTATTTCCACTAATCTTGTTTCCTGTAGCCGTAATTATATCAATCTGGTTGGTACCATCATTAGGAACTGTATATGATAAAGCAGGCGCAGATCCTGCAATATGAGTAATACTACTGGAAATACTGGTAGGGTAGTATGCATAGAAGCTAACTGTTTTAGTTGCAACTCCAGGCCAATAGTGAGACACAGTTGTTTTCCACATATTATTAGTATAAGACACAGCCTCGTTATTTATGATAGTGCTGTAACTACTATTTCCATCGTAAGCATCAGCAATGATGTTAAAATTACTTGACGTTCCTAATGATGTGTCTGAAATAGGCATAGCTCTAGTATTCAAATAAGAAGTATTGTTGTTATTTTTCCATTCAGGCACAGATACTGAAAAATTCAATAATTTACTATTGTCATTATCAAAAATATTATTTTCACTTGTACAAGAGCATATGCACAAAATAACTATTAGTAATAAATATAAAGAGCATAATGAGTCTGTACACTTATTATTATCAACTTTTCTAAACATATCCGATTCCTTTTCCCATGTCTCTTCTCTCCGCGAGAGAAGAGAAACGTAAAGGTATCAGTTTCTAATTAGCAGAAACAAATGTTATTCTTGCATAGCCATTTCCTGAATGTCCTGTTTCAGTACCACCAAATGGAGAAATGAAAGTCTGATTTCCTGCGACAGTCGTTCCTGTTACTCCTGTTCCTATATGACCAGATCCACCACCGCCACCACCACCACTTACGATGTTAGTTCCAGCCCCACCATACCAGCCACCGCCACCACATGCGCCCCAGTCACTAGATGTTTCTGGTGTGCTATTGGTATATCCAAAACCACCTGTTCCAAATGAACCAACATAAGCTCCTGAACCTGTACTTGTCTGTGAACCTCCTGTTGTGGTTATGCCATTATAATATCCACTTCCTCCAGTTATACCTCCTCCGTATCCGCTATATCCATAAAAGTCGACACCACCTGCTCCCCCTGCAACTATGAGGACTTCATCTTGATTATTCACATAATTTGATAGAGTGCCTCTATTATTTGTTTTTGTAATATGTGAAGCGCCTCCACCACCTCCTCCATATCCAAAAATTCGATATCCTCCATTATATCCGCCTGTAGCAGAATTGCCGGTTCCTCCTACGCAAATATATAAAGTTTCATTTTCTAAAAGATGTATTGTACCATAAGAATAACCTCCTTTGCCTATGTCTGAGTCACTTACAGGACTATTCGTTGCGCATCCACCTTGCGCTCCCCATACTTCAAGTTTATAAGTACCTGTATAAGGTGCTTTAAAAGTCTGTGATGCACCTGTATAATCATAATTATAAATTATAGTTTTAGACAGATGATAAGTATAAAAACTGCCAGCATTCCATGTACCTGATATTGTAGTAGAGAATGTAGTTCCATTACTATATAGCAATGTAACACTTGCATTGCTGAACGTTTGAGGAATCATCATCATAGTAAAAGCATCAGATGTAATATTTGCTCCAGCCGAACCTGTTATTACAGTAGATGGTGAGACTGTAAATGAAGATGTTGTTGAACCTAGAGTCCATCCACTGCCAAAAGTATATGTGCCTGAATTGTTTATTCCACTTATCGTTATTAATTTTACAATTCCACTAGGTAGCCCATTGGTTCCTACTGCAAACTTTACAGCCGCAAAGATATGATTAAATGCTAAAGGTGTAGATGCATTAGTATTTCCACTAACATTATTCCCTGTAGCGGTTATTATATCGATTTGGCTTGCAGCATCATTTGGAACAGTGTATGATAAAGTTGGTGCAGATCCAGCAGTATGAGTAATACTGCTATAAATGCTAGTAGGGTAGTATGCATAGAAGCTAACTGTTTTATTAGCAGCTCCCGGCCAATAGTGAGTTGAAGTCGTTTGCCACATATTATTAGTATAAGATACAGCCTCGTCTTTTATGATAGTGCTGTAGTTCTTTGTTCCATCATAAGCATCTGCAATAATATTAAAACTACTTGACGTTCCTAATGATGTTCCCGAGATAGGAGTAGCCCTCGTTCTACTATTTGGAGTGCTGTCATTATTTTTCCACGAAGGTACTGAAACAGAAAAGTTCAATAATTTACTATTATTATCAAAAATATTATATTCACTTGTGCAAGAAGAAATGCATAAAACAACTACTAGTAATAAATACAAAGAGCATAATAAGTCTATATACTTATTCCTTTCAAATTTCCTAAACATATCCGATTCCTTTTCCTATGTCTCTTCTCTCCGCGAGAGAAGAGAAACGTAAAGAAATCAGGCTTCAATTTGCAGAAACGAATGTTATTCTTGCATAGCCATTACCGATGTGTCCTGTTTCCGTTAATCCTGTTGGGGATATTATTGCAGTTTTGCTGTCTGATATTGAAGTCTTAGAAAATATATATGTAGGAGAATAAGTGTTACAACCTGATTGTCCTGATATGTATGAAGAACCACCACCGCCATTTCCGTCATATAGATCCCTTGCTCCACCGCCACCGCCATAATATCCACTTCCACCACCACTCGCATAGCTGCAGCCAGTCCCTCCATATCCAAGTCCACCAGCTGTCGCATTTCCCCAAGAACCAGAGCCGCCAGAACCACCTGCACTTTGAGTTCCTCCTTTTCCCGCAGTAGATATTGAACCATTGTAACCAGATAAACCTCCTGCTCCACCAGCAAGTCCATTTCCACCTCCGCCTCCACCAGCTCCCGCAACCATAATACGAGAATTAAGCGATTTTGTATCATTCCAAGCTCCTGTTATTACTCTTATATCGGTAGATCCACCTCCTCCAGTTCTTCCATTCTCAACATATCCTGTAGTGTCACCGTTTCCACCACCATTCCATCCGCCTCCGCTAATAGTTCCACCTGAAGTTGTTTGTCCTTGTTGTCCAACATATACATATAAGACAGTTCCTTTTGATAATTTAATTTCACCATTAGTATAACCGCCAGTTCCACCTATCCCAGTATCTAATGTGCCGAGTGTCCCACCCTGGGCTCCCCAGCATTGAATCCTATAGGTTCCTGTGTAAGGAGCTGTAAATGTCTGCGAGACACCAGTATAATCATAATTATAGATTATAGTTTTAGACAAATTATAAGTGTAAAGACCACCTGCATTCCATGTACTTGATATTGTAGTAGAAAATGTAGTACCATTACTGTAAGCCAATGTAAGAGAGGCATTGCTGAAATTTTGAGGAATCATCATCATAGTAAAAGTGTCAGATGCAATATTTGTTCCCGCTGCTCCTGTAATAGCAGTAGATGGTGAAATAGTAAAAGCAGATGTTGATGAACCAAGAGTCCACCCTCTACCAAAAGTGTATGTACCTGAATTGTTTATGCCGCTTATCGTTATTGATTTTATAGTTCCGCTAGGTAGTCCATTGGTTCCAACTGCAAACTTTACAGCTGCAAAAATATGATTGAATGCTAAAGGAGTAGATGAATTAGTGCTACCACTAACATTAATTCCTGTAGCAGTCATTATATCAATTTGGCTGGCTACATCATCTGGAACTGTGTATGATAAAGTAGGAGCAGATCCGGCTGTATGCGTAATACTGCTGGAAATACCAGTAGGGTAGTAAGCATAGAAGTTAACAGTTTTATTTGCATTTCCAGGCCAATAGTGAGTTGAAGTTGTCTGCCACATATTATTAGTATAAGATACAGCTTCGTTTTCTATGATAGTGCTGTGGTTTTTTGTTCCATCATAAGTCTCCGCAATGATATTAAAGCTACTTGCTTTATCAAATGATGCACCAGAGACAGGCATAGCTCTAGTATTCAAATCTGAAGAGTTGTCATTATTTTTCCATTCAGGTACGGAAACTGAAAAGTTCAATAATTTACTGTCGTTATTATCAAATATATTATTTTCACTTGTGCAAGAACAAATGCACAAACAGACTATTAGTAATAAATATAAAGAGTATAATAAGTCTGCATACTTATTCCTTTCAATTTTCCTAGACATATCCGATTCCTTTTCCTATGTCTCTTCTCTCCGCGAGAGAAGAGAAACGTAAAGGTATCAGTTTCTAATTAGCAGAAACAAATGTTATTCTTGCATAGCCATTTCCTGAATGTCCTGTTTCAGTACCACCAAATGGAGAAATGAAAGTCTGATTTCCTGCGACAGTCGTTCCTGTTACTCCTGTTCCTATATGACCAGATCCACCACCGCCACCACCACCACTTACGATGTTAGTTCCAGCCCCACCATACCAGCCACCGCCACCACATGCGCCCCAGTCACTAGATGTTTCTGGTGTGCTATTGGTATATCCAAAACCACCTGTTCCAAATGAACCAACATAAGCTCCTGAACCTGTACTTGTCTGTGAACCTCCTGTTGTGGTTATGCCATTATAATATCCACTTCCTCCAGTTATACCTCCTCCGTATCCGCTATATCCATAAAAGTCGACACCACCTGCTCCCCCTGCAACTATGAGGACTTCATCTTGATTATTCACATAATTTGATAGAGTGCCTCTATTATTTGTTTTTGTAATATGTGAAGCGCCTCCACCACCTCCTCCATATCCAAAAATTCGATATCCTCCATTATATCCGCCTGTAGCAGAATTGCCGGTTCCTCCTACGCAAATATATAAAGTTTCATTTTCTAAAAGATGTATTGTACCATAAGAATAACCTCCTTTGCCTATGTCTGAGTCACTTACAGGACTATTCGTTGCGCATCCACCTTGCGCTCCCCATACTTCAAGTTTATAAGTACCTGTATAAGGTGCTTTAAAAGTCTGTGATGCACCTGTATAATCATAATTATAAATTATAGTTTTAGACAGATGATAAGTATAAAAACTGCCAGCATTCCATGTACCTGATATTGTAGTAGAGAATGTAGTTCCATTACTATATAGCAATGTAACACTTGCATTGCTGAACGTTTGAGGAATCATCATCATAGTAAAAGCATCAGATGTAATATTTGCTCCAGCCGAACCTGTTATTACAGTAGATGGTGAGACTGTAAATGAAGATGTTGTTGAACCTAGAGTCCATCCACTGCCAAAAGTATATGTGCCTGAATTGTTTATTCCACTTATCGTTATTAATTTTACAATTCCACTAGGTAGCCCATTGGTTCCTACTGCAAACTTTACAGCCGCAAAGATATGATTAAATGCTAAAGGTGTAGATGCATTAGTATTTCCACTAACATTATTCCCTGTAGCGGTTATTATATCGATTTGGCTTGCAGCATCATTTGGAACAGTGTATGATAAAGTTGGTGCAGATCCAGCAGTATGAGTAATACTGCTATAAATGCTAGTAGGGTAGTATGCATAGAAGCTAACTGTTTTATTAGCAGCTCCCGGCCAATAGTGAGTTGAAGTCGTTTGCCACATATTATTAGTATAAGATACAGCCTCGTCTTTTATGATAGTGCTGTAGTTCTTTGTTCCATCATAAGCATCTGCAATAATATTAAAACTACTTGACGTTCCTAATGATGTTCCCGAGATAGGAGTAGCCCTCGTTCTACTATTTGGAGTGCTGTCATTATTTTTCCACGAAGGTACTGAAACAGAAAAGTTCAATAATTTACTATTATTATCAAAAATATTATATTCACTTGTGCAAGAAGAAATGCATAAAACAACTACTAGTAATAAATACAAAGAGCATAATAAGTCTATATACTTATTCCTTTCAAATTTCCTAAACATATCCGATTCCTTTTCCTATGTCTCTTCTCTCCGCGAGAGAAGAGAAACGTAAAGAGAATCGATACTTATCTAATGTTAGTTAGATGCAATTTTGTATAAATAAAATATCATATTATTTGTTGTTGAAATATTTATAAAATAGCAATAAATCTATTTCATATTAAAATGCGATAACAGAACGTAGCTTCTCTGAATCATCAGGATTCCTTCCTTTATGTGGATCTGCACCTCCTGTATAAACACTATTTGATAAAATATTTGTAAGTGACCCATAACTAGAATTTTGTTCAGAACTACACCAATACCAATAACCAACAAGAGTATCTGAGTTTGTGTTTTTAACAACTGATTCTATCATTGAACTGATAGAAGTTGAATTAGTCCAATATATATTATAAGATCCTGTCTGGTTATCTAAACTATATGTTACATCAGAACTTTTTCCTATATTAGATATAAATAAAAACCATTGCCCTACACTAGGCAGATACCACCCACTCGAGTTACTTGGTGTTATAACATTATAATTTCTTGCATTATAAAATGCTGGATAATTTGTTGCAGAATATGTTAAAGCTCCTTTGTTTTTTAATATATGCAAGAAGTGGTCATATCCATCGTAGTCTGTTTGAAGACTAGATGATTCTATTGTCATATTATCAGAAGAACCTTCTGATAATGACCAGCAAGTTGGTGCATCAGCATTACTTAATGCCATTGCATAACCATGTGTGAAACCATAAATATTATCCTTTGTACTTGTTCTATTACTAAATATAATTGCGATGGGTGTCTTTTGAGGATTCTCAGCTATAGTCCCCCAAGTTCCATCACTATAATAATAATCGCCAATATTTACTGGTTTTGATAAATTATATATATATGTTTTCCCTGCAGTCCAATTACCTGATATAGTTTTTGTATATGTTGTTCCTGTGCTATAAGTTAAGATAATTGTAGCACTACTAAAAGCTTGTGGAATCATCATCATTGTAAAAGCGTCAGATGTAATATTTGCTCCCGCTGTTCCAGTTATTGTGGTAGATGGCGATACTGTAAATGATGATGTTGTTGAACCTAAAGTCCATCCACTGTTAAAGGAGTATGTTCCTGAATTGTTTATGCCACTTATCGTTATTGATTTTATAGTTCCGCTAGGTAGTCCATTAGTTCCTACTGCAAACTTTACAGCTGCAAATATATGATTAAATGCTAAAGGAGTAGATGAATTAGTGTTTCCACTAACATTATTTCTGGTAGCAGTCATTATATCAATTTGGTTAGCTACATCATTTGAAACTGTGTATGATAAAGTAGGTGCAGATCCTGCAGTATGAGAAATGCTACTATAAATACTAGCAGGGTAGTATGCATAGAAGCTCACTGTTTTATTTGCAGTTCCAGGCCAATAATGAGAAGTAGCTGTCTGCCATATGTTATTAGTGAAAGATACAACCTCATTATTTATGATAGTGCTGTAGCTCTTTGTTCCGTCATAAGCATCAGCAATAATATTAAAACTACTTGCTTTATCAAATGATGAACCTGATATAGGTGTAGCCCTTGTATTCAGATTTGAAGTACTGTCATTATTTTTCCATTCAGGTATCGATACAGAAAAGTTTAATAATTTAGTATTGTCATTATCAAAAATACTATTTTCACTAGTGCAAGAACAGATGCACAAACTGATTATTAGTAATAAATATAAAGAGCATAATAAGTCTATATACTTATTCCTTTCAAATTTCCTAGACATATCCGATTCCTTTTCCTATGTCTCTTCTCTCCGCGAGAGAAGAGAAACGTAAAGAAATCAGGCTTTAATTAGCAGAAACAAATGTTATTCTTGCATAACCATTACCAGTGTGTCCTGTTTCTGTTCCACCTGAAGGTGTAGGCATTGAAGTATTACCGGCTGTCATTTGAGAATTTGTAAAAATATATTTCGAGTAATGATTTGGAGAATTTGCAGATTGAATTTTATCAGATGTTGATGATTCTAATATTGCATTACAGCCTGTGTAACCTGATATAAACGAAGAACCACCGCCTCCTCCGCCATGTCCTCTATTTGATGCCCCACCTCCATAATATCCTGAACCTCCTGCGCATCCTCCTAATACAGATTTGAATCCATCGTTTGTTCCTCCATATCCGAATCCACCCTTATTTAATCCTGAATCTATTATTAAGCCTTTAGTAGGATCACCATCAACATATTCAAAATTATTTTTAGTATTTCCTCCCGATGTTTGTGTTCCTCCTGATGCCGTATAAGAAAGACTACCATTTTGGGTATAATCATTACCGTCTATACCATTAAGACCACCACCTCCACCTGCAATTCCAGAATATTTTGAGCCTAATTCACAAAAACCGGTACCACTTCCTCCTCCTGCCACCATTATTCTAGACTTTAAACTATTAAAATCCAAACAATTTTTTGAGTAAACAAGTCTAACATCTGTAGCACCTCCACCTGCACAGCCTGTCTGTAAACCATTTGCATCAGCATGGCTGCTTCCATTACCTCCACCGTTCCATCCACCTACCAGACTATTTTTGGTCGGATTTTGTCCAACATATAAATATACGATTGTTCCTGCTTTCATTGAAATTTCACCTTCAGTGTATCCTCCCTTACCTCCATCTCCATTATCACAGCATGCCCCTTGAGCCCCCCAACATTCTATTTTATATATTCCATCCAATGGTATAGTATATGTCTGAACATCGCCTGTATAAGTAAAATTAGCAGTTTGTATTATTTTCGAAATATTATACGTATAAATTTTCCCCGCTTCCCAAGTCCCGGATATCGATTTAGTAAGTGTTCCATTGTTGCTATACGTAACAGTAATGCTGGCATTGTTGCTTAATGTCTGCGGCATCATCATAAAAGTTGTTACACCAGATGTTATAGAAGTACCTGCATTACTTGATGCTGATACTGCTTGAGAAAATGAAGTAAGTAATGATGTGTTCGGATTCCATGCTCCACCAAAAATATAATTTCCGAAATACTGTATATTGTTAAGCGTAACTTGTTTTATGGTACCATTAGGCATTCCACTACTGCCAACTGAAAAGTTTATGGCTGCAAATATATGATTAAAGACCAAAGGTATAGATGAATTGGTATTACCACTAACATTAACTCCAGTAGTAGTTATTATATCAAATTGGCTTGCAGCATCACTAGGTACTGTATATGATAAATTAGGAGCAGATCCTGCAGTATGAGAAATATTGCCAGAAATGTTAGTCGGATAGTATGCGTAGAAACTCACAGTATTAGTTGAAGTTCCAGACCAATAGTAAGTTGAAGTTGTCTGCCACATATTATTAGTATAAGATACAGTCTCGTCTTTTATGATAGTGCTGTAGCTACTATTCCCATCATAAACATCAGCAATCATATTGAAACTACTTGATGTATTAAAGGATTTTGCAGATATAGGTATTGCCCTCGTTTTAGAGGCCGAAGAGCTGTCATTATTTTTCCATTCAGGTACAGACACTGAAAAGTTAAATATTTTACTACTATCAAAAATATTATTTTCATTAGTACAAGAACATATTATAAAGATAGCTATTAACAATAAATATGATGAGTAATTCTCTCTATTTACCACATTCATTCTAAACATTTCGATTCCTTTTTCTATTCTCTCCGCGAGAGAAGAGATATAACTTAATTAACACCTAAAGCAAAATCAAATTGTATTTATAAATCAAATTATAGAGTAACTCTTAATTTCTCACACTTATAGTTTAAGCTTAAAATTGTATTAGAAATAAATACTCTTTAAAATATTTGTTTCAATAAAAAAACATTTTCAAACCTCAATCTCACTAATATTGTGTAATTATCTAAAATGTAGTAAGTTATACGAGTGAGGTTTGATTTTATAACCTCACTAAACCTCACTATTGTCTTTTTCCAAAGGTGGTTGACTGTTTAATTGTTAATTGACAATATAAGTTGTCTTAAATAATTACTTTTTAAAAATTATCACTCCAGGTTGACTTCGTAACTTGTTTCTAGACGAAACATTAATCAAGAATCTGGAATATTTTGAACGCAAAATAATATTTTCTTTTATTAGTAAATAGTTTAATATTGCGTTGATAACTATAAGAAGTTTATTCTTCTATATATAATAATTCAGATATACGCTTTATCTTTTATAGTTGATTGCACTAATATATACAGACATTTTAATGATTTTATTAGAAATAATCTTTGGGTTTTGAAAAGTATGAATATTAAATAGCAAAACAACTTGTTTTGATAGACAAATCAACTTGTTTTGTGTAAAGAAACAACTTATTTTGTTTATCAAAACAAGTTGTTTTCAAAGGGATTAATATAGCTAAAATATTGATACTATGTAAATAAAGATAATCTACCAGTATCAGATTTTGTTAATATAATGTGTCCACGCAATTTTAAAAGATTTATTATATATAAGTAATATTATTAAAAGTGAGGTTTAGTGAGGTTATAAAATCAAACCTCACTCGTATAACTTACTACATTTTAGATAATTACATAATATTAGTGAGATTGAGGTTTAAAAACGTTTTTTATTAGTATAACGAAAACCTTATTGAAATGTAGCAAAAAGCGAAGCAGATATTTAAAGGCTCATACTTAAGTTAATTTAGCAACGAGTTCTATTATATTTACCATTTGTTAAAATTAAATCACTAAGATATATCAATTGTTTAGATGACACTAACGAAAAAGCCATTTTTAAAATAGCAAAGCACATTTCGTTATATTCAAGAACAGGTACTATTTTCAATTTAGCACGATATTTTTATAAAAAAGGCTATGTTTTAAAGAATTAATACTGTTTAATCGATACAAAATGTTAAAAGTTTCAGAAAATTTGTTTAGTTTCCAAATTAAGTTTACTTTTGCAGCATTATTAATAAAAATGTCCCTCTCTCGCGGAGAGAAGAGACATAGGAAAAGGAATCGGATATGTCTAAGAAAAATAATGTAAATAGATATAAGGGCTATTTACTATCTTTTTTAATACTGCAATTAGATTTAATGCTATGTTTTGCATTATTTACATCATGCGCTACAAGTCAGGAGACTACAGATAAAACACAAGAGACTACAAAAATAAATGTTTGTGTCAAAAATAAAGTGCCGAATGATATTACAAGAACTGTTAGCGATGAATCTATAAACGACATAAATGTTTTTATCTTTGACAATGACGGTTTTCTCATCGGACATAAATATTCATCTGGGACTTCTACTTATGTTGATACAAGAATAGCCAACAGCTGTAAAGTATGTGTAATAGCCAATTATGGTAGTGATATCAATAATATATCTACATATAATGGACTAAAAAAAATGATAACACCAGAAATAGGTTCTGCTACTGATATTTCAAATAAGACTACCGAAATAATGTATGGAGAACAAAGTGCTTCAATATCAAATACCACAAGTACTATATCCATAATACTTGAGCACCTTTATAGTAAATATACTTTTACAATTAACCCGTCTAGTGGTGTAACAATAACAGGATATCAGTTGTGTCATGTTTCTAATATTAGCTATCTTGTAGAAGATGGAACAATGAGCAATCCCTCTTCTGCATATCTGGATTTTGGAAGTGTAATATCTTCATCAACTTCATCTTTTACTACAGGTCAATACTATATATATGAGAATTATCCGGGGGCAAACAAAAATAATATTGGAAATGCAAAAGACAGGAACAGTTTGAACGCTCCTTCGAATGCAAGCTATCTGAAAATAACTGCGAAAAGTACATCAAACAATAATCCTTGGAACTCTACCTATTACGTATATCTTGGAGGCATAAAAGAAACTGATATTTCTGATTTTAATATTCCGAGAGACTATAATTTCAGCTATACAATAAGCATAACTGGTAGTGGATATAACGATGCTAGAGTTTCTTTTACTGCTGGACTAATGACAAGTACAAATAATGGTCAATGGAATAGTGGAGGAAATAGTACGGTCGCAAGTAATTTTGATGGTCCTGTTAATATTGGAGAATACTATTTTAGTGACGGGACGTGGGGTACTCTTGCAGATCATGCAACAAAAACAGTTTGGCCTATCGGAATAATATTTAGTAATACGACTAGCTCTAACGATAGAGGGCATACGTGGGTCCATGGTTATGCAATGGCATTACAAACAGCATCAAAGCTAATTCCTTGGGAAAGTGCTAATGATGGGGTTGTTGATAACAAGGATGTTAGTACTAATTTCCCAAACACTTTCGATAAAATGAAATTGGATATAGATGGTTATACTCATTGTCTCTCAATTAAAAATTATGGTGGTAGTAATTCTAAAATTCTAAGTAGTTCAAACTATCCAGCTTATTATTCCGCACTTAATTTTGGGAATGGAACTTATGGAAGTACTATAAATGCAGCACCTAAAACGAATAATAGTGGATGGTTCCTGCCTAGCATAGGTCAATGGTACTATTTTATGCTGAATTTAGGTAAAGCCGTTTTCACAGATAATGGGACTAGCGGAGTATCTGTTCAAGCATCAAGCACTATTGAGAACTCAATAAATACATACATAAATATAGCAAAGACATATAATAACACATCTGAAACTGTTTACTCTATTTCTTGGAATTGGTGTAGTTCTGAATATAATGTTTCAATAACTTGTGATGCTGCTTTTTCTGGAGATGCCGTGTACATAATAGGGAACTTGCCTAAGGATTATATTGATAATATGGTTGTACGATCAGCAATAGCTTTTTAGAGTCATATAAATATGAAAAATAAGTTTTTCCTTGTACTGATATTTGCTATACTAATGTCAGCATGCTCAAGTGATAATGAAAATAGTTTTTTATTGTTTAAAGCCAATTATAGGTCTTGGTCATTGTATAATAATGGTTTAACAAGAGCTGCAGAAAATTCTTATTCTACATCATTTACATCAGGCGATAAGATAGGATTGTATGTCATAAATGGGGTTGGTTCTGTTACTACTGCAAATCTATGTTTAACTTATGATGGAAGTACATGGAATTACCCTATTGGAACAAACCCGCTGTATTATAATACGTCAAATACTCCTAGTTCTAAATTTTTTATTTATTATCCTTATCAGCAGGTGTTGACAAATGGACCTGTTTTAGGTTCTTCTACATCTGCTTCAACAGCTGAAACATTCTTTTCATCTGCTATCACGAATTGGAATATACCAAAAGACCTATCTACTCATGATAAATATACAGCAGCAGATCTTATGGTTGGAATGGGAAATTTAGGAACAGTACTCCAAAATAATGCGTACTACATAATATCATTCACAATGTATCACCAGATGTCAATGTTAGAACTAAATTATCCTTTCCTCAGTAGCACAAGTTCTGCATACGGTCTTACACTATCAACAGGTGAAACCCCGTTACATGTTTCTAATGGGACATATAGACTATTGGTAAGACCAAATATCAGTATAAATATAACTGGATTTTATTGCAGGTCTACATCTACAGCAAATAAATATACGTTTTCTACAACATTTACATCTCCTTCTGCAGGTAAATATTATACAGTTACAATTGATGGTGGATCTGCAATACCATAATTAATATACATAGAATAGTGTATAAATATGATTAAGCTGTTTCCCTCTAAATTCCTCTATCTTTTTTGTTTCTCTTCTCTCGCGGAGAGAAGAGACATAAGAAAAGGAATCGGATATGTCTAGGAAATTTGAAAGGAATAAGTGCTACTATTCATTATACTCTTTATTTTTATTACTAATAGCCAGTTTGTGCATCTGCTCTTGCACAAGTGAATATAATATATTTGATTGTAGTAATACTAAATTATTGAACTTTTCTGTTTCAGTTCCTTCGTGGAAAAATAATGACAGCACTCCAAATAGTAGAACGAGGGCTACTCCTATCTCCGGATCATCATTTAACGAAGCAAGTAGCTTCAATATCATTGCTGATGCTTATGATGGAACAAAAAACTACAGCACTATCATAAAAAACGAGTCTGTATCTTTTACTAATAATATGTGGCAGACAGTTGCTCCTCATTATTGGCCTGGAACTGCAAATAATACAGTCAACTTCTATGCTTACTACCCTACTGGTATTTCTAGCAGTATTACGCATACAGTAGGATATGCACCAACTTTATCATATACTGTTCCAGATGATGTTGCTAGCCAAATTGATATAATGACCGCTACTGGTAATAATGTTAGTGGCAGCACTAATTCATCTACGCCTTTATCATTCAATCATATTTTTGCAGCTATACAATTTTCTGTTGGTAGCAACGGATTGGGAAGTGGTACTATATCTTCAATATCCATAGGTAATGTTTACAATTCAGGTACATATACTTTGGGAACTGGGTGGACTTTAGGGACTTCTATGAAAACATTTACAATTATTCAACCTAAAAATATAGCAGGAACATCCGGTGAAAATATTTATTCGGGAACATATACTCTTATGATGATACCACAGACTGTTACAAATGCAACAATAACCATCACGTATAGTAATGGAGGAACACTTACTAAAACTATATCTGGAACATGGGAGGCAGGGAAAACATATAATTACAAAATATCATTTATGAGAGAATATAATTACACTGGTGATGTTCAATTATTTACAGCTCCAATTTCAGGTACTTATAAACTTGAAGCTTGGGGGGCACAAGGTGGAGGTCCTTCATCATCGTCTGTAACAGGTGGTAAAGGTGCATACGTTACAGGTTCTATATCTTTAGCTAAAGGATTTTCAATATATATCTATGTTGGGCAACAACCTTCGGCTGGCATTGGTGGATGGAATGGAGGTGGATCTAATCTAACCGCATCTTATGGCGGTGGAGGTGCTACAGACATATCATTAAATAATGGTAATTGGAATGACGCATCTCATCTGTATTCTAGAATAATTGTAGCCGGTGGAGGTGGTGGATATGGATCTGAGTTGTCTACAAATGTATATCAAGGTGGAGATGGTGGAGCATGGAATGGTGGAAATGGTGTTGGTGATGACCCTGGATATGGAGCGACAATAAGTGCTGTTGGTGCTAACTCATCAAGTTCATGTAATACAAATGCCGTTAATCCTGGATTTGGATATGGAGGTAGTAGTAGTTGGTATGTTGAAGGTCTAGGTGCAGGAGGAGGTGGATGGTATGGTGGTGGCTGTGCAGGTGGCGAAAATCTTAATGGCAGCGGAGGTGGTGGTTCATCATACGTTTGGACTTCTTCATTTGCAACTTATTATCCATCTTCATCATATAAGCCAAGTATTAGTTATTATCTATCAAATGTTAATTCACAAGCAGGAGTAAAATCTGGTAACGGCTATGCCAGAATAACCTTCGTTTCTGCTAATTAAAGCCTGATTTCTTTACGTTTCTCTTCTCTCGCGGAGAGAAGAGACATGGGAAAAGGAATCGGATATGTCTAGGAAATTTGAAAGGAATAAGTATGCAGACTCATTATACTCTTTATATTTATTACTAATAGCCAGTTTGTGCATCTGTTCTTGCACAAGTGAAAATAGTATTTTTGATAATGACAATACTAAATTATTGAACTTTTCCGTATCGGTACCTGAATGGAAAAATAATGACAGTGTTTCAAATAGTAAAACAAGGGCTACTCCGATTTCTGGCTCATCATTTGATAAAGCAAGTAGCTTTAATATTATTGCGGATGCTTATGATGGAACAAAAAACTACAGCACTATCATAAATAACGAGGCTGTGTCTTATACTAATAATATGTGGCAGACAACTGCACCTCACTATTGGCCTGGAACTACAACTAAAACAGTGAGCTTCTATGCATACTACCCTGCTAGTATTTATAGTAGCATTTCTCATACTGCAGGATCTGCTCCGACTTTATCATACACAGTTCCTGATAAGGTATCAGATCAAATTGATATAATGACTGCTACAGGTAATAATGTTAGTGGTAATACTAATTCATCTACTCCTTTAGCATTCAATCATATTTTTGCTGCTGTACAGTTCTGCGTAGGTAGCGCTGGTATGCCTACCGGCACAATAACAGGTATTGCGTTAAATAATATTTTATATAAGGGTACATATAGCCTGAATGGTACATGGATTCAAGACGCAACATCTAAAAAGGCTTTCTCACAGATTATATCATTCTCAACAAATACCAGTACAACAATCACTACTGGCGCGACGACTTTTATGATGATGCCACAAACACTCGGTAGTGATGCAAGTATAACTATTACCTATAGCAATGGTGGTACACTCACTAAATCTATATCTGGAAATTGGGAAGCTGGTAAAATATATACATATAATATTTCGAAAACTATATCTTTAGCTGCATTTGATTATACTGGAGGTGTTCAAACCTATACAGTTCCTCTAACAGGAACGTATAAATTGGAAGTATGGGGAGCTGAAGGTGGATATAATACGACATCACTTAATGGTGGTAAAGGAGGTTATTCTTTTGGTAATATTAAATTGAATGGTAGTCAAATAATATACATACAAGTAGGAGGATCCGGCAATATTGGTAATGGATATAATGGTGGAGGTTTAGGGCAAGCTATTGGAGGTGGCGCAACACATATGTCTACATCATCAGGATTATTAAATACAATGTCAACTAATATTCTTATTGTGGCAGGTGGAGGTGGAGGAGCTACAGATGGCTATGTTGGTGGAGATGGCGGCGGAATTTCTGGCTCAGATGGCGTAGGAGTTCATCCTAATGCATCTACTACAGGTAAAGGCGGAACTCAAACTTTCGGAGGATCTGGAGGAACAAGTACAAATTATGGTATTGCGGCTTCTGGCGGTTTTGGTTATGGTGGTTCTGGAGTAACATCAAATGAATCAGGCCCAGGTGGTGGAGGCGGCTGGTATGGAGGAGGAGGTACTCCTGTTGGAGGTGGTGCAGGTGGTGGTTCAGGTCATCTAAGTCAAAGTCTTATAAGCGGAACTACCGGTATGCAAAATGGAATCCGTTCTGGTAATGGTTATGCAAGAATAACCTTTATTTCTGCAAATTAAAGACTGATTCTCTTTTGTTTCTCTTCTCTCGCGGAGAGAAGAGACATGGGAAAAGGAATCGGATATGTCTAGGAAATTTAAAAGGAATAAGTATATAGACTTATTATGCTCTTTATATTTATTACTAATAGTCTGTTTGTGCATCTGCTCTTGTTCAGAAAGTGAAGGTTTTGTGTATTCTAATTTATCCACGAATAAGATTTCATTTAAAGCGATAACTACGGAAGGCTGGATTAATGGTACTTCTAATAATTCTTCGCAAGATTCTAAAACGACCCGTTCCGTACTTCAGAGTAATGAAAACGGTCCGCTTATTGTAAAATCTAATTTGCATACGCCTCTTTATCTTCATCCGGTAACACAGATAGGAATACATATACAGAGCGCAAACGATAAGCCGATGACTAAAAGTGGTGCGCGTATCATTGATGAGTCTACAGAAACTGTTGTTCCTACCCGTGGTTCTCCTTATACATCTTCAAATATGGTCAATTCTTTCGGCGTATTGGCTTACCGAACCCCAAGTACAGCTACAGACTTAAGCGGTGCCGCCCCTGATTTCATAAATAATCAGGAAGTGTCTTTGGCAGGTGGCATGTGGAAGACCGGCACAGACTATTTTTGGCCTGATAATGGTGACAAACTTTCATTCTTCTCATATAGTCCTTTTGGTAATAGCAATGTGACAGTTGCGGGTGCATCATCATCAGGTACTCCTTCTGTGACATATACAGCAAATACAGATGTCCCAAGCCAGCCGGACCTTATGACCTCCAAGTCAATCAACCAGACCAGAAGTAAGTCGTCAGCCAATGTGGGCGTCAATATGACATTTTCTCATGCTCTTACAGCTATCACCTTCGCTGTAGGTAAGGATATGGTTCCTGGTGTTTTCAAAAGCATATCAATAAAGAATGCAATAACTACAGCTACGTATAATCTATCAACCAACACTTGGAATACAAGTAGCGGAACTAGTACCGGCAATATAAGTATCAATCTAAATGGAACAACTGGCGTTACGATAGATGGAACGTCAGATGTTGCCCTTACAAGTGGAACAAACACAATGATGATGATTCCCCAATCATTTGCCTCCGGCAGTACAGCTGTAATAGAAGCCGTCTTTAATAATGGCAATGGAGACAAGACACTTACCGCCTCTCTGGCCGGTACTACTTGGGCGGCTGGTACATCAATAATATACAAGCTTTCTACATCATCTGTAAATACCATGACTCTTGGAACAATCTCCTATCCAAGTTCTTGGGGTGGCGTTGCTACTCCTACTACAAGTTTTTCAACAGGTAATGAAATAGGACTTTTTGTTGTAGACCAGAATAACAATATAAAGAATTCGAATGTTAAAGCCACCTATAATGGTAGTAGTTGGGTGTTGTCTACCGGTTTGCTTTTTTCTCCTCAGTATAAATACTTTGCTTATTATCCTTATCAGTCAGGCTATACTTCATCCAGTGTATCACCTTCAGCAACAAGTTCTGATGCATTCTTTTCGAGTGTGATATCAGGTTGGACAGTTACATCAGACCAGAATACAGCAAATAAGTTCAATCCAAATGATCTTCAGGTTTCTATGGGGACAATAAGCAGCACTGCCAGCAGTATCACTTTTAATATGGCACATAAGATGGGACTGGCGATAATAACCCTAGGAGCCAGTAGTATACCTACTACCAGAACATATACAATAGGAAGTTCTACAACTTATAGTGATTCTTCCGACAAAACTACAGTTACTGCCTCAAGTAATTTCTCGGAGAATATACCTCTTCTGTATAACAGTAAATACTATTATATTGCCAAAGCTGCAACAAATACAACGTTTAATAGTGCAGCAACAGATAATAATGCATGGTCAATAACACAAAGCATTTCGTCTGGTACTTGTAATTCATTGATAGCAATAACAACTAGAGCATTCTATAAATTTATAGCAAATTTCAACTATATAGGTAGTGTGCAAAGTTTTACCATTCCATTGGCAGGAATTTATAAGATTGAAGCATGGGGAGCACAAGGTACAACGACACCTAAACAAGGTAGTATGACATCTATAGGTTATGGAGGTCTAGGAGGGTATGCCGTTTGCCAAATTACAAAAGAAAAAAAATCTAATTTGTTTATTTGTGTAGGCAAGGGTGGCGAATCATATTGTAATTACTCATGGTTTTCTGGGGATGCATATTCTAATCCGACAGCTTATAGAACACGAATATACAATGGTGGTGGTGCAGGTCATGCATTTGGCGGAGGTGCAACTCATATTGCATTAACAAATAGAGGAGAACTCTATAATTATGAAAATTATAAATCTGAAATATTAATAGTTGCCGGTGGTGGTGGTGGTAATGAATTAATTTCAGGAAATGCAGGAAGTGGAGGTGGATTAAATGGTGGAGCTGGCTATGATGTACCAACGTTTGGTTGTACCGGTTATGGTGGAACACAAACAGCAGGAGGACTAAGTGGAGCTGCGGTAACAAATAGTCAGACATATGGAGCTGGAAATAATGGTACATTTGGTTTAGGTGGAAATTCTTACATAAGCTACAGCGTATACGAGGAAGGCGCAGGTGGTGGTGGCGGTTGGTACGGTGGTGGAGCATCAACATGCTATGCCGGCACTGGCGGTGGTGGAGCTGGCTATGTAAATAGCTCTTTAACTTATAATTCTACTATAACAAATGGGGTCAGAGAAGGTGATGGATACGCTATTATTACATTAATAACACCAAATTAAAGACTGATTCCTCTTCGTTTCTCTTCTCTCGCGGAGAGAAGAGACATAGGAAAAGGAATCGGATATGTCTAGGAAAGTTAAAAGGTATAAGTATATAGACTTATTATGCTCTTTGTATTTATTACTAATTGTCTATTTGTGCATCTGTTCTTGCACTAGTGAATATAATATATTTGATAGTGGTAATAGTCAATTATTGAACTTTACGGTATCTGTACCTGAATGGAAAAATAATGACAGTACTTCAAATAGTAAGACGAGGGCTACTCCTATCTCCGGATCATCATTTAACGAAGCAAGTAGCTTCAATATCATTGCTGATGCTTATGATGGAACAAAAAACTACAGCACTATCATAAAAAACGAGTCTGTATCTTTCACTAATAATATGTGGCAGACAGTTGCTCCTCATTATTGGCCTGGAACTGCAAATAATACAGTCAACTTCTATGCTTACTACCCTACTGGTATTTCCAGTAGTATTACGCATACAGTAGGATATGCGCCAACTTTATCATATACTGTTCCAGATGATGTTGCTAGCCAAATTGATATAATGACTGCTACCGATAATAATGTTAGTGGTAACACTAATTCATCGGCTCCTTTAGCATTCAATCATATTTTTGCAGCAGTACAGTTCAGCGTAGGTAGTGCTGGTATGCCTAATGGTACAATAACAGCCATTGCGTTAAATAATATCTTATGTAAGGGAACCTATAGCCTGAATGGAACATGGACTCAAGACGCAACATCTAAAAAGTCATTTTCACAGACCTTATCAGTATCAACAAATGCCGGTACTTCTATAACATCAGGTGCCACAACTTTTATGATGATGCCACAGACATTAAGCAGCGATGCAAGCATAATTGTTACTTATAGCAATGGTGGAACTCTTACTAAAAATATATCTGGAACTTGGGAAGCTGGTAAAGCATATACATATAATATTTCGAAAACAAAATCGAAAACATTTGATTACACCGGTTATATCCAAGCTTATACAGTACCTCTTACAGGAACTTATAAATTGGAAGTTTGGGGTGCTCAAGGTGGAAATGGTGGAAATGGTGGATATGCATATGGGAATATATACTTAACTCAAGGTAATATATTATACTTTTGTATAGGCGGAGCTGGAACTTTTAATCTAAATGGCAGTATTTTATCCAATCCTCTTACTGCTGGATATAATGGTGGTGGTTATGGACAATGTGGAGGTGGTGGAGCCACACATATAGCTATGACTAATAGAGGAGTACTTAAAAACTATTTATTATATCAAGGAGAAATACTACTTGTTGCAGGTGGTGGTGGCGGTGGAGATAACGGTGGCTTACCCGGTACCGGTGGTGGAATAAATGGCAGTGATGCAAGCGTGGGTGGTTCTGGAGGTACACAAAATACAGGTGGAGCAGGCATTGGAAGTGGTTCTTTTGGACAAGGAGGAAATATAGAAACGACAAATGACGATTCTGCAGGTGCAGGTGGCAGTGGTTGGTATGGTGGTGGTTCATCCACACAGCCTCAAAATTGTTCCGGAGGAGGAGGATCTGGACATTTAGGTTCTAGCTTAATCAGTGGTACCACAGGTATGTCAAGCGGCATAAGATCTGGAAACGGTAGTGCTACTATAACATTCGTTTCAGCAAATTAATTACTGATTTCTTTACGTTTCTCTTCTCTCGCGGAGAGAAGAGACATAGGAAAAGGAATCGGATATGTTTAGGAAATTTAATAATAATAAGTGTACAGACTCATTATGCTCTTTATCTTTATTGCTAATAGTAGTTTTGTGCATCTGTTCTTGCACAAGTGAATATAGTATTTTTGATAATGACAATACTAAATTATTGAACTTTTCTGTTTCTGTACCTGAATGGAAAAATAATGACAGCACTTCAAATACTAAAACTAGGGCTACTCCGATTTCTGGATCATCATTTGATAAAGCAAGTAGCTTTAATATCATTGCAGATGCTTATGACGGAAAAAGTAGCTACAACACTATCATAAAAGATGAAGCTGTCTCTTTCACTAATAATATATGGCAGACAACTGCACCACATTATTGGTCTGGAACTGCAACTAATACTGTGAGTTTCTATGCATGCTATCCTACTAGTATTTCTAGCAGTATTACGCATACAGCTGGATCTGCTCCTACTTTTTCATACACAGTTCCAGATGATGCAACTAACCAGATTGATATAATGACGGCTACCGAAACAAATGTTAGTGGAAACACTAATTCATCTACTCCTTTAACATTCAATCATATTTTTGCAGCTATACAATTTTCTGTTGGTAGCAACGGATTGGGAAATGGTACTATATCTTCAATATCCATAGGTAATGTTTACAATTCAGGTACATATACTTTGGGAACTGGATGGACTTTGGGGACTTCTATGAAAACATTTACTATTAATCAACCTAAGAACATCTCAGGAACTTCAGGCGAAGATATTTATTCAGGAACGTATACTCTTATGATGATACCACAGACTGTGAAAAACGCGACAATAACTATTAATTATAGTAATGGAGGAACACTTACTAAAACTATATCTGGAACATGGGAGGCTGGGAAAACATATAATTACAAAATTTCATTTATGAGAGAATATAATTATACTGGTAATATTCAATCATTTACAGTTCCTATTTCTGGTACTTATAAACTAGAAGTTTGGGGTGCTCAAAGCGGAGGATGGGGTGGACATATAAATGCTCCTGGAGGTTATGCTGGTGGTTATAAAAAATTAACTAAAGGAGATGTCTTATATATTGTAGTAGGAGGCAAAGGATATGATGTAAATCACTATACAGATGGAACTAGTTATAATGGTGGTGGTACAGGATATATATCACAAAACGAAATATATGGAGGTGGAGGAGCTACACATATAGCTACACATTCAGGATGTTTAAAGGACCTTTCTGATTTCAAATCTACAATATTACTTGTGGGAGGAGGAGCAGGAAGTAATGGTGGATGGGCTGGAGAAGATGTTTCTCTATTTGAGTGTGGTGGTGGGGAAGTTGGATTAGGCAGTAATACAATCTACATATATTGGATTGATGAATCAAAAAATATTAAGGGTACTATGTCAACAAAGGGCAACACTGGTGGAACACAAACGGGAGTAGGCCCTGATGGTATTAAAGGAGGATTCGGTTATGGTGGTAATACAAGTGGTTGTGCTGGAGCTGGTGGAGGTGGCTGGTATGGAGGAAATGCATCTGGAGATGGTGGTGTATCATCACAAACCAATGGTGGCGGCGGTTCTGGGTATATTGGAGGTGTCGACGATGGTTCTTTTCAGACAGGAGTACGTTATGGCAATGGTTATGCAAGAATAACCTTTGTTTCTGCAAATTAAATACTGATTCTATTTTGTTTCTCTTCTCTCGCGGAGAGAAGAGACATAGGAAAAGGAATCGGATATGTCTAGGAAATTTAAAAGGAATAAGTATGCAAACTTATTATCCTCTTTATATTTATTACTAATTACCAGTTTGTGCATCTGCTCTTGTACAAGTGAATATAATATTTTTGATAGCAATAATAGTAATTTATTGAACTTTACAGTATCTGTACCTGAATGGAAAAATAATGACAGTACTTCAAATAGTAAGACAAGAGCCATGCCTGTCTCAGGATCATCATTAGATAAAGCAAGTAGCTTTAATATTATTGCGGATGCTTATGACGGGAAAAGTAATTACAGCACTATTATAAATAAAGAGTCTGTTTCTTTCACTAATAATATGTGGCAGACAGTTGCTCCTCATTATTGGCCTGGAACTGCAAATAATACAGTTAACTTCTATGCGTATTATCCAACTAGTATTTCTAGCAGTATTACGCATACTGCAGGGTTTACTCCTACTTTTTCATATACAGTGCCTGATAAGGTATCAGATCAAATTGATATAATGACTGCTACAGGTAATAATGTTAGTGGTAATACTAATTCATCCACGTCTTTATCATTCAATCATATTTTTGCAGCTGTACAGTTCAGCGTAGGTAGCGCTGGTATGCCTACCGGTACAATAACAGGCATTGCGTTAAATAATATCTTATATAAGGGTACATATAGCCTGAATGGTACATGGACTCAAGACGCAACATCTAAAAAGACGTTCTCACAGGATGTTTCATCTTCAACAAATACTGGTACTACTATAACATCAGGTGCAACGACTTTTATGATGATACCACAAACACTAGGCAGTGACGCAAGCATAACTATTACCTATAGCAATGGTGGTACACTTACTAAATCTATATCTGGAAATTGGGAAGCTGGTAAAATATATACGTACAATATCTCGAAGATAATACAGACTGCTAATTTTAACTATACGGGTGATGTTCAGACATATACAATACCATTGGATGGAACATATAAAATAGAGTGTTGGGGAAGTTGTGGAGGAGGAAACTCAACTACTATAGGAGGAAAAGGTGGATATGTTTGTGGAAACCTAAAGTTAACCAGAGGTTCTATACTATATGTATATGTTGGGGAAAAAGGAGATATCTTTGATGAAAGTGTTCCTTTGACAACGGAGACATACAATTCAACTAAAGATCCATCGGATGCTGTATTATTCACATTAGGAAGAACAGGACATATAATATTTAACAACGGTGGAGAATCAGTTAGTGTTATTTTGTATAATAAACAGAATTGGACATATGCTGGCGGTGGGTCAACAGATATAAGACTCTCAAACGGAAAATGGAATGATTTTAATTCTCTTAAAACAAGAATTCTTGTTGCAGCAGGGGGAGGTGGTGCTTGTACTTACAATACGAACTTGAATGGAGCTGATGCAGGTTCTTTATTGGGCTTATCTGGAAAGGGTAATGGTGGTCGTGTCGGTAATGATGCAACGGGTGGTGAACAAAACCAAGGGGGACTTCATGGCACAGGTGATCATATGTATCCTAGTACACCTCGGGCTGGATTTGGTTACACTTCATATAATTATGTTACTACAGGTGGAGGAGGTAATGGATATTATGCGGGAGGTAATGGAAATCATGGTTGTGGCACTGTTGGCTCTGGAGCAAGTGGTTCTTCGTTTATATCAGGTTATTCTGGTTGCAATGCCATTGATAAATCATCAACATCTGATAATATTACTCACACAGGATCTCCTAATCATTATTCTGGATATATTTTTACAAATTCGCAAATGATTGCTGGTAACGCTTCTATGCCAGCACCTTCAGGTGGAACAGAAATAGGACATACTGGCAATGGCTATGCAAGAATAACGTTCATTTCTGCAAATTAGAGCCTGATTTCTTTACGTTTCTCTTCTCTCGCGGAGAGAAGAGACATAGGAAAAGGAATCGGATATGTCTAGGAAATTTGAAAGGAATAAGTATGCAGACTCATTATACTCTTTATATTTATTACTAATAGCCAGTTTGTGCATCTGTTCTTGCACAAGTGAAAATAGTATTTTTGATAATGACAATACTAAATTATTGAACTTTTCCGTATCGGTACCTGAATGGAAAAATAATGACAGTGTTTCAAATAGTAAAACAAGGGCTACTCCGATTTCTGGCTCATCATTTGATAAAGCAAGTAGCTTTAATATTATTGCGGATGCTTATGATGGAACAAAAAACTACAGCACTATCATAAATAACGAGGCTGTGTCTTATACTAATAATATGTGGCAGACAACTGCACCTCACTATTGGCCTGGAACTACAACTAAAACAGTGAGCTTCTATGCATACTACCCTGCTAGTATTTATAGTAGCATTTCTCATACTGCAGGATCTGCTCCGACTTTATCATACACAGTTCCTGATAAGGTATCAGATCAAATTGATATAATGACTGCTACAGGTAATAATGTTAGTGGTAATACTAATTCATCTACTCCTTTAGCATTCAATCATATTTTTGCTGCTGTACAGTTCTGCGTAGGTAGCGCTGGTATGCCTACCGGCACAATAACAGGTATTGCGTTAAATAATATTTTATATAAGGGTACATATAGCCTGAATGGTACATGGATTCAAGACGCAACATCTAAAAAGGCTTTCTCACAGATTATATCATTCTCAACAAATACCAGTACAACAATCACTACTGGCGCGACGACTTTTATGATGATGCCACAAACACTCGGTAGTGATGCAAGTATAACTATTACCTATAGCAATGGTGGTACACTCACTAAATCTATATCTGGAAATTGGGAAGCTGGTAAAATATATACATATAATATTTCGAAAACTATATCTTTAGCTGCATTTGATTATACTGGAGGTGTTCAAACCTATACAGTTCCTCTAACAGGAACGTATAAATTGGAAGTATGGGGAGCTGAAGGTGGATATAATACGACATCACTTAATGGTGGTAAAGGAGGTTATTCTTTTGGTAATATTAAATTGAATGGTAGTCAAATAATATACATACAAGTAGGAGGATCCGGCAATATTGGTAATGGATATAATGGTGGAGGTTTAGGGCAAGCTATTGGAGGTGGCGCAACACATATGTCTACATCATCAGGATTATTAAATACAATGTCAACTAATATTCTTATTGTGGCAGGTGGAGGTGGAGGAGCTACAGATGGCTATGTTGGTGGAGATGGCGGCGGAATTTCTGGCTCAGATGGCGTAGGAGTTCATCCTAATGCATCTACTACAGGTAAAGGCGGAACTCAAACTTTCGGAGGATCTGGAGGAACAAGTACAAATTATGGTATTGCGGCTTCTGGCGGTTTTGGTTATGGTGGTTCTGGAGTAACATCAAATGAATCAGGCCCAGGTGGTGGAGGCGGCTGGTATGGAGGAGGAGGTACTCCTGTTGGAGGTGGTGCAGGTGGTGGTTCAGGTCATCTAAGTCAAAGTCTTATAAGCGGAACTACCGGTATGCAAAATGGAATCCGTTCTGGTAATGGTTATGCAAGAATAACCTTTATTTCTGCAAATTAAAGACTGATTCTCTTTTGTTTCTCTTCTCTCGCGGAGAGAAGAGACATGGGAAAAGGAATCGGATATGTCTAGGAAATTTAAAAGGAATAAGTATATAGACTTATTATGCTCTTTATATTTATTACTAATAGTCTGTTTGTGCATCTGCTCTTGTTCAGAAAGTGAAGGTTTTGTGTATTCTAATTTATCCACGAATAAGATTTCATTTAAAGCGATAGCTACGGAAGGTTGGATTAATGGCACTTCTAATAATTCTTCGCAAGATTCCAAAACGACCCGTTCTGTGCTTCAGAGTAATGAAAACGGTCCGCTTATTGTAAAATCTAATTTGCATACGCCTCTTTATCTTCATCCGGTAACACAGATAGGAATACATATACAGAACGCAAACGATAAGCCGATGACTAAAAGTGGTGCGCGTATCATTGACGAGTCTACAGAAACTGTTGTTCCTACCCGTGGTTCTCCTTATACATCTTCAAATATGGTTAATTCTTTCGGTGTGTTGGCTTATCGAACACCAAGTACAGCTACAGACTTAAGTGGTGCAGCCCCTGATTTCATAAATAATCAGGAAGTGTCTTTGGCAGGTGGCATGTGGAAGACCGGCACAGACTATTTTTGGCCTGATAATGGTGACAAACTTTCATTCTTCTCATATAGTCCTTTTGGTAATAGCAATGTGACAGTTGCGGGTGCATCATCATCAGGTACTCCTTCTGTGACATATACAGCAAATACAGATGTCCCAAGCCAGCCGGACCTTATGACCTCCAAGTCAATCAACCAGACCAGAAGTAAGTCGTCAGCCAATGTGGGCGTCAATATGACATTCTCTCATGCTCTTACTGCTATCACCTTCGCTGTAGGTAAGGATATGGTTCCTGGTGTTTTCAAAAGCATATCAATAAAGAATGCAATAACTACAGCTACGTATAATCTATCAACCAACACTTGGAATACAAGTAGCGGAACTAGTACCGGCAATATAAGTATCAATCTAAATGGAACAACTGGCGTTACGATAGATGGAACGTCAGATGTTGCCCTTACAAGTGGAACAAACACAATGATGATGATTCCCCAATCATTTGCCTCCGGCAGTACAGCTGTAATAGAAGCCGTCTTTAATAATGGCAATGGAGACAAGACACTTACCGCCTCTCTGGCCGGTACTACTTGGGCGGCTGGTACATCAATAATATACAAGCTTTCCACATCATCTGTAAATACTATGACCCTTGGAACAATTTCCTATCCAAGTTCTTGGGGTGGCGTTGCTACTCCTACTACAAATTTTTCAACTAGTGACGTAGGAATTTATGTTGTAGACCAGAATAACAATATAAAGAATTCGAATGTTAAAGCCACCTATAATGGTAGTAGCTGGGTGTTGTCTACCGGTTTGCTTTTTTCTCCTCAGTATAAATACTTTGCCTATTATCCATATAAGGATAGCTATACTTCATCCAGTGTATCACCTTCAGCAACAAGTTCTGATGCATTCTTTTCGAGTGTGATATCAGGTTGGACAGTTACATCAGACCAGAATACAGCAAATAAGTTCAATCCAAATGATCTTCAGGTTTCAATGGGGACAATAAGCAGCACTGCCAGCAGTATCACTTTTAATATGGCACATAAGATGGGACTGGCCGTAATAACCCTTGGATCAAAGAGTGTCCCAACTACAAGAACTTATACAGGAGGTAATTCGACCTATTCAGATTCTTCTGACAAGACTACAGTTACTGCTTCAAGTAATTTCTCAGGAAATCAACCTCTATTGTACAATAATAAGTATTATTATATATCTAAGGCAGGTACAAGTACCACATTCAATAGTATAACAGCAGATAATGATGCATGGTCAGCACCTCTTTCAGCAACAATACCATCAGGAGGTTATTCAGCATTGACAGCAACAAATGCAAGTCGCGTATTTTATAAGTTTATAGCAAACTTTAATTATACAGGTGATGTTCAGAGTTTCACTATACCATTATATGGAACTAGTAAATTTGAATGTTGGGGAGCTTCAGGGGGAGATATGACATATGTAGGTGGAAATGGTGGATATACTGTAGGTAGTTTATCGTTAAATAATGGGAATGTTTTTTATGTATATGTTGGACAATCTAATGGAGGATATAACGGTGGGGGAGTTTCTTACCAACCGACGATTGGAGGCTCTGGCGGTGGTGGAACAGATATTAGGCTTGTAAATGGGAATTGGAATGATTTTAATAGCTTAAAATCACGAATAATAGTAGCTGGTGGTGGTGGCGGCGCATGTTTGAGGAGTGAAGGCTATGGTGACGGAAATGGTGGTTATGGAGGAGGACTAACCGGAGGGACTGGACAGTCAATAAACCATACTCAGACTTATGGGTACTCAATATTGACAGGAGGTTCTCAAACATCAGGAGGAGTCGCGAGTTGGGTCGATCTCGGTCAAGGCGTATGGTCAAATGGTTATGTCTTTCAGCCTAATGCAGGTCAGTTTGGATATGCAACAACTGCTAGTAATGGAGCAAACTCTATAAATACGCAAGCAGGTGGGGGTGGCGGATATTATGCGGGTGCAGGTGGTGGTCACAGTGGTGCAGGTGGTGGATCTTCATTCGTTTCCGGATATACAGGATGTAATGCAATCTATTCATCATCAACGGCTAGTGACATTAGGTCTACAGGTACTCCTAATCATTATTCCCTATATGTTTTTAGTGGCCCAAATATGATCGCAGGTAATGCTTCTATGCCATCACCTGGAGGAACAACAGAAACAGGACATGATGGCAATGGTTATGCAAGAATAACATTTATTCCGTAATAGCGATTGGTTAAGGTATTATTGTATTAATGTTATTTAGTATTGGTTATTTGTTATTGTGATATGTAAAATGACTTTTTAATTATTTTTTTATCATAGAGTAAAGAACATATTAATATTTGCAATTTTTATCTTACCTTTGGGCCTTCAAAAATAAGGGTATTTTATGGTAAGGATTATTATTGATATTCCTGCTGCGGCTATTAAAGAAGGTAAGGACATTATTATAAAGGTTGATAACAATGGAAATGGGCGCATATCTAAAGAAAAAACACCATTAAAAGACGACAAGAACTCATTGTTCTCTTTTATGAAAAATGTTATTACCCAACTTTCCAAAAATGGACATAACCGTACAGCAGAAACATATACTAGCACATTGAGGAGCTTCAAAAAGTTTAGAAAAAGTAAGGATATAAAAATGCAAAACGTCGACTGCTCTATCATTGAAGCTTATGAGAAATATTTGAGGGACGAAGGGGTTTCAATGAACTCAAGTTCTTTCTATATGAGGATACTACGTGCTGTTTACAACAGAGCTGTTGACACGGAACTTATATATGATGGAAGACCTTTCAGGCATGTTTATACAGGAGTTGATAAAACTTTAAAGCGTGCAATCTCAATAAATGAGATAAAAATAATTAGGGAGATAAATACAAAAAACAAATCGATGCTATATGCTAAAGATATGTTTATGTTTAGCTTCTATACCAGGGGTATGTCTTTTGTTGATATGGCATTCCTTAGAAAGAGCGATATAAAATATGGATTTCTTACTTACAGACGAAAGAAAACGGGACAGTTATTATCAATAAAGTGGGAGGAATGTATGCAGGACATACTAATGCGAAATCCTTCAGACGATAGTGTTTACCTTCTACCTATAGTCAATTCTGCAAAGGAAAAGCAAAGAACGCAATATCGTAGTAGGCAGAGAGCTATAAACAATAACTTAAAGAAAATAGCTCGGGACTTAAATCTTGATTGTAATCTTACTATGTATGTTGCCAGACACTCATGGGCAAGCGCTGCTCTTGAGATGGAAGTACCTATTGATGTGATAAGCGATGGAATGGGGCATACATCAGAAAAAACGACCAGAATATATCTTAAGTCAATGGATACTAACAGAATAGATTATGCTAATGAGAAGATTATCAGTGCTGTGAAGTGATTCTTTACATTGGTACTTCTATTGGGGTAACTGGTGACCAAGGATTAACAGAAGGATCACTACTATAGTAAATATTTGCTTTGTAGCTTACTCTGGCGTCAGTTGCACCACTTCCTGTAATAGCAATATTATAGGTGAAATTGTAATCTCTTGGAATATTAAAAATCTTATAGTCATTAGTAGCATCTTTTCCACCCAAGTAAATATAATAGGTGGAATTCCATGTGCTAGTTTGGGCCGTTACTACAAGATAACTCGAATTTGATGGGGCATTAGTGCTGTTGCGACCTGTTACATCCGAGAAATCATTTTTGTTTAATCCTGGATAATTTTCATATATATAGTATGTAGGGGTAGTTACTGCGGCCTCGGCTGCTGCAGAGGTCGTAACACTAGCAAAACTAGGAAAATTACTTGAGGGGTTTACCATAGTAGTACCGAATGGATATAAATAACTGGTATTAGAGACATTACAAAGCTGGTAACTTGTTACGGTTATTCCTGAACCTGCTTTGGGAGTTATTACAAATGTATATTTGCTATAGAGGTGTAGTAATGTAACATTAATAGTAGCTCCAGATGTTATACCTGTTGATGAAGTCTCACCGTACATCCTTTCTGCTGATTTATTTGCGATATCGCTTGCTGATGTTATAGATGTCTGTATTTTACGTAATCCGTCTAATGTGTTTATTGTTGTTATATCACTACCATAATTTGCTACAACGCATATTGTACATGTACTTGTATTTATTAGTCTTGTAGGAACAGTTATTGATGATACGTTAGTTGTGTAACTATGTCCTATAAGAAAACCATCATTATCAAATATGAATGCATTAATATCATTAATTGTCGCATCACTTACTGTACGTGTAATATTAGTTTCCTCCGGTACATTAATATTTATTTTAAGATTTGTAATGCCATTATTTCCGTTTTCATCATTTATCGAATAATTAGCATTGCATGAAAATAAAATTAATATACAGGATAAAAAAAAGACCATTAGGCCTGAATTTTTTAAATTCACCATAAATTGTATATTTACTATCGATTCCTTTGAATGAGATTGATGTCTCAATTTGGATGCAAATATATAAACTTTTTATAAGTAAATAAAGTCAATGACAATTTTTAACAAAAAAAGAAGATATTTATTGTTACCTTTTTGATATTTCGATGATTGTTGTATGGTTTTATCAAATTAATGCTCTAAAAAGACAGTTTTTCTACATTATTTACATATTTATCTTATGATATATTTTTGCAGTATTTAGGAACTATTTATAGTGAAATCTTGTATTTAGGAATGTTTTATTATTCTAAAACACTGTATTATTGTTCAAAATAGGTACATGCGCAAATTTTCTGCGTAAAAATTTGTTTTAAGTTGAAAATAAATCTACCTTTGAATGACTAAAATTAAATATAGAAAGTTTTGAAAATGGTATATGTTAAATGTGTTAATTTGTTTGCGAAATTGAAAAATATTTCCAACGTACATACGTACATACACACACATACATACACGCGCGCATACAATTTTATTGGATATATGTATACATTATGTATATCTAGTAGGTCAAAACGCCTTCTTTTTTTCTTTATGTTGAGTTTCTTAGTTACAGCAAATGCTTTTGCACAGAAATTTGCTATAAAGAGCAATGTCTTATATGATGCTGCTGTCATTCCCAATTTAGGAATGGAAATTCGCATCGATACCGTTAAGACATTTGAATTGTCATGTATATATAATCCTATTGAATACCCAGGTAATCGAAAGTGGAAAGTATTGGCTTTTCAACCGGAACTCAGATTTTGGACTTATACAGCATTCTCTGGTTTTTATTGGGGATTCAATGCTTTGTGGGGTAAATATAACGTAAGCAGGATGCCTTTCTCTTTGTTTTGTAATAGCGACAAACGCTATCAAGGAAACTTTATAGGAGGAGGTCTTTCGTGTGGTTATCACTGGATACTTTCTCCACATTGGGGTATAGAGGCCAGTATGAGTGTAGACTATCTCCACTTTCATTATGACCGTTATAGATGTGGTTCATGTGGATATAGAGAGCAGCACGCTAACACCAATTATATTGGGCCTTCGCGTCTGAATCTTTCATTTGTCTATTTAATAAATTAAGAAAAGAAAAATAATAAATAATATATGAAAACGATTAATTGTAAATCATTACTGTTACTGCTTTTAGCTACACTCAGCATAACAGTATCCGCTCAGACTGCTTACAAAGGCCAACTTTACGTTTCTGAAGAGACCTTCCATCACGATGGAGATATGCTACGTGTGCATATGAAAGTAAGCTATGATGACACAGCTGTACCTTCTGGCGAATCACTTATCTTTACTCCGGTGCTTAAGAGCGATACTATTCAGTGTCGTCTTTCTTCTGTAGTAATAGACGGAGACCGTCTCGCTAAGACAATGCACCGTGCAGAAACATTGCGTCGTTTTCGTCGCTCTAATGTTGCAGTGGTTGTAAAAGACAAAAAAGCTGAGCGCCGTTATTTCGTATACGACACAACAATTCCATATGAATTCTGGATGAAAGGAAGCTCTCTATATGTACAGAGCGAAGAGAATACATCATATAATGTAACACCTCATCATTATGAAGATAGAGTATTGGTCACAATTCCATTCGATAACGAACCTATTTCTGTAGGAGACATACGCGTTACAAGCGCACAACTTCTTACATGGGTGCAGTATATAGACCCATCTGGAACAGACTGTGACGTTATGACTCATAAAGGAATAATATCTCTATATGGAATTAATTCTAAATTGAGTATTAATAAACAGAATAGAATGATTTATGATACATTGTATAAAGATATAAACACAACTATCCAGTTGTATGGTACAAGTTTAAATTCTGCAAAGGTAACCGGATACGGTTCTCCTATAGGTAACCACAATCTTAATGAATTGAAATCAATGAAGCGTGCCTTGTCTCTAAAACGATATCTTATGAACAATAAACTTACAGCCAGCAATATGCTTGATGTTAGTTGGATAGCAGAAGATTGGGACAGTATACAGACACTAACTTCAGAGAGTAGTATGAATCTTAAGGAAGCTGCATGTGATATCATGCACAATGTGCCTGTAACAGCAGGTCGTGAAACTGTATTGCAAGACTTGTATGATGGAATACCATACCAGTATATGCGTACTGTTCTTTTCCCTAAAGTACACCGTGTAGCATATACCTTAGTATACAACCGTAAGGGAGTGGATGCTGCAACAGGTCGTCTACTTATGAAACAGAGCCCACGTTCTATGACATTGACAGACTTCTGGAATGTAAGTCAGAGTTATGAAAAAGGTTCGCGCGAGTTTAATGATGTAATTGACTTGTCAGCCCGTATTTTCCATGATAATCCTGTAGCCAATATTAATGCAGCCGCAGTAGCGTTGACAAGAAAAGATGTTCGTTCAGCTCAGCATTACCTGAATGGACTTGATACAGATCCTAGAGCATATAACAACTATGGTTTACTATACTTGCTTGAAGGTAATACAGATAAGGCAGAAGTATATCTGCGTATGGCTAGAGCTGCTGGTGTAATGCAGTCTGAAGATGTATTGAAATATATAAAGAAATAAATAATAACGTCAATAGTTTAATGAAGTCTTTCTATTTAGCAACATTTCTGGTATTAATATCTGGTACAATTGTTTCGTGTACCAATGATAATTTAGTGGACGGTTATAAACCGGCTACAATCAGTTTGTCGTTAAAGTCAGACTCTGTTTCAGTAAATAAGGCTAAATCTAGAGCTAATATAACGGTACCTTCTGATGGTGGTAATACTATTGGTACGGATGAAGCAACTTTGCATAACGTTTGTGCAGCATTGTTTGATGCAAATGATAATTTGGTGACTTTACATGAATATACATATAATGGTGACGAAAAGTTCATTACTACTACTGATGCAAAAAAAATAATAGTAGTTGCTAATGCACCTACAAATGCATTTTTGGGAACAAAGAACTTAAATGGGTTTAAAACTATTGCTCAGGATTTAGGTTACACCACATCCTCTAATGGGTTGTCCAAAACAAATGTATCAACCGCTAATTCACAGACTACTACGGCCTTGCCTATGTCTTCTGATGTAATATCTATAGTATGGTCTGCTACAAATACTTGGGGAGGAACTTCTAATCCGGTAATACTTACTCGAAAAGTTGCACGTGTGGCTTTAACAAGCATTAAAACTGCTTTTAGTGGAGGCTATGCAGGTTGTACGTTTACTCCAACGGAGATCTTTATGTATAATGCAAATAATAATCTTTCTGATTGGGTAAGTAATACTGTTTCCGGTAATGTAAGTGGTGAATATTCATTAGGAAGTGTAACTAATTATCTTAGCAGTGGAGCTTCACCATCAGCGCCATCTGATACAAATCCATACTTCTTTTATGTATATCCACATAGTGCGATTAATCCTACAAAATTGGTTGTAAGAGGACTCTTTAAAACTGTATCAGATCCTACTGGTGTAACAAAATATTATCCTATAATAGTAAATCACTTACAAAATGGTTCTACCATAGGCGGCGTACAAGGTACGGATTCACAGATAGATGCAAATAGAATATATAATATAAAACTTACAATAGCAGGAATCGGAGTTGATAGTCCTGGTGATGATATAACACCAGTATTAATAACTGTTCAAACATCAGTTTCAACAATGAATAATGCAACAATGAATGTTGGCTTTTAGAAATATCAGAATTTTGTGTTCTGTAATATAATATAATTTAAAATAAAGGAATCGGGGTTTAATGGTCTGGTTATATTAATACCAGATTTCAGAATTTTAGCAGCAAATATTTTATGGCGTGTTATGATGCTAATTTGTATGCTAGTTTTATAGGAATCGAGAACTCGATGTTCTTGCATAACGAGAGTTGTGTGGAAATAAGAGAATTATTAACTAAAAAAAATAGATTATGAAAAGGGTTTATTTATTAATGTCAGTATTGTTGTCTATTGGACTACTGACATCTTGTTCGAGCAGTGATACTGTCGAAACAGCGGAAAATACAGGTCCGCACAAATTTCAGCTTACGTTGCAAGGAGCTCAGTATTCAATTGAAACAAAGACTCAGGCTGCTGATCCTTCTGATGAAACAAAAATAAATAATGTCATTGTTGGAGTCTTTAATAGTGATGGAACAATTGATAATATTACAATGCCTTCGTTGGATGGTTCAAATAAAACAACGGTAACAGCAACATCTTCAAATCCGGATATAATTGTTGTCGCAAATGTCCCTTCAACTACTTTTGCAGGTGTTACTAATAAAACAGATTTTCTTTCAAAAACAGAAAATTTAAGTATTACTGCATCTACAGGGTATAATGCAGGGACTTTTACTGCCGTATCAGAAACTGCAGGTACTCAAAACGTACAAAGTGCTTTATATATACCAATGGTTGGATCAAAATCGGTTACGGCAGGTAGTAATAGTGCAGTCGTTAGTTTATATCGTATGGTATCAAGAATTTCTATAAAGGGTATTTCTACAGAATTTGATGCGACTGGTGCGTATTCAGGCGCAACATTTGTTCCAACGGAAATTTTTATGTCAGGAGCCCCTTCTACGTCTACATTTCTTACACCATGGGAATCAGGTACTCCAGCAGCAGGTACCCCAACCGTATCAGCAACCTTATTGAATGGTGAAAATGCTCCTATTGGTGCAACATTTTTGACTTCAGGTACTATTGCATCAGCTTTAGTTCCTTATACAGCTAATCATTTTTTCTATGTGTATCCGAATACTGTCTATGATGGTACTACAATTGCTAAAAATAAAATAAGATTAATTATTAAAGGTACATTTACTCCAAAAGTAGGAAATGCAGTTACTGTTTATTATCCAATTGTAATAGGTCGTTCGCAAGCAGGAACTACAATTACAGGTGATGCTAGTGGTAAGGCAGGCACAAGTGCATTGGGTGGAGTATTACCGAACCAAACATATACACTTACTGCTAAAATAAAATCTGAAGGAATTACTGATCCAACGAAAGATATAAATCCTGCAAACATAGATGTTACAGTAAGCGTAGCTAGTTGGAGTAATACTCTGACTCAAGATGTTATCTTCAATTAATAAGAAGTAAAGAATGCCGAGATACGCTTTTAAATATTTGATACTTGTAGCAGTGACAATACTGCTACAGGTTTCATGTATAGATGAGAACAATGACAATTGTGTTCAGTGTTCTGTCGTTACATCACCTAAAGATAGTATTGGTAGAATTCTGCCAGATTCTGTTAAAGGTAATATGCAAGCATATCTCTTTATTAATGGTAAGTTTGATCGCATCGTAACGTCAGATGCTGATGGCAGTTACAAAATAAGCTATGATAGTGGTGCAGGTTCTGCTACACTAGTTACTATAGGATCTTCAAGCAAAGACAGTGCAATAGTTTATACTCCAAAGTATGGTGATGACATAAGTAAAATGTCATACAGCGTATTAAAAGATAAAACCGATGGCGGATATACGCTACCTTCGTCTCTTTATTATGGAAGATACGATTGCACTATGACAAGAGGAGGTACAACAGTTGATACAACAATAGTATTGAGTAACCAGCCGGCAATTTTAAGAGTAGTTATTAAGCAACTTAAGGAATCATTTGGTAATTATGATGATTACAAAGTTGTATTATCTGGTTTTCGTAGTAATTTGACGTTTTCTGGTGAGGTAACCGGTGACTCAATTATTTATACACCTCCAGCTCATTTTAATGATAATAATGAATTTGTAACTGCTCCAGTTCGAACTTTTCCAACGAAAAAGGGAGAGTATGTAACTGTATCAATTTACAGAGGCGATAAGCTAATACAGACATTGGACCGTGACATAAATGGTAAAAAATTGTCTGTTGGCGCTGGATCTGATGTAGTACTTGTTCTTGATTGTTTCCGTAATGATATGACAATGACAGTTATGCCATGGAAAGATTACATCCAAGATGTAGTTATTCCTTAACTATTAATGTGTTTCACAACACAATAAATATAAATGAGGTTGTGTTTGACACAACCTCATTTTTTTATAATAATAACTTAATACCATGAAAGCAAAAAAGAAATTTGAAATTAGTATATTTATTGTAATAATGATAGTTGCAGTATTAGGAATAATGCAACTTTATAATTTTTATTATGAGAATAAGATATCGCATGACACTCTTTTGGTGTTAGACTCGATTGTGATGGTTATATTTGTTTTCGTTTCTTTGTATTACTTCTACTCTGCAAGAAAATTCTATAGGAAATATAACCAGACACTTCGACTGCAGGAGAATATGACCGTAATATCAGAGAAAAACCAGATATCATATATGCAATATGATGTAAATAAATGTATGTTCTATAATTGGGACCCCAAAACTCTGGATCTGAAAGATGGTTATGAAGTAGAAGAATTCTACAAAAGCGTTCATCCTGATGATATCGATGTTGCAAAAAAAATGGTGAGATATACTACAAATCATGGAACTGGTTTGTATTCTTGCAAATTAAAATTCAAATTTCAAGGAAAGAATAACTACTCATGGCAGAATATAGATATATTCCCTTATGATACAGATAATGAAGGCTTTCCAATAAAGTATATTGCGGTATTAAAAAATACGGATTCTATACATAAATACATAGACGAACTGCACGAGATGTATTTGCATGCTGAATCTACTGACAAAATGGAAAAGGCTTTTATTCATAATATCAGTCATGATATACGAATACCACTTAATACAATAATTGGATTTATGCAGTTGCTTGATACAGATGTTACTAAAGAAGAACGCAAATTCTTTATGGACATAATGCAGAAAAACTCTGATCTGTTGATAAAAATAATTAATGATACCCTGTCTTTGTCATCATTAGAAAGCGGATATTATCTGTTTAATCGAAATGAGTTTGATATAAAATCGTTTATGCATGATTTAGTGGATAATATACGCCCAAATATTCATGATGGAGTGGAACTAAAACTTGTTGAACATGAATCTTGTCCTGTGCATCTTGACCCTCTGCATCTTGGTGAAGTGTTGAAGATCCTTGTGCTAAATGCTGATAAGTTTACACCCAGCGGTAGCATCACGGTGGATTATAAGATAGAAAAATCTTTACTGAAAGTATTGGTAATTGATACAGGAATAGGTATAGATAAATTGGACCAGAACAGAATATTTGAAAAGTTTGAAAAAATAGACAAGTCATCAATAGGTCCAGGGCTTGGGCTATATATATGTAAGGCAATATTGGATAAGGCAGGAGGCCAAATTGGAGTAAAATCTGAGTTGGGCAAGGGTTCTACATTCTGGTTTAGCGTAAAATATTCTGCAAATTCGTGATATTTTTTGTTAACATAGATGTTATATAACGATAATTGTGTACTTTTGCAGTGTCAGAATAAAGTTTGGCAGCAAAATTAATATGGGTAAACAGATTTTTCAAACTGATTCCACATCAAGATGGAATAAATTTAAGTGGAGTATCAGGCTTATTTCTTTTTTGGCAATACTGCTAATCTCGGTTTTTATCGTTATGTTTATTATAGACGGTATACCAAATATGCCGTTCAAGCAAGACTACCGTAGTGTGGTATCTGCTCAGAAACCTTATCTTAAGGATAATAAGATTGCACGCGAATACAAGGGTTTCAGAAGCTTCTTTCTAGAGAAAAAGGCACATAGCAATTATGCTAAGGAGGCCGAAAAACAAAGTAGGTTCATTGGTAATGGTGACAGCGTCACCATGAAATATATAGCTGACTGGAGTAGTAAAACAGCAGGAATTCGTTCGGCATACTATGTATCATGGGATCCTCAGTCGTTTCTATCACTGAAACGCAATATTAAAAAACTTAATCTGGTAATACCTGAGTGGTTCTTTATCAACCCTAAGACTGACAAGTTGGAGGTCAAAATTGATCATAAGGGATATGACCTTATGAAGAAGAACAGCATTCCTGTTATGCCTATGCTGACTAATAACTATAAAGAAAAATTCCATGGTGAGAGTATAGGACGTATAATGCATAATCCGGCTAAGCAGAAAGCATTTATTAATGATGCGCTTAAGCAGTGTATTAAATATAAATTTGCGGGTATAAATCTTGACCTTGAGGAATTGCAGGAGAATACCGATGAGTATGTCACTGAATTCGTCAAGGAGATGTCTGACGTTTTTCATGCACATGGTCTGTATGTAACACAAGACATTATGCCATTTAATACTGACTATAATGTAAAAGATCTGGCAAAATACGATGATTACCTCTTCGTTATGGCTTATGATGAACATGCATCCGACGGTACAGCCGGCCCAATCAGTTCGCAGAAGTGGATAGAGGCTGTAGTTGACGATCTTGCAAAGGATGTCCCAAGTGAAAAAATTGTGCTTGGTCTGGCTGCTTATGGCTATGACTGGACCGCCAAGGGGGATAATAATCAGAACGTTTCTTATAATGAAGCTTTATCGATAGCATCTGATACTGAAGCAGATATTTCGTTTGACGAGGATACTTATAACCTTAATTTTGCATATGCGGATGATGACCAGACTGTTCATCAAGTATACTTTACAGATGCTGCTACGACTTTTAATGTCATGAGATTTGGTGCAGAATATGGTATGGCTGGTTATGGCTTGTGGCGTCTTGGAAGTGAAGACGATCGTATATGGCAGTTCTATAATAAGGATATGATTCGTAGTAAGGCTGCGATCTTCCGCATTGGAGGACTTGAAGACCTTCCCGGTATTCATGATGTAAACTATCTTGGAACAGGTGAAGTACTTGATGTACTTTCTACCCCGCATCCGGGAAGTGTGAAGATAGAAATGGACAATGATAATATTCTGGTAGCTGACGAATATTACAAGGCCATACCTACCTCTTATCAGTTGAGAAAATACGGTAAGGCAGGACCAAAAGAATTGCTACTTACTTTTGATGATGGACCAGACAGTAGATGGACGCCACAAGTACTTAAAATACTGAAACATTATAAGTTGCATGCTGCATTCTTTATGGTGGGACTCCAGATGGAGAAGAATCTGCCTATGGTAAAGAAAGTACTCGATGCCGGTAATCTTATAGGTAATCATACTTTTACGCATCATAATGTTGCTGAAAATTCGCCTGAGAGAACATTTATGGAACTTAAACTGACACGTTTGCTGCTAGAGAGTATAACAGGCAACAGCACTATCTTGTTCAGAGCTCCATATAATGCAGATAGTGATCCGGCTGGTAATGATGAAATACTTCCTATTGTGCTGGCAAGTCAGAGGCACTATGTAGATATTGGTGAATCTATCGACCCAAACGACTGGGAACCAGGTGTTACAGCAGACCAGATATTTGATAGGGTAATAAGTGAAGTAAAACAAGGTAATGGTCATATAATACTGTTGCATGATGCCGGTGGAGAAACTCGTGAGGAGACAGTAAAAGCTCTGCCACGTATAATAGAATATCTGCAGAAACACGGATATAAATTTATTACACTTGACAAGTATTTAGGCAAGACGAAGGCACAGTTGATGCCGCCGGTAGACAAAGGTAGAGCCTACTATGCAATGCAGGCAAATCTTACACTCGCAACTATTATTTATGAGGCAAGCGATTTCATTACAGCTCTCTTCATAATATTCCTAATATTGGGAATGTGCCGTCTGATTTTCATGTTTACTCTTACCATAAAGGAAAAGAGAAAAGAAAAACGTGAAAAGGCAGAATTGAATATAGATATAGTTGACATGGATAAAGCTGAACTGCCTAAGGTGTCTATAATAGTACCTGCATATAATGAAGAAGTCAATGCAGTGTCGTCTCTCACAAACTTGCTTGAACAAGATTATCCTAATATGGATATAATATTTGTTGATGATGGTAGTACGGATGGAACATACAAATGTGTAAAAGATGCCCTCGAAGGAAATGATAAGGTTAAAATTCTAACAAAGGTTAATGGAGGTAAGGCATCTGCACTAAACTATGGTATTGAACATACTGATGCTGAATATGTAGTATGTATAGATGCGGATACAAAACTGTATCATGATGCTGTTTCTATATTGATGCGCCACTTCTTTTCTGACAAAGAATGCAAAGTCGGAGCTGTAGCTGGAAATGTGAAGGTTGGCAACAAGCGCAATATACTTACATTGTGGCAATCTATAGAATATACTACCAGTCAGAACTTTGACCGCATGGCTTACTCCAGCATAAATGCAATAACTGTTGTGCCAGGGGCTATTGGAGCATTCCGTAAGCAGGCCATTAAGGATGCCGGTGGACTTTCAATAGATACATTGGCAGAAGACTGCGACCTTACGATACGTGTCTTAAAAGCTGGTTATCTGGTCGAAAACGAGAACAGGGCTGTAGCTCTGACTGAGGCTCCTGAAAAGTTGAAACAGTTTGTAAAACAACGTACTAGATGGAGTTTTGGCGTCATGCAGACTTTCTGGAAACATCGTGGTGCTATATTTGATAAAAAATATAAAGGTCTTGGATTATGGGCGTTACCTAACATGCTTGTGTTCCAGTTTATAATACCGACATTCTCACCGATAGCCGATTTACTTATGATTTTGGGCCTATTCTCAGGGAATGCGAGTAAGATATTATCGTACTATTTGGTATTCCTAATTGTAGATGCAAGTGTTTCTATAATGGCTTATCTCTTTGAAAAAGAACGGTTCTGGGTTTTGCTATGGATAATACCACAGAGATTCTTCTACCGCTGGATAATGTATTTCGTGTTGTTCGAGAGTTACATTAAAGCTATTAAAGGAGAGCTGCAGACATGGGGTGTATTGAAACGTACTGGTAATGTTGGCGATGTAAAGTAGTTTTAGCTTTATTTGTTTTTTTGCGTGCAATTATTTCCACTTCTCAGATTTATATATTAAATTTGCAGCTAGAGTGGAAATTGGCCACTCCGTATCTGCACTAAAAAATGGAATAATATGAAAAAACTAGTTTTTGCTACTTTTTTGTTGTCGTTATTTGCGACCAATGTAATTGCCGATAATTACTCTTTGCTTTGGAAACAGGTAGAAGAGGCACATAATAAAGATTTACCTAAATCGGAAATAGCATTGTTAAGAGATATTTCTAGTCTCGCCAAAAAAGAGGGGAAATATGGTCAGTTGCTGTGTGCAGAACTAAAAAGTATTACAGTTATGACTTCTGTTTCACTTGATTCTTTGCAACCGGCTGTCTCCAGACTGGTAGAACAAGAAAAACAGGCTGAAAAATCAAATAGTGTTTTGGCTGCTGTGTACCAATCTATATTAGGGCGGATATATAAGCAGAATCTTATAATTGGAGAAAATAATAAGGTGTTGAGCCAAAATTATTTTATGAAGTCTCTTTCTAATCCTTCGTTGTTGGCTGCTCATAAAGAATATGAATATGTTCCATTTGTTCATACAGGCTACGATAGTAGGATATTCGACAATGATTTGCTAAGTCTCCTTGGTTTCGAAGCAGAAGATTATAAGGTAATGCACAAATATTATGCTGGCGTTAATAATCGTCCCGCTACTATGATGACAGCACTCAATATAGTTCGTGGAGGTAGAGTCGCACCTGAATGCAACGTCAATAAATCAAAATATATTGTATCTTTAGATTCGCTGATTAGTGAATATTCAGACCTTAAGGAATGCGGCGAATTGGCTATTGAACGTTATAACTATATGTTGCAATGCAATAAAGTTAGTGCTGAAGATAAAATAAGATATATTCATTACGCTTTAGGTAAATGGGGCAGTTGGCCAAGAATGAATATATTGCGTAATGAAGAAAAAAAATTAACTCAGCCACAGTTTAATGCAAACATAAAAAGTGAAGTTGCATTACCCGATAAACAGAATATTGTGAAGTTTACCGATATTCGTAATATCAATGAGTTAACAATGCATGTAAGCAGGTTGTCAATTGATGCAGACAATAGTCTTAATCCTGATGATGAATCTGGATATAAGCAGCTTAATAAATTTGTTACAGAAGCTAATGTTATAAATCAGACAAAGAGATACATCGGAGAACCTGTATATAAATTAATAGAAGATTCTATGGTAATAGGAAAATTACCTGTTGGCGCTTATCTTATTGAATTTTCTACAGACAATAAAAATATAAAAACAAAGAGATGTCTATATTTCGTTAGTGATTTGTTTGTCATTAATCAAGAACTTCCCGGTAAGAAAATCCGTATTGCAGTTGTTAGTGCTACAACAGGACAACCTATAGCAGGAACAAAAATCAAATTATTCTCTGATAACTTATCTGGAAATAAAAAGGATTCTGTTATGTTAGTTTGTAATACAAAAGGAGAAGTTATATATCAATACAGTAAGCATCGGCCTTACGAGATACTAGCATATACTGATACAGATAAGTATTATCCAAAAACAAATATGTGGAATCAGTTTAGTTACTACGAAGGTAGAACAGATGCTGATTATGTAAATGTCTATACAGATCGGGCAATATACAGACCAGGACAGATTGTGCATGCATCTGCCATCGCATTTAAGAATAAAGGTGGTATTGTTACTTTTGCGGAAGCAGGTAAAACTTTAAAACTTACTTTGTTTGATGCAGATGATAATAAAATCGAAAGTAAGACTGTAACTACAGATAAATTTGGTACAGCGTCGGCAGATTTCGTATTACCTCAGAATACACTCTCCAGACAATTTTCAATAAATAGTAATTATGGTAGTATGGTTAGTTCTTTTTTTAGAGTAGAAGAATATAAGCGTCCTACTTTTGAGATAAAGTTCCCTGAAATTAATACAGCGTATCATAATGGTGATACTCTTGAGATTACAGCTCATGCCTTATCATATGCAGGTTTGCCTGTGCAAGGGGCAAAGGTGAATTATAAAGTTACTCGTCGGCAGGCTTTTTGGTGGTGGAATTATGGAACCGGTAACCGTGGCGAGGATATGATGTATGAAGGCACTGCAATTACCGATAGTAAAGGCGGATTCAAAATAGAGATGCCTATGGTATTACCTGGTGATGTGAATGAAAAAAAGGAAACCGGGTATACTTTGGCACATTTCTTTAACTTCATAGCTAATGTAACTGTAACAGATTTAGGAGGTGAATCTCATGATGGAACAATGAGCTTGCCATTAGGTAGCAAACAGACAGCTTTTGATTGTGACCTTCCGGATAAGATAGAAAGAGACAGTCTGAAGAATATAACATTCTATCTTAAAAATCAAGCAGGGATTAATATAGATGGTAATGTAAAGTATTATATTGATGGTAGTTACGTTCCGTCAGAAGCAAAAACTAATAAAGAAACGCTCTTTAATCTTAATGGGATAATGTTGAATTCCGGGCTTCATAAACTTACTGCTATATGTGAAAATGATACGATAGAGAAAAAGTTTATAGTTTTTAGTCTTGACGATACTAAGCCGTGTGTAAATACACATGAATGGTTTTATAAAACATCCGATAAATTTAGTACAGACAGTAATCCCGTATCTGTCCAAATTGGATCTTCTGATGAACACACACACATATTATACAATATAATATCTGGGGATACTATTTTGGAGAATGGCGTAATAGACTTGAGTAATGCGCTTAATACAAGAAAGTTTACTTATAAAAATGAATATGGAACAGGACTACTTGTTACATATGCATGGGTCAAGGACGGTAAAATGTACAGTTATTCAACGACAATAGAGCGTCCATTGCCTGATAAAAGTCTTGTGTTGAAATGGATTACTTTCCGTGATCGTCTTAGTCCGGGTCAGAAAGAGGAATGGACCCTTCATGTATCCGGACCAGACGGAAAGGCTTCTTCCGCGCAATTGATGGCTTCTATGTATGATAAATCATTAGATCAGTTTACAAATCATACATGGTCTTTTAATCCTTATACATACCAATATATGCCTGAAGGTTCATGGAGATGTGGATATTTTGATGGTATTGATATTGGTGGTTCTGCCTATTATAATAATTTGCAGGTTCGAAATTTGAATTTTAGCAAATTTGATGATGATTGTTTCCAATTTTGGGTAGAACCGTACAAGACTGGTATTGTAGGATCTGTAGTAGGACCTATGAAATCAAGAGCTTTTAATGCAAAAGGCGTAAGTAAAACTATGATGGCTGAAAATGTGGAAATGGGATCAGCTTATAAGCCTATTAACGAAGTTAGTCTTAAGAGTGTTGATAGTAATAAATCAGAATCAAGCAAAGACAATACTAATCAAATAAGAGAAAATTTCAATGAGACAGCATTTTTCTATCCGGCTTTAATGACAGATAAAAAAGGCAATGTATCAATAAAGTTTACTCTTCCTGAAAGTGTAACAACTTGGAAATTTATGGCTTTGGCTCACGACACGTTAATGAACTATGGTATGATTGGTGGTGAGACTGTAGCCAAGAAAATAGTTATGGTACAACCTAATATGCCACGATTTATACGTGAGGGTGATATGGCTTCTATCGCATCAAAAATATTTAATACTTCACAAAAGAAAGTTAGTGGCTCGGCAAAACTTGAATTGCTAGATCCTGAAACATATAAGGTCGTCTATGCTCAGAACAAGCCATTTGCTGTTGAAGCAGACAAAACGGTAAGCGTAAATTTTGAATTATCAGCTTCGGCTCTTAAGTCTGCGGATGGCGTTTTTATTTGTCGTGTAACTGTTGATGGTAAAGGTTTTAGTGACGGGGAACAACATTACCTGCCTGTACTTCCTGCAAAAGAAATGGTTACAAAAACTGTTGCGTTTAACCAATATGGTCCTGGAGTAAAAAATATAGACCTTGCTAAATTGTTTACGGTAAAGGACGCAAGCAATAAACTTACTGTAGAATATACTAATAATCCTGTCTGGATGATGATACAGACGCTGCCTTTTATCGGACAGCAGAAAGATGACAATGCCATTAGTTTAGTTTCAGCTTATTATGCTAATAAGTTAGGGCAAGAAATAATGAATCAGTCACCAAAGATAAAGACAACTATAGATCTATGGAAGCATGAAAAAAATGTGGAAAGTAATCTAATGAGTAGTCTGATGAAAAATCAAGAACTGAAGGATCTCATTCTTAATGAGACTCCATGGGTTAATGATGCAGATAATGAAACAAAACAGAAACAGTTGTTGTCTTCTTTCTTTGATGAATCCGGTATGCAATATAATATATCTGCAGTTCTTGATAAACTTAAAAAGTTGCAGAATGAAGATGGCTCTTGGAGCTGGTGGCCGGATATGGAAGGAAGTGAATGTATAACAGCATATGTTATCAAGACCATAGTTCGTCTAAATAAGATGGCAGGTATGCAACAGGATACTAAAGAAATGCTCAAATATGCATTCAACTATATGGGAAGACATATAGTGAAAGACGTGGAAAATATTAAAGAGGATGAAAAAAAAGGAATTCATCATAATAGTATAAACAATACACAACTTAATTTTCTTTATTCTTGCGCTCTTGATGGTAGAACATTGAAAAATAATGTAAGAGAGGCAAATGATTATCTTATTAATATACTTCAAAAAATGACAAAAGAACAAAGTCTTTATGAAAAGGCTATGGCTGCTGTTATTTTTTCTAAGGATAATACATCTAAAGCTAAGGAATACATAAATAGTTTGAAAGAATATTCTGTTTATAAAGAGGATATGGGCCGATATTATGATACACCAAGAGCAGAATACTCATGGTTTGATTATCGTATACCAACAGAGGTTGCTGCGATTGAAGCAATAAAAATGGTAACTCCCGAAGATAAACAAACTATAGGAGAAATGCAATGTTGGCTTTTGCAGCAGAAACGTACACAGTGCTGGGATACACCAATAAATAGTGTTAATGCTGTCTATGCTTTTCTAAATGGTGACAATAATGTATTTAATGCACAAGATAAAACTGCTATTTATTTGAATGGAAAGAAAATGGATTCACAAGAGTCTGTAGCAGGTCTTGGCTATGTTAAGGCAGTAAAAATAGGTGATGATATGCGTACATTCTCAGCAAATAAAACATCAGAAGGTACTTCATGGGGCGCCGTATATGCTCAGTTCATGCAGAATTCAAAAGATATAGAAAACTATAGTAGTGGTATTAGCGTAAAACGGGATATAATAGGTGATATTAAATCTCTAAAGGTTGGAGATAAGATAAAGGTTCGTATAACAATAAAAGCAGACCGTGACTATGATTTTATTCAAGTCTCAGACAGGCGTGCCGGATGTATGGAACCCGTAAATCAATTAAGTGGATATCGCTTTGGTTATTATAGTACTCCAAAAGATAATGCGACAAATTATTATTTTGATCATATGAGTAAAGGTATACATGTTATTGATACAGAATACTATATAGACCGTATCGGACAATATGAAACAGGTACGTGCACAGTACAATCAGCTTACTCGCCTGAATATCGTGCTACGGCTAAGACTCTGGTGCTGAAGGTGAATTAAAATGATAGAGTAATAGGAATATTAAGTTAGAATATAAAAAGAAAATATAATGAAGAAATTATTAATGTTATCACTTTTTTCTCTTGCAGTGTTGACAGCATCTGCGCAGAGAATAACTGTAACAAAAGGTGAGGTGGATTGTGGCAAAATACTATTCCGCCATCCTGTTACTGCCCAGTTTGAACTTCGTAATAGAGGCTTGAGGCGTCTTAAGATAAATAATGTGGAATCTAGTTGCGGATGTACAACAGTTGATTATCCTCAAAATGAGATATCTGCTAATGTTCGATTTACTATTACTGCTGTATACGATGCAGAAACTCTTGGACACTTCGAGAAGGAAATTGCTGTATATAGTAATGGATCTAAAGAACCTGTTTATCTTAAGATGAAGGGTATTATTGTTTCTGAACTGAAAGATTATTCAGGTACTTATCCTATTGATATGGGTACAATACGTGTAGACAAAAATGATATTGAATTTGATAATGTAAACCTTGGCGATAAACCAATACAGCAGTTGCAAATATTGAATAACAGTCATCGAAACTATAAACCTACAGTGATGCACCTTCCTGCTTATCTTAAAGCTGAGGCTGTACCTGCTGAGATAGCTCCGGGACATAACGGAACTATTGTTATCAGTCTTGACTCAAAGCAAATTAGAGATTACGGCCTTACACAGACTTCTGTATATTTGGCGCGTTATCCAGGCGATAAAGTATGTGACTCTACTGCAATCAATGTTTCAAGTGTTCTGTTGCCTGACTTTAAGAGTATGACAAATGCCCAAAGAGCAATTGCCCCTCAAATAAAGTTATCTGACGAGAATATAAATTTGGGCAAATTTGATTCGAAAGAAAAATTGAGCGGTACTATAGACATCACAAATATAGGTAAGAGTCAGTTAGAAATCTCATCATTACAGATGTTTTCGTCTGGCATTGAAGTTACATTAGGTAAGCGTTCTCTTAAACCAGGAGAGACTACAAAGTTAAAAGTAATAGCACATAAACAGCAACTTAAGTCAGATAAACGTAGTCCACGCGTGCTTATGATAACTAATGACCCGGCAATGGGCAAAGTAGTAATAAAAATAAATGTAAAATAGAATGATGGAACATCCTGAAAACAGTAAAGAGTATAAAGGTCTGCAAGTAAACGGTGGAGTAGAGCAACCGTCTATAGTGAATCCTTATCTTAAACGTGGGCGTTTTCATCATAATGAACTGTCTGCTGCTGATATGGTAGATGGTATACTGAAAGGTAATGTTACAATTCTAAGTCAGGCAGTTACTCTTGTGGAGAGTGTTAATCCTGATCATCATGCTAAGGCACAGGAGGTTATAGAGAAGTGCCTCCCTTATAGTGGCAATTCGATACGTGTAGGTATCAGTGGTGTGCCGGGGGCAGGTAAGAGCACTTCTATAGATGAGTTCGGTATACATGTACTCAAAGGGCATGGAGGTAAACTTGCCGTGCTTGCTATAGACCCTAGTTCGGAAAGGACTAAAGGTAGCATATTGGGTGATAAGACACGTATGGAAAAGCTGGCGCAACATCCGGATTCGTTTATTCGTCCCAGTCCAACGGCAGGTTCGCTAGGCGGGGTCGCACGTAAGACAAGAGAGACGATAATACTGTGTGAGGCAGGCGGATTCGATAAAATATTTGTCGAAACGGTAGGAGTGGGACAGAGTGAGACAGCATGTCATTCGATGGTTGATTTCTTCCTTTTAATACAGTTGGCAGGAACCGGTGACGAACTTCAGGGTATTAAGCGTGGAATTATGGAAATCAGTGATGGTATAGTCATCAATAAATGTGATGGCAATAATGTAGATAAATGCCACATGGCAGCTAGCAATTTCCGTAATGCTCTACACTTCTTTCCTAGGTCTGAAAGTGGATGGATGCCTAAAGTGTTATGCTATTCCGGATTTTATGGAAAAGGTATTAAGGAAATCTGGGATATGGTATATGAATATGTTGATTTCGTAAAAGATAACGGATATTTTCAATATAGAAGGAATGAGCAAAATAAGTATTGGATGTATGAGAGTATAAACGAACACCTGCGTGATAGTTTCTACAATAGTGATGTTATTCAGCGACAGTTAAAAATGGCTGAAAAATCTGTTCTTGGCGGTGAAAAAACATCATTTGCTGCTGCAAATGACTTGGTGGAGACTTATTTTCAAGAAATTAAAAAATGATACAAATAGAGATAGATAATGGCAGTGGATTCTGTTTTGGAGTGACCACGGCCATAAAGAAGGCTGAGGAAGAACTATCTGACGGTAAGACGTTGTATTGTCTAGGTGATATTGTACACAACAGTATGGAGTGCGAGCGGTTACGTAAGATGGGACTGATAACAATAAATCACAATGATTTAAGGAAGTTGAATGGTGTTAAGGTCTTACTTCGTGCTCATGGTGAACCTCCTGAGACATATCGGATAGCAGAAGAGAACAATATTGAGATAATAGATGCTACATGTCCTGTTGTACTTCAACTACAGAGACGAATTAAGCGGCAGTTTGATGCCAATCAGAATGCTCAGACAGTGATATTTGGGAAGAACGGTCATGCAGAAGTATTAGGATTGGTGGGACAGACCGATAGTTGCGCTATTGTGATAGAAAAATTCGATGATGTCAAGAAGCTGGATTTCAATCGTGATGTGTATCTATATTCACAGACTACTAAATCTCTTGACGAATTTCATAAGATAATAGATTATATACAGTCGCATATATCTGCAAATGCTACTTTCAAAAGTTTTGATACTATATGCAGACAAGTAGCCAACCGAATGCCAAACATAAGTGCTTTTGCTGCCAAACATGATATGATACTATTTGTATGCGGACGTAAGAGTAGCAACGGAAAGGTGCTTTATCATGAAAGTATACGTGTTAACCCAAACACTCATCTTATTGAGAGTGCAAGCGAAATAGACTTTAATTGGTTGGATGGAATTAAAACAATAGGAATATGTGGCGCGACATCTACACCAAAATGGTTAATGGAGGAATGTCGCGACTGTATTATTGCCCACCAAGACGACTGAAATATTCTATTGTGTCATCCCAAGTTTTGAACGGGTCTTCACCAAACTGTAATAATGTGCCGATGAAATTCTCTGCACCGTCCACCTTGTAAGGATCTATCAAATAATCTCCATAAAGGAGATTTTTCTGATTAGTGAGTATAAGACGGTTGTATGCAGGCACATTAATATATTCTTCTACCCATATGTTGGCTTCTTCGGCATATTTATGATTATTGGTAGGAGCAGATGCTACAATGTAGAGGTCATAATTTTCAAGCAGATATCTGAAAGCTTTCTGAGCACTAGCTTTTGCTCTTCCGTCATCAGAACGTAAAGCATCTATACTTACATATATAATATGCCTTTCGCGTGACTCTTGTTTGTCATCAATCCATCTGACTACAGGTATAATAGAGTGGTATAATATGTCATCATTCATACGATGCTCTCCGTGAAAATGTATGGCATTGAGATAGTGCTCGCAGAATAGTTCGAAGGTATGTACTGTTGGGTCAGCATCACCGAAAAGTCCGTATACATGATTACGACTTTCCTCCTCATTAACACCTTTGAAGCATTGGTCGGTCATATATTTATATTCTTCCATCATCGCTTTAGTCATAATGAATTCCTGCACGCCGTCTTTACGTGGGTTGAGAATCGTATTCTTGCCAAGCATATTATTCTTTAGAATAGTCTCACCCATCTGAAAAGCCGGGTTAACAAGTATACGGTCAAATCCATACAGCATCTCTGCATACATTCCTCCCATTGAAGTACCAATTATAAGATCCGGATTCTCTTCATCACAAGTCTTATGCAATAGATCTATAGCTTCCTGCGGATGTAATGGCAGGTCTGGAGCAATAAATACAGCTCCAGGTAAAAACTCCTTCAATTTTGTAACTGTACCTGATTGTCCTGAAGAGCAGAATCCATGAACGTAAAGTATTTTTTTCCCCGACATGATATCGGGATATTGTTTTATATAATTGTTTTCAGCCATGACAGCAAATTATTTTGTAGCCTTTATGAAATATAGAATAAGTAGGATGTAAGCAATAAGTGAACATAATTCAGAAAGCGGGTTGGCTATCCATGCATCATTGATCAGGTTGATGCCACCGAAACGTAATAGAGCACTTACAACTCCCATCAAGGCTCCACCGGCAATAAAGCCACTCGCAATAAGTGTACCTTTTTCACCACGGTTCTTGTTTACTTCAGAATCTTTAGAGCGTGTGGTTACAAACCAGTTGATTGCACCTCCTACCAGTAGAGGAATATTAAGTTCAAGAGGGATGAACATGCCCAAAGCAAAAGCTAGCGCAGGAACGTTACACAGTGTTAGTATTATAGCTATTGCAGCACCAATGGCGTATAATATCCATGGAGCACCTACACCATTCATCAGTGGGTCGATAACAGCGGCCATAGCATTAGCCTGAGGTGCAGCCAACTGCCCGCTTGCAAATCCGTAAGTATGGTTTAATAATATCATAACACCACCTACAGTGGCAGCCGAAACAAGAGTGCCAAGGAATTTCCATGTCTCCTGTTTTGCAGGAGTTGTTCCCATCCAATAACCTATTTTAAGGTCGGTAATAAAACTTCCCGACATTGAGAGCGCTGTGCAAACTACACCACCCATGATGAGTGCGGCAAGCATTCCGCCCGGACCTTTCAGTCCTACGGCTACCATTACTACCGATGCTAGTATAAGCGTCATCAGTGTCATTCCGGATACCGGGTTGCTGCCAACAATAGCAATGGCATTGGCTGCAACGGTTGTGAAAAGGAATGCAATCACTGTAACTAATACGATGCCGACAACAGCAAACAATAAGTTTCCACCCATAACACCTGTAAAGAAAAATATGAATGTAAGAAGTATAGTTACTATTGAACCTATAGCTATAATTTTGAACGATATGTCACGGCGTGTGCGCAGAGTCTCTTTATTTATATCTTTTTTGCCTTTCATCTCTTTGGCAGCAAGGCCTACTGCACTCTTTATTATTCCCCACGATTTGATTATGCCTATTATGCCAGCCATAGCTATACCACCGATACCGATACTTTTGCCATAAGCCTTGAATATCATTTCAGGACTCATGCTACCTACAGTCTGTGTGATAGATGGATCCCACATATTTAATATTTGATCGTGAAATATAATAGACATTCCCGGAACTATCAGCCACCATACAGCAACAGAACCAAGACAGATGATAAAAGCATATTTCAGTCCTACTATATATCCGAGTCCCAATACAGCAGCACCGGTATTAACCTTGAATACTAGTTTTGCCTTATCAGCAATAATTGTACCCCATTCAACAACGCGGGTCGTAAAATTCTCATTCCACCATCCGAAAGTGGCAACAATAAAGTCGTATAGGCCACCTACAAGTCCTGCTATGAGTAGAGGTTTTGCTTGGTTGCCGCCTTTTGCGCCAGATACCAATACCTGTGTAGTAGCAGTAGCCTCAGGGAAAGGATACTTGCCATGCATATCGCTAACGAAATATTTACGGAACGGGATAAGGAATAATATACCTATGATGCCGCCTAGAAGCGAACTGATGAATATCTTAAGAAAAGAAGCACTCATCTCAGGGTATTTGGCCTGCAGAATATATATAGCTGGTAATGTGAATATTGCACCTGCTACAACAGCACCTGAACAAGCACCGATACTCTGGATTATTACATTTTCGCCAAGGGCATTGTTGCGATGGGTAGCTGTTGATACGCCAACAGCTATAATAGCTATAGGTATGGCAGCTTCGAAAACCTGTCCTACTTTCAGTCCAAGGTATGCAGCCGCTGCTGAAAACAGCATCGCCATTATTATACCCCATGTCACAGACCAAGCATTGACTTCCGGATATACCTTGGCAGGGTCCATGATAGGCTTGTATTCTTCACCATCTTTTAACTCTCGGAACGCGTTCTCAGGAAGTTTAACCGCTTCTTTTTCGTTGTCTGTCATAATTATATATTTTATTTGCAAAGTTAATGCATAAATTTTAAATTAAGTAATGTAAAAAAGAAAAATTAAAGAATAAACTCCTCTATTGTCTTATAAAAAGGCTAACTTTGTGTGTAAAATAGAAAATGTTATGATAAAGTTAGAAGAGAACAAAGGTATTCCTCGCCATATATTGGTTATGATGGCTGTTATTGCAGGTTTTTCAGTGGCAAACCTTTATTATAATCAACCTCTTTTGGAGTTGATGCGTGAGGATGTAAATGCTACAGAAGTTGAAGCTAATCTTATTACAGTTATTTCGCAGATAGGTTATGCATCTGGTCTGCTATTTATAATACCTATGGGCGATTTGTACAATCGTCGTCGTATAATACTGGTCTGTATGATCACTGCAGCTATTATGGCTACTGTTATAGGTCTAGCACCACAAATTAGTGTGATATGGTCTGCTTCACTGATATTGGGCGCTTGCTCGGTTATTCCCCAACTGTTCATACCTGTTGCGGGACAGTTTTCACGTCCAGAAAACAAAAGTAGAAATATGGGATATGTGCTCTCCGGTTTACTAATAGGTATACTTGCTTCGCGTGTTATCAGTGGTTTTGTAGGTGAATGGTTGGGATGGCGCTATATGTTTATTATTGCAGGAATATTAATGATAATATGTTGTGTGATAACATTGCGAATGTTTCCTGAGATGAAGCAGAATTTCTCAGGCAATTATGCAAAATTAATGAAGTCGGTAGTACATATTTTTGCTACACATCCTAATATACGTCTTAATTCGGTAAGAGGCGCATTTGGTTTTGGTTCTTTTCTTGCAATATGGGCATGCCTGGCCTTTCATTTAGCCAAATCACCTTTCTATGCAGGCAGTAACATGGTAGGAATGTTGGGCGCATGTGGAATGGCCGGAGCACTTGTCTCTATGGGGATTGGCAAGTATGTGCCACGATTCGGAGTGTTGAAATTCAGTTTGGTAGGAGCTTCTTTACAGATCATTTCATGGTGTATAGCCTTGATCTTTAATGACAGTTATTGGGGATTGATTATTGCTATTGTTTTATGTGATATTGGGTTACAGTGTCAACAATTGAGCAATCAGAGCGGCTGTATACAGGAATTGCCAGAAGCGGCAAATAGGGTTAATACTATCTTTATGACAACTTACTTTATTGGTGGTTCTTTGGGTACTTTTGCGGCAGGTATTGGTTGGAATATGTATGGTTGGACAGGAGTATGTGCCGTAGGATGTTTCTTTGCAGTATGTTCGTTAGCCATATCCATCTATAAAACTTTCTAATTTTTATTTTCACCTCCCCGAAGCTTATTTCTTTGTAATTGTCTTAATAACAATGCTTTAACTACGGGGAGGTGAAAAATCCACCTCCCCGAATAGTTTCCTATCCATTAAAGCCATTCGGATGATTGCAAATAGAATAAAAATGGCTTTGCAATTCAACTTGAATTGGTATGCAATCTAAATTGAATTGCTGTCTAATTTAATTTGAATTGGTATACAATTTAATTTGAATCAGTAGTTGAAAACTATATATTCAGGGCATCATATGATATGATTTATTCGCATTTTATGTCTATTTCGTGTTAATATATTGATGGACATAAACCGTTTTTTGTTAAATGTTATTATTGTAATATTCTGCAGCGAACAAATAATAAAGGTATTATTAATCAAAAAGGATCGGCAAAATAAACGGGGAGGTGAAAATTTCACCTCCCCGTGATTAAATATTTGTTATTCAATACTTTATGCTATTTCGTACCAGTGGAAGTGAAAATTGTATTTAAAATATTTTTTTTAGGTTCATCCGCAAGGGAAATGGAGAAATCGCCATGACAGAGGCTGAACACGTGAGCTTCTTAGGTGTTACTTGGATGAACCTTTTCTCATAATAATCACTAAAATCTTTTCATTTCTTCTACAGCTGCGCTCTTACCCTTGAACGATTTCTTGTTCTTGAAGGTATAAGTTACAGACAACTGAACGAAAGATGAAGCACCTTTTCGATTTTCACCATACGACACGCCATTAGTATTGACAATATCTTTTTGCCGGTAAGTATTAGCAAAATCATTGAAGAGAAAATTAAATGACCAGTTCTTCATATTTTTGTTCAACATAAAGTATAAGGTACAGTTTCCTTCTGAGTACAACGTTACCTGATTTCCTTTGCTTGTCCATGCACCACTAATATAGGCATACATACTCCATGGCAAATCAAAACGATTGCTCATAGTAACTTGTCCAAGAAGTTTATTATAAGAATTGACAGGAGAACCATATTTGAAATTTTGAATGTATAATAGCCCTTGCAGCATCGGATGCCAAAATCCAACGTTAAGGTTCTGTGAAGCTATTAATGTTAAGCTGTTAAAATTCGGAAGATTTATCTCCTTGCGTACATTGATATTGTCAGACGGTAAGTATGTGTACACTGTATTGATATTACGCATATTATGGCTGTATATAGCCTCAAATATTGATTGTTTCCATGAAACGCTCAAATCCAGTGAGTGTGTCAGAGAGGATCTCAGCAGAGGATTACCGGTTTCCCAAGATGTATGTGATACGTATGTATAATTATTGTTGAGTTCACTATAGCTTGGGCGATCAATGTTGGAGTTGTATGTCAAACCAAGATTCAAGTTACCTTTCTGAAAGTTTATGCCCAATATAGGGAGCCGGTCAGTGAATGTTTTAGACTGAGCATCTATCTTTTTATCATTCTCTGTGTAATCGAACGCAGCATTTTCAAATCTCAATCCACCATTCAGACTCCAGTTATCATTCAAAGTATAAGCCAGATTTACGTATCCAGCATATAGATGCTGTTTTTCCAAATCATTTGACGAAGTTAGGAAAGAAGTGCCGACATTGTCAGAACCGTCGAAATCCATTTTATTTCTCGTAAATGAATATTGGGCTCCAACATCTGTAGTAAGTTTCTTTAGTTTAAAATTGAGATTGGTCTTAGCTGCCAGAATATAGTATGCGGTATGTGATGCTGTTGTCATATTCCGTAGTGCCATACTTTCTGATTCTTTTGTATTTGAACGATTCCCGTTGTCTCCATAAACATAGTCAGCGTCAGTAGTGAGCTCAATATTCTTTTTAGAACCTAATTTTAAGTCAGAATAAGCGTTTACAGAATGCTGATAACTTTGAGAATTTATTTCAGACAATGATTCAGCGGTACCTTCTCCCTCAGCGGGTAAGATGTCAATATCGGTTTGTGCCTTGTAATGGCTGGTCGGAAGTCTGTTAAACTCGTATCTCAGACCAATAGAATTACTTGAAGAAAAGTCGTAGCTGATGCCCATATTGGCTTTTATAGTCTTTGAGCGAGAACGATAATCACCTTGTGTTAAGGTCTTAGACGCATTGTTATTGAATATCTCGGTGTATGTTCTCTTCTGCTTGTAACCATCATTAGAGAAAGTAGTGCCGCAGTAGAGCCCAATACCATTATGAAACATATAAGTAAGGTCAGCATTGACATTACCGGAAAGTACTTCGGCGGCAGTACCTGTACCGGTCACGACTCCCGCTAGTTCTTGGTCAAGTTTCTTAGTATGAATAATCAGCACAGATTTTACATTTGAATCGTATTTTGCCCCAGGACGGGTGATAATCTCCACGTCAAGTACCTTGCTAGGTGAGAGTTGCTTGAGTTCACTATCATCTATAACCTTTCTATTGTTAATATAAATTTCAGGAGTGCCCTTTCCCAAGACAGTTCCATCGATAGGGTTGATCATCGGCATCTGTTTGATGGCATCTGCCACAGAAGACAATTTGGACAACGGGTTGTTATCCATCTTTACAATCAGGCCATTGTTTGTCGCTTTAACATATTTCCTTGAGGCCTTTATCGTCACTTCTTTTAAAATTACAGATGACGGACTCAATTGAATCTTATCAGGAAGAGGCATATGGATATATCGCGTCTCATATCCAATCATACTTATTCTTATGATAGCATTATCGTCATCGCATTCAATACAAAAGTGCCCTTTGTCATCAGTTATGCATCCTGTTTCAAGTACGGAGTCTGCAACATGGAGTACAGCTATATTTACAAATTCTAGTGCGATACTATCTTCATTAACAACAAAACTTTGAATTTTGTGTGCTGACAATGTGAATGAGCAGCATAACCCCAGTAAAATAAAAAATAACTTTTTCATACTCTTAGCGATACTATAACTTAGAATGTATATTAGGGGCATAGATACCTTTTTACTTTTTTGATAGAGAAAAACTATTCAGCCGCTTCTCTATATTTATCTAATAGCCATTGTTTCTGTTCGGCTATAGTCATGTTACTGTTATCCAGAAGAATAGCATCTTCTGCTTTGCATAGAGGAGATATATCGCGATGTGTGTCTATATAATCACGTTCATTGACATTCTTAAGAATATCATCGAAATTGGCAGTTATGCCTTTGGCCTTTAATTCATCAAAACGGCGCTTAGCACGTATCTCTGCACTTGCAGTAACATAAATTTTAAGTTCTGCTGAAGGGAATACGGTAGTTCCAATATCACGGCCGTCCATTACCAAACCTTTTTTATCGCCCATTTTTTGCTGCTGCGCTACCATAGCCTTGCGTACAAATGGTACTGTTGCTATCGGACTTACATGACTGGATACATCCATAGAACGTATCTCCTTTTCAACATTCTCGGCATTAAGATATGTGTCAGGGCGTCCTGTCTCTTTATTGATGGCAAAAGTTATGCTTATTTCATTCATTTTGCGTTCAAGTTTTTCTACATTTACTTCGCTGTCATTTATAAAACAGTCATTGCGTAATGCGAATAGTGTTACAGCTCTATACATTGCCCCAGTATCTACATATATATAACCTATCTCTTTAGCTAAATCCTTTGCCATTGTACTCTTTCCGCATGATGAGAAACCATCAATGGCGATTATTATTTTCTTCATTGTTCTTTATTTTATAATGAGTATGATACGTTTACTAATATTGACGAAGACGATACATGATATTTGCCGTATGACAATTGCAATTTGAATCTTTCAAGTTCGATGCCACCTCCAAAAGAGAATCCGGCACCGTGAGAACTAGACTCGTTGTCACTGTCTGTTATTTTCATTTCGTGTGCACGGCGGAAATTATATCCACACGACAGATATATGTTGTCTGATAAAATAAGGTCAAGTCCTGCAACCATATGATTTATAAAACTATAATCCCAATGGTTTAAGTCTACAATTGTTGCAGAAAATCTGAATGGACTATTTATCACACGTTTGCTAGCACCAATTTGAAGATCAAGTGGTATACCCTCATATGTCTCGTCATAAGCTTTCAATTGTCCACCCAAATTCTTTGCTACAGCCGATACTGAAAGATCGCGCTCGTCATCATAATAGTTTAATCCCAGGTCAACGCCCATCGCCAGCGAATTATATCCGGCAATATGTGATGATATGCATTTCGCAGTTATGCCGCCAACAATTTTATTGGATAGTGTGTATGCAAAATATCCTGCTATAGATATATCCTTTGCAGAGAATGTTCCTTGTTCTATATTATCTTCTGTAACCTCTTTGATGTTACCATAATCTATATATTGAGCAGATACAGCCCAAGTAGCTTTGTCATTAATGATTTTAGTGAATGAAGCACTTGCCAGTTTCGTTCCTTCCATGTATGACATAAAGTTCAGGTTTATGGTCTTATCACTTACAGAAGAGATTAGTGCTGGGTTATTGAACATCAATGTAGCGTCGTCTTTAATAATTGAAATGTTGTCACCTCCTAAAGCTGCCGCATGTGCACTAACCGGCAATCTCAGAAAGTTATAATCATTTTGGCTCTCCTGTGACACAATTTGTACAGTAAAAAGCGTGAATAGGAGACAAAAGACAGCTTTTTTCATTTATTTTCTCAATTTATCCGCAAAGATACACCTTTTTTCAAATATCTACACTATTTTTGCATTGTGAAATAATGTAGTAGCGTTCTAATATTAGGTTATAACGCAAAAAACAGAAAAATGAGGTACTGCGTATATTAAAATATAATAAAAGTTGAAAGGATTTATCTTTATAGTCATGTTGTTGATATTTTAATAATTGGAATGTCATAATAATATTGCAATATGAAATATGATTGTCCTGAGGTTGCGGCTATATATATAAGCCGAATAAAAATTATACAATTCTTGAAATCTAAATATAATGATTATGTTAACAGCTAGTGAAATTCAGAATACAGTGAACGAATACCTGAATAAGTTGTCTTACAATCGTAAGCCGGCATCTCTTTATGCTCCTATACAATATGTGTTGTCTATGGGCGGAAAACGTATCAGACCGGTACTGATGTTGCTGTCTTATAATCTATACAAGAATGATCCTGAAACGATTCTATCAACGGCATGTGCTCTTGAAACATACCATAACTATACGTTATTACATGATGATCTTATGGACAATGCAGATGTAAGGCGTGGTCATGATACGGTACATAAAAAATGGAATGCTAATACAGCAATCCTATCAGGAGACTCTATGCTGGTTATGGCTTACGAGCGTATTATGCAGTGTGATGAAGATAAGTTGCGTCCTGTATTGTCTTTGTTTACTGAGACAGCCTTGGAGATAGGTGAGGGGCAACAGTATGATATGGATTTCGAGACACGTAATGACGTTACAGAAGACGAATATATAGAGATGATAAGGCTGAAAACAAGTGTATTGTTGGCTTGTGCTATGAAAATGGGCGCAATATTAGCAGATGCTCCTGCCGAAGATGCTGAAAATCTTTATAAATTTGGTGAGCAGATGGGACTCGCTTTTCAGTTACAAGATGATTTTCTTGATGTTTATGGAGATCCGAAAGTATTCGGAAAGGCTATTGGTGGAGATATTACATCAAATAAGAAAACATATATGCTTATCAATGCTTATCAGAGAGCCGATGCTGATCAGCGCGTTGAGCTGGATAAATGGCTAGGACTTGACAAATTTGACAAGCAGGAAAAGATAAAGGCCGTGACGCACTTGTATGATACTATAGGAATAAAGCATCTCTGTGAGGAAAAAATAGCCTACTATTTCAGTGAAGCTAATAGATATCTTAATAAAGTTAATGTGGCAGAGAATTCTAAATATAATTTAAAATATTTTGCCGAATCACTGATGAAACGTAATTATTAGAGCTATGCCTTACAGAAGACTTCCAAAAACAGATGCAGCTAGATTAAAAGCCCTTAAGACTGTAATAGATAATAACGAAATCTATACAGTTAAAAACCGCTTTATAGACTGGAAAACTCTCAATGAAGTTCAACAGGTCTATCAGAAATTGCTAACGGCTAATCAGCAGTACAATATGTGTTATAATGCACAGATAAGGAATAGTGGAAAAATAGATAAGTTACAACGTAACGCTGAGATGTATATAAGCCACTTCATTCAGGTACTATATCTGGCGATGCAGAGAGGGGAAATAAAAGAGAGTAATAAAAAATTGTATTCTCTTAGCGAAGGAGATTACTCTTTGCCTAATATCAAAACTTATGATGGCATTTTGAAAAGTGGCATAAATATAATTAAAGGTGAGAAGGCGCGTATAAAGAATGGCGGCAGACCTATATATAATCCTACAATAAGTATGGTTGCCACTCATTATGATATATTCAAGGAGGCTTATGATAAACATAAAATGTTACAGGATAAAACTAATAAATCATTTGAAATCTTGAAAGTTATACGTCCTGATGTTGACCGTGTGCTACTTGATCTTTGGAATCAGATTGAAAAACATTTTGAGGAGGAACCTCTTGAGATTAAACTAGATGAATGCCGTAAATTTGGCATTGTATATTATTATCGAAGCACTGAAAAAATAAAGGTTGAATAGCATGCATTTTATAGATACACATGCCCATCTTGATGGTGAAGAATATAAGAATGATTTGTCTGACGTGGTAGCTAGGGCTAAACAGGCAGGAGCCCAAAAAATCTTTATACCTGCGATAGATCTGAAATCCGTTACTGCGATAATTAATTTGTGTAGGTCATATCCGGATTTTGCTTTTCCAATGATTGGTCTTCATCCTGAAGAGGTGAAAAGCGACTATGATAGTGTTCTGACAGAAATGAAAAAGATGCTTGTCAGAGATAATCCTTTCATTGCAATAGGTGAAGTAGGATTGGACTATTATTGGAGTCGGGAATTTGAAAAAGAACAGTTGGATGCTTTTGAGAAGCAGGTAATCTGGTCTGTCGAATATCATAAACCCCTTATGATACATTGCAGGAAGGGGCAAAATGAGATGGTAAAGATATTACGAATTTACGAAAAAGAACTTCCAGGAGGCGTTTTTCATTGTTTTACAGGTAATGAGAAAGAAGCTGCTGAATTATTGTTGTTTGATAAATTTGCATTAGGTATTGGTGGAGTTCTTACTTTTAAAAAGTCTCATCTGCCAGAAGTTCTTCCCAATATCCCATTAGCTAGGATTGTACTTGAGACAGATGCTCCGTATATGGCTCCCACTCCCAAGCGTGGGGAGCGTAATGAGAGTTCTTTTATAGTTTATATTATAAAGAAAATGGCAGAATGTTATAGTGTAACAGAAGATGAAATATGCGAGAGGACAAATGCAAATGTAAGTCGTATATTCGGAGTAACTACTTAGTACCCCCTATACAACATTTTGTACACAAAGTTGACTTTTGTGCCAAGGTTGTCCATTCGTCTTTCTGTCGCTTTTCTTCCGTAAGGGCTGCATACAGCGGATAACTTGAAAAATAACGAAAAGCAGGAGCACTTTACAGTATCTTTGCATAATAGATATAGTGGTACAGTTACGTCGTATCCTAAATCCCAATGTCCTTCAATGCCTGATCAAGATCGAGGATGATGTCATTAGGATCTTCAAGGCCAACGCTGAAGCGAATGAAACCACGGTGGAATTTTTCGGGATATAGATTGATGCGCTCATCATAACTCGGCTGCGGAAAGATGAGGCTCTCGTCGTGTCCAAGCGACACGGCAAAGGTAACGATTTTCAGAGCAGCACAGAAACGCTCCACGCTCTTATCGTCGGCATTAACTCCAAATGAAATCACTCCTCCGAAGCCATTCTTCATTTGCTTTTTGGCTATTTTATAGCCGGGATTGCTCTTCAGCCCGGGATACGATACGAAGGTGACGTTCTCCCTCTGCTCCAGCCATTTGGCAATAGTCAGCGAGGACTTGTTTATTCTTTCCATTCGTAAGGGGAAAGTTACCGAGCCACGAAATATCTGCCACGCGTTGAACGGACTTATTACAGCACCGACATTTACCTGTGCCTCGTATCGTATGCGGTCCATTGCTTCAAGGTCGTTGGATATAATAGCACCGCCCTGAGCATCACCATGTCCGTTGATAAACTTTGTCATAGATTCTACCACGAAGTCGGCACCAAGGTCCAGCGGATTTTGATTTAGTGGGGATGCGAACGTATTGTCGACAGAAAGCAAAGCACCATTCTGATGGGCAATCTCCGCAATAGCAGCTATATCGGTAACACAGCACGTGGGATTGTCGGGTGTCTCGATATGTACGAGTCGTGTGTCAGATTTAATTGTTCGTCTTACGGCATCAAGATTAGTCATGTCAACCATATCCGTTTCAACACCAAACTTGCGGTTGAACAATTCATGGAACATTCTGTATACGGCCATATAACTCACCTTTGGATAAACCACATGGTCGCCAGTCTTCAATAATGTCCAGAAGAGCGCATGAAGTGCTCCAACGCCACTTGCCAGTACGATGGCATCATCCGCACCATGCAGGGATGCAATTTTCTCCTCTAACCATTGTTGATTAGGATTGCCGTTGCGTGCATACATCAACAGGTCGGTTGAAGAATAGTTTACTTTACTCAGGTCATCGGGCAGGCGAAAGCTGTTCGCCATGTGCAATGGTCTGCGCACAGCACCCGTCTCCTGATCGTAGTCTGTACCTGTATGAATTGCCCTTGTAGTTATGTCGTAACCACTGAATTTATCTTGTTTTCTTGCCATAATATTTATATATATCGAAAGAGATTATTGCCATGCTTCGACATTGATCACAATGGCCGTCTGCTCTTTCAAAACAGCCTCTTTTCTTAATAGTCCGTTAATGACTATTCGGACAAACCCATGATAAATAAAACCTTTGTCATAAGCATATTTTTAATTTTTGCAAAAATACGAAGACTCTTTGTAATTAGCAATACCAAACACGTGGTATTTTTTATTTGCTCCAACTACAAACATGCTGGGGGAAAGTTTTAAATTGCTTATATTGCCTTGCGGCTTTATGTATTCAAACAAATTCCACGGGGTCTGTTACGTAAAAGATAAAGGGCGTTGAGTTGTTATTATTCGGAATATAAATACTAATTTTATTTAAAAATCTTATAGTAAAAGCATTTTAACCGCAAAAAATGTGTTTAGTAAATATAAAAAGGATAATTTTGCAAGCCGAAATAGAAGTTAAAAGGAAAGATGCTCGAGTGGTTGAAGAGGCACGCCTGGAAAGCGTGTAAACTCCTAAAGGGTTTCGCGGGTTCGAATCCCGCTCTTTCCGCAGGATATAGTTATATTACTTTTCTATTACATTAGCATACAATGTCATACTCTATTTGAATTATTAAAAACAAAGAACTTAAGGCTGAATGCTAAATATTAAAAACCTCTTAAAATTTATTTATCAATGAATGACCTCAAAGGAGATTTAATATAATTACCCTTATGAATACCGATCCTTTCTGTATTAGAAATCGAATTAATGATCCGTTTATCATTATTGTCTGTTTCTACTAGTACAACAACTTTATCTTCTATTTGATTAAGTGTCGAAGAGTTTTCTTCTGATAATTTCTGAATGTTATCTTCTTTGCAAACCAAATCAACAGTTTTCCATAAGAGTCTACAAGGTCCTGAAATAGGTTTTTCATCTGAATTTATTATAGCACTTCTGATTAGAATACTCAAATAATAACTATTGTTATTTGAGATGCAAACGTCAATGCCTCCATAATTCCAAAAAAGAATTTTATTTTCTTTCGTTTCCCCTTTTCGATGAAAGTAAAGTTTTCCAAAATGATTTTTTTGAAGTTCATTCTTATGAACACACATATCTGAAAATTTAGTCGCATTATTATAATATGCTTCTACTTCTGTTGGATATAAAACCAAAGTGTCATTTATACGAATCATTAGTTTGGTAAGAAAAAGTTTATTTATTCTCTGCAGAATAGTAATCTCATTTTCATTTGATGTTTCTAGTTCGCAAATTAATTTTTTTAGTTCATTCATTGTTTATCATGTTTAAATTATTAATTGCAAATATATAAAAAAAGAGAAAAATTTAATAATAAAATGATGTTAAATATAAATAATTGTTACATCTAATTGGTATTGATTTATTTGCTTTTTATTTTTTGCATTTGCATTAAACGAATCTTCGAGCGTCACAAAAAATCCACCATTGACTCTATTCTTTGTCAATGGTGGATTTTTTCTATTTTTATGACTTGCGCCTGATGTGTTTATTGTCCCAGTATACGCTTCGCATCGACATTCGTCGGGTCGACAATAAGAAGTTTGCGCATGTATTCTTTTGCCAATGCTGACTTTTTTATTGAGTTATAATAATATCCCACATACATATAGGTAGTCTTCAGCATTCTTTTTTCACGGTCTGTCAACTGCTTTGGTTCCTCTATTTTTATCAATTGGAGATATAAAGGAAGTGCATTGCCGTTTGAAGCCTGAGGATCTAATACTTCGGTGCAATAAGATGCATGGTAATAATATACTAAATCAAGTTGATTCCATGTAGGGTATTTTTTCTCAAAGGTTGTATACACACTATCCAATTGTTTGTAGGCCTGCAATTCATCCTTTCCCTCTTTGATAGCCTTGTCCATGCGGTCTTTGTATATTTCTGAGTATATATATTCGTCATAGGCCGTAGTATGCTTTTTACTTGATAGGAAATGCTGATATAAGGTAGAGGCTTCATCGTATTTGTCTGCAGATTTCAGATTGGAGATGATATCATTGATATGTGATTGAGCATCTTTGAGGTCATCCATGGTCAGCGATGCACAATAGGTGGTATCTCCATTGATGATGTCTGTGAAGGTATCTACTGCCTTCAGATGATTTCCCGTCAAATCGTTTACTACCGCATAATACATTACATCTCTGTAACTTGCCTTCCCCGTACCGCGTAATTCAGCCATGAGTTTTTCACCATAATCCATGGATTCTTTATAGTTCTTCAATTCTGCAAGATTGTAGAAAGCCATACGGTTGAGTGGCATACTCTTGGTGAAGCGTGCCAAACCTTCGTATGTGATATTCAGACTGTTTTGGAATTGCTGCTGAAAATACAGAGAAGCAGCGTATTTTGCAATGTCATCTTCTGACAATATATTTTTATTCATACTGCTATATATGTCTGATGCCTTCGCAAAATTGCCACTGGAATAAAGTACAGTGGCTTGAGCTAGATTTACAGGATAATCAGGACAGCCTATTTTCATACTGTCAAGCATTGCGATAGCGGCGAGGGTATTCGTAGGAGCGACGACCTCCACGTATTTTAAGTATCCCGATGATTCATGAGGATTGGCCTTTACCGCAGTTTTATACCATTCTGCCGCTTTTGTAGTGTCGCGTGCAAAGAGTGCCATATCCCCCTTCAGTACATAGGCTGGTGCGAACAGGGTGTCAATGTGTAGTGCAACCGCAATATACTTTTCTGCTTTACTCTTACTCTGATTGCGAAAATAAGCTCTAGCGATGCCTACATATACAGTCGGTTGCTTTTGATACTTCTTTACCATGCGATATGCTACCGAGTCGGCTTGAAAAGGATACTTATGCAGTATCATTGTAAAGGCTTGTTCCATCGCTTTATAATTCACTTGTGCTTTCGTCGTTGAAATATTCGTGACGAGCACGACTAGTAATATGATATATCTTATTTTTTTCATTACTTAAATACTTGAAAACGATACTGTACTCCGAGATTTATGGTCTCAATCAATGAGAAATTGCCTGCTTTGGCGAAGGTGTCAAATTGTGGAAGACTCAAATTTCTGATGGCATACAATGCAGGTGTCACGGTGATGGAAACATTTTTGTTGATATTACCCATAAGTTTGAAACCTCCATTTAGTCCCCATTTGTTGCCTTTTGAAATCAAATTTGGATAATAGACCTGATGCCCTTTGTCCAATTGCACCGAACTGTCTATCTTGCCTCCTTCATTGAAAATGCGTACGAATGATGGACCGACAAAAAATTCCAGTTCAAAAACTCTGTTCTGCTTATGTCCGCTGAAGAGAGAGGTAAGATTGACATCGTAATCTAGTGATGCGATGCCGAATCTATATTGATGGTTCCATAGCCCAGTCTTCACTAGACCTTCGTTCTGCTGCGTGCTTTCGTCAAAGTGTACATCGTAATATTGTGTAGGACCGGCCACATGGCGGGAGATAAATTCGCCTGAAATGCGTACGGCATGAATGTAATTGAAATGAAACTCGGCATAAGCGCCTGCATTCCAACTCAAGTTGTTGTCTGATTGGTATGTAGGTCCTTTGCATTGCATGATGTTCAGTCCGCCCATGGTTCCGAAAGCGATGTGCTTGATGTGACGCAGGAATAAGTCATAATCTCCGAGACGTCGGTATTTCATCGATCTAACAAGCATCGTCAGTCCGAAATTCACACCGAAGGAGTGCTCTGAACAGCGATTGTACCAGTCTACATTGTTATACGGCACTCTGTACTTGTCGTAACTGTAACGTGGTTCTACAAACACTTGCAAGTCGTCTGATAAACGGCCCCATAGATGCAGACCGGTTGTATAGCCGTGAACTTTGCATGATAATTCTTTATCTTGGCTATCCTGATATTTCTTCAGTTGACCGTATTCCATCCCAAAGAGTAAATAAAACCCGAAATTACTGTTCCAGTCATAGTCGCGACTGAAACCGAGAGGGTTAAACATCGCTTCTATCCTTGTTCCATAAAGAATGCTGTTATAACGTTGGCTATAAGCTGACTCTGTTTCTGTTGCAGCCACCTCGTTCTTCATCCAGACCTTAGATTGCGAGAAAAATCCCAATTTCGCACCGATGACAGGTGAAAACCATTTTCCAACTGTAAAATTAATTGAACTGCCTAGGGATGAACCTGTACTGAAGTCTCCATTTTTTTTACTGTTGAAGTTCAGTCCATTGGAAATCTCAATAAACCATGGCATCCGCCATGTATCAAGCAATGAATCTTCCGTGAGATAATTGTCTCTAGACCTGCTGTCGAGCAATCTTATTCTGGCTTCTTTAGACAAGTTGCTGTTGATATAATAAATATAATTCAGGTTGACGCCATAAAAAACATCATAGCTCCGCCAATTCCGTTCGCCTGATACATCCATCTGGTCAGACCCCAGACCGACATAAGGTTCGATAGCCAAATAACCTTGTGGACCAGTGTAAAATTTGATTTGTGCCCCGACATGAATTTCCGGTTTGAAAGAATGACTCTGGTCCTTCGTGGCTTTCGCATACTGATATCCGATGCCAAGTATTGATGATACATTGAAAAATCGGGTAGGGTTGTATCCGTTAAAGTAGTCGGAAATACTGAAAAGATAATCGGCTTTCAATCCCATTTTATAAAAGGAATAGTCGAAGTATCTCTGATACCCGTATTCACCATGCAGGAGCAGACGTACAGTACCGTATTTGTTGATCTGCTTGCCTATACCCAATTGGATGGCGCTCAAAGCGTCATATTTGTATTTGCTTGTAGGTGGAACTATACGCTCTGCACCACCGCCTGCCTGTAAGAAGACATGATCGAGCAATCTGTTGAAAAAGGAATCTCCAACCTTTTGGTATCGTCCTTCCAACTTGTATTTGGATATATCTTTTCCTTTGGCAAAGTTGCGGTGCGTTCTGCCCGAAGAGTCTGACCGCATTTCTACCTCGTCATAATCATAATTGTCTATCACCGAATCGGGTGAAAGTACTATTTGTCTGGCTGACACTTTGGTTGGTAGCATATACATCACCAAAGTTGATAAAACGAATATGTATCTAATATTATTTTTCATTCTTATCTGTAATAGTCTGTGTCTCTGCTGGAACTTGTTGCTTGTTGGTTGACGCCTCGTTGCGCTCTTCCATCAACGATAGAAATGCCTTACGGTATTTTTCAATATCCTTGCGGCGGTACGGATGTACCTTACGTACATCGTCGCTTACATTTCCTTCGTTGAAATAGTATCGTTTGAATCGGGGCTGCAAATCAAAACTGTGCTGGAAGTATGCCAAATGGTTGGGTACTTCTTCACTTCCACTTTCTTTGGAGGCTTCTCCACTCCAAAGAATGCCTTCCAAATACCATTTACGGGCATCCTTGTCATCCATCTTGTTAACCCATTCTTCAGCTTCTTGACGGGTCTTAGGCAGTTGAGAATGCAACTCTGAATACAATACAGCTTTGTTGATATCATTAGAGTTGAATACAAAGTCGGAAGCTTTTTTGAATGTAGCTTCCTCTTCTTCTGTCCTGTCAGTCTGGAAGAAACCGTGCACGAATGTGATAAGCATGGAGAGGTTATCTATTCTGGCATCTTCTCCTTTCCCTTTCAGCCAATCTACGATATACTGTGCTGTGTCGAGCTTTGATTCCTGGAAATAGTTTATTGCCTGGTTGATCAGAATCTCTTTACGGTTACGTATCATTCCCGTACCCTTATCTTCCGAATTGATGAGTTGAAGTGAGAAATCAACAAACGGACGAAGCACATTGGTGTCATAAATACCATTACGCATATTCTTCAGAGCTTTACGGTTTGCTACATAAGGAGACAGTCTTAATACTTCATAAGCGGGTTGTCTTACCGTATGACGATATGCCACATCGGTGAGAATATCCAGTTGTGTGCTATCTGTAATGGACGAGAACAGATTGTAGTAATCTCCATCTGAGAGGTCGCGTGTACCTTTGATGTAGTCATCCTTGTGATCGGAATATTCCGACATGACTTCTGCATTATTCATCACATGGTCTACTTCGTATTGATATGAACATTTCATCACACGTTGACTTTCCAAAACGGGTTCTATGTCAGAGTCATAATATAGTAGATTTTTTATTTTATTGTAAGCGTCGGTTTCACCATATTGTGAGATAATATTCCTTATTTCTCTTACTTTCCATAACTTGGATGTATCACCACAGTTCTCAAGGGCGGCTGCTACATCGGCCCATGTGTGCACAGTCACGGTAGGTGAAGGCAGACGCACATTATCGGCTTTTGCCCCAAGACGGTTTTTCAACATCTGTTGAGCCCTGATTGCACGTTTTTGAGCAAGCATCCTGTTGGTCTGCATGCTGCCTTCGGGAGATGCGGCACCTTCTATACGTATCTGAGTTAGTCTGTCTCCATAAGAACTCATCTCTTTTGTGAGGTTGCGCAGTTCTACTTCATTGATACTGTCTTTGGTCAGTTCGTCTGTCCCGACCAGAAAGCGGAGTTGCAAGTTACGGGGAACATCTCTCACTCTTGATTCCGCTTGGTCATAAAACTCGGATGTAAGCGGCAATTCAGCTGCACCGACATTAAAATCCAGAAATTTGAAGGGCTTAAAACTAAGACATGAACCAGTCCCTTCACCTCCGTTGTCGTACATGATGTGCTCGTAATCCTCCACGGTCACGAAATATGCACACTTATAACTCTTGTCTTTATCCGGTTTACGGAACACCACATTGGTATCCAATTCAAAAACTTCATCTTTCTTTAGCGCTATCTCTGGATGATAACCATAAGCTACAGGGTCATTTCGATGGTAATTAAAAGACATCCTTCTGTTTTGTAGTGAATGATATTTTCGTCCTTCGTATACCATAGGCTTCATATAAGCTACCGTGTCGTCAGTCTGACAATCTGTTATCATTGGTTGGATCATCAGTCTAGAATTCTCGTTAGTATAGCCTGCAGCCAGATGGGCATTGATGTTAAAACGTATCTCGTAGCCTGTATCTACAGAAGGCATCTTCTTAAATTTCGGTTGCTTCTTTTTGGCGTATACACTTACTTCACTTATTTCAAGAGCCGCATGACCTTCTATCAGCGTCTGATAATCAGTCTTACCGGTTTCTATCTCTATAGCTACTGCACCATCGTCTCCCAATACGAGAAGCCCCATCCCTTGTTCTACATGTGTAGAAATAGTACCATTGTTGCGTGAGTATGCAAACTGGAAATTCATCCTTGCAATTTCTGTTTCCAGCGCATTGCCAAGAGTTCCTGGTTCGTCATCGCGCTTGATGGCATTCAGCAGTCTGTCACGATAGTCTTGAGCCATCTTGTATGTGTTGCACAAATGATACCTCACTTTGGTGTATTTTTGTTTGGAATTCTTACCAAATGTCTTCTGTGCAATTGTAAAGTTGGCATCAAATCGTTCACTTTGTCCCTGAGCAATAAGAGTCTCAGGAATGAGAAACAACAAAACGGCGAGAGTCATAAACGCTTTTCTGATCATAATCTTTATTTTAATATATAGCTGAGCGACACACCTATTTTTGTAGGAAGCAGCCAGTAACCACTGGCATTGGCTTTCACATTGCCGTTAACGGTATATTCTTCGTCATAATAGTCACCCTCATAATATTCTTTTTGACGGTATGCTATACAACCGAGCCCGCCATGAATGTCAAGGCTAAGACTTTTTGTGAGATTCCATACATAACCAAAGGTTATTCCTATTCCTGCACCATACCCGTCACGTACTTTTCCTTTGTTAGTGAAGTCGTATGTACCGCCTATGGCACACAGTCCCACAAAGTGGCTGTGCATAGGACGGCCTGAGAAATAGAACCTCCATTCTGGTTGAACAAGAGCAAATTTTATGGCTTTGTTGTATGGCTTGTTGGCATAAAGTACAGACACACCGATAGTGGAACTGTTGCCTGTGGTCATCTCCAACCCTAAGTTTTGGACTGCCATCGCGTCAAAGGCCACATCTGTATTCACCGCCAGCATTTGTGCTTTGCCGTGGATGAAAAACAGGCACATTGTTAAAGCCAGAAAAAATCTCTTCATCACCATCATCAGTTGTTCTCCTTGTTAGTTTATCTCTGTACTGTTATCGTCAAATGCTGTGTTAACATCAACCCAAGGAACGAGTGTCGCACTGTTGGCTATCCATTGCAGACCGTAAACTTTAAGATTGACATTATATGATTTGCCTGTTTCGTATGTATAGTCCTTCTTCAGTGAAAGAGGCCATTTGATGATACTCTTGATAGCTTTCGGTGTACCATCTTCGTTTAGGTATCCTTTCTTGTAGAGAGTAATAGACATTTCGTAATAGTCATTCGATGGTGATGGTGGAACAGGAACCATGATGCTCTGACCTAAGTCCTGTTGCTCGTCGGTGACCCAATATTCCTTTTTCAGAGCACCTACGTTGTCAGAATCTTCTAGTTCTATGGTTTGCATTTTTGTTTCGTCAGTCCAGTCGCATACTACAGAACCTGCTTTGTGTACACCATCATTAGAAGCAATGTAGAGATGACCCGTTGTAGGCACTTTGTATATTTCAACAGCACCGATGCGGAGCTGTTTCGCAGAGTCTGTATTGCCTATTGCGTCAGGACCTGAAACAAAAGTAAAATGCAGACGCATCAGGGCATGCTTGAATGTCATGGTAGGGCACTCACCGTATTTTCCGTTCTGGTGAAAATATTTGGAGCAATAGGCGAGGGTATCTACACCAGTGGGGTTGGAACTCTGTTTGTCGGCAGAACCCCAGATGACGTCTGTGGCGCCATTATACATGTCCACACGACCGTAGATATAGTTTGATGCGTAAGAGATATCTTGAGGTTTGGGGTAGATGGCATAGAAACTATATGCATGACCGTTACCGATAGGATAATAGCGGCTGTGACCGTCTGCCCATTGCAGTATGGTTGTATCTTTTTCGTTGATTAATGTGTCTTTTGCATTTACGATAACATCGTCCAACCATACAGAATAGCTTTGAACGCCAGCAGAGGTGATACCGCGGATAGACCAGTCTATCGGATATTTGAGTCCGTTATGCAATTGTCTTGTGGCAAGACAGAAGAGATGGATGCCGTTCAGTGTGAAATTTCCTTTAGCATCTGAATTGATAGTGCTTCGTGTCATAAACTGCTTGGCACTGCTTACAGTACCTTCAGCAAAGGCATCCTGCCCAGAGCCAAGTTGGATAGCGTCTTTGCTCTCTGTAATTTCAGTTGGAGAAAATGAGTCTCCGTCAGAATCCTGACTCGTTGTATCTGTCGTACAACCTGTCATCAAGGCAGCAAGTGCCATACCTGTGATTAATAATGTCTTGTTCATATCGTTTAAAGTTTTATTTTATCGTTTAATATTGATTCCTTTTGTTATTTGGAACTGGGGTCTACGAATGTCTGTTGATCTTCTATCCATGAACTCATCTTGGCTTGGAGGTGCATATTGGACAATCCGTAAATGAGGAACTTTACCTGATAGGTATGTCCTGCTTCATAATTATAACCGTTCTTTAGTGTGAGGGGCCAGCTTATTGCGTTGTTATATACATTCCCGTTTGCATCCGCTAAATCTACTGATATCGTATAGTAGTCATTAGATGGTGGTACTGGTACGACAAGTCTCTGCCCAATGTTTGTAGTGGTCGTCGGTATCCAGTGATTCTTCGTTAACTTGTGTACGCCGGTTGTATCCTCTACATTGATTGTGGCCAATTTAGTTGTATTGTTCCAATCGCAGACAATACTGCCAGCTTGGTGCTCTCCATCATTTGAAGCGATGTATATACGACCTTCCTTTGGAACTTTATTCACTCGGATAGCCGTAATTTTCAACTTTTCGGCTGCTGCCGTACTGCCTTCTGCATCTGCGCCGGCTACAGCGGCAAACTGAAAAGCCATCAGTTTATGATAGAATGTCAGCATCGGTATCTCTGTGGTCTTGCCTACCTGACGGAAATATTTAGCACAGTAAGCAAGCGTATCTGTACCTGTAGGACTATTGGATTGTTTGTCGCATTCGCCCCAGAGTACATCCATTTCACCGTCAGCAAGATTTACATACGAGGTTATCGCATTTTTACTGAACTGTAAATCCTGTGGGGCAGGCCATAGCGCATAGAAACTATAAGCATGACCATTACCGGAAGGATAATAACGCGATTTTCCGTCTACCCATGTAAACTTGGTGTATGGATTGTTATAGTCATCAATGGTAGATTTCGCATTAATCATTACGTTCTGAAACCATACTGAATAAGTCCCGGGTACCGTGTTATCCGAGTTGTAGTCGGTCCAGTTGATGGGATAATCCCTTCCGTTAGCCAATTGTGCTGTTGCGAGACAGAATAGACCGATATTGTCAGCTGCGAACACACCGCTTGCATCATTTACCAATGCTCTGGTGTCTGTCTGGAACATTACCGACTCACTTTGCAGATTGATCACTTCATCACTATTGTTTATCATTAATGCAGAGTTGCTGGCAGTGTCAGTGCCATTCTCTGTAGAACAGGCTGTGAAGCTGGTCGCAAGTGTTATTCCGATTAATATATTCTTGTTCATATTCTCTTTTTTAATTGTCAGGGTCCATATTGATATCTTCACCGCTCTTCCAAAAGTCAAGAAGAGTAGCATACAGCTTAATAGGCATTAGACGATATACCTTTATGATTACATTGTATGAATAACCTTCCTTGAACGCTTCACCACTAGGTAACCACATTTCCGTTTCCCATTGTTGGGTGATGGCATCCGACACATGATTAGGATCGTCAGCTACAGGTGGTTGACGGTAACTGATGATAATATCATATTTTTGTCGAGGTTCGACTATGATGGCTTCACCGATATTTGTAATTAATGCCGAGTCTCCTTTCAATGAATCTGCCCATAATGGGTGTTGCCATGCCAGAGTATCAGATAGAACACCATTCGTTCTGTTTTTTACGGTGAGGGCTTTGACACCTGTATTATCAAAGACAGCAGTCTGTTTTACGGCAGATTGTGAATTGTATGCCACAATGAGTTTCCCTGTAGTACGTGACTTCAGTACAATTTTCGTTACCTGCATCAGCGTGTCTCGCTTTGACCATGGTACCAACGAGAATTGTAGCCTTGTCAACTTATGACTGAAAAGAAGGTTTGGCTGCACACCGCGTCGGGCAGAATAGGCAGAATAGAAATTAGCACGGTCAGCACTTCCTTTTGAACCTAAAAGAGAAGAGTCGGGTGCTGTGGTTGTGGCTGTCATCAGGTCCTGAGAACCGTCAATGGAGAACGGCACATAATAATAAGTACCATCATCCGAAAGAACCGGTTTCGTATTTGATGTCGCGTTATCAGTGTAATAACCCCAGAAATCAAATGTTCCTTGTACCGGATAATATTTCAGTTTACCGTCATTTGAGGATGCAGTTCCTGTACTTACACCTTTTGGCGCTGTAAAAGCAGTTCCATCGTATATCACATCCCCTTCACTAGCTGTAGATCCTATTTCTGGATAATATCTAGCATAATCGATAGTTCCATGTTTGGTCATGATGACGTGCAGTGTCTCACCGTTCCATTGATTATGAAGGATCTCCGTCGAATTGTTCATCACACCACCCACTGTACCGGCACCTCGTGTAATCACGTTTTGCGCTATCTGTGATGTAAAGATGGATATAGAGTTATTGTCGGAACTGCTATTTCCATCATTGTCTCCGGTCGAAGAACAAGCTGTGAGCATCATTGCTGCTGCGAATGTAATAATAAGTCTCTTGTCCATATTTTTAGTCAAATTCATAAGTCCTTTGTTATATTATAGATGTTGCTCCGGGTCTAATATGATTGTGTCACCGGATTTCCATGTATCTACAGTGGTGCTGATTCGTATCATTGCTTGTCCGAAGACACCCAGTTTAATGGTGTATTCATAACCGGCTTTAAATACATATTTTCCTGTCGTACTATCGTAGCTGATTGTATTCTCGGGTGGCGTGATGGTATAAGAAGATTTTACCAGATAAGTCTTACCCGTCAACTTGTTAATGACGTTGCTCTCTACACATAACTTATAACTCGTTGCAGGGACAGGCATGATACATCCTCCTACATTCACTCCCGTGATGTCTTCCAGATTTTTGTTGGCATAACTGTCGTCCCACTTTACGTTATAGCCGTTTCCTGCACTGACTAATGTTAGTGTGGTCTTTCCGTCGGTAGACGGCTCGTGCAACTGCAGCGTATCTGTATTGTCATAAGCCGAAAGTCCTATATCTTCCATATTCCTTGCGGCAACAACCATTTTACCGCTGTTCTTTCCTATAATAGAAATGTTACGGATGGTCACATTGTCGGCTGTAGAGTCGGCAGGTACAATCTCGAATTTCAGTTTGGTAAGCACATGCTTCAAGTTCAGCACAGGGTTTATTCCATATTGTGCTGCATAAGTACTGTATCCCTTGATTGACAGTATTTTCTCGCGCTCTGTGGCGGTCAATTCTATATTGTCATATTTTGATTTCAGTAAACTGGACGTTATATCTGGTGCATAACCGCAAAGTACATCCTGTGTGCCGTCTATCTTGAGGTCGTAATAGATTCCTTCTGCATTACGATGATATGTAGAGGCTGTCGGGACATAGTCATCAACATAATAACCTGTAAAATGATAGGGCGTGGAACTGTTCGTCTGACTGTAATACATCTTCGTCTTGTTAACGAGATTCTCATCCTCCACGAAAGACAAGGTGCCAGTGCTGTCTTTTTCCAGCCGTGACGCTTTTCCGAAATATGGAATATCACTGTCTACAAGACAGTTGCTGTGTGCAGTGTCTGACTTTACCGTCTGCGAGAGGTCTGCATCCGTTCCGTCACGGAAAGCGAAAATATAGAACAGACCATTCTCACATTTTTGGGATATGTTACCAGTCTCAAAAGAACCAGATCCGCGTGTTGCCACCAGAGAGAACATGTTCTGTTTGTTCAGTGATACCGTGATAGGTGTGGAAAATGTGTGTTCGGTGTTACCATTCCCGTCAGGATACTCCATATCCGGATAGTGAGAGGAACAAGACAGAACCATCATCATTGCCCCGAACATCATTGCCTCTATATATCTTAAATGTCTCATATCCTTATTGTTTACTCCATTGGTACTACAACCTGTGTCTCGCATGGAATCCAAGAAGGGATGCCCCAGTTACCATCTGAGTCCCGTACGATGTTTTTACTGTCAAGCACCAGAGTTGCATTAATGTTTATGAATGCATATTTGGTGGCTTGCGTAGCAAATTCGGTCCCATATTCATAATCCAGAAGATGTGCATCATGTATGGAATGGAAAATATTTATCTTCCCTTCAATCCTTCTGTGCTGTATTTTTCCGTCTTGTCCGGTCGCTGTTGTGAACAGTATAACTTGTAAGATGCCCGGACCAGATGCTTCATTTTCAGATGTACCATAGATAATGCCGTTGACATCCACACCGATACGACATAGCAAATTTTCATTGCTGTATTCGTCTCCGGTATTTAATGTCGTTGCGTTTATCAGTCGTGCTTTGGTCAGCATTTTACAGGTTTTTGTCACGTTCACGGTGTTGTCGTAAGGATATATCACTGTAGGAATGCCCGCCACTTCCACAAACATAGAGTCTATACGAAATGTTTTCGTATCCGTTATCAGTTTCTTTACAGGGAACTGCATCACCACTTTCTGAGTGAGTCTCTCAGGGGTGAACACAACTTTGTTATTTGAGCCTGAGTCGATTTTTACAATGTCTTGTATGTCTACAAACACCTGCTTGCTGCTGTTTTGCGCAAATGAAGCATAAACATTATAATCTGTCCAACTCTGTAATACCTTTTTTATCGGTTCACTGTCTTTCGAATAAGCAACATAATTGAGTGCCATCTTATCCAGATTCCATCTTGTAGAGTCACTGTTAGCAACAGAATCCAGTGTTTCATAATTGTAGGTGCTGTCACACCTGTTGAGCACCATCATCTTGTATTCACCTTGGCGGATGACGTAACTTGCAGTGTCATTGCTGGAACTGGCAGTCATGCCGCATTTCCATTTGTTTACGACTCTGTCAGCAAAGACCATCATAGAATCCGGTTGTGCGAGAGAATCGCCCAGCACCTGCCAGTCAAATGCAATTTTCGTTTTTGTATGATGAGGATGCTCTGAATAACAAAGGTCTACCTCTGTATTGCAGGCACTAATCAAAGTTATAGCAAACGATAATAATATATAAATATATTTTTTCATCATTGCGCAGCCTCCTTTTCCTCTTTCTGCTTTTGTTGTGCATCTTCTAGTGCCTTAGCTCTCTTGTGCCTTGCTTCTTCGTCACGCTGATCTTGTATCTTACGTGCCTTTTTGGCTTCGACAGCTTCTTGCTTGCGCGCTTTTTTAGCTGCCGCAGCTTCCTCCTGCCGTTTCTTTTTAGCTGTTTTTTCTTCCAGCGCTTTTTGCTTGTCTATGACAGCCTGTTTTTCCTTGCGTTCTTTTTCCGCTTTGCGATTGGTTGCTTTCTGTTCTTTGGCAAGTTTATTCTCTGCAGCTTGCTGTATCTTATCGTTCTTCTTTTGTACAGCGTCCATTTGTCGTTCTGTCTTCAGAGCAGTTTTCTCGTCAGCTTTTACATTTTGTTGCTGTATGTCGGTTATACCACGATTGGCGAATGCGATAGAGTCTTTGATGACAAGTTGGGCTCTTGAGATGGAATCATAAAGATGTTCAAACTCATTAAACATTACATTATAAACACTGTCTTTATAGTGCTTCTCGAATCCAAGGCGCTGGCGCATCTGATTGATGCTGTCAATGTAAGCTTGATATTTGAGATCCACGTCATAACGTCTGCGGTATTTCTTGGTAACTGGATAGTTGCCAAAGCGATATACGAATCCCGCCCTAATTTCGTTGACGACTGGATGGTTGATGAAATGCCAATTTTCATGACCTGTTACCGGATAACAGTTGTTTTCTCTATCATGAGTATATTTGTCATATTTTGCATAGGCTACACCTACACTTATGCCGAGGTCCATGTCAAGACTGTTGCCGTTGGCAAACTGATACAGCGGTCGCACAATACCATAAGTTACACCAGCCTGAAAGACTTGTCCTTGTCTGCCAGTTCTACCTAGCAGTAAAGAGAAATCTGTATAGGAAAGGTAAAAACCACGATAATATGCGGTTACTGGATGTTTGCTGGTACTGCGGCGCTGAGAAACGGATTTGTCTATCCATTTCTTATGCTTTGATAAGCGGATGTGCGAAGGGTCGCTAAGGTCCATCGTACGCCAATAGTTTCTCACTTCGGCTTTCACTTCGCCTATATTATACACAAGGCCTGGGGAAAATGTATGAGTGCTGCTCCATCGATATCTGAAATTCAGTCCTACAGCCCATCTGCTCCAGTTCGTACTTTTAAGGTCAAATTCGACTCCTATATTAGGTGTAAGCAATGACCAGTCGACCATATTCGTTTTGACAGATAACCTTTCTGCAAGAGTTAATGTATCAACTTTTACAGCATCATCTATTACTTGGGCGTTTGTCTTAGTCGCAAAAACAAACAAAAATACCAGACATACTATCTTTATGTTTCTCGAATACATGCTACAAATTTAATATCGTTTGTGAAATTTAAAATAATTTTGTTTTATTTTTTTAGATTATTAACCATAAAAGGACTATTATTGTATAAATATGCGATTTATAATCGATAGATTATTTTAATTTTAATAATAATTTTTTTTATTTTTCTATTGATGAAATGTGCACAGACATCAATGTACTTCTATTTGAATGATTTCAATTCAGACAAGGCGGATTCAGCTTTGATTTTTTAATGCAAAGTTGTTGTAACTCCTGTCTTTGTTTGATGGAGTAATAAAATAGAACAGCTAAATCAACAAAATAATGTTTAAAAATGTATTAAAATTTAGTTGGTTATAATAATTAACGAGTTGATTTAATTGCTAATAAAAATTCATTTTGTTGTTATATTTTATAAAATTAGGCAGACTTGTTTTTTATAAGAAAGTACTTAAAAACTTCAATTTCGTAACATTTTATTATAATAATGTGATATTTACTTATATTTTTCTTGTAAAAATCATATTTTTGTAATATCTTTGCACCCAAAATAAAAAATAATGACACAACATCGTTTAGATTCACTTGACAAACAGATACTTCGCCTTATAGCCGAAGATGCACGAATTCCATTCTTAGAGGTGGCTCGTGCCTGCAATGTGAGTGGTGCAGCTATTCATCAGCGCATTCAAAAGTTAACTAATCTTGGAATTCTTAAAGGTTCTCAGTTTATTATTGATCCGGAGAAGATCGGATATGAGACTTGTGCATACATTGGATTGTATCTTAAGAACCCTGAAAAATTTGATAATGTAGTAAGTGCATTAAAGAGAATCCCGGAAGTAGTGGAATGCCATTATACAACAGGTGGGTTCGATCTTTTTATTAAGATTTATGCCATTAACAATCACCACTTACTTAACATCATACATGATAAATTGCAGCCTTTAGGTTTATCTCGTAGCGAGACAATTATTTCATTTAACGCTGCTATAGATAGGCAGTTACCTATCGTTGACTTACCAGGAGCTGATGACAGTGATGATGAAGAGGAAAATGAAGTCGTAGAATAGTAATCTCTGTCTTTCGTGCAGAGTTATAATATTATCATTATTAGAATAAAGGCTGATTAGTCAACCTTTATTCTAATAATGTTTTTTTACAAAAAAATATTGCTTATAAATAATGTTGATTGCATAAGTATTATCTTATATAATCAACAAAAGCATATTCAAATTCGTGCTTATCGTCTATTCCGTGATTTTCTTTCGTTTCTATTTTCCAATCATCGTATTGCGGAAAGAATGTATCTGCATTATTAGGTGAATCGTTAACCTCTGTAAGGCAAAGACGATCTGCCATCTTGATAGCCTGATTGTATATGCTGGCACCACCTATTACATATACATCTTCATCTTTAGAGCAATTATCAATAGCTTCTTCTAATGATTTATAGCAGTCACATCCAGGTATTTCTGTGATAGTTTTGCTGATAACGATGTTTCTTCGATTGGGAAGTGCACCTTTAGGAAGAGATTCAAAAGTCTTGCGACCCATAATAATGGTATGACCCGTAGTTAATGCTTTAAAGCGTTTGAGATCATTAGGCAACCAATATATCAGTTTATTTTGATAACCGATGGCTCTGTTTTTTGCTACTGCGGCAATTATATTAATTCTCATTTATCAATTATTATATGGCTACAGCACCTGATATATGTGGCCATGGGTTATAATCTTCTAATTCGAAATCTTCATACTTGAAGTCGAATATATTCTTTACATCCGGATTTATCTTCATAGTTGGCAATTTCCTTGGTTCTCTGGAGAGCTGCAACTTAACTTGTTCTATATGATTAAGATATATATGTGTATCTCCTGTGGTATGTATGAAGTCACCGACTTTAAGTCCTGTTACTTGGGCCATCATCATTAGTAATAGCGAATAAGATGCTATGTTGAATGGCACTCCGAGGAATGTATCAGCAGACCTTTGATATAGTTGAAGGCTTAGTCGGCCATCAGCAACATAAAATTGGAATAGACAATGGCATGGAGGTAATTTCATTTCGTCGATGTCTGCAACATTCCATGCACTGACAATCATACGACGTGAATCTGGATTTTTTTTTATTTGATTGATAACATTTTGAATCTGATCAATAGAACCTCCTTTATAGTCAGGCCATGAACGCCATTGATGTCCATATATAGGACCGAGCTCACCATCCTCGTCAGCCCATTCATTCCATATCCTTACTCCGTTGTCTTGCAGATACTTAACATTTGTGTCGCCTTTTAAAAACCAAAGTAGTTCATAAATTATTGATTTTAGGTGCAGCTTCTTTGTCGTCAGCAGAGGGAAACCTTCATCAAGGTTAAATCTCATCTGATTTCCGAATATGCTTATTGTGCCTGTACCTGTTCTGTCTTCTTTCTTTTCGCCCTCTGTTAGGATGCGATTTAGTAAATCTAAGTACTGTTTCATATTTTCATATTTTAATTATCAAACATCAAAACTTCTCTATCTTCGTTTGGGGTATGAGAGCTTTTTATTTTCCATTCCATCGGATAAAGATTATTGGCGCGGTTGCCTATATTCTTCTCAAATCCTAAAGGCACACTGCAATATGTTATAAGTACATATCCTTTAGGAGTATCAAAAGGAAGAGGTACTGCCTCTTTACGCAAGAAAGCTATCGCATCATCGTATATAAGTTCGGCAACTGGGAAGATGGCTCTATTAAGTTCTGTCGACAATGCAAGTTGCTGACTTGGTACCATATCTTTTCCTTTTATAGTTCCTAATGTTATGCCTGCAGAAATAACTTTCAGATTTTTCTCGGCTAAATCGAAGTCCTTTTTCCACTTTTGGGGTATTGCTATTATTTCATCCCGATTAGAGGTTATGTCAAAATCATCTCTGTTGAGTAAAACATTTGCGTATCGCATTATTTCGTTATTACCTTTCGGTATTTTGTAACGTTTATCTTTCTTTATCTTAGAATTCCTATCGTTATCTATTGAATCTGCATTTTTTCTTAATACAGCCATGAATAGTCCTTCGCCTTTAGTCTTTCCGGGTATAAATCTGTAAACAGGTTCTGTAAATCCATTAAGTAGTGAACCTGTTATGCACCAGTCATCGTTTATGTCAACAGATAAAAATGAAGCACCTAGTTCTTCTGATATCCATTTTACATTTTCTTCATTTTCTTTTGTGTTGAATGTGCATGTTGAATAAATAAGAATTCCACCTGGTTTAAGACAGCTCCATATGTCGCTCACAATCTCACGTTGCTTTTGCCAGCAGTTTTCAACATTTTGTTTGCTCCATTCTTTTATTGCTACCTCATCTTTCCTGAACATACCTTCTCCAGAACATGGTACGTCTGTTAGAATCACATCAAACATTAGTCCTGATTTTTTGTATTCGGAAGGAAAATTATTTGTGACAATTATATCTTTATCTCCAAATTTTGCAATGTTCTCAGATAGAATATTGGCCCTATTGCGCATAGGTTCGTTACTGAAAAGCAGACTGCCGGCAGGCAGTACAGATTTTGCAGCAGTAGATTTACCACCTGGAGCGGCACACAAATCCAGCATTTTTACAGGGGTGTTAACCCATTGAGACAATACCTTGGTGATAAACATAGATGAGGCTTCCTGTACGTAGTATAAACCTGCATGTAGTAGAGGATCGAATGTGAAATTAGGCCTATGTTTCAGATAAACACCATGTATGCTATTTTTGCACCATGGTATGCACCCTCCTTCTAATGGAATGTTTATACGAGATGTATCGCATTTAAGTGGATTCACTCTAATGCTGCTTGTTGCCTCTTCTTTGATAGCCTTTTCAAAGATATTGAATAGTTCTTCGCCCATCAAACGTTTTGTATAGCTAATAAAATCTGCCGGTAATACCATCCTCTTAAATGTTTGTCTGCAAAATTAAGAAAAAATATTGTTGTTTGCAACTATATTCAGAACAAGTCTTTATTGTTCTGTTTATTATCTTCTTTCAGTGTATGTGCCTGAGGTAAATTTTTAAAATTTCCGTATTTGTCAAATATCCCGTAGGTAGTACGTAGCACGATGAACTCAGTGCGTCTGTTAATTTGGTTGCATATCTCTTGCTTGTCCTTATCAAGATGACTTATGAAGTCTGCCGAAAGAACATCACTCTCTTTAAGCCAAGGATATTTCTCTGTAAGTCTCTTCCTTATTATTTTGGGTCTATCCTTGCCATAACCTACAGGCGACAGGCGATCTTTAGCTATACCTTTACTTATAAGATAATTAGCTACAGATTCGGCTCTTTTTTGTGATAGAATCTTATTGTATGCTGACGAACCACGGTAATCGCAGTGAGCTCTAAGTTCAATAGTGATATTGGGGTTTTCATTAAGCAAATTTGTAAGTTCATCAAGCGCCTTGGTCGATTCTGAAGTAAGTGTAGCTTTATTAAAGTCGTAAAATATATTGTCTATGAGTACCGGCGCTGTTATAGATGCCAATGGAAACTGAAGAACGTATTCTGTCGATTCTTTTACTGGTGCTACTCTTAATTGTTCCTTATGGTTAAGGAATCCCTTGCATGTAGCCAGAAATACATAATCTACGTTTGGATGGATCTCTTGAGTGAATGAACCGTCGCCTTTGACATTTAACTTAAGATTAGTACCGTCATTACCAACCATACGTACCATTGCACTTGATAGTTCGTAGGCCTCCTTTTCATACACCCAGCCCTTTACCGTTTGAATTACTTCTGGCTTTTCAAAACTGTATATGTGATCCCAACCATGGGCATCACCTCTGTTGGAAGAGAAATATCCACGGTTGTGTAAACCTTCGAATGTCATTCCGAAATCATCTCCTTGAGAGTTTAACGGGTATCCGGGATGTTCAATTTTCCATTTATTAGAGTCTGTGTCTTGTCTTGCGATATATATATCAAGGCCTCCAAGTCCAACATGCCCGTTAGATGAGAAGTACAAATCACCGTTAGGTCTAAACGTAGGGAATTCTTCATCCCCTGGTGTGTTAATTGGTGAACCGAGATTTTCTACTCCTCCAAGTCCATTTGTGGTGAGTCTTACCCTCCATATATCTAGTCCGCCTAAGCCTCCGGGCATATCTGATGTGAAGTATAGCCATTTTCCATCAGGAGAAATAGCCGGGTGTGCATAACTTGATAGTGTATCTTTTGTTATTTCTAGATTTGTTGGTTTACCCCATGATGCATCAGAACGGTTTGAAGAACATATGGTTGCATACCTGGGATATTGCGGGTCATTATCACATTTTGTAAGATACATTGTGTGACAGTCTGGCGTAAACGAGCAAGCTCCCTCATCCTGAACAGAATTAAGTCCTGACTCAATAGTCTGAATCTTTCCCCAATTGCCTTTATCATCTTTCTGACAAAAAAATATATCACCGTTTTTAGTCCCGGTTATGCCGCTAAGTTCATCACCCTGAGCTTGGTTTCTTGTTGAAGTAAAATATAACTGGTTGTATTCTTCTCCATAGAACATTGGAGAGTAATCAGCCCTTCTTGAATTTAGTTCATCAGTACGTTTAATTATATATGAGGAAGGACTCATCTTTTTCAGAGGTGCTTCTTTTGCTGATTCAAGTCCTTCTTTGGCAAGATCATTGTTGTGGTTGTACTTAAGTATATCATTGAATGTCTTTTCAGCCTCCTTATAATTTCCATCTTTAAGATAAAGCATTCCTAAATTAAGACTTGTAAGCGAATCGGTTTGTTTGTATCTTATAGCATTGAGATAAGCTGCAATGGCTCTTTGCGTAAAATTTATCTTACGATAGCATCCTGCCATTTTTAATGCCCGTTTTCCTCTCAATGATCTTTCGTTTAAAGGTGTTCTGGAGTATGCTGTCTTGTATTGGTTCGCTGCGTCATAATATTCACCTAGAGCAAAGAATTTATCCCCCTTCTTTACATTCTGCTCAGCACCGCAGGATGACATAATGACGGATAATATGAACATGAAGACTATGGAATACTTATTGGGCATCAGCAATTATATTTTGGATATAACTGATTTATTATCGTTTTATTGTTCTTTATTTTTTGAATGGCAATACAAATTTGCATCCTTCTTTCCATCTGTTGCATCCATAAGCATTTTTCCCTTTGATTATAATACCTTTTCCACAGATAGGACATGTTTTTCCTATGATAGAATCGTCAGGGACTAACTGCTGTTCTTTAGGCTTCTCAATATTTTTTTTAGAAGGCTTCTTGCTCACAGTTTTATTGATTTTTCTCTTTATGTCAGCATCAGTGGTTATAGTTACGTGTCTGTTGCTATTGTCTGTAAGCACACCATTCACTATGTCTGTTATCTGTGTCTTAAGTTCATCAATAAATCGGACTGCATCATATTTTTTATGCTCAATATCACGTAGCTTCTTCTCCCATATACCAGTCAATTCACAACTTTTCAAAAGTTCTTCGTGTATGGTATCTATAAGTTCTGTACCGGTGGGGGTCGCAACAAGGTTTTTCCTTTCTCGTCTTACGTAATGTCTTTTAAATAGAGTCTCTATGATGCCTGCTCTTGAAGATGGCCTGCCAATTCCGTTTTCTTTTAATGCGGCACGTAATTCATCATCATCGACAAATTTTCCGGCAGTTTCCATCGCCCTTAACAATGTTGCTTCTGTATAAAACTTAGGAGGTGCCGTCCATTTTTCTGAGAGGGTAGGGATATGATCTCCGCTCTCGCCCTTTACGAATGATGGCAAAGTGCGTTCTTCATCTGTGCCTTTTGCATCATCGTTTTCTGCTATCTGTGTTTCTTTTGCATATACAGTACGCCAACCAGGGTTTAAAATTTCTTTTCCTGAAACCTTAAATTCGATGTTATCAACCTTTCCTAATACTGTAGTAGTGGAAAATTTGCAATCAGGATAGAAAACAGATATGAAACGCTTTGATATAAGGTCATATACATTTTTCTCAAGGTCTGTAAGGTTGTATGCAGGTTGACCTGTTGGTATTATTGCATGGTGGTCTGTTACCTTAGATGTATCGAAAACTTTTTTTGATTTAACTAATTTCTGGTTTGCAAGAGGGCCTGTTAATTGCTCATAGCCTCTTAATCCCTTTAATATTGTAGGACATTTCGGATATATATCATCACTTAAGAACTGTGTGTCTACACGTGGATAAGTGGTTAATTTCTTTTCATACAAAGCCTGAATCATGTTAAGTGTCATCTCTGCACTGTAACTGAATCTTTTGTTGCATTCTACCTGTAAAGATGTCAAATCAAAAAGATGAGGAGGGGCTTCTGTACCTTTCTTCTTACTCACATCAGTAATTACAAACGGTTTACCATTAATCGAATCCAATGCATTTTTACCTTCTTCTTCTGAAAGGATCTTACCCTTTGTAGCTGTAAACAATGTTTCTTTGTAAATGGTAGAGAGTACCCAATACTGTTCAGGTTTAAAATTTTCAATTTCTTTTTGTCTGTTTACAATAAGCGCCAGAGTTGGAGTCTGTACGCGACCAATAGATAGAACTTGCCTGTTTTGCCCGTATTTTAAAGTATAAAGTCTAGTAGCATTCATTCCAAGCACCCAATCGCCTATAGCCCTACTCAATCCTGCAAGATACAAAGACTGATAGTCTGCCTGATCTTTTAATGATTGAAATCCCTCTCGTATAGCTTCATCTGTCATTGAAGAAATCCATAATCTTTTTACAGGACATTTTGCTTTAGCCTTCTGCATTACCCATCTTTGAATGAGCTCACCTTCCTGTCCGGCATCACCACAATTTATAATTGTGTCAGCGGCTTGCATGAGCTTTTCAATAGTTGCAAATTGCTTGCGAATACCTTGATCGTCGATAACTTTTATGCCAAATCGCTGTGGAATCATAGGTAATGCACTTAGACTCCATCTTTTCCAGTTTGGAGTGTAATCATCAGGCTCTTTCAGACAACATAAATGTCCGAAAGTCCATGTAACCTGATAGCCATTACCTTCCATATATCCATCACGGGAACTGCTGGCTCCCAAGATTCTTGCTATATCTTTGGCAACGCTAGGTTTCTCTGCGATACAAACAATCATTTTATTACTTTGTATTTTATTTGAGATGCAAAGATACTCATTTAAATTGAAATTCGCTAATTTATTTTGTTTTTGGTCTTTAAAACTATTGCTCTTTCAATAGTCTGGACATTTAATAGTTAATGGACAAAACTATAGATAATTGTAAAGCTTTTATTAATGGTTAGCTTTCTTTTATTTTTAATAATAAAAACGCTTAATTTATAAAAGTTTTTCATATTTTCAATATAGCTAATTTCTTACTTTGTAATTTTAATTTTTTTGTTACTAAACAGTCAGAAAATATGGCATTGATATTCTATAATGTTGTTCAAAATACATAAAGAACAATAAAAATTGTTCTTTTTTTCGGTAAAACCATAAAATTATAATTAATTAATCTACTAAGGATATGTTTTTTTTGTCAATTCAAACAAAATCACTAAATTTGCAGATATTTTATAATAAATCTATTTTATGAATAAAAAGCTATTAATTGCTATAACAATAATCGTTCTTGTCCTCATTGGCGGAGTTTCTTACCTTGCATTTAACCTTGAAAAGCAGAAAAAGGCTAATAAAGATATGCAGGAGTTGGCAGATTTGGATAAGAAGGAGATGGTAAATGAATATCAGCAATTTGCTGATCAGTATAGCGAAATGAAGACGCAGATAAACAACGATTCTATTGTGGCCCAGTTGACACAGGAACAGTTGAAGACTCAACATCTACTTAAGCAACTTAAAAGTGTAAAAAGTACAGATGCCCGTGAAATCACGAGGCTGAAAAGAGAATTGGCTACAGTGCGTGCCGTTATGCGTGGTTATATAATAGAGATTGATTCTCTTAATCGTCTCAATCATAACCTTACAACAGAGAATACTCGTGTGAAAGGACAATATGCAGATGCTACACGCCAAATAGAAGGCCTTAGTGCTGACAAGGAGTCTTTATCTCATAAGGTCGCTGTAGCTGCTCAACTTGATGCTACAGGTATTAATATGGCATTAAAAAACAAACGTGGAAAGACTATAGACAAAGTTAAAAAATGCACAAGTATTCAGGTTAGTTTTAATATAGCAAAGAATGTTACAGCCTCAAATGGTGTAAGGACATTGTATGTTCGTGTCCAGACGCCTACTGGTGATGTGCTAGGAGGTGGTGGAGCTTTCAATTATGAGAATCGTTCATTGGAAAGTTCTATGAAAAAGTCTATAGAATATACAGGAGAAGAAACATCCGTTACGCTGTATCGTAATATCTCTGAATTTATGAGTGCAGGTACATATACAGTAAGTGTGTTTGCTGATGGCAATGTTATCGGCTCACGTAGTTTTACATTTAAGTAGAAGTCATTTTTAAGGATTTGAAATAAATAAGATGAATAAATTCTTCGGATTGTTAATCCTTGCCGGTGCTGTTTTACCATCTATCGCTCAAGAAAAGTTGAGCCTTGATAGTTGTCGTGCTCTAGCATTGCTTAACAATAAGCAGTTAAGCATTTCAAAACTCAAACAGGATGTAGCTCATAATGCACGTAAGGCTGCGCATACTAAATACCTTCCACATGTAAACGCGTTGGGAAGTTATATGCACATGAATAAAGAAATATCAATACTGGATGATGAGCAGAAAGAATCTCTTTCTAATTTTGGCTCTAATGTCGGTTCCGCTTTTACAAGTGATTTGACCCCTGTTATTACTCAAATGGCCCAGTCTGGCATAATAACTCCTCAACAAGCCCAATCTTTAGGTCAGGGATTGCAAAAGGCAGGCACATCACTTAGTAATGCATTAAATCAGGCAGGACAAAAAATACGTGATGATTTTCGTACAGACACGCGTAATATATATACGGCTTCTGTAATGTTTACGCAACCTATATATATGGGTGGAAAAATAATTGCAGTAAATAGACTGGCTGAATACACAGAGCAGTTTACTTTTAATGATACTGAAGCTAAGCAACAAGCCATAATTTATGATATAGATAATGCATATTGGACAGTAGTGTCTTTAAGTCATAAGCAGAAACTTAGTCAAAGCTACCTGCAACTAGTAAAAAAGTTAGACAGTGATGTTAATAAGATGATTAAGGAAGGTGTGGCTACACGTTCGGATGGGCTTAAAGTTGATGTGAAATTGAATGAGGCAGAAATGATGCAGACACAGGTTGATGATGGCTTGGAATTGTCAAAAATGTACTTATGTCAACTTTGCGGACTGCCTATGGATGAAAAAATAAAATTGGTGGACGAGGAAAAAAATGACCTTAATGTGGTTGAAGCTTCATATGATGCTAACACACAAGTGGCAATGGATGCACGTCCCGAACTAAAAATGCTAAAGAATGCAGTTGATATGAGTAAAGAAGTTACCAAAATTATACGTGCAGATTTCTTACCTCAACTTGCATTGACAGGTGGTTATACGATGACAAACCCAAATCTTTATAATGGTTTTGAAAGAAAATTTTCAGGATTTTGGAGTATTGGAGTTATGCTTACAGTACCAGTTTGGAACTGGGGCGAAGGTGTTTATAAGGTTAGAGCAGCTAGGGGCGCTACAAATATAGCAGATATGGAACTGAGCGATGCAAGAGAGAAGGTAGAACTTCAAGTAAATCAGAATTCATTCAAAGTGAAAGAAGCAAATAAACGGTATACTATGGCTTCAAAAAATACAGAGCGTGCAGATGAAAATCTGCGTTGCGCAACTCTCGGTTTTAAGGAAGGTGTCATACAAAGTTCAACTGTGTTAGAGGCTCAGACAGCATGGTTGCAGGCACAATCCCAAAAGATAGATGCGGGAATTGAAGTTAAACTAACACAGGTTGGTCTTAAGAAGGCACTTGGAATATTACAATAAATATTATGTCAGCAAAATCACAACATAACAACATTCTGCTTGCAATAGTAGGTTTTACGGCGGTAGTCGTAGTTGTAGCGGTAATAGGTTTCCTAACATTGGGACGTACGCCAGAGACGATACAGGGCGAAGTGGAAGTAACAGAGTATCGGGTTTCAAGTAAAGTGCCTGGAAGAATTCTTGAACTTAGGGTTAAGGAAGGAGACTATGTACATGCCGGCGATACATTAGCTATACTTGATGCACCTGATGTAAAGGCAAAAATGACTCAAGCTCAGAGTGTAGAGAGCGCTGCGGCGGCAGTTAATAAGATGGCCGATAACGGTGCAAGGCGTGAACAGATAAAAGGTGCGTTCGAGGTATGGCAACAGGCTAAAGCCGGATTAGATATAGCTCTCAAATCATATACTAGGGTTCAGCATTTGTTTGATGAAGGTGTAATGAGTGCGCAAAAGAGAGATGAAGCTTTTGCAAACTATAAAGCTATGCAGGCCCAGGCACGTGCTGCCAAGAGTCAATATGATATGGCTGTAAACGGAGCCCGCACAGAAGAGAAAGAAGCGACGGCTGCAAAGGTGCGTCAGGCTAAAGGTGCTGTACAGGAAGTCCACTCATATATTAATGAAACTGTACAGATAGCACAGATGGATGGAGAAGTAAGTGATGTTTATCCTAAAGTGGGTGAATTAGTCGGTACAGGTACACCAATTATGAGTATATCAGTAATGAAAGATATGTGGGGAACGTTTAATGTAAGGGAAGACCAACTAAAAGGGATGAAAAATGGTGATACATTCACAGCTTTTTGTCCTGCATTTAGTAAAAGCATTAAGATGAAGGTATACTATATGAAAGATGAAGGCTCATATGCAGTGTGGAAAGCAACAAAAAGTAACGGACAATATGATTTGAAAACATTTGAAGTAAAAGCACGTCCGGTTACTACAATAGACGGTCTTCGTCCAGGAATGTCGCTTATAATAAAAGATAGATAAAGGAAAGCGTAGTGCAAATATCTGGCGTAATAAAGAGAGTACTGAAGATAGCATGGCGGGAATGTGGTATTCTTAAGTCAAACCCCATATACCTGTTCTGTATGGTTATCTTTCCAATTGTTGTGACTTTATTTTTTACGTCACTTATGAACGAAGGACAGCCAGTAAAGATGCCTGTAGGTGTTGTTGATATGGATAATACGACTACAAGCCGCGCTATGATTCGCAAACTGAATTCTTTTCAGACTACTGATGTTGTTGCCAATTATGCCAATATTAATGAAGCCCGTAATGCTATACAGCGTAATAAGATATATGCTTTCTTGTATATTCCGGAAAGTACAACAGATAAATTATTGGCGAGCCGTCAACCCAAGATATCTTTTTATTATTCTTCTACTTCACTTACAGCCGGTGCTTTATTGTTTCGCGACTTAAAAACAATATCAACTCTAGGTTCTGCTAGTGTAGGTTCTGCAACTATGGCTGGAAAAGGATATACATCAGATCAGATTAGAACATTTCTTCAGCCTATTGCTGTAGACTTGCATACTGTAAGTAATCCTTGGATAAGTTATAATATATATCTTAGTACAATGCTTGTTCCAGGATGTCTTATGATATTCATGTTTTTGATAACAGCATATTCTATAGGTACAGAACTTAAATTTGACCGTTCTAAGCAGTGGATGAGATTGGCGGGGAATAACCCTATCATTGCATTAGCTGGTAAAATGCTACCGCAGTTTATAATATTCATTACTATATTCTATGCTTATTTATTTTATATCTTTGGCGTATTAGAATTTCCGCATCCCGGTGGAGTGGGATATATAATGTTATTAGGGCTAATCTCTGTTCTTGCTTCAGAAGGATTTGGCATATTTGCCTTTGGATTAATGCCTTCTTTACGAATGTCTATGAGTATTTGTTCTTTATGGGCTGTGCTTAGTTTCTCTATGGTAGGTTCGGCTTTTCCAGTTGCCAGTATGGATCCAGAACTACAGGCTTTGGCGTATTTGTTTCCATTACGTCATTATTTTATGATATACCAGGTATGTATATTCAATGGATATCCGCTTATTGATGCTTGGATTAATGTAGTCGCTTTATTAGCATTTGCATTACTTCCTATATTGGTATTAGGTAGAATAAAGAAAGCCATGTTGCAATACATATATATACCGTAACGATATGGAAAACGAAGGATTTTTTCATAAAATAAACGAAGGTGTACACGATATGTGTTATATCTGGGCTAAAGAGATGAAAGCTATCGTGAAAGACGAAGGTGTGCTTATATTCTTTATTATAGTTCCTCTATTTTATCCTTTGCTCTATTCGTGGATATATAATAATGAGATAGTTAGAGAAGTCCCGGTTGCCGTAGTTGATTTATCTCATAGTGATATGAGTCGTAAATTCATACGCGAATATGATGCTTCTCCGAATGTTGAGGTTGCTTATCATTGCAATAATATGGAAGACGCAAAAGCACTTGTCGGTAAACAGGTGGTTAGGGGCATCCTTTATTTTCCTGAAGATTTTGCGCTTAACATTAATCGTATGACTCAAGCTCATGTGGGAGTATATTGTGATATGAGTCTTATGTTGTATTATAAGGCGGTGTACCAGACTGCGACCGCTATTTCAAGTGACATTAACAGTAAAATACAGATACAGTTGTCCGGCAATTATTCAGATAGAGAAAATGAAATTTCAACTAAGCCATTGGATTATGAAGAAGTTCCTATTTTCAATAATACTGGTGGCTACGGCAATTTCATTATTCCAGGTGTGTTGATGCTAATTCTGCAACAGACATTATTATTGGGCATAGGCTTATCTGCAGGAACAGCAAGAGAGAATAATCGATATAAAGATCTTGTTCCTGTGAGTCGTCACTATCAAGGTATATTCAGAATAGTGTTAGGTAAATCCATGTGCTACTTTATGATATATTCTGTTATGGCAGCATATATAGTATTAGCAGTTCCGAGATTTTTCCATTTCGTATCTATGGGGCATGGAGCGGACCTGTTGGGTCTGATGGTTCCATATTTACTTTCATGTATATTCTTCGGTATGATGCTTTCATGCTTGGTAAGATATAGGGAAAATGTTATGCTAATGGTGATTTTTACATCTGTGCCATTCCTTTTCATGTCTGGAATATCATGGCCACAAAGTAATATACCTGGAGTATGGCAAGCTATAGCCTGTCTATTCCCGTCAACATTTGGTATAAGAGGTTTTGTGCGTCTTAACTCTATGGGAGCAACTTTGTCTGATATACAGCAAGAATATCAAGCCTTGTGGATACAGGCTACCGTTTATTTCTTTATATCATGTATCGTATACCGATACCAGATTATAAATGCAAGAAGGCATGCTATAGAACGCTTAGACAAAATGAAGAAAAGAGTATTATCCGCAAAATATAAAATCAAATAAAAAAGAAAATGTTCGCTTATGTTATTTAAGCGAACATTTTCTTCTTTATTATTTATTTACCTGAACAATATTTGTTGGTCCTTGTTCCTTGTTTCTGCGGTTAGTTACAGTAACCACAGCCTGTGCAAGATTGATGAATGCCTGACCGGTTATGGTGTCTACGTTTAGTGCAGATGGTTCACCGTTATCACCGTTCTCACATATACTCTGTACGAGAGGTATTTGTGCTAGAAGTGGCATATCCATTTCTTTTGCAAGGTTTTTGCAACCTTCTTTACCAAATATATAATACTTATTTTCCGGCAGTTCTGCAGGTGTAAACCATGCCATATTTTCTACTAAACCAAGAATAGGTACATTAACTTTGTCATTGCGATACATGTCAATGCCTTTGCGTGCGTCAGCCAAAGCAACATTTTGTGGAGTACTTACTATTACAGCGCCTGTAATAGATAATGTTTGCAGTAAAGTGAGATGAATATCACTTGTGCCTGGAGGTGTGTCAAGAATAAAAAAGTCAAGGTCTCCCCAGTTTGCGTCTGCTATAAGTTGTTTTAAAGCATTTGATGCCATTCCACCCCTCCATAGAGTAGCCGTATCAGGATTTACAAAAAAACCTATACTGAGCAATTTTATACCATATTTTTCTATTGGTTCTATAAGATCACGTCCATCCTTATTTATAGCGCATGGTCTGGCATCTTCAACATGAAACATCTTCGGTACCGAGGGACCGAAAATATCAGCATCGAGCAACCCAACTTTATATCCGAGCTTGGCAAGAGATATAGCCAAATTGGCAGCTACCGTACTTTTACCTACTCCACCCTTACCACTGCTTACAGCTATGACATTTTTTACGTTAGGAAGCATTTTCCCAACCTCCGGACGTGGTTTTGACTTTGTCTCTACACTGATGCTAACCTCAACATCTTTGCTGATGTTATAGTGTATTGCCGCTTCAGCAGCTTTTAGTGTAGACTTCATAAAGGGGTCTGTATCTCTGTCGAATATCAGAGAGAATGATACTTTCATTCCGTCTATTCGTAAGTTGTCAGCTACCATTTCACTTTCTACTAAGCTCTTTTTGGTACCAGGATATGTCACAGTTGCCAGTGTATCCAGTATAAGTTTCGGATATAATGTCATAATCATTAGTTTTGTTCAATAATGGTACATCAAATATTGTGCCAACGTGGAATCGTTATTATAAATTAATGTATCAGACAATAATATATCTTATTTTGTGGATGCTTATAAAAGTGTACATGGTGAAGAACGTCCGGATGATAGTTTACATAATTCATTCCCATTCGGTCATACTGCGACAGCATTCATAGGTGCAGAATTTCTTTACCGAAATATAAAGATATATCGCCATGGATAGGAGTTGCAATATATGTTGAGCAGCCGGAATAGGTCTTTTCAGGATGTATAACAATTGTCATTGGCTTAATGATATTATTGCCGGTGCTGGAATTGGTCTGCTAAGTACAAAATTATCTTATTGGATTTATCCCAAATTATTTAAGACAAAAGATAGCGCAAGTTATAAAAATAGAGTAAGCTTTGTTGTCATGTCATATTATGCAAACAATCAATATGGTTGCTCTGCTGCAATATTTTTCTAGGTTAATCATTAATTAATAAATAATATATATAAAAAATGTACGATTTGTTACTAAAAATGTTCTTTTTATATTATTTTTTATTTACTTTGCACAGCATTTAAACTGCATATACGAAAAGAACTCGTATTATTTATTATAAGGAGATGCTAGAAACATTACAAAACATAGATTCATCATTATTATTATGGTTAAATGGTTTCCATAATAGTTTCTTTGATTTACTGATGTACATGATATCAAATAAATTTGTTTGGATACCAATGTATGCTTGTATCGTATTTGTTAGTGCCATGAAGTATGGCCTTAAAATGAAAATTGTTTATTTTATAGCACTTTTTGCTATAGCCTTTGCAATAACAGATTATACTTGTGCCACAATACTACGTCCAATATTCTGTCGCCCACGTCCTTCGCAGCCGGATAGTCCTATATACCAGCTTGTGCATATAGTAAATGGAGATCGTGGAGGACATTACGGTTTTCCTTCTTGTCATTCAGCTAATTCTTTTATGCTGGCTACATTATTAACGTTATTCTTCCGAAAGCGTAATCTTACGATATTCATCTATTTTTGGGCTACTATTCATTCATATAGTCGAATTTATCTGGGAGTACACTATCCGGGTGATATATTGGCCGGGGCAATAATAGGATCCATGATTGCTTTTGGTGTTTATTATGCATTTATGCATATTGCAAAATTTAAGGTCAAAGATTCTTTCCGTTATGTGAATTACATACCATATATAGGTCTCATTACATTTGCATTGCTTATTATGTCAGCAACATTTACATCATTATATGGTCATTCGTTACTGGCAAAGTTGTTATAAGATTATGTATAATGATTAATGTCTAATGATTCTCTTTATTTGATTATCCGTTTATGATAGAATTTGTTATATTTGCATTATAATTAAGAATGATGAATAGTAATAAATCAGCAAATATTTCATTAGCGTTTGTGTGTATATTTATGATACTCTCATTTTGTATGGGAGCTAAACAATATACTAGTACCCGTGACAGCATTATCGCCAATCTTAATAGTGCATTGGGTAAAGCTGTTAAGATGAATGCAAAAAACTGGCTTTGCCGAGATACTATACAGTCATATGTAAAACTGCAGAAGAGTATAGGGAAAGAGGTGACCATTCATACCTCAGATAGAATCTTTGCAGATGCTTTGCCTAAGGAGATTGCTAAACAAAATCCTCAAATACAAATTAATGTATTAAGGATGGATTCCTTTAGGGGAGGAGGGATCTCCGCAGGAAAAATCGATGACGGCTATCTCATGAGTGATACAATAATGCTAGTAAATAATTCTAGAATATATGACACAGCCCTGTCTATGCGTGGCTATATATACTGTCCTTTTACTAAAGTTCTTTATATGTCAGATATGAAAGTTCCTTTGGTATTCCTTTTACTTGCGTTGTGCTTTGGAGTATTAAGTATAGTGATAAAAAGGAATAGTAAAAAGACTAATTTACCATCCTCTCAAAAAGATATTGTTTCGTTTGGTGGTCTTGTGTTTTGTAATGAAGATAATTGTATATATGACATATCTCATAACCGCATCAATTTCACCCCCATGGAATATAGTTTGATGGAGATGTTTTATAAATCATCTTCTCACTTTTTACTAAAAAAAGATATTTGTGATGCCTTGTGGCCTGGCAAGGATAATGCTGACGAGAGTTTATATACACTTGTACGTAGACTGAAACAGACTTTGTCTGAGTGTTGCAATGTTAAAATTATGGCAGTCCGCGGCCGTGCTTATCAATTGGAAATCAAATAGATAGAATATTGTCAGCGAATTGTCAGATAAAAGTCAGACTTATTTTTTTGTTCTCATTTTATTACTTCATACTTTTGCCTTCATATTTTAAAAGTAGTAGAAAATATGAAGAAAATTTTATTATTAGCAGCATTTATCGTTATGGTTGCTAATGTATCTGTTGCTCAACAGAATGTATTAATAGAATCTGCAGATAGCACTAGAAATGTAGCAGACAGCGTAAAACTTAATGAAATTACTATTATATCTAATAATAGGATACTTACTAAAACAGGAGGTACTATTGTAGCCAAAGTTAATAACACTGAATTATCGTCTGCCGGTACCGGACGAGATGTACTGAAGCATATTCCCGGTATAAAGGTTACTGATGATGCTTATGAAGTTACAGGGAAAGGCAATACCGAAATTTATATAGACAGCCATAAAGTAAATAGTGTTTCAGAAATAGATCGGCTCGAATCAAAAAATATAAATAGGGTGGAGGTTATAAGACAACCAGGTTCTGAATATGGTGCTAACGTTATGGGAGTTATAAGAATTATTACCAATAATATGACTACAAAAAAAATGAGTGTAGACGGGATGAGTAGAAATTCTTATGGTCGCAATTTTAGTAATTGTGAGAAATTGAGTATAGACTATAAGCCTGGAAAACTAAGTTTGGGAGGAATGTTATATTACTCACTTGATCATGACAAACGCATAATGGAACCTTTATACGATATAAATACAACTGACATATTGAAAGTAAAAGCGAATACGGATATTATTGATAAAGGAAACACTGCGTATTTTCAGGCAACTGCCGGATATGAATTTGATAAGAACAATTCAATTGGCGTGTTATACGAATATGGCTATAGTCCGGATTTTTCTATGAAAGAAAATTCTTCTTATTGTGCAATTCGTAATGGTATAAGTACAGGTCTTACAGAGGAGAACTACATAACAAAAATCAAGAATGCAGATCATCTTATAAATGTATACTATATAGGACATATTAATAATTGGAAAGTCAATTTTAATTCTGATATAGTAGCAAGTTATGAAAAAACAGATCAAAATGGTCTTGACGGGAAAGACATAATAATAGAAACAAATGCAAAAAACTTCAGCAATCTTTATGCAGAGAAACTCAATTTTAGTCACAATATTTTGGGTGGTGAAATAAAATTTGGTGGCGACGTCTCTTTTATAAGTCGTAGAAGCAGATTTCGTAATCCACAGAACATTTTACCAGAATCTGATAACAAAATACATGAAAGCAGAGAGGGTGCATTCACAGAATATTCTATTACAGCAGGAAGCATAGGCGTAAATGCAGGATTGCGTTATGAACATACGGATAATAAGTATTGGGATTCAGGCATACTTATTCAACAGCAGAGTCGTACGTATAACGATTGGCTGCCAACTCTGTCTGTTGATTTCCCTATTGGCGTTATACATTCGTCAGTGAGTTATACAGTTAAGAAAAACCGACCATCATTCAATAGATTACAAAGTAATTTAAATTATAACAATAGTTACATTTATGAAGGGGGAAATCCTCTGCTTATAGCCGAAACTGATAAAAATGCAGAGTGGGACTTATCATACAAGTGGATAGTTCTTCAACTATCATATAAATACGCTAAGAATTTTATTGACTTTGATGGCAGGTCATATGATAAGAATCCGGATGTTGCTATCTTTTCAATAACGAACTATAATCATGCACAGTTTGCAAATGCGTCTTTGTATTTGTCTCCAGTAATAAAATGCTGGAGCCCCGTATTTGGAATAGATTTCACAAAACCATTCTTTACTGCTATGAATAAAGGTGAAAGTAAGAAAATGGATAATCCTACATTCAACTTTACATTTAATAATTCATTAACAGTATTTAAAAACTGTATTGTAAATCTTGACATGAATTACAATACAGGTGGTGATTACGGTCCATGCCATAGTGATCCTTTCCAGACAATAAGTTTTGGAATAAGGAAAAGTTTCTTAAAAAAATCACTTGATGTTCAGTTACAGATGAATGATATCTTTGTATGCCATAATGATTATAGCCTTTATAGTAATAAGTTGGTATATAGCAAGAGCACAATACCTGATTCTAGGCAGGCATTATTAACTATAAGATATACATTCAACCCGCAAAAATCTGATAGGCATGTAAATCATGTATCGGATGAGGATATAAATAGAATCAAATGATTCTATTTATTCCTATTATAATATTCCAGTCCTGATTTTACATTTTGGATAATTGATTTTGAAGAATAAGTCGCCCCCGAAACAGCATCGACATCGGCATTGATAATCTTATTTACTTTTTTACCAATGTAATAAGATTCTAAGGACTTCGTTGCCCTGTTAAAGAAATTAGGAGTATCCATGTTTTGTAATGGCTGTATCTTGACTACTGTGTTTGATTTTATGTAAATAATAAGCGGTGTAGCCCCTTTAAATCCCTTTATGTTTTTGCATAGTTGGGTCGTGTTTACTACATATGTGCTACCATTTTTAGTCATAATATTGGCATCTGCTTTACTGTTGATTACTGCGAATGACGTTCCGCATACGAATACACTGCTAAGTATAGCTGCCGAAATTATTGTTATTTTTCTTTTCATTTTTAGATAGTTTCAAATCATACTGCAAAAATAGGAATAAAAGTTGAAGCACAAGCGAAATACAATTCCACATTTAATTAAAATCATTATTTTTAGGTATTATCACCATCCATTTCATTAAAAATGGAGTACTGCCAATGCTTTTTATAAATCATGAATAAAATGGTCAAAATCATCTAAAGCAGATTTAGAGTCAAAGCAATTCGTTCATTTGGTATGACAGCACAGTAGTTTATCATTCTGATTGTGTATATAGCAAGATATATAGTGTTTTCGTTTTTTTGCTTTCAGCAGGCTATTAAGATGTTGATTATCAGCACATTCGGCTGAAGGCAACTCTTATGCCTGCAATATTGTCTACAATACTCAGATTATATCCCAATGCAGCTTCATCACTTGAAAAGTATACACCTAATTAGTAATAATTGGGATGTCTTGTATTGTAAATCAGTAGCAATTTAAAAAAAGGTGTAAAGGTTAATTGTTTTTTCTTTAATCTAGCCGAAAGATATACACTAAATTAAAGAAGACCAATATTTCACTCATAATCATTACGTATAAGTAAGTAACACATACGTAATTATTTGTAAAAGCTATACTTTGAGAATTTTCGACGACGTCGAACGATCGTGCGACCTTCGTCAAACGATCGTTTGACCTAGGTCGAACGATCGTAAAGAATTATTTCGGCAATAAAAAAGCATAACTTTTAAGCATAAAAAAGGGGATTAATGCTAAAGATTTATCATTATTTGTAAATAGCAGTTTGGGGCGTTAACTATATAGATTAGAAAATATTAGTCAACCTTTATTAGGCATAAAGAATCCAAAATCAACCAATCTTATGGTTAAGGTTTAAATCAGTCAACCTAAATTCTGGAAACACAAATAGAAAACAAAAATACAAGCATAGAAGTTGCCTTCAGTCGAATGTCCTGATAGTCAACATCTTAATAGCCTGCTGAAAGCAAAACGCAAATAACTTTTTTAAGTTATGCTTTAAATTATAAAGGAAAACATCTTATTTATATTGATAGTTGACTTAATAAAAGTTAAACTCTGACAATTCGTATATCAATCTATAATATTTTCATACTTTTGCAAATTACAATGAGGATAGCAAAGAAAAGACAGATTGCGGCAAAGATACTATTATCGATCTTTATACCGATGATGGTTATAATGTATACGCATGTGCATCAGGAAGAACCTGCTACAGATGGCGTATGCACACTTTGTGTACATCATATACACCATGCAGGTCATCTCTCTTCGCAAGGAACAACGGTTCACGACTGTCTTATATGTCAGTTGCTTAGTATGCCTTTTGTCCTTCCTGCTCTTGCTGTTCTCACATCATATATATTATTAACCGTAAGAATACGCAGACAGACAATCTCGTTTATGCCTGTATTGCGTATCAATAATAAATCCCCAAGAGCCCCTCCCGTATATTTGTATTTTTAGTGATTTTCGATTATTAAAATTATAAATTAAAATACGGAATGAAAAAATTATTCTATATCATTATTTTAATGGTATGCTTTAGCATATCATCGTATGCCGATATGGCAAATAAGAAAGCGATGCTTTCGGGTAAAATTACAGATAAAGTTGGTGGAAGTGCTCTTGTTGGAGTTAGCGTATATTTCCCTGAACTAAAAACAGGTACAGTAACTAATGAGAATGGTGAATACCATATGGATAATCTACCCAATGTAAGTACTACGGTACAGGTTAGTTACGTAGGACATCAGACTATCGTGAAAAGTATTAATCTACAAAACACCAGTAATATGGACTTTGTGATGAAAGAGACTAATGCAATGATAAACGAGGTTGTAGTAACAGGCCTGACAGGCAGTTCGTTAATGGCAAAATCACCATCACCAATAACAATAGTATCACCAAGCGAACTATTGCAGCAGTCTTCTACAAACATAGTAGATGCGATATCCAAACAACCTGGTATTTCTCAGATAACGACAGGTGCCGGTATTTCTAAGCCGGTAATAAGAGGACTTGGATATAACCGAATAGCTGTAGTTAATGATGGCGTACGTCAGGAAGGTCAGCAGTGGGGAGACGAACATGGTATTGAGATTGATCCTCAGACGGTGCATTCGGTTGAGATTTTAAAAGGTCCGGCCAGTCTTATGTACGGTTCTGACGCAATGGCAGGAGTCGTAATCTTCCGTGAAGCTCCAATACTTCCGGTTGGTCAGATTAAGGCCAATGTATCATCTGAATATCAAACAAATAACGGATTGTTTGGCTACTCTCTTAATATGGCCGGTAATAACGGAGGTTTAGTATGGAATTGGCGTTACAGTGATAAGATGGCTCATGACTATAAGAACAAGTATGATGGATATGTATATGATTCTCGTTTTAGAGAACATGCACTTTCCGGATTAATCGGTATAAACAGAAGCTGGGGATATTCTCATCTTACTCTAGATGCATATCATCTTACTCCGGGTATAATAGAAGGAGAAAAAAGTGATGATTCGCCTAAATCATACGGTAAGGGAATTCCGTATCAGCAAGTTTATCACTACAAGGCTGTATGGGATAACTCATTCTTGTTTTCAGCAGGTAGCATAAAAGCAACTTTTGCCTATCAGCAAAACAGACGTAAAGAATTTGAAGACGAGGATAATCCAGACCAGTGTGGACTGAACTTTTTGTTGCATACTGTCAACTATGATGTGCATTATGTAACTCCTGAGAATAAAGATTGGAAAGTTGCAACAGGTGTAAACGGAATGTATCAACGTTCACTTAATGAAGGTACTGAGTTTTTGGTACCGGCATACAATCTTTTTGATTTTGGAATGTTTGCTACCGTAGAGCGTGATTTCGGAAAGTTGAATGTAAGTGGAGGACTTCGTTATGATAAACGTCATATCCATGCTGAACATTTAGATGAAGATGGAGTAGCAAGATTTAACTCATTGTCAAAGAGTTTTGATGGCGTAACAGGAAGTCTTGGGGCTGTTTATAACATATTGGAAAATCTTAATATGAGATTGAATCTATCAAGAGGATTCCGATCTCCAAATATTAGTGAATTAGCATCTAATGGTGTACATGAAGGTACTGTAAGGTATGAAATGGGTAACGAGAACTTAAAACCAGAAAATAGTTGGCAACTTGATTTCGGTGTAGATTACAATACACCTGTAATTTCAACCACATTGTCTCTTTTTGCCAATCGAATAAATAATTATATATTCGCCGAAAAAGAATCAGATGCTAGTGGTAACCCTGTAATAAAAGACGGCGTACCTACATATCAATTTGTTTCAGGTGACGCGAGAATTCTAGGTGGAGAGGCTACCGTAGATATCCATCCAGTTGAGAGATTACATTTTGAGAATTCATTCTCTTATGTCAACTCTGTACAATTGCATCAGCCAGATGATTCAAAATACTTACCTTTCACACCTGCTCCTAGGTGGAATTCTGAATTACGCTACGATTTTATAAGAGATGGTAAGTGTCTTAATAATACTTATGCATCTGTAAGTACAGAATGTGATTTGAGACAGAATCATTTCTATGCAGCTAACAATACAGAGACTGCTACACCATCGTATACATTGCTTAATGCCGCAGTAGGAACTGACATAATGCATTCGGGTCATAAGATATTATCTGTATTCCTTACAGCTAATAATATTACAGACAGAGCGTATCAAAGTCATTTGAGCCGTCTTAAGTATACCGGACTTAATCCTGTAACAGGTAGAGAGGGTGTGTACAATATGGGACGTAACTTTGGTATAAAGATTCTTGTACCAATTGACTTGTAATAAGGACATAAAAAAAACTTCTCCAATTTGCTTTCGCAAAATGGAGAAGTTTTTAATATTTGTGCGATGTGCGGATTAGTATCTTCTGCGATCGTAACCACCACCGTTGTTTCCATAACCACCACCACGGTTACCGTAGTTGTTAGGACGTCTTTCTTCTCTTGGGCGAGCAACGCTAACGTTGATTGTACGTCCTTCGAAATCTGTCTCATTAAGGCTGTCAATAGCTTTCTGACCTTCTTCGTCATTAGTCATATCTACGAAACCGAAACCACGTGAACGACCTGTCTCGCGGTCTGTAACAATTCTGGCTGAAGTAACTTCGCCATACTGTGAAAAAAGATTTTGCAGGCTGTCACCAGTAGTGTCCCAGCTCAAATGTGCAACATAAATGTTCATACTTCTTTGTAAAAAATTAAAAATGTTTATTTGTCTTGTACTAAAACAAAGGAATTGATAATGACATGACCTTAGAAGGAAAATTCAAAAACTAACTCTGATGTTCAGTGGGTTCAAAGGTACACATATTATTCTTATATGCAAATTTTTTTAGAGTTTATTTTGCATTTTATGTGTTTTTATTTTTTATTTCCGACTTAAAGAGCAATTTAACCTCTTTTTTAGACTTTTTATTTGCTTGTTTCAAGTCCGCTACGCTTTGGCCTTTTATAGCTGCGATAGTCATCTAGTGGAATTTCTACATTGGGTTCAACTAATGGCGTACTCTGTATTAGTCTGAATTTCATGTATTTGATATTGAGACCTCTGTCTATCCATTGATTTTCATAATAGGTCTGTATGGTTAATATTTTACGTGTTTCATCATCTATTCCATCTGTATGGTATAAGTCTTCTGTTCTAAATATCATATCCAATTTATTCTTTTCAGCCATATATGTCGTATATGTGAAAAGAAAGTTACTATCAGTCTTAAGATGTATTATACCATTATCAACTAAAAAATTACGGTACCTATCCATAAAGAAGGTACTTGTAAGTCGTTTATGAGCATTTTTCATTTGTGGGTCGCTGAATGTAAGCCATATCTCTTGTACTTCATCTTTACCGAAGAACCGTTCTATAATCTCTATATTTGTGCGTAAGAATGCTACGTTGGTCAAGCCCTCATCTATAGCCTGCGTAGCACCGGTCCACATTCGTGAACCTTTTATATCAACCCCAATGAAATTGGTCTCAGGATAAAGCTTAGCCAGTTCTACTGTATACTCACCTTTACCACATCCAAGTTCCAGTACAATCGGATTACCATTATGGAAATATTGTTCTCTCCAATATCCTTTCATTTCGAATGGAACTTGTTCAATAACCGAAAAAGGGTATTGGAAAACATTTGAATAGTTTTCCATATCGGCGAATTTCTGTAATTTTCCTTTGCTCATAAATGTATATTCATAAAATTAAAAAGGTCGTACCCGTGTAGTTTTGCGTACTTCGGATACGATCTTATTATATAGTTGTTATTTGTTCTATTCAGCAATATTCTGCTGCTCTTCAGCTTTCAGATCTTCGTAGAAGTGCGCATGAGCCGTCATATTGTATGGTGTAAGGAATAAAAATCCTATTCCACATGTTATAACACTGAGGATTGCCCATCCTATCATGCTTAAATCAAGTAAGAATAAATCCATCTTATGGCCTTCCATCATTGCCATACTCTTTTCTATAGCTGAATTGTATTTCAAATCAGGTTCATCCTTTAATATATAATTGGTCATACTGTATGAGTATGCCTTTATGAATCCGGGGATGATTAGTAATAGCATCCAAAGCAGCGTATATACTCCTCTAAGTAAATTGGTCAGCAATATTCTGACATAGTCTTTGAATCCTTCAAACATTTCGCCAAGGTCAAGTTCTTTTTCTTCTTTGCGTATGTTTCTCAGAAACATTATTTCAAATCCCCAAGCGATAGGTAGTAATGCTATCTGTATAATATTGCCGAATTCATTAAATCTCATTTGACATGAGTTTGTTGAATGGAAAATAAAAGAGAATGTTGCCGGTATCCCCCCATATATTAATCCAAATACAAGGGTAGCAATGGCTGCATTGCCCCATTTACCAGTTAGCGATTCTACCGCTCTGTCTTTATAACCTGAAATCTTATCCATGGTATTTCTATTATTATGTTAATTATTCAATTACTATTGATACCCAACCGTGCTTGTCTTTTTCATCACCATATTGTATACCACGTAAGTGATTGTATAGCTTGGTAGATATTGGACCTGGTTTGCCGTCTTTGCTTATGACGTAACTCTTTTTTGTTTCTAAGTCATCAATTTTTGATATCGGACTTATTACAGCCGCTGTTCCGCATGCACCAGCCTCTTCGAATGTACCAAGTTCCTCTTCTGGAATCTGACGGCGTTCTACTTTCATTCCATAGTCTTCTGCCAGCTGCATGAGACTCTTATTAGTGATACTTGGCAGTATGCTGGTAGACTTAGGCGTAACGTAAGTGTTATTTTTTATGCCAAAGAAGTTGGCTGCTCCACATTCGTCCATGTATTTTTTCTCTTTGGCATCAAGGTAGAATTCACATGCATAACCCAAGTCGTGAGCCTTTTTGTTGGCAAGCAGACTAGCTGCATAGTTTCCTCCCACCTTATATATACCTGTTCCAAGAGGAGCAGAGCGATCAAACTCGCGTATAATAACATAAGGGTTTGTGGAGAATCCACCTTTAAAATAAGGACCTACCGGAGTCACAAATATCATGAATAGATACTCTGTTGAAGGATGTACACCAACCTGTGCGCTTGTACCAATAAGAAGTGGACGTATATAAAGTGTAGCACCACTCTCGTAAGTAGGAATGTAGTCTTGATTCAGACGTACCACCTTCTTTACCATTTCCTCGAATAATTCTGTAGGAACTTCTGGCATCAGAATACCACGACAGGTACTTTGTAGACGGGCTGCATTCTCATCCATACGGAACACTCTTACCTTACCGTCTTTTCCACGATAAGCTTTTAGGCCTTCAAAAGCTTCCTGTCCGTAGTGCAGACAAGTTGCAGCCATGTGAATGTTTAGGGTTGTTTCAGAACAAACTTCAACTTCTCCCCATTTACCGTTGCGATAATAGCAGCGAACGTTATAATCTGTCGGCATATAGCCGAAAGATAAATTCGACCAATCTAAATCTTTCATAACTTTAATTTATTAAAAGTAATTTTGTTATAATTGAGCACAAAAGTAAGTATTTTGTTGCTCAATTGCAACTATTCTGTGCAGAAAGTTGTAAGTCCGTTACTTTTTTACCTATTTTTCATCAGATTCAAGTATCTTTTTTATTTCTTCGTCTGTTTTTGTTAACTTGTCTTTACAAAATTTAATGAGTTCTTTGGCCTCTTTTAGTTCATTGACCATCATGTCAATATCCAGTTCATCATTTTCAATTTTGCTTACGATTTCTTCCAGTTTCCGTACAGCTCCTTCGTAGGTTATGTCTTTTTTCATTTTATTGTAGATTTTACAGTTCCATTCTCAAGTTTTGTGGTTATTTCATCACCAGACTTTAGTAGCTTGGCATCACGTACAGCTTTTCCATTATATAATGTAATACTATATCCGCGCTTTAGAAGTTTGTCTGGATCAAGAGTCTCGGTTTTTTGTTCAAGCATTTCTATTTTGTGTCTTTGGTTTGTTGTAATCCTTTCACACAAAGGCTTTATATTATCAGTAAGGATATTTAGATGATGCTTTGCCTCGTTAATATCATGGGTCATTTTGTTATAAATTCTTTGCATGACAATATCCAGATGCGTTTCTTGCCTTATCTTAATAAGCGCGAAAAGAGATGGGATAGTACTTGCTACCTTTTCAAGTCGCATTTTCTCCATTTCCATTTTACGCTCAGCAATATTAGATATATTAAACTTTATATCTTCTATTTTTTGATATACGTATTCAAGTCTGTTTATAAGAAACTCTGCAGCAGCAGTAGGTGTCTTTACCCGTACGTTTGATATAAGGTCTAGGATTGTATCATCTCTTTCATGTCCAATTCCTGTAATTATTGGCAATGGGAATTGAGCCACATTCTCTGCAAGTGTGTATGTGTCAAATCCTGAGAAATCGCTTGTTCCACCACCACCCCTTGTAATTACAACAACGTCAAAGTCATCAATCCTTTCGTATATTTGGTTGAGTGCATTTATTATGCTGCTTTCAACAGATTCCCCCTGCATTGTAGCACTGAATAGTTCTGTCTTGAAATAAAGGTGATGCTCATTTTCGGACAAATGTTTGCAGAAGTCACCATATCCTGCAGCCGTGTTACTAGATATAACAGCAATTCTCTGAGTGAACATAGGAATCTCCAGTTCCTTATTAAGTTCAAAAAGACCGTTCTCTTTGAGCTTTATTATTATTTCCTTCCTTCGCTTCGCCATATCCCCAAGTGTATAAGTCGGGTCGATATCACTCACTGTATATGAGAATCCATATGCAGGATGGAAGGTTGGATATAATTTTAGCATAACCTTCATTCCTGAATGAAGACTCTCACCTGCTACTCTTTCGAAATACGGTTTAATAATATTCCAAGTGTTCCTCCATACCATAGCCCTTGCTTTTGCAATAGGCGTGTTGCCATTCTCATCCTTCTCTATGAGTTCAATATAGCAATGTCCACCATTTTCATGAGCTTCTGATAATTCAGCTTCCACCCAATATTCATCAGACATTGTGGTTTCGATAACTTCTTTGACAAGAGAGTTCAGTTCGTATAGGCTAATAGCATTATGCATTATTTTCAATCTGTTTTTTTAATTGTTCAAATTAATGCCATAATTATAAGCTTTCCAAAAATCTGGAATGCCATAACCGAATATGTTATTGGGGGTTTTGTAATTGTTTCCGCTTTTTCTAACTATATCGATAATCTGCAATGCCGTTTTGTCTCTAAGTGCTTGCCATAGGCAAGCTACAAGTCCTGCTACAATTGGTGCAGAAAAAGAAGTTCCCATATCGCTTATTATTGTGCCTCTTCCTGATATTACTTGTGCAGGACTTCCTAATGCCATTACATCTGGTTTTACTCTTCCGTCTTGAGTTGGTCCGATTGAACTGAATGGAGCATTGATGCCATTCGGACTTACTGCACCAACAGTGATTATATCTTTTGCATCTGCCGGGAAATTTATTTTCTTCCAGGTTCCCATACCATCATTACCCGCACTATTTATTAGAACCATACCTTTTCCAGCAACCATAGATGCTGTACGAGATATAAGTGCCGTTATCCCATTTAACTCCTCATATGTATGGCTGCTGCTTTCATCGTCAAAGTTCTGATATCCTAAAGAACTGTTTATTACGTCTACGCCAACTGAATCGGCAAATTCTACAGCTTCAGCCCAATAGTCTTCTTCTGCAGTACTTTCAGACTGAAAATCTTCACATCTTAGTAGCCAAAATGACGCGGCAGGGGCTGTACCTATATATATATAAGGATGTCTTGCTCCCATTATTGATAAAACAGCAGTTCCGTGTTCCTGTTCTCCGTAGAATTTTTCTGATTTAGGATACACAAAGTCTCTTGTTCCTAGTATATTGATATCTTTAATGCAAGGGATAGTATTTGCATTCATAAATCCGCCATCAAGAACCGCAATGCTCATTCCACGACCTTTATATCCTGCTTCATGAAGTTGTATGCCGTTTAACATTCTAATCTGCTCTTCTGCAGCCCCATATTTATGTCCAGAAATAGAATCCCAAGGATTAAATTCATCACGAACATGGTCTGCCTTATAATTAATCGTAACAGAATCAGGTGAAGTCCATGCTTTTATTATTCTCTTTACAAAAGTTAACTTGGACAGTCCTTCCAATAGGTTCTTGTTCTGTGAGCGAACTAATAATGAATTGTTCCATTTACTGTGGCTTACAATTTTGATTCCTCTGTCTTCTATTTCACTTATATATATAGGAGAAATAGGCAGATCTGTAGAATCTATTGCAATATTTTGTCTTTCGCGTCTCTCTATTGATCTTTCTGATAAATACTTCTGTGGCCTTTCCAGTGAAAATGGCGTGCCGTATTTATCTTTAAGCATAATTCTGTACATGTAGCATTTCCCACCTGGATAAGAAACTGTACGCATTGCTTGCTCGTGAGAGAACGAAGGCAATACGCATAATATCATCATTAATATTATGACAATGTATTTATTCATCAGGTTGAAATTCATTTTGTGGATGCAAACTTACATCTATTTGTGTAAATATCCAAGAAAACATTCGAAAAATGATGTTATACTATCAAAAATCTCATTATCCAAAGGTAATTTTATATTATATAAAAAAGTTACTGGTTAAAGTTGAATATACCTTTAGACTTGTGATACTTTTATGTCTTTGCTGTTTTAGATAACTATAAATAATTACGAAATACGAATTACTATTCGATATTTTTTTGTAATTTTGCACCTTATAAATGAAAGATTAATGGAAAACAAAAAAGCTACTATTGCATTAGGTACTGAACCTGTTGGTAAACTGCTCATGCAATATGCTATTCCTGCTATTATAGCAATGACAGCTTCGTCTTTATATAATATGGTGGATAGCATTTTTATTGGACAGGGCGTTGGCGCTCTTGCAATCTCTGGACTTGCAATTACATTTCCCCTTATGAACCTTTCTGCAGCATTTGGAGCTGCCGTAGGTGTTGGAGCATCGACGTATATTTCTGTAAAATTGGGGCAGAAAGACTATAAGACAGCTGAAATGATTCTTGGCAATACCTTGGTGCTTAATCTTATTATCGGAATTTCGTTCAGTGTAATAGCATTGATGTTTTTGGATCCAATACTTTATTTTTTTGGTGCAAGTGTGAATACAATAAAGTATGCTCGCGATTTCATGGTTGTTATTCTTTGTGGAAACGTTTTCTCGCATATGTATTTCGGATTGAATGCAGTCTTGAGAGCAGCCAGCAAACCGAAGCAGGCGATGTATGCCACGATGTTTACAGTAGCCCTGAATACAATTCTTGACCCAATATTTATTTGGCCTCTTCACTTGGGTATACGAGGTGCGGCATATGCTACAGTCTTATCTCAGATGGTAGCTCTTGCGTGGCAATTGTGGATATTCAGTGACAAACGTGAACTGATGCATTTTCAGAAAGGCATATTCCGTCTTAATAAAGATATAGTAAAAAATATTATAGGTGTTGGAATGTCTCCATTTTCAATGAATGTATGTGCTTGTATCGTGGTTATATTTATAAATACAGGATTGTCGCATTATGGAGGAGATCTTGCTGTTGGCGCTTATGGTATAAGTAATAAGCTTGCATTTATATTTGTGATGATTACAATGGGAGTTAATCAGGGCATGCAACCTATTGCCGGATATAATTATGGTTCACAACAGTTGGACCGTCTTGTAAAAGTTCTAAAATATGCTATGATAACTGGAACTGCAATTACTACTACGGGTTTTATAATTGGCGAATTTTTCCCATATGATTGTGCACGTCTTTTCACAAGTGATAAGACATTAATAGATATGAGTGTAAGGGGCATTAGAATTAATATGATGATGTTCCCTATAATAGGTTTCCAGATGGTTACAACTAATTTTTTTCAGAGTATAGGAAAGGCAAAGATAAGCATGTTCTTATCTCTCTCAAGGCAATTGATATTCCTATTACCATTACTTATAATATTGCCTTCTATATTCGGAGTTGATGGGGTGTGGGCTTCACTTCCTTCTTCTGATGCTTTAGCTTCTATTGTAACTGGAATTATAATGTTTTTGCATATGAGAAAATTTAAGAAACAACATAATGCTAACATAAATGGAGAACGATATGAAAATAATAATTAATGTGGGCCGCCAACTAGGTAGTGGAGGACATATAATAGCCAAGATGCTTGCAAGTGACTTTGGTTGTAAATTATACGATCGTGAGTTATTAAATTTGGCAGCAAAGGAGAGTGGATTTAGCAAAGGCGTATTTGAACAGAATGATGAGCGTAAAGGGTTTTTAAAATCGTTGTTTCATATACATACTCCATATGTAAGCGACAATAGCTTCTATAACAATAATCTTAGTCAGGAAAGTTTATTCCAGTTTCAAAGTGATGCAATACGCAAAGCTGCTGAAAAAGGTTCTTGCGTTTTTGTCGGTAGGTGTGCCGATTATATATTGCGTGACTATGACAATACCGTAAATGTTTTTGTTACTGCTAATATTGAAGATAGAATAAAAAACATATGCAAACGTAGAAATTGTGATGTTGATACTGCGAGTAAGTTTATATGTTCGCATGAAGCAGACAGAGCATCATATTATAATTATTATACAGGGAAGAAATGGGGGCATAGCTCTTCTTATGATATTTGTGTCAATTCAAGTGTTTTAGGACTTGAAGATACCGAAGCTTTTATAAGAGAATTTATAAATAAAAGATTCAATTTAGAATGAAAAGAATCGGAATAATAAGCGATACCCATAGTTATTGGGATGATAAGTATCTGAAATATTTTGAAGAGTGTGACGAAATATGGCATGCCGGAGATATCGGATCTATGGAAGTCGCTGAGAAATTAGCAGCTTTTCGTACATTCAGAGCCGTATGTGGAAATTGTGATGGAGGTGATTTACGCACAATATATAAAGAAATCTTACGTTGGAAGTGTGAGGATGTAGATGTGCTAATGAAACATATAGGTGGCTATCCTGGAAATTATGACCAAAGTGTAAGAGGCATGATATATGCCAGTCCTCCTCAGCTATTCATAAGTGGTCACTCTCATATATTAAAGGTTAAATATGATAAGACACTTAACTTACTGCATATAAACCCGGGAGCTGCCGGATTACAAGGATGGCATAAGGAGAGAACAATAATACGGTTGACTATTGACGGGAAAAATTTTAAGGACATGGAAGTCGTAACTCTTGCTGATCCAAGAAAAGAAATATAATACAAAAATATATTGCAGTATGAAAACCTATTTGGTAACTGGTGCAGCAGGTTTCATCGGTTCAAATTACATAAAATATCTGCTTAAGAAGAAGTACAAAGACGATGGTATAAAAATAATCGTGCTTGATCTGCTTACTTATGCCGGTAACCTTGGTACAATTAAAGATTACCAGAAGTATTACAATCAAATGTACGGAAACAGATAATGGATATAATATCACAAGAATTGCAAGAATTCCTTATACGTTTGGGTAAAGATCCTGAATGTGTGGATGAGAAGACTGTACATTATGTAAAACATATATTGCACCTTCTTTCAACAGACGATGAGTTTGCTATAGAGATGTATTACGGTCTATTCGGAATAGAAACACATCCATTGGATGATATAGCATCGAGACGAAGTTTGTCTACAGCTCAGATGATGTCTGTTATAGAGGCCGCCTTAAGAAAACTAGCCATTACACCAGAGTGGCAGATGGTGAAACAATTGATAAATAAAAAATAATATGAAGAAGATTTTGTTATTAGGTTCTGGAGAACTAGGTAAGGAATTCGTAATTGCGGCAAAACGTGCGGGACAATATGTGATTGCATGTGACCGTTATGCAGACGCACCTGCTATGCAAGTAGCAGATGAGGCTGAAGTTTTCAGTATGTTAGATGGTGATGCTTTGGATGCTGTTGTAAAGAAACACAATCCGGATATCATAGTACCTGAGATAGAGGCTATACGCACAGAACGCCTCTTCGATTTTGAAAAGCAAGGGGTTCAAGTAGTTCCTAGTGCAAGAGCTGTCAATTTCACCATGAACCGTAAGGCAATACGTGATTTGGCATCTAAAGAGTTAGGCTTGAAAACAGCTAAATACTTCTATGCTAAGACTTTTGATGAACTAAAAACAGCTGCTGATACCATTGGTTTCCCTTGTGTGATCAAACCACTGATGTCTTCATCAGGCCACGGACAGAGCATCGTTAAATCTGATGCAGAACTTCACCAGGCTTTTAAGGAGGCTATGGAAGGCAGTAGGGGAGATGTAAAAGAGGTAATAATAGAAGAATTTATACATTTTGAGAGTGAATTTACTCTTCTTACTGTAACACAGAAAAATGGAGAGACACTGTTCTGCAGTCCTATAGGTCATGTTCAGAAGAGTGGCGATTATCGTGAGAGTTGGCAACCTTATGCTATCTCAGATAAAGATCTTAAGGATGCTCAACATATGGCAGCTGCTGTAACAAAAGCATTGACAGGTGCAGGAATATGGGGCGTGGAATTTTTCTTGAGTAAAGATAATGGTGTGGTATTTTCAGAGCTTTCACCACGTCCACATGATACAGGTATGGTAACATTGGGACATACACAAAATCTTAATGAATTTGAACTACATTTCCGTGCGATAATGGGATTGCCTATTCCTGCAATACATCAGGAACATGCAGGAGCTAGTGCCGTAGTTCTGGCTAAAGAAGAAGCAAATCATCAACCTGAATTCAATATGCTGGATGTTTTGAAAGAAGACTATACTCGTTTGCGCTTATTTGGTAAGCCAACACAGAGGGTAAACCGTCGTATGGGTGTCGTTTTATGTTATGGTGATGTAAATTCAGATATAGATGCATTGCGTGACAAGGCCAAACGACTTGCTGCTACTGTAATCAAATAGTATAGATGGATGAATCAAAAGGTAAAATAATTGATTTACATAAAATAATAGATCCGAGGGGCAATCTCACATTTGTTGAAGAATGTAGAGATGTGCCCTTCAATGTATCTCGTGTCTATTGGGTTTATGATGTGCCTGCCGGTGAAAGTAGAGGAGGGCACTCTCATAAACATTGTAAGGAATTGCTTATTGCTATTAGTGGTAGTTTTACTGTTTCGCTTGATGACGGTAAAACACTTGATAAGATACTTTTGAATCATCCTTATCAAGGACTTCTTATTGAAAATGGAGTGTGGAGAACGCTTGATGATTTTTCTTCCGGAGCAGTATGCCTCGTTTTGGCTTCCGACTATTTTGAAGAGGATGATTACATTAGGGAATATGATGAATTCTTAAAAGATCAAGAATGTTTGTAATAAATAGATACACAGAAGAAAAGCAACGAGAGTGGAATGTGTTTGTCGCTAAGTCAAAAAATGGTACTTTCCTTTTTGATCGTAACTATATGGATTATCATAAAGTTAGGTTCTGTGATTATTCCTTAATGATATATATGGATGATAAATTGTACGCTTTGTTTCCTGCTAATGAAGATAATGGTACACTCGTGACACACGGTGGACTTACTTATGGAGGCCTCATTACAAACATTTATTCTAGAGCAGATGACATCTTGATATTGTTTAAAGAACTAAATATTTATCTCAAGCAAAACAATATACATAACGTTATTTATAAGGCAATACCATGGATATACCATCGTATACCTTCAGAAGAAGACTTGTATGCTTTGTTCAAAGAGTGTTCGGCTAATCTCATTAAGCGTGATATATCATCAGTAATTATACCGCGTAGACCTTTAAAATGGAGCCGTGACCGTAAATATGGTGTAAAAAAGGCTAATGCAAATAACATAATTGTAGGTCAAAGTGATGATTTTAAATCATTCTGGAGAGTCTTAACAGATAATCTGCAAGACAAATACGGCGTAGCGCCAGTGCACAGTTTGGAAGAAATCCTTTTACTTAAGTCCCGATTTCCGCATAACATATTATTATATACAGCTACAATAGATGATGAAGTATTAGGAGGAACAGTTCTTTATGTTACTCCTCAGGTTATTCATTCTCAGTATATTTCTGCGAGTAAGATGGGGAAAAAACTGAGAGTTATAGATGCGGTGTATGATAGAATCCTTAATTATGACTTTGTTGATTATCCTTATTTTGATTTCGGAAAGTCTACTGAGTGTGGAGGGCACATATTTAATGAGTCTCTCATCTATCAGAAAGAAGGTTTCGGTGGGCGTGGAGTTTGTTATGATACTTATGAATGGAAATTATGATAAAGTATCTGGAATTACAAAAGATTACAGCGTTGCATAGTGAAGAGATTCATAATGCAGTTGATAATGTTATTAATAGAGGCTGGTATCTTCAAGGATTGGAAAATAATATTTTTGAGTCTGATTATGCCTCTTATATCGGTAGCCAATATTGTGTCGGTTGCGCGAATGGATTAGATGCGCTTACATTAATACTACGTTCGTATATTGAGTTGGGCATTATTAATCTAGGTGATGAGGTCATAGTACCTGCTAACACATATATTGCATCTATATTGGCAATAACAGAAAATGGACTTAAGCCTGTACTAGTTGAACCACGTATTGACACATTTCAAATAGATGATCAATTAATTGAAAAAGCAATAAGCCCTAATACAAAAGCAATAATGCTTGTACATCTGTATGGAAGATGTGCTTATACAGAATACATAGGTTATATCTGCAAAAAGTATCATCTTAAATTGATAGAAGATAATGCCCAAGCGCATGGCTGTCTTTATAATAGCAAGCATACCGGTTCTCTTGGAGATGCTGCCGGACATAGTTTTTATCCAGGTAAGAACTTGGGCGCATTAGGAGATGCGGGTGCTGTTACAACAGATGATAAACAACTTGCAGAAACCGTTCGTGAAATTGCCAATTACGGTTCTTCCGAAAAGTATGTATTCAAATACCGTGGTCGCAACAGTAGATTAGATGAGATTCAGGCTGCAGTACTTGACGTTAAATTGAGATACCTAGAAGAAGAAAATGCAATGCGACGGAAGATTGCTTTAAGGTATATTTCTGAGATAAAGAATCCGTCACTAATATTACCAGATAAGAATTACTACAGCAAAAGTGTATTTCATATTTTCCCGTTGGTATGTGATAAAAGGGATGATTTGCAACAATACCTGTTGGCAAATGGCGTGGAGACTATGATACATTATCCAATACCACCTCATATGCAAAATTGTTATTCAGGTGAATTTGATAATTTACAACTGCCTATAACAGAAAAAATACATCGTCAAGAGTTAAGCATACCCTTGAATCCGGTTCTATCCGAGAAAGAAGTAGATCGTGTTATAACTCTACTCAATAGATTCTAATAATAATGATTGAAGTTGTAATCAATCAGTAATAACAATTGTTACACCCCTTGCAGCCTGTGCACCCATAACAAGAGCTTGCTCAATATCTGCAGTCTTTGATGGTCCACTGATAAAACACCCGTATCCATAATCAGTCATCTTGATTTGAGCATAAGCCTCATGCATATTATTTACTATGTTCTTACGGCTTACTATTATTACTAACTCTTCTGATATGAAACACACTGCTTTCTCTTTCATAGTCTGTGGAATCCATACGCATGCGTTTTCTGCTACACCAAGTTCTCCTTTTAGTATGGCAACATCTGTACCGTTAAGGTCCTGTGCTTCTTCTACAGTATCAGGATTGATGTTTGCTATTGTGATATTTGGAAGATTGCTTGCTATAACTTTTGCTTCAGGATACAAGCCTGCAATCAAATGGTTTAAGTCATCACCATTTTTAAGTTCAACCACTTTGCATCCTGCTATTTTACTTGATTCGATGAAAACTGCTATTTTATCTTTGTATTGTATACCCTTAATATCTATATCAGGCATGTCATAATCCTTTTTTATATTATGACGGATTGTTTTCAGTATATCTTCTTTACTACTCATACCTTACCTTTTTTAAACATTGATTGAAACGATTCTTTGGCGAATGTCGGTAATTCGCGTCCTTTTCCCCAAGCATTTAATCCATTATAGATTAGGAATCTTGGCATGTGGTTTACTATAGGTGCGAACTTCAGACTTGTATTATATAGAGCCGGATGATCATAAACGATGCTCATGCCTATTGACATCAGCTTTTTCATCGGGTCGGCCTTGCCGTCAGCATCCAGTCCCTGTCGCCAAAGATATATCTGTTCAGAGAGATTGATCTTTGCAGGACAAACATTATCGCAAGAGCAACATAGAGAGCATGCACTTACATTATCCGAATATTTCTTCTTGTCGTGTAACATCCCCAGATTGATACCTATCGGACCTGGAATAAAATATGTATATGAATATCCACCAGAACGGCGATATACAGGGCATGTGTTCATACATGCACCGCACCTCATGCATTTTAGTGTTTCCCAATGTTCCTCGTTTGCAATTATGTCACTCCGACCATTGTCAACTAGTATTATATGCATTTCAGCACCCGGACGCGCTTTTCTGAAATGAGAAGTGAAAGCTGTTGTTGGTTGACCTGTAGCAGAACGGCATAGTAGACGCTGGAATACAGCTAAGGACTTATAGTCAGGTATGATCTTTTCCAGTCCCATTGCTACGATATGTAGTTTAGGCATAGACGTACTCATATCAGCATTACCTTCATTGGTGCATACCACAACGTCGCCTGTTGCAGCAACTCCAAAGTTACACCCGGTCATCCCCGCACCTGCCTTCATAAATTCGTCACGAAGACTCATACGTGCACAGTTGGTAAGATAAGTAGGATCATAATTACCCTTTTCACTATGTAACTTTTCCTCAAAGAGTTTTCCAACCTCTTCACGCTTTATGTGAATAGCAGGCACCACTATATGACTTGGTTTCTGATCCAAAAGTTGTAGTATCCTTTCCCCCAGATCGGTTTCGACAACATCTATGCCTTTACTTATAAGATAGCCATTTAGTTCACATTCCTCTGTGAGCATAGATTTACTTTTTACCATTTTCTTTACGTTATGGTCTTTCAGTATAGAGTATGTTATCTCATTAAACTCATCAGCATCTTTAGCCCAGTGCACAATTATACCGTTTTTCTCAGCGTTGTCAGAAAACTGTTCCAGATATTTATCCAGATGAGTAACGGTATGACGTTTAATATCACTCGCCAATTCCCGCAGTTGTTCCCACTCATCAAGTCCTAGAGCCATATTATCACGTTTGCTGCGTAAATTCCAGAACGTGTTGTTATGCCATGTTACCTTATTCACGTCTTTATTGAATACGTGAGCTGCTTTTGTATGTAATGTACTCATAATCCTGCTGCTAAAATTTGTACGACATGAATGAATTTTATTGGTCTGTTCAGTCTGCGCGCTATGCCCTGCATGTGAATAAGACAAGAACTGTCAGGGCCTGTTATATATTCAGCCCCAGTCTCGATATGATTATCAATCTTATCAGTTCCCATACGTACAGATACATCTGGTTCTTCTATTGAAAACATACCACCGAATCCGCAACATTCGTCCACTCGGTCAGGTTCCTTTACGGTTATTCCTTCAACCAAAACCAGCAAATCTTTTATTTTAGAAAACTTCGGAATATTTCTTTCGCTAGGTGAAGACAGTCCAAGTTCGCGAACGCCATGGCAGCTGTTGTGTACACTTACTATATGTGGAAAATTACCTGGCAAAGACGTAACTTTCAGTACATCATGCAGAAATTCACATATATCCATAATTTTGCTTGATGTGATGCATTCGTGTTTACCTTTCAGTATACGCGGGTAGTTTATTTTCACAAAAGCCGCACAACTGGCCGATGGTGCTACGACATAGTCGTATTCTTTGAACATGTCATCAAACTTTTCAGCTATTGGAAGAGCCATCTTTTCAAAACCGGCATTAGCCATAGGCTGTCCGCAACAAGTTTGTTTTAGAGGATAACTCACGTCTACGTTAAGATACCTCAATAGTTTGTATGCAGCTACACCTACTTCAGGAAATAGAGCATCCACATAGCATGGAATAAATAATCCTACTTTCATATTATTGATTGGTAATAATTGTGTGCGAATATACGAATAATATATTTTTCTACAAATAAAAGTATTTATTTTTAATACAGTTTCGCATTCTGGAATGAACACGGTAATGATAGCAGTTGGTAAACCAGCGTTTTTGCTATTCTTATATGTCCTGCATCATTAGGATGCAGTCTGTCTGTCTCTGAGTTATGAAAATATTGAGAGTATTCGTCCATTATTGGGTATAGTCCACATGATGCGTTAAGATCTATAACCGGTACAGCCCAAATGTTTCCTGCTTCTTTTACAGAGTTGATATAGCGGTCTAGATACTCCCCGCATTCGTTTTGATATTCTTCTGTAGGTTGTATGTTCTTGTCGTTGAAATTAGCAATAGCCCTGTGTATAGGCGTAAGTAGCACTATTTGTTTTGTTGGGAACATTTTTTTCAATGTACTTAAAGCTATGTTTATTCTTCCACGGTAAGTCTTTTCCGACATGACCATAGAGCGTTTCATGCGAGTTACCATAGCTTTAGGTTTGTGTATTGCTGCAAGTACCTGTGTGCTATCTTCTGTATACCATTCTCCGATAGGTACTCCGGCATTATAGTCATTAGTACCAATAAAAACTATTATGGCGTCAAAGCCGTCTCCGTGTTCGCTTTTCAGTTTCTCAGCTTGCCTTGGGATATCATTCCATTGGCGGCCGCTTATTGCATATACGTAAGGAGTTATGCCAAGCATTTCCTGCAGGTAAGCCCAATAATGCTTTTTCGCACCATTGTTTTTGGGGTCTGTAATAGAATCACCCAGATAAGCCACTCTTTTACCTTGCCATGGATGTTCAAATTTAGTAGCCGGTATTGCTGGAATAACCATCAATACACAAAGGAAGAAACAAAAAATCTTTTTAGTCATGATTAGTAGAAGTTTATAAATTATTTTGTAATGCAAAGATAATCTATTTACTTGAAACAGCTATATTATGAAATGAAAAATACAATAAAAAAAGCCAAGTTGTAAATACATTGCCTAAGTATTAATTTAAAATTTGTATATTTGCAGCAGTTTATATATTAATATTAGATGAAACAAATCCTTACAATAATACTTTTGATGTTGTGTCTTGTATTGCCTGAACGCATTGAAAGCCAGACATATAAAAGTTTTGTGCAGATACCTACAGATGCAGACGCCTCAATGGTAGCCAGCATTATACAGGATCGTAGTGGAATGATATGGTTGGGTACAAACAAGGGATTATATAGCTATGATGGGTATTCTGTATATGCCCATAATAAAGGACATAAAGATATAAAGACACACATCTATTGTGGATTGGATATTGGTGGTAGTCAATTATATCTAGGTAGTGATAATGGATTGATAATATATAATTATCGAACAGACAGTTACGAGGCATTGCCTGCTAAATTCCCTAAGGATATCAGGGCTATTGTCAAAGATGGCAATGCTATATGGTTGGGCTCTTTGGAAGGACTTTTTAGATATGATTTCGCTACAAAGAAGTTATCTCATTTTGAAACAAGACATTATGCCGGGTTATCTCATAATACGATATATTCAATTATAAAAGGGTCTGATAACAGAATATACATAGGTACATACAATGGATTTTGCTATTATGACAAGCATAAACATGGATTCACTAAAATTCCATTGCCTTCTATTGCTCAGAAAAGCAATGTCTTTGTGAATTCTTTACTTGAAGATAGACCATCAGGATGTATATGGATTGGCACAGAAGGTAATCTTTATAGATATTCACTTAAGTCGGGTAAGGTAGAACGCATATCCGGCTTTAATGACAATTCGGTAAAGGCCTTGGCTCTAGACGGCAATCATAAATTGCTGGTAGGTACCGACAACGGATTGTTTGTATACAATGGAAGCCATATAGAACAACATATCCTTCATGATTCCAGAAATTCTTCATCACTTTCTAATGATGTAGTGTGGAGTCTTTTGCGTGATTCGAACGGAAATGTTTGGTTGGGCACAGATGATGGAATTTCAATGGAGTCTCATATACAGGACATTCCATTTACTCGTATATCACAAATTACAGGAGTTGGTGCCGGTAACCATTTCTATTCTATCTTCAGAGATTTTGGTGGAACATTATGGCTTGGAGGTTCAAATGGCTTGATAAGCACAAATATATCTTTGTCGTCACCGCAAACATCACGTTGGTATAGAGTGGACAACCCTGTTTATCCTATAGCACACAATAGGATAAGACAGATATATGAGGATCGTGAAAAGCATCTGTGGATATGTACAGATGGAGGCTTACATAGATATGAAAATGGTCACTGGCATAGATATAACCTTGAAGATCGTACCCGAACAATGAATGCAAATTGGGCATATAATGTATACGAAGATGAGCGTGGTAGATTATGGGTCGCTACATGTCTAGGCGGAATTCTAGTGGTGGACAAGCATAAGTTGGAGAGAAGTAAGGACTATTGCATAGCAGATTATAGTTTTGGAGCTTCTAATGGTTTGGCTGGTATGTTTGTCAACCAACTTGTTCCAGACAGCAGAGGCAATATATGGGTACTATTATATAATAATGGTTTGCAGTGTATCAATACACATACTATGCGAATACAGCACATAGGGTTAAATGAATACAAAGGTGATAACAATCCAAACTTCTTATTAAGCGATAGTCAGAAACGTCTGTGGGTTGGTCTTCGTGGTGGTGTATTATATATAGGTGACGGATATACGAAACCGCATATGATTGTATTCAAAAATTTTGGTCAGGGTGAGATTACAGCTATGGCCGAAGTTAAAAATGAGATATGGGTATGTTCAACAGATGGTGTATGGATCATTAATAAAAAGACTATGAAAGGTCAACGCATATATAGTGCCAATCAGACATTTTCATGTATTTATTACGACAAACGTTCCAATCTCATATTTCTAGGTAGCGTAGACGGACTAGTTTGCACTTCGCCTGAAAATTTTCGTAGAAAAATACAACGCCACGGTTTACAGTTGGTCGCTGTATATTCAAATAATGAGCAGCATTTTAATCAGAACGGCCGTAGTTTCAGATTCTTTGGCGATATTGAGTTTGCTGCTGATGAGAATCATCTCGTATTCGAATTCTCTGATTTACCCTACGCGCAAGCCGAGAAAGATCACTTCTTCTATAAGTTGGAAGGTGTGGATAATGACTGGAATACTTTACCTCAGAACAGCAACCACATAACATTTAATAATTTGCCGTCAGGCAGTTATAAGTTGCTTATCAGTAGGCTCAATGCTAACGGTGAACCGTCAAGTATTCTTGTCGTACCTTTCAAGATCCTCCCTCATTGGTATTATTCATTGTGGGCTAAAATCTTTTATACCATATTATTAATGGCACTTGTTTGGTGGCTGTTTAAGTTTTATCGTATGCGTAACAGATTAAGGCTGGAACGTATAGAAAAAGAGAGAGTAATGGAACAGAGTCGCCAAAAAATGGATTTCTTTACTAATATATCACACGATTTCAAGACACCGTTGAGTATGATAATCGCCCCATTGAGCAGACTACTTCAAGAGATAAAGGAGAGCAATCTTCGCACACAACTCGAGCTGGCACAGCGCAATGCCATGAAACTTACTGCTATGATACATCAGTTGATAGACTTTGATAGGGTGGAGAATAACGTCAATTCAACCTTGATGTTAGGTCGTGTCGATTTTGTTCAACTGGCATATAAAGTATTTTGCGGATTCGAAGATGGAGTATTTCGTGATAAGAATATCGAGACTAAGTTTGATACAAATATAGAGTCTGTATATATGCAGGTTGACGAATTAAAAATAGAGTCGGCCATAGCCAATCTTCTTAGTAATGCTGCAAAGTACACACCTGATGGAGGCTCTGTGCATATGTCACTATTAATAGATACAAATACAGTAAAAGTAGCTATACAAGATACTGGGATAGGAATTCCGGCGAAGGATTTGCCATATGTCAGTCAGCGGTTCTTTCAGTCATCCAAGACAAAAGGTAAGAAAGAGGGTACCGGTATCGGACTTTATATGGCACGTGCCTACACCGAGCTGCATGGTGGCACGTTCTCTATATCTTCAGAAGAGGGCCATGGCACACTCGTAACATTGACATTCCCTGCAGGCAATTTGTCATCAGATACTCAACTTATTGATACCATTTATTCACCTATGATATCAGGAGACAGTGACACTCTACCTTTGGTAATCATCGTAGATGACAATAAGGATATGATAGAATTTATGACAGTAATACTTAAACCATATTTTAGATGCATGTCTGCATATGATGGTAAAACCGGATTGGACTTATGTATATCGCATACTCCCTCACTTATTATCACAGACGTTATGATGCCTGTTATGGATGGAATGGAGATGTGCCACCATTTGCGCGATAATGTACCTACATCTACTACGCCAATTATTATGCTTACGGCCAAAAACGATAAGAATACAGAGTTGGAGAGTATAAAAATTAATATAGATGCATTCCTTGTAAAACCTTTCGATGCTAATATCTTATTGCTAAGAGCACAGCAGCTCGTAAATAAGTATAATCTTATAGAAAAGAAAAAACGTATAGGAGCTATAAGCGAACCAAAGGCCATAGAGGCTGTGTCTGAAGATGAGAAATTCTTATCTCAGATTACGGCTCTTATCGAAGACCGTGTTGGCGACTTTGAGATGAACGTGAATTCTCTATGCGAAAGGATGGGACTGGGTAACAAACTAGTATACCGTAAACTGAAACAACTTACAGGCCAGACCCCTGTGGAATATATCCGAAGTATCAGAATGAAGAAAGCCGCAATGCTTTTAAGTCAGCAAAAGTTTACTGTAGCCGAAGTTATGTATATGGTAGGTTATAGCAATACTTCATATTTTTCTAAATGTTTTCAGACTGAATTTGGAGTAACCCCACGTCAGTATTCTGAAAAGAAATAACCACAAAACTTCTATAAACACTGCTTTCCGGACATAAAAAGAACTTATGTCCGAAAAGTGTCTTTATTTGTCCAATCTATGCTTTCATGAGAATTGTCAATGTTATACTTTTGCATCACAAACCTAAATGATTATTAACTCTGATGCAATCGAAACTATTATGATGGAAACGAATAATAAGAACTTCATATCTTCAAGTAAGGGGAAGACCTGTCTTGCCGGTAGGACTATATCCTAATCGGTTACGACAGGTTATTCTGTTACAACCATTGAATAATTTGGACTAATATATTAATCCTTTACATAACAAATAACTAATAAATAACATTCTTATGATTTTAAAGACCTTGAATTTAGACAGAGTACATACGTTGTTCCTGTTGTTGTGTCTGATGATGTTCGGCAGTTATATGCCTGCTCATGCACAGACAGGTTCCATTAAAGTTACCGGTAAGGTTATTGATGAACAGAAGGAACCTATGATTGGAGTTACCGTTATGCCGGTATCTTCTAAGAGTGGTGCCATCACAGACCTTGACGGTAATTTTTCGTTATCTGTTCCGAAAGGGACCAAACAACTTCAAATATCATTTGTTGGATATAAGACAACGCTAATATCCATACCCGAATCAAATAATGTAAATGTACAGTTGGTTCCTGATGCTAAAGTTCTTAATGATGTAGTCGTTATCGGTTACGGTACACAGCGTAAGAGTGATCTTACAGGATCAGTAAGCAACGTAAGCAGTAAAGACTTCAATGGAGGAATGATCAATTCTCCCGAACAACTTATTAATGGTAAAGTAAGTGGTGTACAGATCACCAACGGTGGTGGTTCTCCTACAGATGGCAGTACTATACGTATCCGTGGAGGTGCTTCTCTTAACGCATCAAATGACCCATTGGTCGTAATTGATGGGGTTCCATTGGAGGTATCCGGAAGCATAGCAGGAAGTGGCAATTTTCTCAGTCTTATCAACCCTAACGATATAGAGAGCATAACTATTCTCAAAGATGCATCATCAACCGCTATCTATGGTTCTAGAGCATCAAACGGTGTCATTATTCTTACAACGAAGAAAGGCTCATCAGGTAAAGTCAGAATAAGTTTCAGTACCACCAATTCAGTGCAGACACGCACAAAGGTTGCAGATATGCTCAGTTATGATGACTTCAAGAATATCATCACAACGCAGGGCTCTGCCGCTCAACAGGCATTGCTTGGTACATACAATACAGACTGGAACAAACAGATATATAAGACGGCCTTCGGTACAGACAATAACCTTAGCGTATCAGGTAGAACAGGATTCCTTCCATACCGTGTATCACTTGGATATTACAATCAGGACGGAATCTTAAAGACTGACAACGCTACCCGTTATACAGGTAATCTTACATTGTCTCCTTCATTCTTCAATGATTATCTTAAGTTTAATCTAAGTCTGAAGGGTTCTGTCAATAACAACCGTTTTGCTAACCAAAGTGCCATCTGGGGTGCAGCAACATATAATCCTACAATTCCTGTTTATTCAGGTACCACAAATTTTGGCGGATATAATGAGGCCATAGATAATAAAGGCATACCTGTTACCGGAGCTGTACTCAATCCACTTGGAGTATTACAGCAGACAACATCCAAGGGAAACGTCAAGCGCATCATTGGCAACTTTGATGTAGATTATAAATTCCATTTCCTTCCTGATTTGCGTCTGCATGCTACATTGGGATATGATTATGCCGAGGGTAAATCTACCTATTATGTACCTGCTGATGCTGCATCATACTTTAATACAGGGGGTGCTGACTATACTTATGGTAAACAGAGATTGACAAACAAACTTCTAACAACATATTTAACTTATAATAAGTATCTGGAGAATATAAAGAGTAACATAGAGGTTACAGCCGGATACGACTTCCAGAAATGGATGGACAAAAGGGATGCTTACACATTATATAATTGTGCAGGTGTTGCCCAGAGCACGTCAGCAGCAATTGACCAGCGTCATGTGTTGCTCTCGTATTATGGACGTGTCAACTATTCTTATGATTCTCGCTATCTCCTTACAGCTACTATGCGTCGTGATGGCAGTAGTCGCTTTTCTAAGGACAACCGATGGGGTACATTTCCTTCTGTTGCCTTGGGTTGGAGAGTAACTGAAGAGAGCTTCCTAAAGAATAATCCTATATTGAGCAACTTAAAGTTACGTGTAAGCTATGGTGTGACAGGTCAGCAGGACGGAATAGGCAATTACAATTACTTGCCAGTATACACACATAGTCAGGATGGAGCTGAATATCAGTTTGGTGATACATTCTATAATACGTATCGTCCTGAGGCTTATGTTAGTAATCTCAAATGGGAGACCACAACATCATACAACTTAGGTTTTGACTTCGGATTGTTAGACAGTCGTATTTCAGGTAGTTTCGACTATTATACACGCAAAACAAAAGACCTTCTTGCTACAGTACCTTCTGCAGCTGGCTCTAATTTCAACAAGAGCATCACTACCAATGTCGGTAACGTAGATAGTCATGGTTTTGAGGCGACAATCAATGCCATACCATTGCAGACAAAGGACATGGAATGGAATTTAAGTCTTAATGCCACATATCAGAAGATGAAAGTTACTAACCTTTCTCTTGTAGCAGGTTCTACATCAACTAATACACTAGTAGGAAATTCTATCAACAGTTATCAGATGATGGTACTATCTGAAGGTTATGAACCGTATATGTATTATGTTTACCATCAGTTGTATGATGCAAAGGGTAAACCTATCGAAGGTGCATATGCAGACCTGAATGGTGACGGTCAGATCAATTCAAGTGATCTTTACCGCTATCATTCACGTACTCCTAATTGGATCTTCGGATTCAGCACATCTTTCAGGTATAAAAAATGGACAGCAAGTACTAGTCTCCGCGCTAATGTAGGTAATTATCTCTACAATGGAATGGCAATGAATACAGGCGCTTTCGGCACAGTATCATACAATGTTGCCCAACTCAATAATATGTCTTCCAGTTATCTTAAAACTGGTTTCCAGAGTCGTCAGTTCCTTAGTGACTATTATGTAGAGAATGCGTCTTTCATTAAAATGGACAATCTCAGTCTGTCATACGATTTTGGCAATATAACCAAATGGTGCAAACTGCATGCCAGTGCCATGGTGCAGAACGTGTTTACTATAACAAAATATACGGGAGTTGACCCTGAAGTAGCAAGTGGTATCGATATGTCATTCTATCCACGTCCGCGTACTTTCTCTATGAGTTTGGGTCTTGATTTCTAACACCTTAAAAAAATAAGAAAATGAAAAAGATAATATATACAATGATACTAGCAGCAGGAGTTTTTAGTACTACCGCTTGTGTGGACGAATTAGATCAGACTCCTCATACAGAGATTACATCAGGAGATGTATATACATCAGCAGCCAATTACAAGTCCGTCTTGGCCAAGGTATATGCGTCTTATGTCATCGCCGGTCAGGAAAAAGGTGGAGGCAATAAGGATATCGCTACTACCAGTGGTTATGACTATATGCGTTGCTATTTCAATATGCAGGAGTGTGGAACCGATGAGATGGCTTCTACATGGCTCGAGGGAGATAAGGTAAAAGACATCTCATATCTTACATGGGACGCTAGTGACCCTTGGGTGAGTGATACATACTATCTGATATATCAGACGATAGATTATGCCAACGAGTTCCTGCGTAATGCCACAGATGATAATATAAGCAAATTCTCTGATTCAGATCGTGCACTCATCAAGCAGTATCGTGCTGAGGCTCGTTTCCTTCGTGCCTTGTCGTACTATCATGCTATGGACTTGTATCGCAACATACCATTCGTAACAGAGAAAGATGAAGTGGGCAGTTTTACACCTCCACGTTACACCTCTTCTCAGATATTCGACTATATTGAGAGCGAACTTAAAGACATAGATGGTGATCTTCTTGACCGTTCTGAAGCAGAGTATGGCCGTGCCACTAAAGGTGCCGCATGGACATTATTGGCTAAGATGTATCTTAATGCAGAGATATATACAGGCAAAGCTCGTTATTCGGACTGCATAACATATTGCAATAAGGTGATAGGCGATGGATATTCTCTTGAGGGTGACTATTCTAAGCTCTTCAATGCAGACAATCAGAAACGTACTAACGAAATAATATTCCCGCTTAGTGTCGATGCCACACATACTGTTTCGTGGGGAGCAACCACTTATATCGTTTGCGGTGAGGTAGACGGCAACTCTTCTGAAAACCCTCTTACATACGGAGTGAAGAGTGCTTGGAGCATGTTCCGTCTGCGTGGCGAACTCACATCCTTATTTGCGTCAGGGGATAAGCGTGCAATGTTCTATACTAAAGGTCAGAGCCAATACCTTGATACAGGTATAGACACACAGACTAACGGATATCTAATGACTAAATACCGCAATCTACTTGATAACGATTCTGTGGCATCCAATACAGCTTCTTACGGAGCCTCAATAGATTTTCCGATGTTCCGTCTTGCTGATGTTTATCTTATGTATGCCGAATCAGTCGTACGTGGTGGTGATGGTGGCAGCATAGGTACTGCTCTTGGATATATAAACAAACTAAGAGAAAGGGCTTATGGTAGCACTGATGGTGATGTGAAAACAACCGATCTTACAAAGAATTTCATTCTCGATGAGCGTGCCCGTGAATTATATATGGAAGGTACACGTCGCACAGACCTTATCCGTTACGGTAAATTCACTACGTCAGATTACCTGTGGCAGTGGAAAGGTGGAGTAAAGGATGGAAAAGCAGTCAATTCGAAGTATAATTACTATCCAATACCACAGACAGAGTTGACAGCTAACCCTAACCTTCATAACGATAACTATTAATGAAACCTCAAAGACGAAAGAATATGAAAACATTAAAAAGTATATTTGCCATAATCATGTTGCTGCTAACAGTAACAGCTTGCGAGAAAGATGGCACAGACATATACCTGTCATCACCTGAGGGTGGGGCGCTCACAGCCACATCATCAGACGTGGTGCTGACCAAGAGCTTGCGTAACACTATAGTACTGTCATTGGCATGGACTCAATCAGAACTTAAAGTTAGCGATCCAAGTATGTCTGCACCTAATGTATTGCAGATCACACTTCAGGTTTCATCTACCGAAAATTTCTCAGGAAAGATTGCTGAATCTTCTGAGTCAGCTCTGTCTAAGGCTTATACAGGCTCCGAACTTAACACTCTTGTCAAGAATGTTGGACTCACAGCCGGCAGTGCTTCACCTGCTTATTTCAGACTGAGCGTTAAGACAGGTGACAATATGCAACCGGTATACAGCAATGTTGTAAAAGTCAATGTTACACCATATAACATAGATATGAGTCTGGGTTATATCCTCGACAGTAAGAAAGTTGATACAGGTTCTTCTTTGGCTTCGATAACATCCAACGGAATATATTCTGGTTTTCTAGGTGTTGCAGGTTGGTACAACTTCTACATGATAGAGGGTGACGACACTACATGGGGAAATGTGGGACTCGACAATTCAGCCTTCGCGTGTTCTTCTGATGCTGACAAATGGAACTTTTGGTTCCCAGGCCAGACCGGATGCTATTATACCGTAGTAGATACTAAGGCTAAAGAGTGGTCTGCAATGTATATATCTTCATTGAAAGTGAGTGGCGATTTGGCCGGTAATATGACATTTGCCAAAGACAGTGACCGCTGGACTCTTGATTTTACAGCTACAGAGGCTGGAACCAAAACGGTCAAAATAGATGGTACGGGATTACAGTATAATCATGATACTAGTACTGATGATACAAAGGCGATAACCACGATCGTAGGATTTGGAGGAACTTCAGATAATGTTACATTTGGTACAACATCAAGCGAAATACAAGTTAATGTTCCTGCCGCAGGTAAGTACAGTCTAACTCTAAATCTCAAGAACCCTAAGAAATGGACATGTACAGCCGAGAAACCTTCTGATGCAGCGAATGCGGTAAGCAAATATCTGTATGTATCAGGTGCTGATGATAATATTAGCGGGGGGTGGACATTCGACAACTTCCTTACTTTGTACAGTGAGTCGGCTAAGGCTTACGAGGGTGTAGTAAATGTTAACTCTAAATGGGGGTATAAGTTCTTTACCACAGCTAATGATTGGACTTCAAATTATGGAATGGCTGATAGTGGAACAGCTAACGCCGGCTCTATTGTTGCAGGTGGTTCTACCAACATCACAGCTCCTACAGCTGGCTTGTATCTCTTTGATGTATCAATGAGTAATCTTACATACAGCCTAACTCAGATTACTAATGTATATTATGCAGGTTTCAATACATCAGGAGATGAAGGTGGCAACTGGACATTAGCCGAGATGACACCATCAGGAACAACTGGTATATATACGGCCAAAGTAACACTTGCCGGGCCGTGTAAGTGGGGTGCTAAAATATATATCAATGGTTCATGGGATATCTTCTTCGGAGGCAGCAACGGTACCTTATATTATAAGGGTGATGGAATGGAAAAGACACTTGGAGCCGGAACTTATACACTTACAGTAAATCTGAAGACTCTAACATATACAATCCAATAAAACAAACGATATAAATATAATAATTATGAAAATAAAAAGTATATTAGCAACATTGATATTAGTCCTAAGCACGGGACTAATGTCGTGCGCAAGTGATGACAGTACACCTTCATTCCCTGCAGACAAAACATATGATATGACAGGTTTTGCACGTGGAGCCGATGTAAGTTGGCTAACACAGATGGAGAAGAGTGGCAAGAAATTCTACAATGCCAATGGTAAAGAAATGGACTGTATGGAAATTCTCCGTGGTCTTGGCGTAAACGCTATCCGTCTGCGTGTATGGGTCAACCCTGCCGACGGATGGTCAGGCAAACAGGATGTGCTGGCAAAAGCTATACGTGCCAATAATCTAGGTATGCGTATATTGATAGATTTCCATTACAGTGACTCGTGGGCAGATCCAGGACAGCAGATCAAGCCTGCCGCATGGACTGGTATGACCATCGATCAACTCAAGAAGGCGTTAGCCGACCACACGACAGATATACTAAGTGCCCTTAAGGATAAAGGCATAACGCCTGAGTGGATACAGATAGGTAACGAGGTACGCAGTGGTATGCTCTGGGATACAGATGCCTCTATAAGCGGAGCTACATACGATGTCACGAAAGACAATGTAAACTATAAGACGAATATCGATAATTTTGCTGCCTTCATAAGTGCAGGAAGCGCAGCAGCGCGTGCTGTTTTTCCATCATCAAAGATTGTTGTACATATTGATAAAGGAGATGATGCGTCTACAAGCGATTGGATTGCTGGTATACTCAAAGATCACAATGTAGACTATGATGTATTCGCCTTGTCTCTTTATCCTGATGCTGACTGGACAAATGCAGTTACATCATGCGTAGCTAATCTTAAAGCCATCAACACTAAGTACGGCAAGGATGTAATGATTAGCGAGGTAGGTATGAATGTAGACCAACCCGATGTAGCTAAAGCTTGCCTAACTAGTCTGATGACGCAGACCAAAGCTCTCAGCTATTGCCTTGGCGTATTCTATTGGGAACCTGAATGTTATGGCAGTTGGAACGGCTATGGCAAGGGAGCTTTCGATGATACAGGCAAACCTACAGTCGCTATGGATGCCTTTTCTGCTAATTGAATTATTGAATGACTGATAAATTGAAAAATATTCTTATTCTTGCTGCATTCTTCTGTGGCATTACATTTACAGCAAACGCTCAGCGCAATGAGCGTTTGCTAGAAAACAACTGGAAGTTCACAAAGGGCGATGTAGCAAATGCAGAGTTGCCATCGTATAATGACGCTAAATGGCAGACAGTAAGTATTCCGCACGATTGGGCCATAACAGGTCCTTTCAGCCGAGAATACGACCTGCAGAATGTTGCCATCAAGCAGAATAACGAGAAGGTAGCTTCTGTCAAAACAGGACGTACCGGTGGACTGCCATATGTTGGAGTGGGGTGGTATCGAACTCATTTTAATGTTGAGGCCTTCGATGCCGACAACAAGAACGTAACCATCGTCTTTGATGGTGCCATGAGTGAAGCCCAAGTCTACGTCAATGGTCATAAAGCTATCTTCTGGCCTTATGGTTACAACACATTTCATTGCGATATAACGTCATTACTTAATAAGGATGGACGAGGCAATGTACTAGCCGTCAGACTAGAGAACAAGCCTGAATCGTCACGTTGGTATTCCGGTGCCGGTCTGTATCGTAATGTACATATCATCACTACTGACCGTGTTCATATACCTGTATGGGGAACATATATTACAACGCCCCATGTATCGACCGACTATGCCTCTGTGCGTATAAGAACAGAAGTAGCTGGTAATAATGGCAGTAAACTATCTGTCGAGACTCATGTATATGATCCACAGGGCAAAGAAGTGGTTGTTAGGAAAACCACCGAGTGCAATCCCGACGGCCAACCTAACGAACAGAATTTCATTGTTGATGCCCCTCAGTTGTGGAGCCCCGAAACCCCAAACCTTTATAGAGCAGAGACACGTTTATTCTCAGACGGTAAACAAGTAGATACATATACTACAACCTTTGGCATACGCAGTATCGAAATAATAGCAGACAAAGGATTTTTCTTAAACGGCAAACGCCGTCAGATACAAGGTGTATGCAATCATCACGACCTCGGTCCATTGGGAGCTGCAGTTAATGTCTCTGCTTTACGTCATCAGCTCCAGTTACTTAAGGATGTAGGTTGCGATGCTATACGTACAGCACATAATATGCCTGCCCCTGAATTGGTAAAGTTATGTGATGAGATGGGTCTTATGATGGTTATAGAACCGTTTGACGAATGGGACATAGCCAAATGTAAAAACGGCTATCATCGCTACTTCAACGATTGGGCCGAAAAAGATATAGTTAACATGGTTCGTCATTATCGTAACAATCCAAGTGTGATAATGTGGAGCATTGGTAACGAAGTTCCTACACAATGGAGCAAACAAGGATATAAGGTAGCACAGTTCCTACAGAACATATGTCATCGAGAAGATCCTACGCGTCCTGTTACATGTGGAATGGACCAAGTCAGTGCAGTACTAGCCAACGGTTTTGCAGCACAACTCGACGTACCTGGATTCAATTATAGGGTAAACAGATACGAAGAAGCATACAGTAAGTTGCCACAGTCTGTCGTATTAGGTACCGAAACATCTTCTACAGTAAGTTCACGAGGTGTATACAAGTTTCCTGTATCCTTAAAGGCAGATGCTCTATACCCAGATCACCAGTGTAGTTCTTACGATTTAGAGTATTGCAGTTGGAGCAATGTACCTGATCTTGATTTTGCAATGCAGCAAGATCACCAGTGGGCTCTGGGGCAGTTTGTCTGGACTGGTTTCGACTATTTAGGCGAACCGTCACCTTACGATACCGATGCATGGCCCAACCACAGTTCAATGTTCGGTATGATAGACCTCGCCGGTATACCCAAAGACCGCTATTACTTGTATCGCAGTATATGGAACAAACGCGAGCATACATTGCACGTACTGCCACATTGGACATGGCCCGGACGTGAGGGACAAGTTACACCTGTATTCGTATATACCGATTATCCATCAGTAGAACTATTCATCAATGGTAAAAGTCAGGGCCGTCGTGTGAAACGTACAGACGGAACCCCACAAGAACGTTTCCGTATGATGTGGAATGATGCAATATATGAACCCGGTGAACTGAAAGTCATTGCATATGACAAAGATGGCAAACAAGCCGACACTGAAATTATTAAAACAGCAGGAAAGCCTGACCACATAGAGTTGCAGTCAACAACCGGAACCCTAAAAGCAGACAGTAAAGACCTCGCTTATGTTACAGTACGTATGGTAGACAAAGATGGCAATCTGTGTCCTTCAGATAGCAGCCTTGTACACTTCTCTGTAAAAGGAGCAGGACAGTTCAGAGCAACAGCCAACGGTGATGCATGCAGTCTTGAGCCATTCCAGTTGCCTAAGATACACCTGTTTTCAGGTCAGGCAACAGTAATAGTCCAGGCATCAGCCAAACCTGGCTATATCAAATTGAATGTTTCATCAAAAGCAGTTAAAAAAGCAGAATATAAATTTGTAACATACAAATAACCATATTCGGCAATTTTTACTTCTAATAGTAGGTTAATAATAAAGGGGTGGTTAAAGTCGTGAGACTTAATCACCCCATCTCTTTTCCTAGTAATTAAGTTTCAGGTCATTATCTCTATCATTATCAGAAGAGAAACCTTTGCATACATTAGACAAGATGAATGCATCCCTTTTAGAATATTTGGCAAGCTCTCCGCATGTATTTTTCATTTCATTTTTGAATTTCTTTGATGGTCTTTCGTCACCATACAAATTCATTATATAAGCCTCCGTTATCAGTTTGCCCGACTTTTCGCGTATATCACCAGGCACATTATCAGATATGAATCTGTTTACAAATCCCCGCATAGACGAACTGGCGAAACGTATAGACATCTGTTCTAGCGATTCACTGTTTCCTGATAGAGACCCCAGGCAACTTATATGTTCAGTCTTTATATTCATTATTCCCCTCTTTGTATCCAAACCTATCAATCTGTAAGGTATTGGATAACTGACAGTCGATCCTGTTTCCACATCCGTCAGTCCTCCCTTCATGGTTGCGACATCTTGCGAGTGAAAATGCCCTGTAAACACTACCTTTATGCCAATCCCAGACAACGTCTTAGCATCATGCTCCCAGTTGTCTATCAGATAATCCTTCATTATACGCTCCTGTCCATCCCAGTGTTTTACTATTCCGTGATGCATCATCGCTATTACCCTATATCCTTTAGCCTTTGCATCAGCCACCTGTTCGCGTATAAAGTTCATCGTCTCCGGTTTTATCCTTCCACCTGTAACACAGATATCTTTATCATAATTATTCTCTTCATATTTGCAAGCATCAATAGCAATAAGTCTCGTCTTAGAGTCCAACTGTGTCACATAACTCAGAGAATTTCTGTCTCGTGCTATAGCATCTCCATATCCATAATCTTTGTATATATTAGCAAATTCACTAGCACTAACCGTTTCAGTTCTAGGAGTATTCTCCCCGTCAAAGATTCTTGCGTTAGGATTGTTTACATCATGATTACCTGGTATGACGAAAACCCTGATCCCCTTCTCTTTGAGCTTTTTAAGATAATGCTCTACCAGATACTCGTGCGATACCTTCTCTCCATCTTTAGTCAAATCGCCAGTTATCAGCAGTACCTCTGTATGTGCAGCAATTAGTCTGTTACATACTGAGTCAAGTAGTTCCGTACCCTGTTGCAGTAACTTGCGGTCATTAGCCAAATACGTCTGAAAGGCCTTACCGTCTTTTTTTAGCAATTCCGGAGCCATAATGTGTACATCCGATATTACCGCCATTTGTTTTACTTGCTTTACCTCGTTGTTTTCTTTTCCACTCCTGCTTTGCGCCAATAAGGCAAAACAGCAAAGAAGTGATAATGTAATGCTTGTTAATGTTTTCATTTTTTATCCTATTGAATTATTTTCGATACAAAAATACATATACAATAATTCAATATAAAAACAGAACTGTTACGATTCGCTTAAAATTAGGATATCCCGTTAATAAAAATAAAAAAATGCGCGCCATTTAGTGTAATATGCTTATGATATAATATCTTTGCAACCATGATGAGAAGATATGTAAAGATTTTATTAGCGTTCATGCTCTCTCTGATGGTAACATGCCTCGTAGTGGGAACATCTAATGTACCATGTGCCAATCTCAATAAAGTAAAGACTGCACATATGTCAAATACGGTGAAAATGCCTAAAGCAAGTAATGAAAAGTCATTCTGTCTTGCTGATAGTGTCGCAAATTTTTCACCTACAGGCATTCCACATTCATTTGTATTCAATTTCTCCGATTCATTTTCTGTAGTTGCTTTATTCGACCGTGTCATGGTGTATTTTTCGCTGCCACAGAAGGTTGAAACTTTTATCCGATATATTGTAGGCTCGTTTTAATCTTGACATTTGATATTTCTGATTTATGTTGCTTGCAATCTGTTAAATGGTTTTTGTGATTATAATATGCTAAAGATTTAAAAGGTAAATCATCTACATAAGTTTCTTCTGTTTTTATGCATAATATCATTTAACATTGAAATTATTTTAATACAGCATAATATTAGCCCTTATCCCCATACGAAAACTTTTTCAAATAACCAAACAAAAAACGACACAGTTTGTGTAGTCCGATGTCATAAACTGTGTCGTTTTTTATGCTTTTATCTATTTTTGCTTTTGTACCTTTGCAATATAGAAACAATGTCGTTTCTAAGCAAGCTTAAAAGCCAATGAAACATATTTCATCAATGGATAATCGTTCCACTATATATTTGTTACTGCCAATAAAGAGAATGATTGATCCGTCCTTTCCCTATTTGGGCTGGGGAAATTCTAAATACAAGAATTTCTCAGGTGAAAACTTTAAACCACCCCAAATGATAATCAACGTATTTATCAATATCAATAATTAGCCGTGACGCAATAGCGGTAAACGCTTATTGATATAAGTTTCTAATTTTTTAGTTGTCTCTGACAGAGTGCGTGGAAGTGCAGCATTTCTTCGTACAGCCACCGTTCTGTCTTTATTTTAACGCAAATAGTAAATAGATAAATTTGATTTAAAGTTATGGTTACATGTGTATTATAACCAACACGTATCATGCTGAAAAATCAATATAAATAAAACAATAAAGAGTATGAAAAAGAAAAGATCAGGCTACATCCAGATGAGCCGTAAACTGATGGAAAGCAAAGGAGTATACGAGCTGAGACGTGCAGAAAGGGCAGAGGGATTAGGCGTATTTATAATGATAGTCTTCGAACTGGCAAAGAATGAAAATGCTATTGGCAATGAAGAAACGTTGCTGATAATATCAATGCTGGCACATAAGAAGAAAGGGTACGTCTGGCATATTATCAACGACTTCGGACTGTTTAATGTGGATGGTGAAAAATTCCAGTGCATATTGCTGCAAAAGACCTTCAATATAGAAACCATTCTTGGTGACCAACCGTTAAGTGGTGAACCAACAGTGGATGAACAACCACTCAATGGTGAATCAACGTCGCTTTATAAGGTACGCGCAGAGGCGCGCAAATCTCCAATACAAAATACAAGAATACAAAATACAATGAACTATAATAAAGAAAATGAATATGATTAAGGATATTTAGCAACACAGCGAAACAAAAGGAAAAGAACAAAGTCCTGCACTTTACAGAATAAAAAAACAAAAAGGAGTGTCACTATACCACTATGCATGTTAAATAACTGACTATCAATATGATAATAGTTAAATAAACCCTACATAAATGCCACAAAACGTCACTCAAATACCACTTCGGAGCTATCTTTGTGACTTAATACAGAAAAGGTTTACATCGTTTTAACAAAAAATCGATGGAAAAGAAGAAGAAAAAACGTGAATATCGTAGCTATTCGAAAGAATTCAAGCTGCATGTATTAAAAGACAAGTATGAGCATGATTTGTCCTATCAATTTACTGCGCGTAAATATGATATATTATCTCCTCATACATTAACTTTATGGGAAAAAGAGTTTCCTTTAGATGATAAATCATTATCTTTGTCCGAAGAAACAATAAAAAAGGTAATGTCAATGCGTAAAAAGAAGGAAGCAATCAAGTCCTCTTTGGTTATGACCAAAGAAGAGCAACTTCAGGAAGAGATATTGCATTTGCGCAAAGCCCTGCAGTATTCGGAGCTTCGTAATGAAGCCTTGAATGAAGTTCTCAAAATAGGTAAGCAAGAGTATGGCATCGACTTATTAAAAAAAGCTGGCGCCAAGCAGTAAACAGCCTTCGCACCATGCATCCTGATGAATCAATCGGACGCCTGAGCGGACTGTTTGGCAAGACCCGTGTAGGCTATTACTCTGTTAGCAAAGAGAAAATGCAGGAACGAGAGCTAACAGAACATGAAATAATCCATATAGTCTCAGAAATACGTGAACAGGCTCCCGGACTAGGTGCCTATAAGCTATTTCTTATGCTAAGGGAAGTTTATTCAAACAAGATGGTTGGCCGTGACAAGTTCTATAATCTGCTTCATAAGAAGCATCTCATGTTAAAACCTCAACGCAGACGTCATACAACAAATTCAAACCATAACTATCGTAAATATAAGAATCTTATAAAGGGCTTTATACCAAGTACTCCCAATCAGCTCTGGGTAGCAGACATTACATATATAGACACTGATGATGGGGTATGTTATCTACATCTTATTACCGATGCATTTACACACGAGATTATAGGATGGACGGTTTCAGATAATCTTATGGCTGTAAATACCAAAACTGCTTTAGGACAGGCGATAGAACAGGCTGGAAATGCAGATCTAAGTCATCTTATACATCACTCTGATCGTGGTTCTCAATACTGTTGTAATGACTATATTGCATTACTCAAATCTGTTAATACAAATATAAGCATGACTCAGGATTACAAGCCAACAGACAATGCTATTGCAGAACGTGTCAATGGCATCATAAAGCAGGAATGGATTTATCGTATGAAAAGGCCCAAGAACATGGACGGGGCCATGCATATATTAAAAGATATCATATACTTCTATAACAATAAGAGGCCACATATGAGTAACATGATGAAGACACCGGCAGAGAAAAGGAGAAATTATGTTGGATGTTAACGCTCTTTGGAGGCTTCACCCCTCCAAGCCCCTTGGCAAACCACCGTGGTTATTTTCATAGTTCTTATGTTGGATATATGGTATTTTTATTTTAACTTTGTAAGCAACAAAACATACATAGAACAATATGTAAAAACATTTTCTTTGTTGTTAAGCAAATCAGGAAGGCTTTTATATTTCTGTAAAGTGGATCAGTAAAGATTTTAATAATTTGTATAGTAATTCAGTAAGTATAACAACAAAGATGTATACCTAATTCAGGCATAGTCATTTGCATAGCTTTTTCACTACGTGAGCTATTCTTTTACACCTCAAAAACATTGCTCTTGCACTACGGGAACTATCCTTTGACAATGTAAAAGCTATCTTCTTGAAAATATAAACAAAAGTATGGCCTTATAGTGGTAGAACAGTGGTATTTTGTGGTATTTCAAAGTACCTGAAAGCCTGATAAATAAAGGACGAGTGGTAAAGTGACATTTATTTTAAAAAAAATCGTATCTTCCTATTCCTCTTTGAAAGATTTAAAGGGGCGGGGAGTTTGATGAAAACGCTTGAAAAAGGACTCCGGTATAAAAAAGTTATATTTAATGTCCGAAGTAACAGAAAATGCTAATAATAGAAAACAGCGCAATTCCTTTTAAAGAATTGCACTGCTTATATTTAGATATTATCTTTTTAAATTAAAACCATCCGGTTAGTTTTTTCTCTCAATGGTCATTTTTATTAGACCTGATGCTACTAAAAATATTGTAACAATACAGAATACAAATCTTAATCCTTTCATTTATTCCTTCCTAGACTTTAATAATAAACTTTTAGTTCATACCTCACGATATCTCCAAGTTCCTCTTTCTACATTTACCTATTGTTTATCCTTAACAATATTATTTTTACCTTAATAATTCTATATTCTTTTGATTACTTTATTGTAATCCTTTTATCTTTTTTATGATGCTAATATACAAATAATTTATTAATGGCAATGAATTTATGCTGATTTATATTTAAAATGGCTGTTTTCTTGATTTACATCAAGATATTGTATTTGAATACAATGTATATTTGTTAATAGGGTCAAAAAATAAATACCCATCCGTATGTATTGTTAAGTTCCAATAGGCATTATATAAATATAAAAAAGTAGAACTCAATATGGTTTTGTTACTCATTAATTCTATTACTAGTCAAAAATGTCAGTCAAAAATAATGTCAATAGCTTATTTTATATAAATTAACGGGCATAATTAATAACATATTGTATTTCTTGTTACATTTGCAGTATAAAATACAATGTCATGAAAAATATTTTAGTGGTAGTTTTTTTATTTATATGTGCTGTAACTAGCGCGAACAATCATCAGGATAATAGTATAAAACAAATCGTAAATTATCAACATCAAGCTGACAAATTTATGAACGATTTTGATGTTAACAATGCAATCCCTTTATATCAAAAAGCTATGGCTATAAAGGCTTCCCCAACTGTGGTGAGGAATCTGGCAATGTGCTATTTCTATCGTGGATATTATAAGAAAAGTATTGAAACCGAATATATACTTACTACAGATAGCTTTAACCACCAAGATATGAAGTTGATGTACAACTGCTATAATAATTTAATGGCAGACTCCGCTCATTATTGGAATAAGAAAATAGCCGACAAATTTTTGTATGATTGCGATAATATTGTGAAGCTTGCCGAATATTATAATCAAGAAGAGATGTATGATTCTACTTTGGTATATACATCGTTATATAATAGCAAGGTGGATTCTACCAATCTGTCTGTAAATCGTGAGCAGGCTTATGCATATTATAAAAAGAAAGACTATAGCGTCGCTGTAAGGGAATATACAAAACTTGAACAGATGGGAGATAACTCTATGATGACATGTTTCAGGAAAGGACTCTGCTATAATGGATGCGACAGTTTATCACAGGCGTACAAATATTTTAAAAAGGCTGCGGAAATGAGTAAGATGCAGAATCCTAACATTCTAATACAGTTGGGTATGGCTTGTATCAAGGTGGGTGAGATAGACGAGGGTATTGATGACCTGGATCTGTCACTAATAAAAGCCGGATATAATCTTGATATAATGTACACTATTAATAGTAGCATAGCTGATGGATATCTGCAGAAGAAAAATTATAAGAAATGTGCATATCATTTGCAACAGGCTTTGCTATTCAGACCCAATTCTTATATTACGATATTCAAGATCGCACAGACTTACGGACTGATAAAGGATGCAGCCAATGAAAAAAAGTATTATCAGATGTTCTTGGCAAATGTTGCGGACATTGGTAAACCTGATGATGATATATTGGGACTTTGTAAAATTGCTGATAGCAAAATCGTTGGAATCGCGAAAACAAAATTTAAATAATAAATTTGCTATTATATATATAATAATGTGGGATTGTGAATGCTCTGATTTATTTGTAAAGAAACTGGAAAACATTTGAAATTATTTTTATTTTTCCACAAAAAGATTTGGTATTGTGGAAAATAGTTGTACCTTTGCATCCGCTTTCGAGAACGAACGTTCTTGTAAGCAAAAGAAAGAGTTCTTTGAAAAGATTTACATAGACAGAGAAGTAGTACAAGAAGCGAGTGCTGGTATTGATATATTGGTACTCGGGTAACAAAAAGAAACGAACCGTCATTTATAATGAATAGGTGCTTTTAGACTTGAATTACGGAGAAGCGTTCTGAAACAGAGACAACTTTACGTATTGTGGAGGTCAGCAATGTCCGAGACAAGAAGTAGAAACAATATTTTACAATGGAGAGTTTGATCCTGGCTCAGGATGAACGCTAGCTACAGGCTTAACACATGCAAGTCGCGGGGTAACATTGATCTAGCTTGCTAGATCAGATGACGACCGGCGCACGGGTGAGTAACGCGTATCCAACCTGCCTTTTACCACGGGATAGCCCCTCGAAAGAGGGAGTAATACCGTATGAGGTCATGCGACGACATCAGATCATGACGAAAGGCTTAGCGGTAAAAGATGGGGATGCGTCTGATTAGGCAGTTGGCGGGGTAACGGCCCACCAAACCGACGATCAGTAGGGGTTCTGAGAGGAAGGTCCCCCACATTGGAACTGAGACACGGTCCAAACTCCTACGGGAGGCAGCAGTGAGGAATATTGGTCAATGGTCGCAAGACTGAACCAGCCAAGTAGCGTGAGGGAAGACTGCCCTATGGGTTGTAAACCTCTTTTATCTGGGGATAAAGTGAGCCACGTGTGGCTTATTGCAGGTACCAGAAGAATAAGGACCGGCTAATTCCGTGCCAGCAGCCGCGGTAATACGGAAGGTCCAGGCGTTATCCGGATTTATTGGGTTTAAAGGGAGCGTAGGCCGCTTGGTAAGCGGGCAGTGAAATGCAGAGGCTCAACCTCTGACTTGCTGTTCGAACTGCCAGGCTTGAGTACGCACGAGGTAGGCGGAATTTGTGGTGTAGCGGTGAAATGCTTAGATATCACAAAGAACTCCAATTGCGAAGGCAGCTTACCGGAGCGCAACTGACGCTGAAGCTCGAAAGTGCGGGTATCGAACAGGATTAGATACCCTGGTAGTCCGCACGGTAAACGATGGATGCCCGCTGTTGGCCCATGTGGTCAGCGGCCAAGCGAAAGCGTTAAGCATCCCACCTGGGGAGTACGCCGGCAACGGTGAAACTCAAAGGAATTGACGGGGGCCCGCACAAGCGGAGGAACATGTGGTTTAATTCGATGATACGCGAGGAACCTTACCCGGGCTTGAATTGCAGACGAACGCGGCAGAGATGCCAAGGCCCTTCGGGGCGTCTGTGAAGGTGCTGCATGGTTGTCGTCAGCTCGTGCCGTGAGGTGTCGGCTTAAGTGCCATAACGAGCGCAACCCCTTTCCTTAGTTGCCATCAGGTTAAGCTGGGCACTCTGGGGATACTGCCACCGTAAGGTGTGAGGAAGGTGGGGATGACGTCAAATCAGCACGGCCCTTACGTCCGGGGCGACACACGTGTTACAATGGCGCGTACAGAGTGATGGCCGCCGGCAACGTCGGTCGAATCTATAAAACGCGCCTCAGTTCGGACTGGAGTCTGAAACCCGACTCCACGAAGCTGGATTCGCTAGTAATCGCGCATCAGCCATGGCGCGGTGAATACGTTCCCGGGCCTTGTACACACCGCCCGTCAAGCCATGAAAGCCGGGGGCGCCTGAAGTCCGTGACCGCAAGGGTCGGCCTAGGGTGAAACCGGTGATTGGGGCTAAGTCGTAACAAGGTAGCCGTACCGGAAGGTGCGGCTGGAACACCTCCTTTCTGGAGACGTTTCTCATACAACGTTATGCAAGACGAGAGGCACCATAAAAGTAAGAAT